>DATBDU010000013.1:0-36904 GCA_036269775.1 Solirubrobacterales bacterium
TCCCCCACCGAGGATCGCGATCTCGGCCTCCGCCTCGGCCGGGACGCGGGCGAACTCGGAGCGGTGGCTGTCGCAGTGGAAGAGCCGCGGCGCCGCGGCGGGGTCGTGCGGCAGGGCGCGGTGGACGCCGGGCCCGGTGAGGAGCAGGGCGCCGCCGACGTGGCGCTCTGGGTCGACGGGATCCGCCCGCTCGGCGACCTCGACCGACCAGCGTTCGGGGTCGTCCTCGATCGTCACCGCCTCGACCCGGCCGCCGTGGATCCGCACCCCCTCGGTGGCACGCTCGAGCACCCAGCTGAGGTAGGCGCCGTAGTCGCGGTGGCGGACCGAGGGCGATCCCGAGTTGACCCAGCCCCCGTACTCGCCCCGTTCGGTCGCGTAGCGCTGCCAGCTGAACGACAGGAGCGCGGCGTCGATCGCGTCGCCCGCCTCCGGGCCGAACTGCTTGTGGCTCTGGTACGGGAAGCCGACGTCCTTGATCGGCGGGATCGCCAGCGGCTCCTCACCAGAGGTCATCCCGTTGCGGCCGAGCCAGGAGGCGGCCGGCTCGGTCTTCTCGACGATCGTCACCGAGAGCGGGCCGAGGCCGAGCTCGTTGACGACGTGGACCTTGGCCGCGATCGCCGCCGCCTTGGCGCCGGCGCCGACGATCAGCAGGTCGGTCGCGGCTACCACGGCTGCGCCACCACCAGTCCGCGGCGGTCGGGGCTGAAGGAGATCGCGCTTTTCCGCATCCGCTCCGAGCGGCTCTCGACCGGCCGCAGGTCGACCTCCGAGAAGACCGTTCGCAGCACCCGCTTCATCTCCATTTCCGCGTAGCTGGCGGCGAGGCAGCGGCGGGTGCCGCCGCCGAAGGGGATCCAGGTGTAGGTGCCCGGCTGGCGGCCGACGAAGCGCTCCGGGATGAAGCTCTTGGCGCACGGGTAGACCGCCTCGCTGCGGTGAATCAGGTGGATGCAGGGAGCAACCGTGGTTCCCGCCGGCAGGTCGTAGCCGCCCAGCCGCATCGGCTCCAGCAGCCGCCGCACCACCACCGGCACCGGCGGCCGCACCCGCAGGGTCTCCTTGATCACCGCGTCGAGGTAGGCACCGTCGCCGTTGCGCACGTCGTCGCGGGTGCGGGCCAGCTTCTCTGGGTTGCGCAGCAGCCGCTCGAAGGTCCAGGCCAGCGAGGTCGAGGTCGGCCCGTCGGTCAGCAGGGTCAGCAGTTCGTCGCGCAGGTCCCGCTCGCTCATCGGCGAGCCGTCCTCATAGCGCGCCCGCACCAGCATCGAGACGATGTCCTCGCGCTCCTCGCCCTCGGCGCGCCGACGCCGCACCTCCTCCAGGACCGCCTCCTCGACCGGCGCCATCGCCCGCCGGAACCGGCGGCTGCGGATGACCCAGCGCGGACCGAAGGTCGCCAGCAGGGTCAGGTTGCGGGGATCGTTCATCCAGATGGTGAGGCCGTGCAGCAGCTCCCGCAGGCGCCCCAGCCGCTCCTCGGCGCCGCTGCCGAAGACGGCCCGCATCACCACCTCCTGGGTGATCGCCTGCATGCGCGGCCAGAGCTCGAACGGCTCGCCGACCGGCCAGCGGCCGACTTCGCGCCGCGCCACCGCGGCCATCATCTCGGCGTCGCCCTCGATGCTCTTGCCGTGGAAGGCGGGCAGGATCAGCTTGCGGCGGGTCATGTGGTCGGGCTCTTCCAGCAGCATCACCGAGCGCGGGCCCAGCACCGGCCCCAGCAGCGGGTTGGCGAGGTCGACGCCGACCGCGCTCCCCGCCGTGAAGACCTTTTTGACGTCGTCGGGATCGGCGAGCAGCACCCAGTCGCCCCAGTGGAGGATGCGCAGCGTGAAGATCTCGCCGTAGCGGCGCTGGCAGCGCTCCAGGAACGGCAGCGGGCGCTGCGTCCAGCCGACCGCCTGCAGCGCCCGCGGCAGCCGCGGGCCGGGGGGCATCCCCGTGGGGTGGGCGACGCTGACGGTTCCGTTGGCGCCGCTCACCGAGCGCTCTCCCGCTCCGGCGCGGCGGCCGCGCGGGCCTCCATCAGCCGGTCCTCCTCCTTGCAGGTGGCGGCGATCAGCAGGTCGAAGAGGTCGCCGCTGAACTCGGCCGGCAGATCGACCTCGGCGCCGCGGGCCAGGTAGCGGGCGCGCACCTCCTCGACCCGATCGGGCTGCATCATCGGAATGTCGTGGGTGCTCTTATAGAGAGCAACTTCGCGGCAGATGTCGAAGCGCTCGCCGAGCAGGCGGGCGATCTCGTCATCGATCACGTCGAGGCGGCGGCGGAATGGCTCCAGCCCACTCATGCCGGACCTCCTCCGAGCAGCCCCGCCGCGAAGGCCTCGCTGCAGGCCGCCAGGTCGGGCAGCGAGTAGCCACCCTCCTGGATCACGCAGACGGGCCGGCCCGAAGCGGCCAGCAGACGGCCGACCTCGGCGAAGATCTCGGGCGCGAAGCTCCAGCAGCCGTGCGGGTCGCCGGCGACGGTGTCGTAGCCAAGCGAGACGACGAGCGCGGCGGCGTCCGCCACTAGTTGCTCGATCGAAGCGGCGACCTCGCCGAGGTAGGCATCGGCGTCCGGGCTGGCGCTGAAGGCGACGACGCGTTCGCTCTCGGCCTGCGGCAGGACGGTGCCGGCGGCGACGTTGGTCACCGGCGAGGCATGCAGCGAGTGCAGGCTGGCGTCCTCCATCCCCTCGACCAGGGCCGCCGTCCCGTTCGGATAGTGGAGGTCGAGGTCGAGGATCCCGACCGGGCTGATGCCGGCATCGCGCAGCGTCCGCACGGCTGCGGCGGCGTTGTTGAGGTAGCAGTAGCCGCCGAGGAAGTCGGGGCCGGCGTGGTGGCCGGGTGGGCGGCAGACCGCGTAGGTGAACTGGGCGCCGCCGGCGAGCCGCTGCGCCGCCGTGATCGCCGTGCGCACGCCCTCATGGGCGGCGGCGACGAGGCCGGCGTCGACGGGGATGTCGGGCTCGAGGCCGGGCGGCGCGAAGTCGGCCATGACGACGGGCTCGGCCGAGTCGAGGCCGCGCAGGGCTTCTAGGTAGCCGGGCGCGTGCATCGCGCCGAGGGTCCGCTCCAGCGCCTCGTCGCCGGCGTCGGCGGCGATCGGCCGGACGCGCCGGTGACGGATCAGCCCGGCGCGCAGCGCGTCGAGCCGGCGGTTGCTGTCCCGGCCGGGGATCGTGCGGCCGCCTTCGCGGATCCAGTGTGCCGCATCGTCGCTGCCGCGCCGCTGCTCGACCATCAGCAGCTCGCTCACGCCAGTAGCCGCCGCATGCGGGGGCCGAGCTGCTCGAACCCATTGCCCAGATAGAAGGCCTCGGTGGCGCGGATCGCGTCAAAGGTCTCCCGCGGGAGACCGACCTCGATCCGCGCCACCCCCTGTTGCCGGCACAGGGCCACAAGCTCGTCGACCAGCCCGGCGCCGACCCCACGGCTGCGCCACTCGTCGTCCACCCAGAGGTCCTGGATCGTCGCGTAACGACCCGGCACGTGCAGGGCGCGCTGCCAGCTGGCGCTGAGCACGCCGACGATCTCCCCGTCCGCCTCGGCGACGAGCAGCGCCCCGACGCCAGGGTCCTTCAGGACGGCCTGGATCTCGGTTTCGAGCTCGGCTCGCGGCGGTCGCCTGCCGCCCAGCTCGACCAGCAGCTGCTCGACCGCGTCGGCCACGGCGTCGGCGTCGGCCGCGCGCGTCGGCCGGACCGTCCAGTCCGCCGCCTCCCTGCCCGGCCGCATCGCGCCGGGCTCGATCGAAGTCGGTTCGCTCACGCGGCTCCCGCCGTCCGCGACGGCTCCAACTCGACGCTCCAGGCGCCGGGGTCGTCGCGGCCGGTGGCGACCCGCGCCAGCGCCGCCATCGGCGCCCGCGCCTTGAGCAGGATCTCATCGAACTCATCGACCGGGTCGGACTGCATGACGATCGCCCCACCAGCCCCGATCGTCGTCCTGCCGGGCCGCATCACAATCGTGCGGATAACGATGCTGAGGTCGGTGCTGCCGTCGAGGCCGAAATAGCCGATCGCGCCCGAGTAGACGCCGCGCGCCTCGGCCTCGAGGTTGTCGATGATCTCCATCGTGCGCAGCTTCGGCGCCCCGGTCATCGAGCCGCCGGGAAAGCAGGCGTGCACGCACTCGACCGGCGTCCGCCCGGCTTCCAGCCTGCCGGTGATCGTCGAGACCACCTGGTGCACGGTCGCGTAGGGCTCGATCGTCATCAGTTCCGGCACGCGGACGCTGTCGACGTCGCAGACGCGGCCGACGTCGTTGCGCAGCAGGTCGACGATCATCAGGTGCTCGGCCTTGGTCTTTTCGTCCTCGGCCAGCTCGGCGCGGCGGCTGGCGTCGACGACGGGATCGTCGGAGCGGGAGATCGTCCCCTTGATCGGGCGCGCCTCGACGCGGCGGTCGCGGTCGACGGAGAGGAAGCGCTCCGGCGAGGAGCTGACGACGGCGCGCTCGCCGAACTTGAGGTAGGCGGCGAACGGGGCCGGGTTGCTGTGGCGCAGGTGGCGGTAGAGGACGAACGGGTCGGGGCTGGCCGTGGTCGAGAACTGGTCGGTGAGGCAGACCTCGTAGGACTCGCCAGCGGCCAGCTCGGCCTGACTGGCGACGATGTCGGCGAGGTACTGCTCGCGCCCGCGGCCGCTCTGGAAGCTGACGTGGGGCTCGGGATCCTCGGGCGCCGGCGTCGGGATCGGGGCCGGCGGGTCGGCGAGCGCCTCGGTGACTACTTCCTGCGCCAGATCCAGCCAGAGGTCGATCTCGGCGTCGTCCTCGCGGCCGACGGCGAGCAGGTAGGTGTCGCGGCGTACGTGGTCGACGGCGACGACGCGGTTGGCGAGCATCAGCGCCGCGTCGGGCATGTCGGAGCTGTGCAGGTTGGCCGAGCCGCAGTCGGCCTTGCACTCGTAGCCGAGATAGCCGACGTAGCCGCCGACCAGGCCGCGCGCCAGCTGCGCCGGTGGCTCGACCGCGAGCTTGTCCATCTCGCGGGCGAGTAGGTCGAAGATCGACTTGTGCTCGACCGTCTCGACATCCCCACGCCGCACCGAGACCTCGCCGGCCTCTACGTCGTACTCGAGCAGGCACCGATCGGCCCCGGCGCTGGTGCCGAGGTAGGAGCACTGGGCCAGCCGCGTCGGCGCGTCGGCGCTGTCGAGCCAGAAGGCGTTCTCCGCCTCCCCGAAGAGCCGTTCGAAGACGGCCTCCGTCGGCGCCTCCCCCGCAAGCGTCCGAACCCTGAGCCGCCACCCCGCCTCCCCGGCCCCCGAACCGGGGGTCGATGGGCCGGAAACGTCCGCCATTTGGACATCCTCGGCCCGTCGGCCCATGTTTTCGGGCGCGGGGCGGCGCGAACCGCGCTGGCGGCTGGCCATTGCGTAGAAGTTTTCGGCGATCGCGCGGCCGTGCTCGGTGGCGATCGACTCGGGGTGGAACTGGACCCCCCAGATCGGCCGGTTTGTATGTTCGACCCCCATCACGACGCCGTCGTCGGACCAGGCGGTCTCATGGCCGTCGGGCCCAACCGGGCTGGTGATCGCCAGCGAGTGGTAGCGGACCACTTCGAAGTCTTGGGGGATGCCCTCGAAGATGCCGGCGTCAGCGTGGCGGACGTGGCTGAGCCGGCCGTGCATCGCCATCGGCGCGGTGCTGACGTCGCCCTCGAGCAAGTTGCCGATCCCCTGGTGGCCAAGGCAGATGCCGAGCACGGGAATCTCGCTGTAGCGGAGGATGTCGCGGCAGACGCCGAAGTCATGCCAGCGTTCCGGCCGTCCCGGCCCCGGCGAGAGCACGATCGCGTCGAAGTCCGAGCGCGAGAGCACCCGCCAGGAAACGGCGTCGTTGTTGACCACCACCGGCTCCTCGCCGGAGGCCGCCGCCAGCAGGTGGAAGACGTTGTAGGTGTAGGAGTCGTGGTTGTCGACCAACAGCGTCCTCATCACGATCCCTCCAGGCCGAGGCCGCGAACTCCCTGGTCCAGCACCGTCCGCACCACCCGCTCGACCTCGGGCGAGCGCTCCTGCTCGCGGTACCAGCGGGCGAAGTGGGAGACGTAGCGGGCCAGCGGCACCACGTCAAGGCTCTCGACCGAGCTGCGCAGGTGGCGCCGGTAGAGCTCGGACTGGACGACGGCGAAGCGGTAGTCGGGGTCCTCGGCGGCTCGCTCGGCGGCCAGCGGCGCGCTGCCACGGTGCGCTTCGGCGCGCGCCAGATCCCAGCCCAGGCTTCCCTTCTGCTCGCGCAGCAGCTTCTCCGGCTCGAAGTCGACCCGCTTCGAGGTCGGCTGCAGGAGGAAGTAGGCGAGGGCGATCCGCGCGGGCAGCCGTTCGGCCTCCGGGTGAGCGCTGCTCACCGCGGCGCGCTCGGGGTCGGCCTCGATCTCCCGCGCCAGCCAGGCGGCGAGATCGTCGATCAAAAGCGCCCCTTCCTTGCTCGAGGTGATCGAGGCTCGGTCGCGGGCGACCATGCCGTGGAAGATGTCGTGGGTCGGCGGGCCGCCGCCCTTGGCGCTGCCGTTGCCGTTGCCGTTGACGACGCCGAGCGCGTCGATCAGCTGGCGCCGACAGGTGACGTGGGAGACCCACTCGTTGCCGCAGACCTGGAGCGAGATGTAGTCGTCGAGCTCGGGTGCCGCGGACCAGTAGGCGAGCGCCCGCATGTGCTGGGTCGGCAGCCCGTCGGAGCGCACCAGCGGCATCTCCTCGAGCTCCTCGCGTTCGGTCTCGTACATCACCATGTCGTCGCCGTAGCGCTTGGTCAGCGTCCCCTCGCTGAGCCCGAGGTTGGTCAGCTCCAGCACCTCGGGCAGGAAGTCGGACTCGAAGATCACCCGGTCGAAGTTGATGCCGAGGCGGGTCAGCGTCTTGCGCTGGCCGGAGATCACCCAGGCCCGCGTCTTCGACCACAGTTCGAGCGCTTCCTGATCGCCGCTGAGGACCCGCATCATCAGCTCGTCGGCCTTGTCGTTGTACATCGAGGACTCACGGGCGACCGAGTCCTCGGCGCCGTCGTCGGCGTCCTGGCCCCCGCCGATGCCGGCCGCGCGCCCGGCGGTGACGTAGTCGGCGTAACAGGCGCCGACGAAATGGTCGCTCTTCTCTTCGCCGTCGGGCCAGACCTGCTGGTCGCGGCCGCTCTGGACGACACCCGCCATCGCCTCTCCCATGCTGCGGCCGACGTCGCAGATCAGGCTGCGGCGCTCGACCCGGGCGCCGGCCTGCTCCAAAGCGGCGCCGAGCGCGTGGCCGACCGCGAGGTTGCGAAGGTGGCCGATGTGCAGCGCCTTGGTCGTGTTCGCACCCCAGAAGTAGACGGCGTAGCGCTGGCCGGCGGCAAGGTCGGCATGGGCGCCGTCGACCCCCTCCCCGGCCTCGAGCCTGGCGCCGGTCTGCTCGATCCAGCCGCTGTCGAGTCGCAGCAGCACCTCATCCCCGTCGCTGGAGACCGCCTCTACCCAGGGCTCCGCCTCGATCCGCTCCAGGGCCTGGCGGCAGCCCTCGTCCCGCCGCCACTCGGGGACCCTGGGCACCAGCATCAGGTCGAAGTCCTGGCGCGGCCGGAACGGCGACCGCGCCGACCAGCGGGCCTGCTCCCCCTGCAGCGCCCCGTCCTCGATGTAGTCGAAAATGTTCATCTCATAGCCCATTCGCAATCCCGATTTACGAATGCACCAGCCGGGGCTCGAACCCGGATCTACGGCTTACAACGCCGTCCCTTTAACCGATTAAGGCACTGGTGCTGGCTATGTCACCGGCCCGTCAGCCACCCTGACTGGTCGATTGGGGCGCGAGCATAACATCATTCCTGTTCACCGCCAAATTTCCTGATTAAAGGCCGCTGTGGAGGGTGCGAAAGGCCTTGGGGAGTGGCCTGCTCAGGCCAGCCGGCGCTCGAAGACGCAGTCGAGGCGGCGCTCGTCCTCGTCGCCGGGGATCGTCTTGTCCAGCTGCAGGGTCGCTTCGCGACCGTCCAGGCGGATGCTCGCGACCTGGTTGTCGAAGTAGGGGCCCTCGGCGAGGCGCCAGCGCAGCCCCGGGTCGGCGACGCCGGCGGTGCCGGCGAGGGCGCGCATCGCAGCGACGAAGGGACGCGAGAAGCCCGCCCGGATCGCCCGCCGCTCGTGGTTGTCGAGCGGGTTGCGATAAGGCGAGCAGACGGCCTGGTAGACGGCGCTCTGCATCTTCGTGTCGGGCTCGAAGGCGGTCTCGGCCAGATAGGCATGGTGGACGTCGCCGGAGAGGACGACGATCGAGGCGGGCGCCCTCCCCCGCTTCCCAGAGCCGACTTCTTCGAGCAGCTCCCGCAGGCCTTGAAAGGACCTCTGGAAGGAGGCCCAGTGGTCGAAGTCGAGCGCCCGCCGCAGCTTCTCGCCGGCCCTTGCCGCCAGCCCTCCCCAGGCTCCGTCGCAGACGCGCTCGTTCCAGGCCTCGAGGTGGTGGAAGCCGGGCGAGAGCAGCCAGGGCACCGTCGTAGCGATCAACAGGTGGTCGAAGTCGCCGCTCGCGTGCTCGACGATCCAGTCCCACTCGTCCCCGTCGACGATCGTGCGCTCGCCCTCCTCGAGGACCCGCCCCGCCCGCGAATCGACGAAGATCACCCGGGTGCCGCCGAGGTCGCGGCAGAAGCTCCAGCGGGTCCCGTCTCCGGTCGTGTGCGCCTTGGCGGCGAACTCGCGCAGCGCCGCGGTGGCGCGGGAGTTGCCACGCACCTGCCGGTAGAGCTCGTCCTGGTCGAGCGCCCGCGGCGAGACGTTGCCGAGGTGCTGGTAGACCCAGTAGCTCATCACCCCCGCCGTCGCCCGCCGGTGCCACCAGGACTTGCGCCGCATCTCCTCCAGCCAGGAGCGGGAGATGTTCCAGTCGTCGCTCATGTCGTGGTCGTCCCACTGCATCGAGACCGAGACGGTCGAGAACAGCCAGCGGATCAGCGGGTCGCTCCAGGCCTCTTCGTAAAGCCACGAGTACTCCTCGTAGTCGGTCACCTCCTCGCCCGGCGGCGTCTCGGTGCCGCGTCGCTGGTGGATCTTTTCGCGGGTGCGCGGCGACCCCTCGTCGACGTAGACCTGGTCGCCGAGCAGGAACAGCATCTCCGGCCACTCGTGGCGCTCGGTGCGGGTCATTTCGCGCGCCAGGACCCGCAGCGCGTCGAACTCCTTGCCGTCTTCGTGGCGGTCTTTGCTGTGGGTGTAGGGCTCCTCGTGAGGCAGCGCGACCCGGCATGAGCCGAAGCAGACGTCGATCGGCTTGCCGCTGTCGAGGGTGCGGATCGCGCTCGGCGGCAGCTCGGACCCAGCCGCCGGCCAGCGCCGCTCGCCGTCGAGGCTGACCTCGTACTCGTTGAAGCTGGCCGGCTCCAGCCCCTCGATCCGGACCAGCGCGTAGTGGCGCTCTTCGACCGTAAAGGTCGGCTCGCGGCGGCCGAGCACCTCAACCTCGCAGGGCCTGTCGGCCTCGACCCAGACGGTCGCCTCGGTCGCGCCGACGTAGCGCAGCAGCGGGCCGAGGACGAGCTTTGGATCGGACTCTTCGTCAGGCACGGGAACCGGGTGCCCGGAAAGGCGATCTTGCTAACCCGGGCGCCCGCTCAGATCCGTCCCGCCTCGAGCAGGCGGCTGAGGAAGCGCTGGGTCTCGGGCCGCCGCGGCGTGGAGAGCACCCGCTCCGGCGGGCCCTGCTCGACGATGCGGCCGTCATGCAGGAAGGCGACCTCGTCGGCGACCTCGCGGGCGAAGCTCATCTCATGGGTGGCGATCACCATCGTCATCCCCTCCGCCTTGAGGTCGCGGACCGCCGCCAGGACCTCGCCGACCAGCTCCGGGTCGAGGGCGCTGGTCACCTCGTCGAGCAGCAGCGCCCGCGGCCGACCGGAGAAGGCGCGGGCGATCGCCACCCGCTGCTGCTGGCCGCCGGAGAGGTTGTCGGGCCGGTCGTCCTCGCGGCCCGCGAGCCCGAAGCGGGCCAGCAGCATACGGCCGCGCTCCTCGGCCTCGACGCGGGAGATGCCATGCGCCCGCATCTCCCCCAGCACCACGTTCTGCAGCGCGGTCAGGTGCGGGAAGAGGTTGTAGGCCTGGAAAACGAGGCCGAGCCGGCGGCGCACCGCGACCGGCTCGACCGCCGGGTCGGTGATCGTCTCGCCGTCGAGGAAGACGTCGCCGTCGTCGATCTCCTCGAGCAGGTCGATGCAGCGCAGCAGGGTCGACTTGCCCGAGCCCGAGGCGCCGATCAGGGCGACGGCCTCGTGCTCGTTGACGGTGAGGTCGACCCCGCGCAGGACCTGGCGCGAGCCGAAGGCCTTGGTGACACCGCGGATCTCCAGCACCGGCGCGCTCGCCGAGGCTCCCCCGTTCACCGGACCGCACCCTCGGGACCGCCGCCGATGCGGTCGACAACGCGTGCCAGCGGAATCGTGATCGCCAGATAGAGCAGCGCCGCCGCAACCAGCGGCGTGTAGTTGAAGGTCTCCCCCTGGACGATCTGGGCGTAGCGGAACGCCTCCAGCGGCCCGAGGATCGAGACCAGCGCGACGTCCTTCTGCAGGGCGACGAAGTCGTTGAGTAGCGGCGGCGCCACCCGTCGCACGGCCTGCGGCAGGATCACGTGCCGCATCGCCTGACGGTCACTGAGACCGATCGCCAGCGCCGCGTCGCGCTGGCCGCGGTGGACCGAGGCGATCCCAGCTCGGTAGACCTCGGCGACATAGGCGCTGTAGGAAAGCGCCAGCGCGATCCCGCCGAGGACCACGGGATCCGTCGGCACCCCTTCGAGGCGCAGCGCCGGGACCCCGAAGCCGACCAGGTAGACGAGGATGATCGTCGGAAAGCCGCGGAAGAGATCGACGAAGACCGTCCCCAGCAGCCGCAGTGGAAACAGCGCCGGCGCCCGACTGGTCCGCACCAGGGCGATCGCCAGACCGACGATCAGGACCACCACCTCGACGATCATGAAGAGCTTGACGTCAAGCCAGAAGCCTTCGAGGACTTCCGGGAACGACTGCTTAAAGATGCTCCACGAGAAGAAGGTTTCGCGGACGGTCGGCCAGCCCGGGCTGGTCAGGATCCAGGCGGCAAGACCGCCGAGGACGACCGCGGTGGAGACCACGGCGACCGCCTGACCGCGACGCTGCCGGCCACGCTTGGCGGTCTCCCTTTCGAGGCGACGATCGCTGATGACGGCGGAGTCGGACAAGCGCCGCGGATTCTGACCCCGGGTGGGGACGGCGCCAGGGTACTTCGGCCCTAGGCGAGAGGGGCGCTAGTCCAGTTCGGGGGCGCCGGCGGCCTGACTCATCCAGCGCTGGGTGATCTTCTTCAAGTCGCCGGAGCTCCGCAACTGGTCGACGGCCTTGGAGACGCAGGCGGTCAGCGGCGAGCCTTTGGCGAGCAGAGCGCCCCACTGGTCGCCGCCGGGGGCGGCGAACTGACCGACCACCGTGGCGGTCGGGACCTGAGCGGCGGTGATGTAGAGGGCAGTCGGCAGATCGACGACGACGGCGTCGATCTGTTCGTTCTTCAGCGCCGTAACGACGTCGTTGGAGCTGTTGAAGACTTCCGGTTTGTTGTCCGGTTCAATCGCTTCTTCGACAGCCGAGAGGCTGGTGGTGCCGATCTGGACACCGATCGCGGCGCCCTTCAGGTCGGCGATCGAGCTGGCGCCGGCGGCGTCGGAGTCCTTCAGCGCGACCACCGCCTGGTTGGCGGTGTAGTAGGGCGAGGAGAAGTCGACCGCCTTTTCGCGCGGCGGCGTGATCGAGATCTCGTTGACGTCGAAGTCGAAGTCCTTGGGCCCGGGCGCGTAGGAGGAGTTGAACGGCTCGACCGTCCACTTGATCTTGGCCGGCGGGTAACCGAGCTGCTTGCTGATCGCGTAGGCGACGGCGCTCTCGAAGCCTTCCCCGTTGGCCGGTTCGTCTTCTTCGAAGTAGGGCGGGTAGGCCGGCTTGTCGGTGGCGACCGTCAGCGTCCCCTTGGTGTGGGTCGGCAGCTTGTCCGGGGTGCAGGCGGTCGCCGTTGCGGTCGATTCGTCCTTGCTGCCGCCGCAGCCGGCAAGCAGGAGGAGCAGCGGGACGAGGATCAGGGTGGCTGAGAGCTTTCTCATTGGCGCTGGGCGCGCTGGCGCGCTTCGCCCTTCTGCTCGAGCGTCATCGCGCCGGGATGGCCGTCGCCGGGCCAGGGCGAGAGGACCAGCAGCAGGCGCGCGTCCGAGCGGGCGGAGATCGTGTGGCGCTCGCCGGGATCGAACTCGAAGAGGTGGCCGGCGCTGGCCGCGACGGTCTCGCCGTTGAGCGCGGCGACCTCGACCTCGCCCGCGACCACGACGACCCGCGCCCGCTCGTGCACCTCGTGCTCCTGCAGCTCCTCCCCCGCCGGGAGGTGCAGCACGATCGTCCGCGCGTCCTCGGCCGAGGCGAGGATCCGCGGCTGGTGCGGCTCCGTCTCGACGGTCTTCAGGTCCCAGCTCTGCATCGCAGCCCTCCTCGTCCCGGTGGCCATTCGGTCTCGGCGCCCCATCCCGGAGGCGTCCTCCGCCGTCCTTTGTACCAGGGGCGGGAGCGGTTTGTTGAACCATCCGGTCGTAGGCTCCGTACGCTCCCAGCATGAAGCGCGACGATCTCCGAGCCGTCCAAGCACCGCTCAAGGAGCGCTACGAGAGCGAGCCCGAGGCGGCGCTGGTCACGCTCTCGGCCAGCGGCAGCCTCGGCGAGGGGATCTCCTGCTCGGTCGACACCGGCCGCGCCCTGGCCGAGGCGGGCCTCCACCCCGCCTCCGGCGGCGACGGCTCGCTGCTCTGCTCCGGCGACATGCTGCTCGAGGCGCTCGCCGCCTGCGCCGGAGTGACCCTGCAAGCCGTGTCCACCTCGCTGGGAATCCCGGTCGAGTCGGGCACCATCCACGCCGAGGGCGACCTCGACTTCCGCGGCACCCTCGCCGTCGACCGCGACGCCCCGGTCGGCTTCCGCGCGATCCGCCTCCGCTTCGAGCTCGAGACCGACGCGAGCGAGGAGGAACTGGCGACCCTCCTCAAGCTGACCGAGCGCTACTGCGTAGTCCTGCAGACGCTCGCCAGCCCACCGCAGCTGTCGGCCAGCGTCGCCAGCACCTGATGGCGGCCCGAGCGGCGATCGCAGCGCCGCGTTGACAAGGCGTGCGGCCAGCACGACGATGGATCCGATGGCTCCCATCGCCCCCGCCAACGCCGAGACGACCGAGGCTTGGAGCGGACCGCTCTTCGAGCGGTTCGTTCGCTTCCGCTCGGTCGTAACCGATGGCCTCGGGGCGCATGGCGAGGCGGCAATCGTCGCGCATCCGCCGCGGGCCGGCGATCGGGTTCTCGACCTCGGCTGCGGCTTCGGGGACACGACCCGGCGGCTCGCCGGCATCGTCGGCGACGGCGAGGCGGTTGGCGTCGACATCTCGGCACCCTTCATCGAACTGGCGAGGCGGGAGGCCGAGGCCGCCGCGGTGGGCAACGTCGAGTTCCTCGTCGAGGACGTCCAGACGGCCAGCTTCGACGGCGGCTTCGACTACGCCTTTTCGCGGATGGGGATCATGTTTTTCGCCAACCCTGTGCAGGCGCTGCGCAACGTCCGTGCCGCGATGCGACCGGGAGGACGGCTGTGCGCCGTTGTCTGGCGCCGCAAGCTCGACAACGACTGGCTGCACCGGGCCGAGCTCGTCGTCGACGAGTACCTCGAGCACCCGGAGGAGACCGATCAGCCCACCTGCGGCCCGGGGCCGTTCTCGATGGCCGACGCCGACACCGTCAGCGAGCAGCTCACCATCGCCGGCTTCGAGTCGATCTCCCTGCGGCGCTGCGACCTGCCGATCAAGATCGGCGACGACCTCGACCACGCGGTCGAGTTCAGCCTCGCGATCGGCCCCGCCGGCGAGGTGCTGCGGCTTTGGGGAGACCGCGTCGACGAGATCCGCCCCAAGATCAGCCGCGAAGTGCGCCAAGCCCTCGCCGAATTCGACGGCCCCGAGGGAGTGATCGCGCCGGCCTCGACCTGGATCATCGGCGCGACCGTGCCGAGCCCCAGTCCCTAGCCCGAGCAAGTAAGCCACGCAACCGGCGCAGAAGGATCCAACCTTCGTCGAGCACCGGTTCTCGCTTGCCGTGGATCGTCAGTTCGAGGCCATGACCGCAGCCCGGTGGAAGCTTTTGAACGGCTTCCGCCAGCGGAACGCCGCCTCGACTTCGCCGGAAGGTCAGCCGGACGCTCTTCGCCTCCGCCGGAATCTCGGGGCAGGAACGGACACCCGGCTGGGCGACCGGCAGCCCGTCGATCAGGGCGGCGACCGCCCCCACCGTCTTGGCGTTCCCGACCAGGACCGACTTCGGTGCTTGCCCACCGATGCGCTTCTCGATTTCGAGGACGCGCGCCGCTGCCGGGATTCGCTCCGAGGCGGGGTGAGGCGAGACCCAGACCGCCTGCGAGTCGGCCCGCAGCGCCGTCCCGTCGGGGCCACGCGCGGCGACCGCGACGAGAAGCGCTCGTTCCCTGACCTCTTCCGGAAGCTCCGGCCAACCGAATCCATATTCCTCCGTGACCATGACTCCGTGCTCGCCGGCGGAACCTTCCATCGTCAGCGTCGAGCCCGGCGGTGGGTGGGCCTTGAACCATTCGAGGACCTGCGCCGGGGGCTCGGAGACGACCCACAGTGCGTGCAGGTCGACGAAGTTCGGCGTCGCCACGGTGACTCCGGGGCTGGACAAGTGCAGGCGCTTGGGCAGGCGGGCGACCAGGCGGGCACCGGGCGGAGGTAGCAGCGACTCGAGGCGCCCTCTCGCATCGAGGAGAGCGACGCGCCGGGCAGGCGCGTCGCCGGCCCTGGCAGCCCGCTGCGCCGCGGCGCTCGGGGCTGCGTCCGAGGACGCTCCCGCGAGCAAAGAAGCGGCAACGGCCACGGCCGCGATTCCAGCAATGCACAACCCGATCAACCCTTTGCGCGGCGGCAACTGCTTACTCACTCGGTTCGATGTTGATCGAAGCCCATGCCGGTACTACGTGCGGCCGGCCGAAATATCACCGCAGGCCCGGCTGGGATCGTCAGCGCCGCGGGCTCATCCGGCTTCCTGCCGGGCGGCGTCGAGCTCGCGGCGAACGACTTCCGTCTGATTCGGGATTTCCAGCCGCCGTTCGAGCACCGGAATCGCTTCTTCCGCGCGCCCGCCGAGCCGCAGCGCGTTGCCGAGGTTGAAGAGCGCGTAGGCGTAATCAGCTTCTTCCGTTCCAGGCGGAAAGGCACGAACCGATTCTTCGAGCACTGGGATCGCCTCTTCATAGCGCCCGGCCTGGATCAGTTCGAAGCCTTCCTGGTTGAGGGCGCTGCCCAGCGCCGGATCGTCTCCGGCCGGCGCCGGCGCAGCCGCCGCCGGTGCTTCGGCTTCCGTCGCTTCGGTGGTCTGCGCCTGATCGGCCGCGGGGCTGCTCGCGGTGGTTTGCGCCGCGACAGCGCCCTGGCTGCTCTTGGCCCCGCCCGAGCGGGCTCCCCCCGCCGTTTCGTCGCTGGCGTTGCCGCTGACGAGGACGACAGCCGCAAGCGCGGCGAGGACAGCGAGGATGGCGGCGGTGGCGCCCCAGCGCTTGCGCCGTGAAGCCGGCGGCGGATCCAGGCGCCGCGTGGTCGACTCGAGCGGCTGCCGGGTTCGCCGCGAGCTCGGCCTCTCGGGCGGGCGCGCAAACGTCGGGCTGAAGGCTTCGGTCGGCTGGCCGGCGACGACCTGCCCTTCGAGCTGGGCCAGCGCCTGCCGGGCCGAGGCCGGCCGGTTGCGCGGATCGGCGCTGGTCAACCAATTGACCAGCGACCCGAGGACCGGGGCGCCGCCCTCTCCGAGACAGGACCGCAGCACCACCCCGCAGGAGTAGAGGTCGGAGCGCTCGGTGGCCGGCAGGCCCTCCATTACCTCGGGCGCCGCGTAGCGCTTGGTGCCGAGGATCAGCCCGGTCTGCGTAAGCGAGGTCGCGTCGCGGGGCAGGGCGATGCCGAAGTCGATCAGCTTGGCGGTCCCATCGGGGGCGATGACGATGTTGTGTGGCTTGATGTCACGGTGGACGATGCCGACCGCGTGGATGTGGGCGACCGCGTCGAGCAGCTCCCGGGCGAGCCTTCCGCAGTCGACCCGCGAGTGGCGGGAAATATGCGAGCCGAGATCGTCGCCGGGGACGAACTCCATGACCAGGTAGGGGCGTTCATCCCCCTCCGCGTAGTCGTAGACACCGACCAGGTTGGGGTGCGAGAGGCCGGCCGCGACCTTCGCCTCGCGCCGGAACCGGGCCAGGAACTCCGGGTCGGAGGCAATCGTGTCGGAGAGGACCTTTATCGCCACCGGCCGATCCAGCACGTCGTCGTGACCGAGCCAGACCGAGGCCATGCCGCCTCGCCCCAGCAGCCGCTCGAGCCGATAGCGCTCCTTCAACACCGCCCCGGTCGCGATCGCGTCCGTCACCTGCTCCCCCTACCCGGAATGTCGAGGGGCGAAGAATGGGAGCTACTGTACTCGCCTAGCAAGTGCATATCGTCGCGCTTGGTGGGTACAATCGCTCCGTGCCACTCAACCCCTTCGTCTGGGAGAACGCGATCGAGGACGGAGTGCCTCGCGAGGCCTTTTGCACGCGAGACCGCCCTGCGGCTCAAGGCGGGCACGCACATCGCGCTGTTCGGACCGCGGGGGACCGGCAAGACCAGCTTCACCCTTGAACTTCGCCGCGAGCTGGGACGCGAGCATGAGGCCGATGCGCCGCCCTGGCAGCTGCTCCGGATCGACCTGCGGCGGGCGATCAGCCTGCCCGCGTTCATCGGCGCGATCAGGACCGCGCTGGACAGGCACCCCGACGGCCAGTTGCGCCGCCGTGCGGGCGATGCCTGGAGGCGCCTGGAGAAGAACATCGGGATCAACCTCGGCGTCGTCGCAGCAGGCGTTCGTACCGGCGGGCGGCAGGCTCTCAACGAGGCCGAGGTGCTGCATGACCAGCTTCATGCCCTGACCCAGGTAACCGATCGCCTCGTGATCGTCTTCGACGAGTTCCAGCGGCTCAACAGCTGCCCCGGCGAGCCGCTGAGCATCATCCGGTCCGCCCTGATGGAGCCAGAGGCCGCGGGCAGGGTCAGCCTGCTGCTGACGGGCAGCCTGCGCGAGAAGCTCGAGCTGATGCTCCACACCGACACCGAGCCGATCTGGGACCAGACGCATGACGTCGCTCTACCGCCAATCGAGGCCGAGCCGTTCGCCGCCTATCTAGAACATGCCTTTGAGGCCTCCGGCAAGCCGATCGACGAGCGGGCCGCCGACGTCTTGGTCGAGCTCACCGAGGCGCACCCGAAGCGCACTCAGCACCTCGCTTGGCAGACCTGGGAGGCCGCCGAAACCGGCCGGCGCATCGACGACGATGCCGTCCAGGCCGCATTCGATCAGCTCCTTTCCAGCCGCTCGCACAGCACCGACTTCGGCGCGATCGTGGACGGCCTGCTTGCCGGCGAGGACCGGGACGGCAACGGGGCCAAGGCCCTCTTCCTGGTCGCAAGCGGCGAGTCTCCCGGCAGCAGGACGGCTCCGCCGCGCTACGGCCTCAGCGGACCCGACACCACCAAGCGGGCATTGGAGCGCCTGCGTGCTCGTGGGGTCGTCGAGGGGTCGGGGTCGGTCTGGCGGATAGTCGATCCGCTATTCGCCGAGTGGCTGCGGCGGAACGACCCCCTCTCGATCGATGCTTCGTCGCAGGACGAATGATGGTTTTTGGGATCAGAGGCGACAAGCTCAGCGAGAGGCGAGGGCGGGCGGGCACCGGAGAGGATTCCGCGAAGCGCCTTCGAACTTGGCATCGTGACCAGCCGCAGTTGCACCGCGATCGTCTTCGTCCTCGCCCTCCTCGTGCTTCCCTCGGCCGCCCCGGCGGCCCCGACGCTCGTCCCCCACTCGAAGCTGCCAGGAGCAGGGGCCTTCGAGGGCCCCATCCGCAGCTTGCCCGTGAACGGGATCGAGATCGGCTACCGCCAGTTCGGCGCGGGCCCCGACCTGATCATGGTGACGGGCGACACCGCCCCGATGAGCCTCTGGATGCCCTATCTGCTGAAGCCACTGGCGAAGCGCTTTACGGTGACGATCTTCGACAACCGCGGCGTCGGCTACAGCAGCGACGACCTCGACAAACGGATCACGGTGCCATTGATGGCGCGTGACACCGGCGGCCTGATCAAAGCGCTCGGGCTGCAGAAGCCGACGCTCGTGGGTTGGTCGATGGGCGGCGAGATCGGTCTGACGCTGGCAGAGCAGCAGCCGGAACTACTGGGGGCCCTGGTCACCACCGGGGGTGATGCCGGCAGCAGCCAAACGCTCCCGCCGCCCCCCGGGCTGGTCGCCGAACTGGCGAACCCGAAGGCGGGCGCAAGCGTCTTCCTCAGGCTGCTCTTTCCGCCGACCGCCGCGGGCGGCGGCGCCGAGAAGCGCTTCGTCGGCGCCTACGAGTCGATCCCCCAGGAGAAGGTCTCGCCGCGCACCCTGAGGCGCCAGGAAGTTGCCGAGGAATCGTTCCTGCGCTACGACGGAACCTGGGACGGCCTGGGGACGATCGTCACGCCGACGTTGCTGACCAACGGCGGGCGCGACCGCGGCGTTCCCCCCGCCAACGCCCGTCGCGTGCATGCCCGCATAGCGGGGTCCGGGCTCTCGATCTACGCCGGCGCCGCCCACGGAATGCTGTTCCAGGACGCGGCCCGCTTCGCCGCCGAGATCGCCTCCTTCAGCGCCCGGGCGCGGGGTTGAAGGCGCCTCGGCTCGTTGCGTCGGACTTTGCGATCAGGCTGAAGCGGCCTCCTCCTGGGGATCGGGGCGGATGATTACGGTGTCTGCGACCTCGAGGATCTCGTCGGCGGGCATCCCGACCCGCTCGGCATGATTGCCAACCGCCTCCCGCCCGCTCGCCTGATAGATGCAGACCGTACCCAGAGTGCCGCCGGGCTCGGCGATTACATAACTGCGGATCCAGCGAATGTCGTCGGGGAACTCGCTCTCGGCGACCTGTTTCGACCGCTCGGCCGCCGCTTCGAGCTCCCCTGGGTTCTGCCATGCCGTTTCGCGCCGGATCACGTACGTCTCCATGTCGCTCCTCCTCCGTGGGCAATTTACAGACTCTCAGTCGGTAATATACATACGATCGCCGTGAACGTCGACACGCAAAGAGTGCGAGGGCGCCCCAGCGAAGGGGCGCGGGAGGCCGTGATCGAGGCGGCCCACGCCCTGTTCATGGGCCGCGACTACAGCCGTGTCTCGATCGAGGACATCCTGCGCCGCTCGGGCGTCAGCCGCGGCGCCCTGTACCACCATTTCCCAACCAAGCTCGATCTGTTCCTCGCCGTCTACAAGAGAAGCGAGATGCGGGTCATAGGGCGAATAGAAACCCAGATATCCGACTCGGCGGGACCCTTCGAGGCGCTCGTCGACGGAGCAAGGGCCTACCTGGCGCTGTGCGAGGCCGATGAGGAGTTTCGTCAAATCGGCCTGACACAAGCCCGCGTCGTTCTCGGCTGGGACGGCTGGCGGACGGCGGCAAGCGAGCTGGGGATCGCGGTCGTGCTCGCCCTGGTCAGCGCCGCGATCGAAGCGGACGAGCTCCCCCGCCGCGACCCGGAGACGACTGCCCAGATCCTGCTCGGCGCTCTATTCGAGGCGGCGATGCTGATCGTCGTCGCCGAGGACCGCACGACCGCGCGCGAGCGGTCGGAGCTGGTCATCGTTGACCTGCTGGAGGGACTGCGATGTCTTACCGACCGTTCGGACCGCGCCAGTCGGCTGGAGGTGATTGGCCCGGCGTTCCAGCGACCGTTACCCGGGTCAGCTTGATGTGTCGCCTGCGCCCGAAGGTGATCCAGTAGAGACCCGTGAACGGATTGCGGGCTGAGCAATCGAGGAACGCCTTCTGGCCTGGCACCAAGTCCAGGATGACCTTTTCGCTTCTGCACCAATCGATCTTCATGAAGATCTCGTGCGACCCGGCGGCGACCTCGAAGCTGCTCGACTTTCCGTACGCCACCCGTCCCGCCACGAGATCGTCGACCACGACTTCATAGACCCTGGCGCGATCGGTCCATCGATTCAAGGCGCGGCGAATCTCGATGGATGCAGTCTCCCCGGCCATTTTCTACTGGTCTTCTGCTCGGACCCTGAAGCCAATCGGCCGCCTCGCGCGCGCGGGCGGATCGATCAGCCGCCGCAAGGCTTCGAAAACCTGGCTCAACTGCTCATCGTGCTCGTTCAGTCGCGCACCGATGTCCAGTTCCATCTGATCGAGCCGCTTCTGGAGCTCCTGGAAGGACCCGGCCGCGCGCCGCAACTCAACGAACGCCCGCATGATCTCAATGTTCACAGCAATAGCTCGGTCGCTGCGCAGAACGGCCGAGAGCATTGCCACTCCCTGCTCCGTGAAGACATATGACGCGTAGCGGCCGCCGCCCCGGCCTTCGTTTGAGGTCACAAATTGTGATCTCAAAGCTTCCGCCTCAGTCTTCTTCAGCTGGAACATGAAGTCCCCCGGGAAGATCTTCATCGAGCATGACCTGGCGCTTGCGGACAACGAAGATCCGCTTCTCGATCGCGGGCGCCGCGATGACCTGCAGTTCCGTCTTCTCCGTTGCCGAGTCGGCCATGCCGGCATGATGGCAAACGGGCCGGAACTTGTTGTCTGTGATCGGGGAGACAGGATTTGAACCTGCGACCGCTCGGCCCCCAGCCGAGTGCGCTACCAGACTGCGCCACTCCCCGTGGGGCTTTCATTCTACGAATCGGCGGAGAGGTGGCTAGGCTCCCTGCCTGACGCGGCGGTAGCTCAACGGTAGAGCCTCAGCCTTCCAAGCTGATGACGCGAGTTCGATTCTCGTCCGCCGCTTTGCTGAGACGTGCCCTCCTTGCCTGCCTTGCGCTCCTCGCCGCGCTGGCCCTCGCCGGCTGCGGCGGCTCCGGCGATTCTGGGGGCTCCGAAGGCGAGGGCGTCACTGCCAGCAAGAGCGATGCCGGCTACGTCGACTGGCCGTTCTTCGGCCGGGTACCGGGGCGGACGCATTACCTGCCGGAGGAAAAGCGGCTGCTCGACCCGCCGTTGCGGCAGGCCTGGTCGCTCAACACGCATGCGCTGATCGAGTTCCCGCCGGCGATCTCCGGCGGCGTCGCCTACGTAGTCAACAAGTACGGGAACGCCAAAGCGGTGCGACTGCGGGACCGGAAGATCCTCTGGGAAGTGGAGAACCGGCCCAGCGACAAGGGCAAGCCCAACTTCGTCACGGCACCGGTTTATTACCAGGGGCGCGTCTACGGGGCGTTTCTCGGCGGCGAAGTCGTCGCCGGCGACGCCGAGTCCGGGCGCACCGTCTGGCGGCGCAAGCTGCCCGGGCACCTCGAATCCTCGCCGATGGCGGCCGCAGGCACGCTCTACCTCGGCACCGAGGAGACCGACGTCGTCGCCCTCCAGGCCGCCGACGGCAAGACCCGCTGGACCTTCGACTCGCCGGCCGCAATCAAAGCCAGCCCGAGCCTCCACGACGGGCGACTCTACGTCGCCGACTACCAGAGCTCGGTATTCGCCCTCGAAGCCGGCAGCGGCAAGCCGCTGTGGCGGACCAACACCAGCAAGGTGCCGCCCTTCGGCAAGGGCGGTTTCTTCTCCTCCCCCGCGATCGCCTTCGGCCGCGTCTACGCCGCCCGCGACGACGGCACCGTCTTCGCCTTCGACGAAAAGACTGGCAAGGTCAAGTGGTCCTTCGACACCGGCGGGCCGGTCTACGGTTCCCCCGCCGTCGCCCAGGTGCCAGGCACCGCGCCGACCGTCTACATCGGCGCCGAAAACGGGCGCTTCTACGCACTCGACGCGAGCACCGGCAAGCCCGAGTGGAGCTACGACGTCGGCGGCCCGATCCCCGGCACCGCCACCGTGATCGGCCACACCGTCTACACCTCGAGCTTCAAGGCCGACAGGACGATCGGCATCGACGTCAACACCCACAAGAAGACCTTCGAGCTGAAGCAGGCCGGCTACACGCCGGTCGTCTCCGACGGCAAGCGCCTCTACCTGGTCGGCTACTACGTCCTGGTCGGGCTCGAACCGACCAGGCGGTGAGCGCACCCGGCTAGGCTGCCTCGCCATGGGCGAGCTCAGCTACGAAGGCCACAGGATCGAGTACGACAGCTACGGCAGCGGCGATCGCGCGATCGTCTTGGTGCACGGGCTGCTGATGAACCGCCGCATGTTCGAGCGGCTGGGGCCAGCACTGGCCGAGCGCGGCAACCGGGCGATCTGCGTCGACCTGCTCGGCCACGGCCGCTCCGACCGCCCCGAGGACCTGCGCCTCTACTCGATGCCGCTCTTCGCCCGTCAGGTGGCGGCGCTGCTCGACCACCTCGAGCTCGATTCTGCAGTGGTCGGCGGCACCTCGCTGGGCGCCAACGTCGCCCTCGAGCTGGCGACGCACGAGCCCGAGCGGGCCAGCGGACTCTTCCTGGAGATGCCGGTGCTCGACAACGCCCTGGTCGCCGTCGCGGGCACCTTCACGCCGGTCATGCTGGGCCTGCAGCTGGGCCGCCCCCTCTTCGAGGTCGTCTCGCGCCTCACCTCGGCCATCCCCCGCACCAATTACCTGGTCGACATCGGTCTCGACTGGGTCCGCCAGCGCCCCGGCCCCTCGCTCGCGGTGCTGGAGGGGCTGCTGCTGGGCGAGACCGCGCCGCACCGGGAGCAGCGCCAACGGATCGAGCAGCCGGCGCTGATCGTCGGCCACCCGCGTGATCCCCTGCACCCCTTCAGCGACTCCGGCATGCTCGCCGAAGAGCTGCCGAACGCCCACCTGATCGAAGCCGAGTCGCTGCTCGAGTGGCGAATCTCACCACGGCGGCTCGACGACGAGCTGGCCGACTTCGTGGAGAAAGCATGGCGGGCGTAAGCCGGGTGCTGTCGCGCTCGCAGTTGGCGATGCTCGCCGAGCACGGCGAGGAGCGCACCGCCGCGATCGGCGAGACGCTGTTCGAGATCGGCGACGAGACCTACCCATTCATTGCGATCGTCGAGGGGGAGGCGGCCGTGCTCGACGGCGCCGGCGAGGAGATCGTCCGCCATGGCGGCTCCGGCTTCCTCGGTGAGATGAACCTGCTCTCCGGCCAGACCGTCTTCCTCACCGCCGTCGTCACCGAGCCGATGCGCTATATAGCCGTCGACCGCGAAGTCCTGCGCGGACTGCTCTTCGAGGACGGCGGCCTCGCCGACCTGCTCCTCTCCGCCTTCGTGCAGCGCCGTGAGCTGCTGCAGCAGCGGCAGGGGATCGGGGTCGAGATCGTCGGCCCGCGCGATTCGGAGCCGACCCGCCACCTGCTCGACTTCGCCAAACGGATGAAACTCCCCCACTCCTGGCTCGACCCCAACGAGAGCGCGGAGGCGGCGGCGCTGATCGCCCCGCTCGATCCGGCCGAGATTCCCCTGGTCCGCCTGCCAGGCGGCGCCGAGCTGCGCCGGCCGAGCAACGGCGAGCTTTCACGGGCGCTGGGGATCGGCCTCGAGCTGAGTCAGCGCGAGGAGGTCGACCTGCTGATCGTCGGCGGCGGTCCAGCCGGCCTCGGCGCCGCCGTCTACGGCGCTTCCGAGGGCCTCGACACGCTCGTCATCGAGAGCACGGTGATGGGCGGCCAGGCCGGCACCTCACGGCGGATCGAGAACTACCTCGGCTTCCCGGCCGGGATCAGCGGCTCCGAGCTGACCAGCCGCGCGATCACCCAGGCCCGCAAGTTCCAGGCCCGAACGGCGACGCCCTACCGGGCCGAGGCGCTCGAGCCAGGGCGCGATCGCCACCTCGTCAAGCTCGACGGCGGCCACGAGATCGTGGCGCGCGCGGTGCTGCTCTCGACCGGCGCCGAATACCGGCGCCTGCCGGTCAACGGGCTCGAGGACTACGAGGGGATCAGCGTTTTCTACGCCGCCGGCCCACCGGAGGCGCAGCTCTGCGGTGCCCAGCGCGTCGGCGTCGTCGGCGGCGGCAACTCGGCGGCCCAGGCGGCCGTCTGGTTGGCCCGCGGGGGCGCTCTGGTCACCCTGCTGCACCGCCGTGCGGACCTCGGCGAGACGATGTCCAACTACCTAATTGACGAGCTCGAGCGCTACGGCGTCGCCGTCCGCGACCGCAGCGAAATCACCGCCCTGCACGGCTCCGGTGGCGAACTCGAGGCGGTCACGCTCAGCGACGGGACCCGGCTACCGCTCGGCTTCCTCTTCCTCTTCCTCGGCGCCTCGCCCTGCACCGGGTGGCTCGGCGAGACCGTCGCCCGCGACCGCGACGGCTTCATCCTCACTGGCGACGAGGCGGAGGCGGAGGGCCTGCTGGAGACGAGCGTCCCCGGCGTCTACGCCGCCGGCGACGTCCGCGCCGGCTCGATCAAGCGCTGCGCAACCGCCGTCGGCGAGGGCGCCACCATCGTCCGCTTCGTCCACGAGCGCCTCTCACCGGCCGGCGCCTAGATGCGCGGCCTGCCTGGATATGTCTTCGCGGCACTTGGAGCGGCTCTCCTCGTCTGCGCGTTGCCGTCGACGGCCCCCGGGGCTGGCTCGATCGCGCGTCCTCAGCCGAGAATCCTGAGCGCCTCCTGGGGCACCGACAACGCGGTCGGCTGTCCGGCTGGCGAGCAGGGTCTCGACAACATCCCCGTCACCTTCAATTGGTTCATCCGTCGCTCATCGATTCAGACCACGGACTTTCGGGTCGTGCGAAGCGATGGAAGCAGTGCGACCCCGACCTGCGCCCTGCAGTTCCCACCGGACGAGTCGGACGAGGCTCAGACGGTGAATCTGATCGGCGACTTCGGGGACTCGGGGAGCGGCCCGACGCCGGTTGCGATTCGCGTCGTCGGGGCGCTGCAGGGCAGGGCTCCCGGAGCGATTCGATGGAAGCAGATCCCGCCCCTGCCGAAGGCAAAGGTGGAGCCGCTGTCCGGAAGCCCATACATCGTCGACGCGTGGACGCTCACGCCTGCGATCTACCGCGGTGACGCCAACCGCTGCGCGGTCGGCAGGACCTTCGTACGCGTGATGTGGTCCAACGGGCTCACTGCCTACCCGACGGGTGCCGAAGTCGGCACCCCCGTTGTCGCGTCCTACCGCGCCATCTACAAGCTGCCGAAGGGCAAGCTCGTCGCGGTTGCTCCGCTCGGCGTCGCCGATCTCCACGATCACGCGAGCTCGGCCAACGCCGACAACATGCACGATCTCTGCCTCCCGCAGCCCCCTCCTGGCGGGAGGCTCACGGGAGTGACGATCGGCGGCGGACTGATTCAGGACCCCAACGGCGATGCCAACGTCGCTCAGAAGTTCAGGGCACCACGGCAGCCGCTGGTCCAAAGCACCTCTGAACGGGGCAGCCAGGACTCGAACCTGGAATCGCCGGTTTTGGAGACCGGTGCCTTAGCCAGTTGGGCCACTGCCCCAGAGAGAGTGGGATCGTAACGAGCCGCCAGGCATATGCGAACCGAGTGCGGGCGGAGGGATTTGAACCCCCACGGGCCGAAGCCCACCAGGACCTAAACCTGGCGCGTCTGCCAAATTCCGCCACGCCCGCGTGACGCCCCGCAGCGGGGCTTAACGCGCGACCAATGCCGCATCGTCGCTGACAGATTCTATGATCGACGGCATGGCGGTTGGAGAGGTACGGCCCGGCTACGAACTGTGGCGGCCAAATCGGGAGAAAGCCGGGTCGGTCACGACCAAGCTCGTGATCGCTCTGCTGCTGCTCGCAACGGCCGTGCTGGCCGCCCTGATCACGATCGCCGGCTGGTCGCTGCTGAAGGGCGGCAGCGGCATGGGCGCGGTCTGCGCGATCTACGCGATCCTCTATGCCTTCTTCGGCTTTCTCGTCGCCCGCTGGAACCGCGGCATCCTCCCGGTCGTCGCGGCGCTCTCGATGATCCTGGCGATCTTCTGCGCGGTCGGCGCCGACAGCTGGTTCGCCCGCGAAAAGGCCGGCTTCGACGAAGCGCTCTTCTCGTCCTCGGTGATCGGCACGCTGGTCGTCATCCTCGGCCTGCTGCAGGTTGTCCTCATCGCCTTCGCCCTATATGGCTTCAGCCAGGAGTGGCACGTCGAGGAGGAGCGCCCGATCGGCTCGGGCGAGGACTACGGCGCCGGCGCCGCGCCCGACGACGGCGCCCCCCAGCCCGCCTGACTGATCTGCTTCAGCGCCGCGTAGCGACGCTCGTTGCGATTCGCGCTATGCCGGAGGTGGGACTCGAACCCACAAGCCCGTAAGGGCAATCGATTTTGAGCCGATCGCGTATGCCAATTCCGCCACTCCGGCGCCGTGGGAACGATAGACCGAACTAGACTGCCCGCGGGATGAGGATCCATCACCTCAGCTGCGGGTCGCTGTGTCCACACGGGGGACGCCTGGTCGGTGGCCAGGGCGGACTGCTGTCGCGGGCCGACGTCGTCTGCCACTGCCTGCTGATCGAGAGCTCTGACGGGCTGGTGCTGGTGGACACCGGCTTCGGCAGCGAGGACGCCCGCAATCCCGGTCAGCTCGGCCAGCCCTTCCGGGCGCTGCTGCAGCCGCGGCCGCGGCTGGCGGAGACGGCGATCTCCCAGGTCGAAGGGCTTGGCTTCGCCGCCGCCGACGTGCGCCACATCGTCGCCACCCACCTCGACGTCGACCACGCCGGCGGACTGCCCGACTTCCCGGGTGCCGAGGTCCACGTCCTCGCGCCGGAGCTGGCCGAAGCCCTGCATCCGAGCCTGCGCGAACGCCGGCGCTACGTCGGCGGCGTCCACTGGGAGCACGGGCCGCGCTGGGTCGAGCACCGCTCCGAACAGGGCGGCGAGCGCTGGTTCGGCTTCGAGAGCGTGCGCATCCTGCCCGGCCTCGACACCGAGGTGGCGCTGATCCCGCTGCTCGGCCACTCGCGCGGCCACAGCGGCGTCGCCGTCAACACCGGCGAGCGCTGGCTGCTGCACTGCGGCGACGCCTACTTCAACCATGGCGAGGTCGCGACGCCGCCGACCTGCCCAGCGGGACTGCGCCTCTTCCAGCGGGTCCTCGCCACCGACAACGGCGCCCGCACCGCCAACGCGGCGCGACTGCGCGAGCTGGCCGCCTCCCACGGCGACGAGGTCTCGCTCTTCTCCTCGCACGACCCGCACGAGCTGGAGCGAGAGCAGGCGGCGGCCCGCCTCACCGCCACGGCGTGAACGCGCCGGCCGCTCCGGAGCCGCTCTGGGAGCCCTCGGCGGAGCTGATCGAGGGGGCGCGGCTGACCGAGTTCATGCGCTGGCTGGCGGCCGAGCGCAGCCTCCGGTTCGACGACTACGCGGACCTCTGGCAATGGTCGGTCGACGACCTCGATGCCTTCTGGGCGGCGATCTGGGACTTCTTCGACGTCCAGGCCGACGGCGACCGCTCGACGGTCCTCGCCTCGCGCCAGATGCCGGGGGCGCACTGGTTCCCCGATACGCGCCTCAACTACGCCGAGCACGTCTTCGCCGGCAAAGACGACACCGAGACGGCGATCCTGCACGCCTCCGAGCTGCGTGATTTGGACGAGCTGAGCTGGGGCGAGCTGCGTTCGCGGGTTGCCGCCTGCGCTGCGGCGCTGCGCCGGCTGGGGGTCGAGCGCGGCGATCGCGTCGTCGCCTACCTGCCGAACATCCCCGAGGCGATCGTCGCCTTCCTCGCCAGCGCCTCGATCGGCGCCGTCTGGTCCAGCTGCTCGCCCGACTTCGGCCCCGCCAGCGTCATCGATCGCTTCGCCCAGATCGAGCCCAAGGTCCTCTTCGCGGTCGACGGCTACCGCTACGGCGGCAAGGACTTCGACCGCCGCGAGACGATCGCCAGCCTCCAGGAGGCGATGCCGAGCCTGGTCCGCACCGTCGTCCTCCCCTACCTCGACTCCGAGCCCAACCTTTCCGCCCTGGTCGCCGCGACCACCTGGGGCGAGCTGCTCGCCGGCGGCGAGGGCACCGAGCTCAGCTTCGAGCGCGTCCCCTTCGACCACCCGCTCTGGGTCCTCTACTCCTCCGGCACGACCGGATTGCCGAAGGCGATCGTGCAGGGCCAGGGCGGGATCTTGCTCGAGCACCTCAAGAAGCTCCACCTCCACGTCGACGCCCACCCCGGCGACCGCCTCTTCTGGTTCACCACGACCGGCTGGATGATGTGGAACTTCCTCGTCTCCGGGCTGCTGACCAGGGCGGCGATCGTCCTCTATGACGGCAGCCCCGGCTACCCCGACATGAACGTGCTCTGGGACCTAGCCGAGCGGGCCGAAGTGACGATGTTCGGCACCAGCGCCTCCTACATCGCCGCCTGCATGAAGGCCGGCGTCGAGCCGGGCGACGGCCGCGACCTCAGCCGCCTCGGCGCCGTCGGCTCGACCGGCTCCCCCCTCTCCCCCGAGGGCTTCGACTGGATCTACGAGCACGTTGGCGCCGACACCTGGCTGTTCTCGACCAGCGGCGGCACCGACCTCTGCACCGCCTTCGTCGGTGGCGTCGCGCTGCTGCCCGTCTATCGCGGCGAGCTGCAGGCGCGAGCGCTCGGGGCGGCCGTCGAGGCCTGGGATGAAGACGGCGTCGCCCTCGTCGACGCGGTCGGCGAGCTGGTCGTAACCGAGCCGATGCCCTCGATGCCGGTCCGCTTCTGGGGCGACGAGGACGGCAGCCGCTACGCCGAGGCCTACTTCGAGCGCTACCCGGGGGTCTGGCGCCACGGCGACTGGATCGAAATCACCGCGCGCGGCACCGCGGTCATCTACGGCCGCTCAGACTCGACGATCAACCGCTCCGGCATCCGTATGGGGACCAGCGAGATCTACCGCGCCGTGCTCAGCATCGACGCGATCGTCGACGCCCTCGTCGTCGACGTGCCGCGACCGGGCACCGAGGGCTGGATGCCGCTCTTCGTGGTCCTGCGCGAGGGAAGCGAGCTGGACGCCGAGCTGCCGAGAGAGATCGCCCGACGCGTGCGCGAGCGCTGCTCGCCGCGCCACGTCCCCGATGAGGTCTTCCAGATCGCCGCGGTGCCGCGCACGCTCAGCGGCAAGGTGCTGGAGGTGCCGGTGAAGCGGATCCTGATGGGGACGCCGGTGGAGCAGGCCGCCAGCCGCGACTCGCTCGCCAACCCGGCGGCGCTCGACTACTTCACCGAGATGGCGGGCCGGCTGGCGACCTGAGGCCGGCGGCGGAAGTGGCTCCCTTCGACGCCCCGCCGCGCCGCCAACACTGCGAAGCCCCAGCCGCAGGCGACGAGAACGCCGCCGAGGACATCGCTCGGGAAGTGCCAGGAGAGAATCAGGATCGAGCAGCCGACCGCGGCGACGAAGACGGCGCCGGCGAACGCGACGACAGCGCGCCGGTTGGCTGGGACGACAAGCACGAAGGCGATCGCGATCGAAGCCGCGGCGGTGGCGTGCCCGCTGGGGAAGGCGACGGGCCCGAGCTGATCGTGACCGAGGACCGGCTGGAAACGCGGGTGCGCCAGCGCGACCTTGAGTATCTGCGTGGTCAGGTTGGCGCCGGCGACGACGGTGACGGCGGCGATCGCGTCGAGCGGCCTGTTGCGGCGCAGCGCCACCGCGCAGGCACCGGCCAGCATCAGCAACAGCGGCAGCGGATCGGCCAGGTGGGCGAGGACGTTGGCGACCGAATCCAGCCTCGCCCCGTCGGCCATGAACCTGACCAGCAGGGTCGCGTCGGCCCGCTGCGCCGCCTCGATCCCATAGGCGACCAGGGTCAGCAGGACCAGCGCGGCGGCGCAGGCAATCCACGCCGCGAGGGGGGCTTTGACGCTTCTGGCCACCCAAAAACGGTAGCTGGCCGACCTTAAGGGGAGATCAGGCGGGCGTCACCGCGTTGCGGCGCTCGGCGAAGGAGCGGTCCTTGCCGGCCGCGTGGGCGAAGCGGCGAATCAGCTCCGCGCGTAGGTCCTCGGGCTGGACGACGGCGTCGACGACCAGTTCGGAGGCGAGGTGGAGGATGTCGATGTCGGCGGCGTACTCCTCGCGCTTGGCGGCGACGAAGCGCTCGCGCTCGGCCTCGTCCTCGATCGCCTGGATCTGGTTGTAGAAGACGGCGTTGATCGCCGCCTGCGGACCCATCACGGCAATCGAGGCACTGGGCAGGGCGATGCAGCAGTCGGGCTCAAAGGCCGGCCCGGCCATCGCGTAGAGCCCGGCCCCGTAGGCCTTGCGCACGATCACCGAGATCTTCGGCACCGTCGCCTCGGAGACGGCGCTGATCATCTTCGCCCCGTGGCGGATGATCCCCTGGCGCTCGACCGCGGTGCCGATCATGAAGCCGGGCACGTCGGCGAGGAAGAGCAGCGGCACGTTGAAGGCGTTGCAGGTCTGGATGAAGCGCGCCGCCTTGTCGGCCGAGTCGACGAAGAGCACGCCGCCTTTCTGCTTCGGCTGGTTGGCGACGACGCCGACGACGCGCCCGTTGAGCCTCCCGTAGCCGACGATCATCTCTTTCGCCCAGCGCTTGTGGACCTCGAGGAAGCTGTCGGCGTCGAGCAGGACGTCGAGCACCTCGCGCATGTCGAAGGGCTGGTTCTCGTCGGCGGGGACGATCTCGGCGATCGCCGCCGCGGAGGCGGGCGGACTCGGAGCGCCGGCGGGCGAGAGCTCGCGCCAGCTGCCCGGCATGTAGGAGAGGTAGCGGCGGGCGACCTCGATCGCCTCCTCGTCGCTCTTGACCAGGAAGTGGCCGCAGCCGGAGACGCCGGTGTGCATCTTCGCCCCGCCCATCTCCTCCAGCGTCACCTTCTCGCCGATCACCATCTCCGCCATCCGCGGCGAGCCCAGGTACATCGAGGCGTTGCCCTCACGCATCACGACGACATCGCAGAAGGCGGGGATGTAAGCGCCGCCGGCGGCGCTCGGCCCGAACAGCAGGCAGATCTGCGGCACCTGGCCGGAGAGCCGCACCTGGTTGTGAAAGATCCGCCCGGCGCCGCGTCGGCCGGGGAACATCTGCACCTGGTCGGTGATTCGCGCCCCGGCCGAGTCGACCAGGTAGACCAGCGGCACCTGCAGACTTAGCGCCCGCTCCTGGATGCGGAGGATCTTCTCGACCGTCTTCGGCCCCCAGGAGCCGGCCTTGACGGTCGGATCGTTGGCCATCAGGGCGACGCGGCGGCCGTCGATCGTGGCCAGCCCGGTAACGACCCCGTCGGCACCCAAACCCTCCTTCTCCCAGTTCGCGAGCGCCCCCTCCTCGGCGAAGGAGCCCGGGTCGACCAGGCACTCGACTCGCTCGCGGACCGGCAGCTTGCCCTGCTCGGCCGTCTTCTCGTGGTGGCGCCGCGGGCCACCGGAAAGCGCGGCCTCCAGCGCTTTTGTGAAGTCAGTCACGGGCGAGAGCCTATTCGGACTGGCTGGCGTGCCAGCCGGCGGTCATGGCCCTACTCGTCTCGATCGGAGTGCCAGTCGACGGGACCGGCCCGCAGAACGTGCGAGCCCAGCGGCCGGCCCAGGACCTCCTGGGCGGCGCGCGAGGCCTCGATCAGCCGTGGCAGCTCGATCCCCGTCTCAACGCCCATCTCGTGCAGCATTGAGACCACGTCCTCGCTGCCGACGTTGCCGGTCGACCCGGGCGGCACCGGACAGCCGCCCAGCTCGCCGAAGCTCGACTCAAAGGACTCGACACCCTCTTCCAGGGCCGCCAGCAGGTTGGCGAGCCCCTGGCCGCGGGTGTTGTGGAAGTGGGCGGTCAGCTCAACCCCGGTGAGCCGCTCGCGGGCGGCGGCGAAGAACTGGTGAACCTGGCGCGGGTTCGCCATCCCGGTGGTGTCGCCGAAGCCGACCTCCTCACAACCCGCGGCGGCGAGGCGCTCGGCGATCTCGAAGACCCGCTCCTGGGGCACCTCACCCTCGTAGGGACAGCCGAAGGAGGTGGCAATGACGCCCTCGCGGCGCAGCCCCTCCTCGCCGGCGCGAGCGAGCGTCGCCTCCAGCTCGCCCAGCGACTCCTCGACCGAGCGATTGACGTTGCGCTGGTTATGGGTCTCCGAGGCGGAGAGGAAGACACTGGCCTCGTCGAAGCGATCGCGCATCTCCAGCGCCCGCTCCAGCCCCCGCTGGTTGGGGATCAGGACCGAGAAGGAGACTCCCTCGCGGCGCCGGACCGCCATCAGCACCTCGGCCGCGTCCGCCAGTTGCGGGATCACGTCGGGTCGCACGAACGAGGTCACCTCCAGCCGCCCCACCCCCGTCGCCGAAAGCATGTCGATCAGCCGCACCTTCTCGGCGGTGTCGATCGTCTCCGGCTCGTTCTGGAACCCATCGCGGGGCCCGACCTCGCGGATACGGACGGTTTTCGGCAACTCGACCACCGCTCAAGCTTATGGATCGACCGCCGCTCGGCCACGGGCGGACCGGGCCGGCGCGTCGCGAATCCAGGTCACCGTCCTGATCAGGACCGCGAGGACGTGGTCGGGTTCGTAACGCACCTGCTCGTGGGTGAAACGCAGCTGCGTCATCCCGGCAGCGGTGTGCGCCTGATCGCGCAGCCGGTCCTGTGCTTGCTCCGCGGGCGTTCGGTGGTACTGCAATCCATCGGTCTCGACGACGAAACCGAGATCGGGCCAGTAGAAGTCGACCTCGAACCCATTGACCCGCTGTTTCGTCAGCGGCAGTGGCAATCCAGCCCGCTTGGTCAGCGGCAGGAAGTACCGCTCGAGTTCCGACCTGGTGAGCCTGAACGTGCGCCGGTCGAGCAGGGTGCGAAGAGGCTTGACCCCGGGCTCGCAGCGATGCACCTCCAGCGCGACGCGTAGGGCAGGAGGACTGATCAGGCCGAGTCGATCCGCCTCGTTAACCGCCCGCTCCACCGCTTGCGGCTTCAGAGTCGCCGCCAGGTCGACGAGGGTCTGCACGATGCCGGTGACGGGGATGTCCTCGCGGCTGGTGATATTGCGACCAGCCAACGTCGGGCGCCTGTAGACGTGGAGGCCGGGGCGCCGTCGCGGCGACGCGGTGCGCGCCGTGATCTCGGTCCCTCGATCCTCGCTGCCGATTCGCCAGAGGGCAGCCGCACTCCTGTGACTCAGCATCGCACTGGGCCCGCATGCGAGAACCGCTGCCATCCAGCGCCCGTGCCGCGTCAGCTTCGGTCGCCCAACCGCATATACCCCGGTCGTAACGAGATGCAGCCGACCACGCGCCAGGCGATGCTGAATCGCTCGACGACTCAACCCCAAGTCGAGTAGCTGCTGGCGCGAGACGACCCCATGCTGCTTCCGCGCCAAGCCCCAAGCGCCACCCTTTCTCGCCGTTCGATCGATTGGACACACCCTGGTGTGCTCAATACATCGAGCGGCGCGATTTCTCCCCCCGGGGCGCGATGGGACCGCGGGCGGGTTAGACCATGCCCAGGCCGCCGCTGACGCCCAGAGTCTCGCCGGTTACGTAGGTGGCGTCGTCGGAGGCGAGGAAGGCAACAGCCGCGGCGACCTCGTCGGGCTGACCGAGGCGGCCCATCTGGGTCGAGCTCTTCATCGTCTCGATGATCTTCTCGCCGATCTCGCCGAACTCTTTGGCACCCATCAGCAGCGGCGTCTCGATCGGGCCGGGGGCGATCGAGTTGGCGGTGATGCCGTAGCGGGCGTCCTCGCGGGCGATCGCCTTCATAAAGGCGACGATGCCGCCCTTGGCGGCCGAGTAGACCGCCGAGCCCTTGGAGCCGACCCGTCCCGCCTCCGAGGAGATGCTGACGATGCGCCCGTACTTCGCCTGCTGCATGCCCGGCAGCGCCGCATGGGTGCAGTTGAGGACGCCGACGAGGTTGATCGCCAGCACCCGCTGCCACTGCTCGGGCGTGGTGTAGGTGAAGAAGCCGAACTCGTCGGTGCCGGCGTTGTTGACGAGGATGTCCAGCGTTCCGGCGGCGGCGACGGCGGCGCGGGCCGACTCGAGGTCGGTGACGTCGAGCTCGATTGCGTGGCCGTTGACCTCGCCCGCGACCTTCTCGGCGCCATCGGTGTCGATGTCGCCGACCCAGACCTCGGCGCCCTCGGCGGCGAGGCGCGCGGCGATCGCGGCGCCGATGCCGCTGGCGCCGCCGGTGACCAACGCTTTGCGTCCCTCCAGCCTCATGCGGTGAGGAGCATAGACTGGCGCGCTCGTGACGGACTGCGAACCGATACCGATCATCGGCGGCACCGGCGCCCTCGGCGCCGGCCTGGCGACGCGCTGGGCACAGGCCGGGGTCCCGGTGGTGCTGGGTTCGCGCTCGGCCGAGCGGGCGGAGGAGGCCGCCGCCAGGGTGCGCGCGGCGGTACCAGGAGCCGACGTCACCGGGCTCGAGAACGGTGAGGCGGCGGGGCGGGGCGAGATCGTCTTCCTCACTGTCCCCTTCCGCGCCCAGTCGGAGAACCTCAACAACCTGCGCGAGGCACTGAACCCCGGCCAGATCCTCGTCGACTGCACCGTCCCTCTCGCCGCCGCGGTCAGCGGCAAAGCGACCCGTTCGCTCGGCGTCTGGCAGGGCTCGGCCGCCCAGCAGGCGCAGGAGATGGTGCCGGACGGCGTGACCGTGATCGCCGCGATGCACACGCTGGCGGCGCCGATGCTGGCGAAGCTCGACACCGAGCTCGGCGAGGACGTCCTCGTCTGCGGCGACAAGAAGGCCGACAAGGCGCGAGTGGCGAAGCTGATCGAGCAGATCGCCGGCCTGCGCGCGGTCAACGCCGGTGCCCTCGAGATGGCGCGGATCGTCGAGCAGCTGACGCCGATGCTGATCTCGGTCAACACCCGCTACAAGACGCACGCCGGGATCCGCCTCACGGGCCTGCCCGAGGGCGACCACTGGGCGTGAGGGGCGCGGCGGGCAGGGGATGCAGCCGAACACGGGCTCACAACCCGAAGGTCGACAAGTGAGGGTCGCGCTTCTCGCCGGCGGCACCGGCGGCGCCAAACTCGCGGCCGGGATGCAGGAGGAGGTCGGCCCTGACCTCGCGGTAATCGCCAACACCGCCGACGACGTCGAGGCGCTCGGCGTCCACGTCTCACCCGACCCCGACCTGGTCACCTACTGGCTCAGCGGCGAAATCGACGCCGAGCGCGGCTGGGGGATCAAGGACGACAGCTTCACCGCCTTCAAGCGCCTCGAGCAGCTCGGCGCCCCCAGCTGGTTCGGCCTCTCGGATCGCGACCTCGCCGCCTGCCTCTACCGACGCCAGTTCCTCGACGACGGCGGCCGCCCGACCGACGCGCAGGCGCAGATCGCCCGCGGCCTCGGCGTCGAGGCGCGGGTGCTGCCGATGTGCGACACGCCGGTCCGCACCCAGGTGGTGACCCCCGGCGGCCAGCGCGGCCTGCAGGAGTACCTGATCCTCGACGGTGGCCAGCCGCAGGTCCTCGGCGTGCAGCTGGAGGGGATCGAGGCGGCCGAGCCGACGCCGGAGGTTCTGGAAGCGCTGCGCGACGCCGAGGTCATCGTCATCGGGCCCTCCAACCCGGTGATCAGCATCGGCCCGATCCTCGCAGTGCCCGGCCTGCGCGAGGCGATCGCCGCCTCCCCCGCCCCGGTCGTCGCTGTCAGCCCCTACGTCGCCGGCGCCGTCGTCAAGGGCCCGACCGACCGCTTCATGGAAGGGATCGGTCGGCCGACGACCACCGCCGGCGTCGCCTCCCTCTACGCGGGACTGATCGATGCGATGGTCGTCGACGAGGGCGATCCGGACCCGCCCCCCGCCGAGATCCCGACGCTTGCCGCGCAGACGTTGATGGAAGGTGCGGGCGGGCGGGTGCGGCTGGCCCGGATCGTGCTCGACTACGCCGCTACGCTCGGCTCTTGAACGCGATCGCGGTACTGCCGGTGAAGCGCTTCGGCGCGGCGAAGCAGCGCATGGCCGCCGGGATCACCGGTGGGCAGCGGCGCGATCTCGCCGAGGCGATGGTCGCCGACGTGCTGGAGGCGATCGGCCGCGCCCGGGCGATCGAGCGGACGATTGTCGTCACCGGCGACCCGGTCGCCCAGGAGCTGGCGGCCGAAGCGGGCGCCGAGGTGGTGCCGGACCCCGAGGACGGCGGGCACGTCGAGGCGGCGCAGGCGGGCATCGCCCGGGCCGAAGCCGACGGGGCCGAGCACGTCGTGCTGCTGGCCGGTGACTGTCCACTGCTCGACCCGCGCGAGCTCGACCGGCTGCTGACCGGCGTCCCCGGCAGCTACGTCGGCGTCGTCCCCGACCGCCACGGCACCGGGACCAACGCGCTTCTGCTGAGCCCACCCGGCGCCATCGTCCCCGCCTTCGGCGAGGGCAGCCGCGACCGCCACGTCGAGGCGGCGCGCCAGGCCGGTGTTCCCTTCGGCATCGAGGAGCTTCCCTCGATCGAACTCGACCTCGACACCCCAGCCGACGTGATCGCGCTGACCCGCGAGCTGGAGAAGCGTCCGGGCCGGGCGAAGCGAACCACCAAGGCCCTGGGGATATGAGCAGAGAGCTTCGGGTCCTGCCCGTCGAGGGCATGCCCGAGGTGAAAGAGGGGGATCGGATTGGGGAACTGATTGCGGAACGCGTACAGCTGCAGCCCGGGGACGTAGTGGTCATCTCCCAGAAGATCGTCTCGAAGGCCGAGGGACGGGTGGTGCAGCTTGATTCGGTGACCCCATCGGAGTGGGCGCGCGAACTGTCAAAGAAGCTGGGTAAGGAAGCGGAGTTCGTCGAGTTGGTGCTCTCCGAGAGCCGCGAGGTGCTGCGGGAGGAGCGGGTGCTGATCACGGAAACGCACCACGGCTTTGTCTGCGCGAATGCGGGAATCGACAGCTCAAACCTGCCGGAGGACGGCACGGTCTGCCTGCTTCCAGAGGATCCCGATAGGTCTGCTCGGGGAATTCGGGCTGAAATCGCGGGGGGGCCGGGTGTGGGGGTCGGCGGACAACAGCGGGGAGGGTCCGGC
>DATBDU010000014.1:0-70742 GCA_036269775.1 Solirubrobacterales bacterium
CGACGCGCACTGGCACGTGATCTTCGGCAAAGAGGAGTTCTACAACGCGACCAAGCTGCTCCATAACTCGTTGCAGGGCGCCGACGAGACGCTGAGCGACTCCGAATGGGCGCTGTTCGACGAGATCAACGCGATCAACGCCGACGGCCTGAAGGGGGAGTGGGACACGATCATCGTCCACGACCCGCAGCCGATCGGCCTCAAGCGCGGCGCGCTCGAGAAGGGCCGCAACTGGATCTGGCGCTGCCACATCGACCTCTCCGAGCCCAACCCGGCACCGATCGCCCGCCTGCAGCCGATGATCGAAGAGTACGACGCGACCGTCTGGCACCTGCCGACCTACGTACCTAAGGGCGTCGCCGCGCACGACGGCGTGCGCATCATCCCGCCGGCGATCGATCCGCTCTCGCCGAAGAACATGGCCTTCTCGCCCGACGACGCCGCCTTCGTCTGCCGCCAGTTCGGCATCGACGTCGACCGCCCGCTACTCACCCAGGTCTCGCGCTTTGATCCCTGGAAGGACCCGATGGGCGTAATCGATGCCTACCGCGAGGTGACCAAGGAGGTGCCGGAGGCACAGCTCGCCCTGGTCGGCTCGATGGCGACCGATGACCCGGAGGGCTGGGAGTTCTTCCAGCGCACCTTCGAGTACGCCGAAGGCGACGACGACATCAAGATCCTCAACAACCTCAACAACGTCGGCGCGATCGAGGTCAACGCCTTCCAGTCGCAGTCCGATGTCTGCCTGCAGAAGTCGATCCGCGAGGGCTTCGGCCTGACCGTGACCGAGGCGCTGTGGAAGGGGCGACCGACGATTGGCGGCAACGTCGGCGGCATCCCGCTGCAGATCACAGATGGCGAGACCGGCTTCCTGGTCGACTCCTCCGAGCAGTGCGCCCAGCGTTGCCTGGAGATCCTTGCCGACCCCGAGCTGGGCAAGCGCCTCGGGCGGGCGGGCAAGGAACACGCCCGCAAGGAGTTCCTCTCGCCGCGCCTGCTGCGCGACTGGGTCGAGCTGCTGTCCGAGCTCGATACCTGAGTCGGCGGTCGACGCGCGCTAGCCGACGGCTTCGCGCAGCTCGCTGATGTCCCTGAGCTGGTCGTCAACCCAGTCGCCGGGGTTGCGCGAGAAGACCAACTCCTTGAGGTGCTGAGCGCGCAGGCGCCGCTCCTCGGGATCCATCGTCAGCGCCCGGTAGATCGCGTCGGCCTGCTCCTGGATGTCGAAGGGGTTGACCGTCAGCGTGCAGTCGGAGAGCTCCTCGTGGGAGCCGGTGTTCTCGGAGAGCATCAGCACCCCGTCGCGGGTATTGACCGCGGGGGCCTCCTTGGCAACCAGGTTCATGCCGTCAAAGAGCGAGTTGACCATCAGTAGATCGAAGTGCTTGTAACGGGCCACAGCGTCGTAGAAATTCTCGTAGATCTTGAGGTCGATCGGCATCCAGTCGGTGGTGCCGTGGCGGTGGTTGACGACCGCGACCAGGGCCTCGATCCGCTCCAGGTACTCGGCGTACTCGGGCACGTCCTGGCGCGAGGGCTGCAGGTGGGCGATGAAGGTCACCTCTTCGCGGAACTCCGGGTGCTGGGTGAGGAAGGTGTCGAAGGAGGTGAAGCCGCGCAGCACGTTCTTGGAGAGGTCGGCGCGATCGACGCGGATGATCAGGTGCTTGCGGCGGCGCTCCAGCACCTCGCGCTCGGCCTCGGCCACCTCAGGCGACTCCGCCGCCCGCTGCAGGCGCTGGGCGTCGATCGAGAGCGGGTAGGCGCGGGCCAGGGTCTTGCCGCGGGCGTGGCGCACCTCCCCCCGCACGTAGTCGACGTCGGCCTCTTCCAGCAGTTCGTCGCAGCAGCGCAGGAAGTTGATGCAGTAGGCATGGGTGTGGAAGCCAATGATGTCGTTGGCCAGCATCCCCGCGAAGATCGCTTCGCGGATCCGGCTCGGCAGGATTCGCCAGCTGTCGGGCTGGGACCAGGGGATGTGGACGAAGTGGTGCAGGAAGACGTCGGGCCGGCCCTCGCGGATCATTCCCGGCGCGGTATAGAGGTGGTAGTCGTGGAGCATCACCAGCGGCCGCTCCTGGTCCTCGATCTGCCCCAGCACCGCCGCGGCGATGTCGCGGTTAACCGCCTGGTAGCCGAAGTCCCAGGCGTCGAGCTCCTCCTGACGGATGTCCGGCGCGTTGGAGATGTCCCAGAGGTAGTGCTGGATGAACCAGAGGATCGGGTTGGCGATCACGTTGTAGAAGCGGTCGTAGGCTTCGGCGTCGCTGCCGACCAGCAGCAGGCGATAGTCGATGCCGTCGATCGAGAGCTCCACCGGCCCGCCGCGCTCCTCGGAGACGGCGACGTCCTCGTCGGTCATCGCCGAGGCGATCCAGAGCGCGTCGCGGTGGGAGACGAGGCCCGAGAGCGCGGTCACCAGGCCACCGCCACCGCGCCGCACCGTGCGCTCGCCACCATCCTCGCGCTCGAACTGGGCCGGTCCCCGGTTCGAGACGATGATCAGCGGCGAGGAATCCACGCCGCAGAGGTTAAGGGTCGGCGACCCCGAGGGGTCAGGTGTCGAGGTCGGTCAGCAGCCCGAGCCAGTCCCGGAGCAGCCGCGGCGAGAGGAACTCGCGGCGGGCGTGCTCCTTGCCGGCGCGGCCGAGGCGCTTGCCGAGCTCGGGATCGGCAAGGATCTCGAGGCTGCGCCGGGCGCACTCGGAGGGCGAGTCGACCAGGAAGCCGGTCTCGCCGTTTTGGATCTGCAGGGGGATGCCGCCGACGTTGCCGCCGATCGTCGGGCGGCCCTTCCAGAGCGCCTCGGTAACGGTCAGGCCGAAGCCCTCGCGGATCGACTTCTGCAGGCAGACGTCGGACTGCGACTGGAAGGCATTGACCTCGATCGCGCCGACGTTGTTGAGGTTGCTGAGGATCTTGATGTCGGGGTCGGCATCCGCGTATTCGAAGGTCTTCTGGAAGTACTCGCGGCCCTCGGGGTCGTCGGTGGCCATCGAGCCGACCATCGCCAGCTGCGCCTCCGGTACTTGCTCGGTCACCTCGCGGTAGGCGTCGATGACGCCGATCGGGTCCTTCCAGGGGTCGAAGCGGGAGACCTGGGTGAGCAGGGGGCGATCGGGGTCGATGCCGAACTGGCGGCAGACGAAGGCAGCGTCCTCGGGCGAGAAGGCCATGTTCTTCGGCGAGAGCGGGTCGATCGCCGGCGGGATGATGTTGACGCCGTCGCGGCCCTTGCCGTCGATCCCGGCCGGGACGTAATCCGGCAGGTGCCAGACGCTGGCGTCGTATTCCTCGATCAGCGGCAGCAGGCGTTCGATCGGGGCCGGATTCGGCGTCGAGAGGTCGATGTGACAGCGCCAGATCCAGCGCTTGCCCTTGGCGAGGGCACCGCGGCGCAGGCCGATCGGCTGCGGGTCGTGGACGATCACCGCGTCCCACTCGCCCTGCAGGCCCTCGGCGTTCATCTGGTTGATCTCATCGAACAGCTTCCACTGCTCGTCGCTGAGGCTCTCCTCGGCTCCCTGCAGGGAGTTGTGGAGGAGCTTGGTGGCGTTGAAGAACTCCTCTTTGCCGAAGATCACGTGCCAGTGGGCGTCGAGGCCGATGTCCCGCATCAGCGGCACGATCGTGTAGAGGATCTCCGAGACGCCGCCGCCGAAAGCGGTGGCGCTGACGTGCAGGACGCGCTTCCCCTTGAGCGGCTCGGCCAGCTCGCGAATGCGATCGATCGTCTCCTTGCCGACTATGTGGGTGTAGTCGGTGAGGGACTTCTGGCCGAGTGCGACTTCCTGGAGCAAGGCCGGAGTTCTACACGCCTGGGCGGCGCCGCGCTGTCTAGCCGCCGCCGACGGAGTCCGGACGCTTGCCCAGAGTGACCTCGACCTGCTTCTTCTCACCTTCGCGGAGGACGGTCAACGTCACCTTTTCGCCCGGCTTCTCGGCCGCGACGAGGCGGGCGAGATCGTCGGGCTGGACCACGTCGTGTCCGTCGACCGCGAGGATCACGTCGCCGCCGGTGCGGTATTCGCCGGCCTGGAAACGCAGCTTCTTGTCGCCGCCTTCGAGGCCGGCTTTCTCGGCGGGCCCGCCCGGGACGACTTCGGCCAGCAGGCCGCCGAAGGTGGTGTCGAGCCCGAGTTTGTCGGCGAGCTGCGGGTAGAGGGCCTGGCTGGAGACGCCGATGTAGGCGTATTCGGCGCTGCCGCTTTCTTGCAACTGGGCCACCGACCGCTTGATCGCGGAGATCGGCACCGCGAAGCCGACTCCGGAGTTGGATCCGGAGTCGGTCTCGATCTGCTCGTTGATGCCGAGGACCCGGGCGCCGGCGTCGAGCAGCGGCCCGCCCGAGTTGCCCGGGTTGATCGAGGCGTCGGTCTGGATCGCCCCCTCGATCTGGAACTGGGTCAGCGATTTCACCGAGCGGTCGGTGGCCGAGATGATTCCGCTCGAGAGCGACTGCTGCTCGCCGAAGGGGCTGCCGATTGCCGCCACCGGCTGGCCGACCTGGAGGTCGGCGTCGTTGCCGAGCTCGAGCGGGTGCAGGGCGAAGCCGTCGGGTTCGACCTTGAGCAGGGCGACGTCGGCGAAGGGGTCGAAGCCGAGGATCTTGGCTTCGACCACGTTGCGGTCGGGAAACTCGATGAAGACTTCCTTGGCCGGCTTGCGCTTGCCGCTGGATTCGTCGGTGACGACATGGGCGTTGGTAACGATTTCCCCGTCGCTGTCGAGCACGAAGCCGGAGCCCTCGGCGGCGCCGCCGCTGCCGGCGAAGATCGAGCGGATCGTGACCACGCCCGGCGCTGCCTCACGGTAGACCTGGGCGGCGTCGAAGCCGCTGTTGGCGGTCTCAACGACCACCCGCGGGGGTGACTCCGGCCCTGCCGCGGTCTGCCCGCTCGATCCGCTGTTAGCGCTGTCACTGGAGCCACAGCCGGCGAGCAGGGACAGGCAGAGCAGCAGCGCCGCCAGCGCTGTGGGCACCCTCACGCGGGAGCCTTGGCGAAGCTATCCGCGGCCCTACCCTCGGTGTCTACCTGGGCCGGTGGCAGGTCGAGCGTGAAGGCGGTAAAGCGACGGCTGGAGCTGATCGTGATGCGACCGTCCATCCGCTGGGCGAGCTCGGTGGCGATCGCCAGCCCGAGCCCCGAGCCGCCGGCCTTGTCGGCGGTGTAGAAGCGCTCGAAGATCCGGTTCTGCACGCGCTGGGGGATACCGGACCCCTCGTCGGAGACGGTCAGCTCTGCTCGGTTGTCCACGGAATAGGTGGTCACGGTGACCTTGGTGCCCTCAGGAGTGTGGGTGAGGGCGTTGTCGAGGAGGATACGGATGATCTGGCGCACACGGTCGGGGTCGCCGCGCGCGATCGCCGGCCGCTCGGGCGTGCGCAGTTGCAATCGCGATCCGCGCAGGTCGGCGCGGGCGCCGAACTCCCGCGTCACCTCCCGCGCCAGGCCGCCGAGGTCGACGCTGCGAGCCTGCATCACCATCGCCCCGGCGTCGAGTTGGGAGAGGTCGAGCAGGTCGACGGTCAGCTTCGTCAAGCGCTCGATCTGCTGGCGCATCGTGCGCACGAACTCGGCTCGCTCCTCGGGACTCGGATCCTCCTCTTCGAGCAGCTCGACGAAGCCGCCGAGGCTGAAGATCGGCGTGCGCAGCTCGTGCGAGGCGTTGGCTATGAACTGCTTGCGGGCGCTGTCGAGCTCGGCCAGGCGCCGCTGCATCTCGTTGAAGGTGCGGGCCAACTGGCCGAGCTGCCCGGCCGCGGCGACCGGGATCGTCGTCTCGAAGTTGCCGTCGGCGACTTTACGGGCAGCGTCCTGGAGACGGCTGATGTTGCGAGCGGCCATCTGCGCGTAGTAGAGGCCGAGCGCCGTGGCGATCAGGATCGCGATCAGCCCACCGATCAGGATCTGGCCCTTGACCGCGGCGATGCCGCTGGCGCCGCCGCCAATTGCCACCGCGTAGAGATAAATGATGGCCGTGGTGCCGATCGCGATCGCGATCGATATGACCGTGATCCGGCTGCCCAGATTGGTGAGCCTGGGGCGCCGCATCGCCTACTCCTTGAACCGGTAGCCGACCCCGCGCACGGTGAAGAGGAACTCGGGCTCCTTGGGGTCGGCCTCCAGCTTCTCCCTGAGGTGCCTGATGTGGACGTCGACAGTGCGCGGATCGCGGTACTCGGAGTCCCCCCAAACGTGCTCGAGCAGGGTCTCGCGGGTGAGGACGCGGCCGGGCGAGCGAGCGAGGGCACCGAGGATCTCGAACTCGACGTAGGTGACCCGGATCTCTTCCTCGTTCAGGGTGACCATGCGCCGGCCGAAGTCGATCGTCAATCCGCCGGACTGGATCGTCTCGTCCTCGGCTGCCTCGCCCCCCATTCGCGAACGCCGCAGCGCCGCTTTGACGCGACTGCGGAACTCGCGCATCGAGAACGGCTTGGTGATGTAGTCGTCGGCCCCGACCTCGAGGCCGGCGACCTTGTCGGTCTCGCTGCCCTTCGCGGTCAGCATGATGATCGGCACCTGGCTGCGCGAGCGCAGCTGGCGGCAAACTTCGACCCCGTCGAGGCGGGGCAGCATCAGGTCGAGGATGACGAGGTCGAAGCGGCCCTCTTCGAAGCGCTGCAGCGCTTCGCCGCCGTCCAGCGCGGACGTGACGTGATAGCCGTCCTTGCGCAGGGGATAGCTCAAGAGCGTCTGAATCGACTGCTCGTCGTCGACGAGGAGAATGCGGGCCGTCCCGTTAGCCACGCCTTAAGGGTAGTGCGGTGGGCAAGGTTGGACGCATGTGCGAGTACCCAGAACTAAGGATCTGGGGCACCGGGCCGATAAAGGGAGCGATGCAGCACCAGGAACTGAAGAGCCTCGTCGAGTCCGGCCACTACAAGCCCGATCCATCGCGGATCGCGGCGGCGATGTTGCAGCGGCGCGGCGTTCGGGAGCTGCTGACCGGCAGCGATCCGGCGCTCAGCCGAGCTGGTCGAACCCCGCCGGCTCCAGAGTCTCCCCGCCGGGCAGCCTGATCTCGACGCCCTTCCCGTCGCAGACCTCGCCGATCCGCGTCAGCGTGGTCGCGGCGGCCTCGCCGATGGCGGCGATGGCCGTGGCCAGGCGGCCGGCCGGCAATGCCGCCAGAAGCTCGTAGTCCTCACCGCCGGCGGTGGCCAGCTCCAGCGGATCGCGACCGGCGGCGGCGGCGACCTCGGCCAGGCCGCTCGCCAGCGGCAGCGCGCCGGCATCGATCCGGACGCGGACGCCGCTGGCCTCGGCTAGATGGGTCGCGTCGCCGCCGAGGCCATCGCTGAGGTCGATCATCGCCCGGGCCCCGGCTGCCGCCAGCGCCAGCCCGGCGGCGAGTCGCGGGGCGGGGTCGAGCTGACGCAGCCGCAGCCGCTCGGCGCTCTGCCCGGGCACACTTGCCGCCAGCTCGGGCCGTTCCAGGAGCAGCAGCCCCGCCGCGGCGCCGCCGATCTCCCCGGTCAGGACCAGCGCGTCGCCAGGTTTGGCGCCGCCGCGCCCGACCAGCCGCTCGGCCGCGGGGGCGTGGCCGACGACGGTGACGGCGAGGGTCAGGACCGGTGCCCGGGTGAGGTCGCCGCCGGCCAGCGTCGTTCCGGTTTCCGCGGCGAGGGCGCCGATCCCGTCGATCAGCTCCAGGCAGCCGTCCTCGTCGAGATCGGCTGGGATGCCGACGACGACGTAGGCCTCGCCGGCTTTGGCGCCCATCGCCGCCAGGTCGGAGAGGGCGCTGCCGAGCGCCTTGCGGCCGATCTGGGCCAGGGTGGCGCGGTCGCGGCGGAAGTGGACGCCCTCGACCAGGGCATCGACCGAGGTCGCCGTGGCGCCGCCGGGAACGGTGACGGCGGCATCGTCCCCGCTGCCGAGCCGGACCCGCGGGCCCGCCGGAGGCAGCCGTTCCCGCAGCTTCGCCAGCAGCTCGAACTCGCCCATCGGCTGACTATCCCAAACCGGCTCCCCCGTCCGGCGGCGAGCCGTCGGACGGGGTCAGCGCTGCCGCCATCATTAAGGTGCCCCTGACGTGGAGCGCCGCCAACCATTTCTGCACCGGGTCGGCGAGGCGGGGGCGCGGTTCGGCACCCGCCCGCCGCGCAGCCGTCGGGTCCGCCTCGCCATCCAGGTCGGTCTCGCCTTCCTGATCTTCGCCTTCCTGGTCCTCACCGTCGTCGACCAGTGGTCGGAGATCCAGAACGAAGGGGTCCACTTCCACGTCGGCTGGCTGATTCCGGCGATCGTCATCCTGCCGCTCTTCTACGTGTTCAGCGCGCTCGGCTGGGACTTCATCCTGCGTTTCCTCGGCCACCGGATCGGGGTTGGCCGCGCCCAGGTCGCCTGGGGACAGCCGCTGCTGGCGCGCTACGTGCCGGGCAGCGTCCTCTACGTGCTCGGGCGGGTGCTGCTCTCCGAGCGGGCCGGCGTGCCGCGCCGGACGACGATCGCCAGCATCGTCTACGAACAGGCGATCTCGGCGACGTCGGCGATCATCGTCGCCGCCTACTTCATCCTCAACCACCCCGATCTGCAGGGGCAGCCGCTGCGCTGGGCGGTGCTGCTGCTGATCCCGGCGGCGATCGCGGTCCTGCACCCGCGCGTCTTCGGCCCGCTCGCCAACAAGGCGCTGGGGGCCTTTGGCCGCGAGCCTCTGCCGGCGGTGGTGCCGCTGCGCGGCGTCATCGCCCTGATCGTCTTCTACTCGCTTAACTGGGTCGTCGTCGCCTTCGGTATCTACTGCGTCGCCCGCTCGGTCACCTACATCCCCTTCGACGACATCCTGCTCGTCGGCTCCGCCCAGGCGATTGGCTACTTCGCGGCACTGGTCACCCTCGTCGCTCCCGCCGGGCTCGGCGTTCGTGACGCCGCCTTCGCCTGGGCGATGAAGGCGGCACTGCCGGGCAAGAGCTTCGCGCTCGGCTCGCTGATCGCGATCGCCGTGCGCGGTGTGATGACGGTGGGGGAACTGCTCTACGTCGGGGCGGTCACGCTGCTCGGGCGGCGCGAGGGATGGAGCGTCGCCACCGGGATCCTGCATCCCTCGCCGGAGGAGGAGGCCGCCGGGCCCGAGGCCGGGGGCCACTCGCCGGAGATTCTCTAGGCAGGCGGCGTCAGAGGGGGATGCGGGCGCCCAGCTGGTAGGCGGTGAGTGCGAGAACGAGCAGCTGTAGGGCGCGGTCGCGCGAGACGGCCGCCAGTGGCAGGGGCCAGACGAGGTACCAGGGCAGCAGCCAGGAGCTGGCGAGCAGCAGGCCGACCGCGGTCCACCCGGCGGCGCGGATCCAGTCGAAGCCGCGCCAGGTCCAGAGGAGCAGCTGTAAGAGGAGCGTGAGGAAGAGGACGAGGGCGAGGAGCCGGACCGCGTCGGGATCGAGGCCGCTGAGGCGGGCGACCGTGATCGGAATGCTCATGTAGCTCGTCCGCCCCTGGTTCTCTCCAGCCAGCTCGAAGGCGTGCAGCCAATCCCAGCCGAAGGCGAGGTATGCCGCTGCGGCGATCACAGCCGCCGCCAGTGCCGCCCCCAGTAACAGCTGGCCGACGGGCCGCAGACGTCCGCCATCTGGACGTTTGAGGCCCGTCGACCCCTGGGTTACGAGGGCGAAGGGGGCGATGAAGAGGGCCGAGGCCTTGGTTGCTACGGCGGCAAGGAGGGCGGCTCCGCCGGACGCCTCGCGGGCGCTGAGGATCGCGGCGACCCCCAGCATCGCCAGCAGCATCGGCAGGCCGTCGTTGTGGGCGCCGCCGACGACGTGGACGAGGACGAGCGGGTTGAGAGCGACGAAGGCGGCGGCGCGGAGCGGGTCGACGCCGCGCCAGGCAGCGATGCGTGCCACGACCGCGGCCAGGCCGAGGACCGAGAGTGCGGCGACGGCCTTGAGCGCCGCGATTGCGGTGCCGACCGGCAGCCAGGCGAGCGGGTAGGTAGCGAGCGTGAAGAGTGGGCCGTAGGCGCTGGTCGCTTCGGTCCAGGCGACGTCGGCATAAGCCGGATCGGCTGGGGCGGCCAGCGGCGGATGGACGTAGGGGTCGAGGCCGTGGACGACGCCGAGGCGGGCGTAGTCGAGGTAGCTGTAGACGTCGTGGGAGAGCAGGACCGGGGCCACGGCGAAGGCGACCACGGCGAGGACGATCGTCACCCAGACGACGCGCCGGCCGAGCGCGGGCGCCGCGGCGAGGACCCCGAGGTAGGCGGCGAAGCCGACCCACATCAGGGCGAAAGCAACTCCGGGCGAGATGCTCGGCTACCCCACCCCGGCCCCTTTGCCGCCACCGACCGTGGGCGGGGGAGGCGGCGCCGGCGCCGGTTCCTGGCCGGCGCCTGGGGCGTAGGCGTCGGGGTTGTATTCGTTCGGGTTGTAGCCGCCGACCGCGGCGCTGCCGGGAGGCGCTGGTTTGCTGCTGCCCGCCCCGCCGCCTCCGCCGCTGTCGCGCGGGCTCGCCTGGGTGAAGTGGCCGTAGTAGGGAGCCCAGGAGATATTTTCGTCGGGCTGCTCGAATTCCTCGCAGGGGACGCCGCCGTTGGAGTACAGCGAGTGCCAGATTTCTGCCGGGAAGGTGCCGCCGAACACCGTTATGCCGTGGACGCTGGACATCGAGATGTCGTTGGATTCCGGGTAGCCGACCCAGACCGCCGTCGCCAGGTTGGGCTGGTAGCCGGAGAACCAGGCGTCGGTGTATTCGTCGGTGGTGCCGGTCTTGCCCGCTTGACCGGCACAGCCCGTGTAGGCGGCGGTGCCGGTGCCTTCGGTGATGTTGTCGTGGAGCAGGCGGGTCACCTCGTAGGCGACCGCTGCGCTCAGCACCCGCTTCGGCTCGGCAGCCTGGGGCCGGTCGACCTTGCCGTTGGGGAAGGTCACCTTCTCGATCGAGACCGGATCGTGGTGGACGCCGCCGGATGCCAGGGTCGCGTAGGCGTCGGTCAGCTCGAGCGGGGTGACGCCGAGGCGCAGGCCGCCGATCCCCTCGGCCGGGATCCCGTCGAGCGGCGTCGTGATCCCCATCGATTTCGCGGTCTGCGCCACGCTCTTGGGACCGACGTCGAGGTCGAGCTGGGCGAAGACCGTGTTGTCGGAGCTGACCGTCGCCTGCTGCAGGTTGATCGTCCCCTGGTAGCCCTCGTCGGCGGTGTGGACGTCCCAGTGGCCCCAGTGGGGCAGGTCGAGTTCGAGCGGTTTCGACGTGTAGTAGGTCGAGTAGGGGTCGATGCCCTGCTTGATCGCCGTGGTCAGGACGAAGGCCTTGAAGGTCGAGCCTGGCTGGCGGCGCCCCTGGGCGGCGAGGTTGAACTGGGTTTCCGCGTAGTTGGAGCTGGAGACCATCGCCCTGACGTGGCCATTGCGGGGGTCGATCGAGACCAACGCCGAAGAGGGGTCGGTCGAGTAGGGGAGGGATGACCGCATCGCTTCCAGGCCGACCCGCTGCAGGTCCGGGTCGATCGTCGTCTGCACCTCGAGGCCGCCGCGGCGCACGGTGTTGACTCCGTACTCGCTGATCAGGTCGTTCTCGACGTAGTCGAAGAAGTAGGGCTGGCGGTGCTTGAAGTAGTCGCCGGAGACGTGCAGGCCGAGGCCCGCTTCCTCGGCCGCCTTGGCGCGGTCGGCGGAGACGTAGTCGAGCTTGGCCATCTGCCGCAGCACCTGGTTGCGACGGCCGAGCGCCGCCCCTGGGTTGAGGATCGGGTTGTATTCCGAGGGCGCCTGCGGCAGCCCGGCGAGGAGCGCCGCCTGCGGCAGGCTCAGCTTCCAGACCGGCTTGTCGAAGTAGATCCGCGAGGCCGCCTGGACCCCGACCGCGGTGCTGCCCTCGATCGTTCCGTAGGAGGCGATGTTGAGGTACTGGCCGAGGATCTGCTGGCGCGAGTGGCGCTTCGCGTACTCCATCGCCAGCTTGGCCTCGACGATCTTGCGTTCGAGGTTCTGCTCCGGGTTGGCGATGCAGAGGTTGCGGACCAACTGCTGGGTGATCGTCGACCCGCCCTCGACCGCCTTGCCGGCTTCGAGGTCCTTGACCGCGGCGCGGAGGATGCCCTCGGGGTCGACGCCGCCGTGCTGGTAGAAGCGCTGGTCCTCGATCGCCACCGTCGCCCGCTGCACGCTCTTGGGGATGCGCTTGATCGAGACCGGCGTGCGTGCTTCGTCGGAGGCGATCGTGCCCAGCTTGCTGCCGTCGGCGGCGTAGAGGACCGAGTTGCCGCCCTTGTCGATCGGCTTGCAGGTGGCCAGCGACGGGGCGTCGGCGGCGACATTGAGCACCCAGGAGGTGACGCCGATCACGGCGATCGCGATCACCGCGAAGGCGCCGCCGCCGACGATCAGGAGCTTGCTGCCGATACCGCCGCGACGCCGCTGGCGTCGCCGGTTGCGCTGCGTCATCGAGCAGAGGGTACTTCGCCGCCGCGAGCCCTCAGGCCTGCGTGTCTTCGGTCGAGTGGTTGTGGACGACCCCTTCGACCAGCAGCTGGTTGGGGATCACGAAGTGACTCCCGTCGCCGGGGTCGATGTAGGTATAGGAGAGGGTGATGTCGGTGACCCGCCCCTCGTTCTCTTCGAAGCTGATCCGGTCGCCGATCCGGAACGGTTGGGAGACCGCGATCTGAACTCCGGCGACGAGGTTGCCGATCGTGTGCTGGGCGGCGAAGCCGACGACCAGGCCGAGCACCGCGGTCGAAGCGAGGATGCCGGTCGCCAGCCGCTTCAGCTCCGTGAACTGGCTCAGCGCGATCATCGCCAGGACGACGAGGACGACGACGAAGACCAGGCGGCGGAGGAACCGCAGGCGGGTCTTGGTCGAGCGGGAGACCTGTGAAACTGCCGGCGACATGGAAGCCAAGTTAGCCGGGGAGGCCGTGGAGCGGCGGCCGACTTCCTTTCCGTACTCCAACTGGGGGCCCTGGGTCGCGGTGCTGGGCGTCTTCCTCGCCCTTGGCACCGGGGTCGTGATCGGGATCCCGGCGGCGATCATCGGCAACAAGCCGAATGGCGACCTGACCACCTTCGGCAACGTCGGCGTGCAGCTGGCGACGGCGATCGGGTTCCTGATGGTGCCGATGGCGATCGCCGCACAGCGCGGGGCGGCGACGGTGCGGGAGATACTGCGGCGGCTGGGGTTGCGGCGGTTCGAGCTCTCGGCGCTGAAGTGGATGGCGGCGGCGATCGGCGCCTATCTGCTCTTCGCCTTCGCCTACTCGCTGCTGATCGTCGAACCGAAGCAGGAGGACATCGCCGAAGGTTTCGGGGCGGTCCCGATCCAGGTCCTGCTGATCGTCTTCGCGGCGCCGATCAGCGAGGAGATCTGCTTCCGGGGGATGCTCTATGGCGGCCTGCGGGAGAAGCTGCCGCGAGTCGTCGCAGCCTTGCTCGCCGGGCTGGTCTTCGGCGGCCTGCATGCGCTGACCGGGGTGACCGCGGTGCCGCCACTGATCTTCTTCGGCTTCGTGCTGGCGCTGCTCTACGAGAAGACCGGCTCGATCTGGCCGTGCATCTTGCTGCACATGCTGAACAACTCTGTCGCCCTGCTCGGCCAGTAGCATCCGGCCGGTGAGTCGCCGCCTCGCGCCCCTCCTCGCCCTCGCGGCGCTGCTTTTGATTCCCGCTTCCGCCAGCGCGGCGAATGCCGGATCGAAGGGCGCTGCCACCGCGGTCGTCCCCGACCCGGTCGTGAAGATCGAGGTCGGGCACCTGCGCGGCGGCCGGGCGACGATCTACGACACCGTCCCGGTCAGTGGCACGATCGCCCCATTTGCTCCGGGTCAGCGGGTCGAAGTCGCGTTCTACCTGAACGGCCGCCGGCTGGTCAGCCATCAAGTGCCGGTCAGCAAGGGCAGCGGCGAAACCGGCGTCTTCAGCTCCAGCGTCGTCGTTCGCGAGGACGGCAAGTACGCGGTCAGCGCCCACCACGCCGCGACCGCCGTGCTCGGTGCCGACAGCACCGTCCGCAAGGACTGGCGGGTCAGCTTCCCCTCGCTGCACCCCGGCGAATGCGGCAACGTCGTCAAGGGGTTCAAAAAGGCGATGGCGAAGATGGGCTACGTCTCCGGCGGCGGCTCCTGCTTCAACGGCAGAACCGGCCGCGAGGTCCTCGCCTACCGCAAAGTCAACGGCATGAACCGCAGTCAGAAGGCCGGTGCCGGGCTGCTCAAGAGCGTCTTCGGCGGCAAGGGCGGCTACCACGTCAAGTACCCCGACGCCGGCGAGCACGCCGAGGTCCCGCTGGACAAGCAGGTCCTGGTCCTCAGCAAGGGCGGCAAGCCGTTCGCGATCTACCCGATCTCCTCCGGCAAGCCCTCGACGCCGACCATCACCGGCCACTACACCTTCTACCGCCAGGAACCGGGCTACAACTCGGAGGGCATGTACTACTCGTTCTACTGGCACAACGGCTACGCGGTGCACGGCTACCACGAAGTGCCCAACTACGCCGCGAGCCACGGTTGCGTGCGCACCTTCATCGCCGATCAGCCGCGCATCTACGAACAGCTTCACTACGGCGAGAGCATCTTCGTCTTCTAGCGGCGCCGCTCCGCCGCGACTCTTTTGACAAGCGGCTACTCGGGCAGGCGAACGCTCTCGAACGGCAGCACCGTCGCCAGCAGGTCGAAGTGCCGGTCGGCGTGGAGCACACCGAAGCCGCGCTCGGCCGCGGCGGCGGCGATCAGGTAGTCCGGAGCGGGGAGCCGGCGCCGGCCACGGAGTTCGCGCGAGGCGGCGAGGGCGGCTCGACAAACGGACGCCGTGATCGGGGCCTGGGGAAGGCCTTCGAGGTTGCGATCCAGGTCTTGAAACTCCTCCTCCGTCCTGGCAGTTCGCAGGATCTCAAGGGCGGCGACCGGGCACGACGCAAGCAATTTGGCTTCGTGCGTCGCCCGCCAGGGTCCGATCGCCTTCGGGAGGCGCTGGCGCGTCCATGCCGAGGTATCGATTACGAGTGGGATGCCGGATCCCAAGGCAGTCACTCGACTTCGCCCTCCCGTTCTTCGTGTGCTTCCTGGGCCCCCGTCATGTCCAGGTCAATTTCCCCACTCGCGACCTTGAGGAAGAACTCCTTCGCTTCCTCATGCCGCTGGTGCTCGTCCGTCACCACCTCTGCGCCCCTCACGGCCAGGTCGCGGATCAACTTGGACTTGCTGCTGGGGTGAGCATCAACCGCGGCCATCGCCGCGGCCAGCTCGGGGTCCACGGTCACCTGCACACGAGGGTGTTTCGTCGCCATCCTTGGAGTGTACCGCCAAGGTGATACACCAAATTGGCACAGCTAAGACCGAACGCATTCCGGTCCAAGTCCCCCCACGGGCGAACTCTCCCCCCTCGCCTTAGGATGCCTCCGTGCCCGACCTCGCCGCCGCCAAGCAGACGCTGCTCGCCGAGCTGCGGGAGCACTCGCTGGTACTGGGGGAGGTGACGCTGTCGAGCGGGGCCACGGCTCAGTACTACGTCGATGCGCGGCGGACGCTGATGCGGCCGGCCGGATTTCACGCCGCCGGCGAGCTGATCGCCGCCGTCGCCGCCGAAGTCGGCGCCGAGGCGGTTGGCGGTCCCGCCACCGCGGCGATCCCGCCCGCCTGCGCCGCGATCGCCGTGCCGGCGGGCGCTGAGCTGGTTGCCTTCTTCGTGCGCGGCGAGCGCAAGGAGCACGGGCTGCAGCGCTGGGTCGAGGGTCCGGTGCGGCCGGGGCTGCGCTGCCTCGTCGTCGAGGACACCGTGACCAGCGGCGGCTCGACCGCGACCGCCGTCGAGCGGGTCCGTGAGCAGGGGCTGGAGGTGGTCGGCGTGGTCGCCGTCGTCGACCGGCTCGCCGGTGGGGCCGAGAGGATCGAGGCCGCCGCCGAGGCGCCCTACCGGGCCCTGGTCACGATCGACGAGATCTACCTGGACCGCCCGGACCGCGGCTGAGCGGGTCGTGGAGCCGGACGCAGTCGAGATCCGCGTCGTCGGCTGTCTGATCGAGAAGCAGCGCACGACCCCCGACGCCTACCCGCTCTCGCTCAACGCCCTGCGGCTGGCGTGCAACCAGTCGACCAACCGCGACCCGGTCGTCGCCTACGAGGAGGCGACCGTGGCCGAGGCGCTGCGCCGGCTCGCCCTGCGCGGCTGGACGCGCCTCGCCAGCGGCGCCGGCAGTCGCGCCCGCAAGTACCGCCACCTGATGCCCGAAGCGCTCGGCGTCGACGACGGCGAGCTGGCGCTGCTGGCGGTACTGATGTTGCGCGGGCCCCAGACCCCGGGGGAGCTGAAGCAGCGCAGCGAGCGCCTGCACGGCTTCGTCGACCTCGCCGCCGTGCAGGCGACGCTGGACCGCCTCGTCGAGCGCGGCTACGTCGCCCGCCACGAGCGCCGGCCGGGCCAGAAGGAGCTGCGCTACGAGCAGCTGCTCGGCGGCTTTGGCGAGGAGGAAGCGCCGACGGCGCCCTCCAGCACGGGCGAGGGCGACGCTGAAGCGGGCGACGAAACGGCGTCCGCCGTCACGTCGGCGAGCGCCGGCGAGTCGGCCGGCGATACCGGTCTGGTGCCCGCCGAGGATCGCCTAACTCGCTTGGAGCGCGAACTGGCGGCGCTGCGCTCCGAACTGGCCAGCTTGCGCGAGGCTCTGGGGGAGAACTCGGAAGGCTGAAGGCTTTGTGGGCCGATCGGCACCACGAGTCTTCAGCGAAGGCGAAGGCAATTACCCGCCGGCCGGGTGACTGAGGCCGACGACGACGACGCGGCGGCCGCCGGGGATGGCGGCGATCAGCTGCGTCTTGAGTCGGCCGCGCTCCTTCAGCAGCACCCGGCCGCCGGCGCTGAGCGGGATCTTGAAGCCGTGGCCATGCTCGCCGGAGAGCTGGAAGGTTCGGCGCCCGAGCGAGCGGGTGACGGCGCGGATCCGCGGCGGCGTGCCGCGGCGATGGGGCAGAGCGATCTTGACCCGGGTGCGGAGGTTGAGCTGTCCGGGGCAGTCGGTCCCCCGCGGCCATTCGCAGGCGATCCAGACCTTGACGGACGTGGGCGTCGTCTTCAGGACCGACAGCGTCACCGCGACCGCGACCGTGGTCGATTTGCAGCCGAGCAGCCGGTCGGTGCCGCCGCCGGTGTTGAGCGCGTAGACGCAGACCGGCTGCGGCCCGGACTTGACGATCGGGAAGGTGACGTCGAAGCCGTGGCCCGGGCCGGCCCGCCTGTACTTGGCGCCGACGTCGAGGCGGGCCTGGTTCGCGACCACCCCGAGGTCATAGGGGACCGCGCTGGGGGCGCCGGGTCTGCCGCCGACGTAGGCGCGGATCGCCAGCGGTTCGGTCGGGGCGTTGAGGTCGAAGGCCCATCCCTTCACCCGCACCTGCCCGGGAGTCGGTGAGCCGACCAGGTCGAGCGAGCCGATCGGGTCTTCGTCGGCTACGACCGCCGCTGCCGCCGTGCCGACCGTTCCCCCGTCGACGTAGTTGTTGTCGATGTTGATCGTGACCCCGCCGTAGGTCTCGTCGTGGCCGCCGCGGTATTGGTGGATCCGCTGGTGCTGGCTCCAGCCGCTGGCGGGGACGTAGGGGTCGGTGGCGGTGGCCTGGCCGTTCCAGTTGGCGAACCAGAGGTTGTCGGGCAGGTTGTAGCCGCTGCCGAGCTGGGCGGCGAGGTCGGCGATGCCGGAGGCGCCGCTGCTGTAGACGCCGGAGACGTAGCCGAGCGAGTGCAGCTTCTCGGTCCAGGCCTCGAGGAAGGCAAGGGTCGCGGCGGAGGCGCTGGAGGTGCGCGTATAGGACTCCATGTCGAAGTAGATCGGGCTGCCGGGGCCCATCGCCACGCTGGCCGCCTGGGCGACCGCGTCGACGGCGGCTTCTTCTCCCTGCGCGGTCGCCCGACTGGAGCTGAGCTTGGCGCAGCTGCTGCAGCTGCTGGTCGGAGCCTGGAGGCCGACGTAGGTCGGGATCAGATGCCAGCCGGCCGCGGTCTGGGCGCTGACCCAGCTCGCCGTCAAGTTCGGCTGCGAGCAGCCGCGGTTGAGGCCGCCGATGTAGACGCCGATCCCCCGGTAGGGCGAGTCCTCCCAGGCCGCCATCGAACGCGACGAAGGTGCCGTGCAGGCATCGAAGCCGAGCCCGGTGAAGACGCCGCTTTCGGCCGAGGCCGCAGCCGTCCGGCGGGCGGGGTGGGGTAGCGCCGAGCGGCTCGCACGGGCGGTGCTCCGCGGCTCGACCAGGATCGCCCGCCTGCGCCCGAGGACCTCGGCCGGGCAGCGCTGGTTCGAGCCCGGTGTGCCCAGGTAGACCGCCCGCCGGTCGAGCCGCACGCAGATCCCCGGGTGTTCGCTGAGCCGGTAGACCGGCCAGGAACGCGGCGCCTCGACCCGCTGGCCCTGGAAGTGAAGGGTGCGAGCGGCGGCACCGGCAGGCGCAAATGCGCCCTGCCAGCAGGCCAGCAGCGCCAATGCCAAAAGCGCGCCCCAAGCGAGCGGCGCCAGGGCACGGGAAGTTCGCGGGCCTCGTCGGCTCATTCGCTGCACTCTCGCTACAACCGGACCACCACCCCGAAAGTTGCTCTGACGCGGGCGCAGGCTTGCAGCTGGAATGCCCCGAGCTGGATTCGAACCAGCGGCCTATCCCTTAGGAGGGGATCGCTCTATCCAGCTGAGCTATCGGGGCTCGTCAGGGATTTTCCCTTAGAAGACGAATCGGTGGGAGAGTCGGCGCGATCCGCGCGCCACGTGGCACGTCTGGAGAGGCAAGATGCCGTGCATGAGCGGAGCACAGGCAGTCAACATGTCCGGTACACCATCTAATGTGGTGCACATGTCCAAGATGATCCAGATCAGGAATGTGCCCGACGAGCTGCATCTGGCCCTCAAGATGCGTGCCCTCGAGGAGGGGATGTCCTTGTCCGACTACCTCAAGAGGGAACTGGGGGAGCTCGCAAGCCAAGCCAGCTTCGAGGAGATCGACGCCCGGATCCGGGCGCGTGGGCCATCGGGATTGCGCAGGGAGACGATCCTCGAGGCCCTTCGCGAGGCGCGAGGGGACTGATGCCGGTCATTGACGCCTCTGTCCTGGCGGAATATCTGAGTGACGCGGAGGGAGCCGAGGTTGCACGACGACGCCTGATCGCCGATCGGACCAGGCTCTGGGCGCCGCATCTCGTCGATGCCGAGGTGGGCCACGCTCTGCGCCGTGGTGTCCGCCGGGGGGAGATCGCCGGCGACGCCGCCGGCGATGCGCTCGACGACCTGATCGCGATGCCGCTTCGCCGGGTCAGGCACCGGGAGTTGATCCCCCGCGCCTGGGAGCTGCGCGAAAACGTCAGCTTCTATGACGCGCTGTACGTGTCGTTGGCGGAGCTCCTGGATCAGCCCTTGATCACGTTCGACGGCCGCCTGGCCCGCGCAAACGGCGTTCGCGCCGAGATCGAGGTCCTGACCTGAGGCAGTCGGCTCAGCTGTAGAGGCTCTCGGAGGCCAGCTCCTCGGCGCGACGGCTCCAGAGTTTGACCTCCATGAAGAACTCGTCGCCGTAGCCCTCGAGCGCGTCGAGGGCGATCAGGGTGAAGCGGTCCTTGGAGATCTCCTCCTGGTCGACCGTCTCGCCGTCCAGCTCGGCGGAGGCGGCGACGGCGTTGCGAAGCAAGGGGCGTCCCCAGACCAGGGTGACGGCGCCGGCGCGGCCGTTCTCCCCCCGCCAGCGGCCGATCACATCGTCGTTTAGGTCGATCCGCCAGTCCGGGTTGTCGGCGGCAAGGACGTCGGTGAAGTCGGCCTTGGCCTGGAAGTCGGCGGGGTCGCCGCCCGGCGGCTGCACGTAGGAGACGTGGCCGAACAGCTCCAGCGTCCCCTCGGCACTCTCCGTCAGGGCGGAGCAGGGGACCCAGACGCGGCCACCCCAGGCGCGCTCCGGGAACCAGTCGAGCTCGTCCGGCGTCGCGGCGCCCTCGGGCAGGTCGCCGATCCCCTCGACCGCCTCGCGGAAGGCGGTGGTCAGCCGTTCGGCGAAGCGCCCGTGCGGGATTCCCTCCTGGGTCGAGTCGGCGATGAAGTGGGGAATCGGTTTGGGATTAGGCGGCATCGGCCGTCAGTCTCCCAGGGCTTCGCGCAGGTCGCTCGCTGCCCGCTCAGGCGGGTAGACGTTGATGTCGACGCCGGTGCCGAGCTCGAAGCCGGCCTTGATCGTCAGGCGGGGGGCGATGTCGACGTGCCAGTGGAACTGGTCGGCCCCGTGGGGGGCGGTGCGGATCCAGAGGTTCAGCTCCGGTGGGCCGTCGAAGCGGGCGGCGAGGACGCGCATCGCGGTGCGGATCATCGCCGCGCCCCCTTCGTCGTCCTCGAAGCGGGCTGACTCGCGACGGGGGATCACCCGCAGCTCGAACGGCGAACGGGAAGCCCAGGGACAGATCAATGCCGCCTCGTCGTCGATCGCAACGAGGCGCTCGCCGCGGCGCACCTCCTCGACGAGGATGTCGCTGAGCAGGCCGGAGCCGGCGGTGCGTTCGGCGTAGGCGCCGGCCCGCTCGCGCTCGCGAGCGACCGCGGCGGGCACGAAGGGCAGGGCATAGAGCTGGGCATGGGTGTGCTCGAGCGACGCTCCGGCGCCGCCGCCCTCGTTGACGATCACCTGCACGTAGGAGGCGTCGGGATGGGCCCGTACCCGCTCCCGCCAGGTGGCGATCGCGGCAGCGAACTGCTCTTCACCAAGCTCGGCCATCGCGGTGATGTGCTGGGGCGCATTGACGATCACCTCGTGGTCGCCGCCGGCCGGGCGCGAGGAGAAGAGGTCTGGTTCGCCCGCCTTGCGCGAGGCGAGCAGGGGGTCGCCGCTGCTGGCGAAGGCGCCGGCTTCGGCACCGGTCGGGCTCGGGCTGGGCTGGCCCTGTCCGTTCCGCGGTTCCTTTCCCACGGCATCCGTGGATTCGGAACCACGCGATGGGTCGCCCAGCGCCGGATATAGGTTCGGCACCACGCGCGTCAGCCAGCCGGGGCTGTCGGGTGCCCCGCCCCCCGGGCGCAGGGCATAGCGCTCCGGCGGCGTGCGGTCCTCGCGCCCCTCGCAGAACGGGCAGTTGTCAGGCCCCTTGGGCTCGCTCGCCTTGGCCGAGAAGTTGTCCGGGCGATCGGCCCGGCCAGGGGCGAGAATCGTGCGCAGCCCGCTCAGCTGATCTATGCGTATCTCGGGTGCGCTCAGGACCGCGAGGGGGGGAGGTCGTCAGGAATCTCAGGCGGGGGTGGCTCGGGCGGCGCAGGCGGTTTGGCCGGTTTCGCTTTGCTGCCGCCGGCTTTGTGATCGGCGCGGCCGAGAAAGGGCTCGAGTACGTCCATCGGCAGCGGGAAGACCACGGTGGTGTTCTGGTTGCTGCCGATTTCCAGCAGCGTCTGCAGGTAGCGCAGCTGCAGCGAGGCCGGGTTGGTACTGATGATGTCGGCCGCGTCGGTGAGCTTCTGGGCCGCCTGGAACTCGCCCTCGGAGTTGATGATCTTGGCCCGCCGCTCGCGCTCGGCCTCGGCCTGGCGGGCGATTGCCCGCTGCATCTGTTCGGGGATCTCGACGTCCTTGATCTCGACCGCGGTCACCTTCACGCCCCAGGGCTCGGTCGACTCGTCGATGATCGTCTGCAGCTCCTCGTTGAGCCGCTCGCGCTCGGAGAGCAGCTGGTCGAACTCGGCCTTGCCGAGCACCGAGCGCAGCGCCGTCTGCGAGATCTGCGAGGTGGCGAGCAGATAATTTTCGACCTCGGTGATCGCTTTGCGGGGATCGATTACGCGGAAGTAGGCGACCGCGTTGACGCCGGCGGGGACGTTGTCGCGGGTGATCACCTCCTGCGGCGGGATGTTGAGCGTCACGGTCCGCAGGTCGACCTTGACCATGCGGTCGATCGCCGGGATCAGCAGGATCAGGCCCGGGCCCTTCTGGGCGATCAGGCGGCCGAGGCGGAAGATGACGCCGCGTTCGTACTCACGCAGGATCCGCACCGAGGAGCCGATCGCGATCAACGCGAAGAAGGCGAGGACGACGATGATTCCGCCTACGACCGCCATCAGTGGCTCCCTTCCTTCGACGTTTCTGCGGACGGCGGCTGCGCACGTATCACCAGCGTCAGCCCGTCGACCGCCTCAACAGTGACTCTATCCCCCAGCCGCACTGGGCCGCTCCCGTTGGCCAGTCGCGCTCCCCAGATAGTTCCCGCTAGCCAGACCTGGCCTTCGGGGTCGATCGTCGATCGGGCCTCGCCGCTGGAGCCGATCAGCTCCTCGGTGCCGGTCCGCACCGGCTGGTCGCGGTGGGCTTCGATCACTTTGCGGGTGACGAAGTAGAAGCTGATGCCGGAGAGGACTCCGAGGGTGATCAGAGCCGGGCCGACGTAGTCGGCGACGCTGCTGTCGGATTCGAGGGCGAGGACGCCGCCGGCGATCAGGCCGACCACCCCGAGCGCCGCTAGGGCGCCTCCGGTCGGCAGCGACAGCTCGGCAAGCAGCAGGACGAATCCGACCAAGGCGACGATGACGAACGCTTCCATCGTTCGATTATCCGCTCTTCAGGGCGTAGCGTCGGACGTCTGCTTCGAGTTCGGAGTCGTGCGCATAGGGGCCCTGCTTGAGGTAGACGAGCTCGCCGGTGCGGTCGTAGAAGGCGGTGTCGGGGAGGCCGATGGTGGCGTCGAGCGAGTCGGCGATCTTTTTGTCGGGGTCCGTGTAGCTGGGGTAAGGGACGGGGGCCTCGGAGAGGAACGTTTTCGCGGCGTCGTCGGAGTCCTGCGAGTTGACGCCGAGAAAGGCGACCTGTTTGCCGTAGCGCGCTGAGAGTTTCTGCAGGACCGGGAACTCAAAGCGGCAGGGCCCGCACCAGGAGGCCCAGACGTTGGCGACGATCGGGTATCCCGTCAGCGCGGCGATCCGCTTCTCGTAGGCTTCGCCGCCGCCGGGGAGCAGCTCGTTGGCTTGGGAGTGGAGCGCCGCCAGGGGTGGTGGCGAGCCCGCCAAGGCGCGGCCGTAGTCGGGGTGCTTGCCGCCGTAGTCGCCGTTCCCGGAGGAGCCGCAGCCGCTCATGACAAGGGCGATCAGGGCCAGCCCAAAAAGCGCCATCGGCAGTGTGCGTTCCTTATTCATCCGCTCCGTGATTACAATACGTACGTTCGGTTCGCTGGTATGCGGACCGCTGAGATCTCCGGGGGAAGGGGGTACCGACTCCCGGAAGCCCTCGTCTACTTGCTCCAGCCGGCTGTCTCGTGTTCGGCGGAGCGGACCCAGAAGCCTTTCTATGGCCAAGACCAGCGACGTTGCCGCGAGAGCGGCAGTTCCTTCAAGCGCCGATATCGAGCGTGCGGCGGAGTTTGCCCGCGAGCCGTTCCTGCTGGACGGCGAGGGACCCGAGGCGCTCGCGCCCGGGACGGCGCGCAGGCGCGCCATGGACGCGGCGCTGAGCGAGATCGACGCCGGGGCCGAGTACCCCTCGATCGCCTGGCGCCGCGACTTCTCGCTGCTGCTGGGACTGGAGCGGTTCCTCGCCGACGAACCGCCGAAGCTGCTCGACGGCGCCGAACTCAATCCCCACCAGGTCGACGCGCTGTCCGGCACGCTGGCCGAGCTGATGGCCCAGCAGCAGGTGATCACCGACGACGAGCACCGCAACGGCGGCTCGGCGGCGGCGGGCGATGCGGACGAGACGGAGCGTGGCGCCGACGGCGACGGCGACGGCGGCCCGGAGTCCGAGCAGAAGCCGAGCGCCGTCGGTGCGGCTGCCGCGGACGGCGCCGACTCCGATGGCGATGAGGACCTCGACGAGGATGAGGAGGAGGAACTCGAGGAGGAGGAGGACGAGGAGCTCGCCGCCGACGAGGAGCCCCAGGATTGGGAGGAAGCTGCGGGCGACGAGGACGAGGACGTGGTCGAGGACGCTCCCGAGGATCCCGGCGCCGCCCGCCGCTTCTGGTTCGAGCACGCGACCGGCGCCGGCAAGACGGTCGCCGCGGTCGGCTTCATCGAGGCCACCAAAACCGGCGGCGTGCTGATCCTCACCCACCGCCGCAACTTGGTCGACCAGTTCATCGGCGAGATTTCCGACCGCGGCTACAAGGAGCGCCTGCGCCCGCCGCTGCTCGACGGCCGCGACGACCCCGACGGCGCGATCACGGTCGAGACCTACCAGTGGTTTGTCCGCAACCACAAGAAGGTCTCCGACGCCTACGCGGTCGTCATCTGCGACGAGGCGCACACCGCGCTGGGCGAGAAAACCAGCGCCTGCATCCGCGCCTGGGACGGGCCCGTCTTCATCGGCATGACCGCCACCGGGGCCCTGATTGCCCGCCACGTCGCCGACCTCTTTCCGACCCAGACCTCGCGCTTCGACCTCGCGCAGGCTGCCCGCCGCGGCGTCATCTCGCCGCTGCGCTGCCTGCGCATCCCGCCCGGCCCAGGGGTGCGGACGATCGCCAAGGTGCCGCTGCGCAAAGGCGAGGTCGATCAGGACTTCGACCAGGAGGAGCTGGCGGCGCTGCTCGACCAGGAGCCCTTCAACGTCGCCATCGCCGACCTCTACCGCTCGCGCTTCCGCAAAGTCCCCGGCGTTCTCTACACCGCCGGCGTCCAGCACGCCAAGAACGTCGCCAAGGCCTTCCGGGCGGCGGGGATCAACGCCCAGGCGGTCTCCGGCGAGACGCCGAAGCGCGAGCTGGCAGAGATCCTCGCCGGCTTCGAGCGCGGCGAGGTCGACGTGCTCTGCAACGCGATGCTGCTGGCCGAGGGCTGGAACTCGCCGCGAGCGACGATCTGCATGCACCTGGCGCCGACCGCCTCGCGGCGGATCTACCAGCAGCGGGTCGGCCGCGTCACCCGGCGGGCGCCGGGCAAGGAGGCGGGCCTGGTCATCGACTTCGTTCATCCCGCGACCACCCACGACGAGTCGATCATCACCCTGCACAGCCTGCTCGACCGCGACGTCTACCGCGGCGGCGCGATCGTCGTCGGGCCGGTGCGGCGCGGGCGCGGGCGCAAGGTCCGGGTCGAGCGCCGGATCGTGCCGGTCTCCGACGTCGAGGAGAAGCGGATGGAGGTTCTGGAACGGGAGATCTGGCGGATCGCGGTCGAGAACCTCGACTACCCGGAGCAGCACGCCTGGGCGGCGCTGGCCGGGGCGCGGGTCAACACCCAGGGCTGGCGCCGGGCGCGGGCGATGCTGCAGAACGACAAAACCAAGGAGCTGCGCCGTCGTTTCCTGCTGACTTGCGTGCAGCGCAACCGCAACTCGCAGCTGCGCCTAAAAGCGCTGGGAGAGATCGCCGACCTCGGCGACCCCGACGCCTTCGACGACGCGATCGACATCGTCGGCACCTGGAGCCGCGAGGACAAACGGGCCGGGACCAAGACGCTGCTACAGGCGCTGGTCGACAAGCGGATCGGCCGCCGCGACCAGGCGCAGGCCTGGGTCTGGCGGCTCGCCTCCTACACCCGCGAACTGCACGAGGAGTACGCGGTGCAGCGCTGGCCGGAGACGAAGCGGCTGCTGGGTCTGCTGGTCAACTCCTCCGGGCGGGCGCACGGGCGCAACGCCCGGCGGCTCGTCCATGCCAGCCGCAAACAGGACCGCCGACTGGCGGTTGCGGTGCTGGCCGCCTCGGTCTCCCACACGCCCGAGGGTGAGGAGGTCCTGCGCGGAGCGCGGATGCGGATGGCGCGGAAACCCTCGGCGGTCGCCCGCGAGCTGCTGCGCAACTTCCCCAAAGGCGGCAAGCGCCGCCGCAAACGCGGCAAACGCGGGCAGCCCGACGAGAACGGCGGCGCGCCCGAGGGCAACGCACAGCAGGGTGGCGACGGCGAGAACAAACCGCGTAAGAAACGGCCGCGCAAACGCCGCAAATCCGCGGCGCGGGCAAAAGCCGAGTCAGCGGCGGGTGAGGTGAACCTCGCCGGCACCGACGGCGATGCGGTCGCCGCCGGGGGTGAGGACGAGAAGGTAGCCCCGGTCGTCGACGCCGTCGGCGACGCCTGAGCCGCCGTCCCAAGCGACCTCTCTTCCCAGCAGAGCATCGCGTTGCCGCCATGCCGCAAGCACCTTTTCGGGCTCGGCTTGCACCCAGTGAGCTAGGTGACGACTGAGGACTTCGGCCGCGGTGAGGGGGGTCGGGGGAAGCCTCGACGGAACCTCCCGCTGTTCGTGACGGCGAGGCTTCCCCCGACCCCCCGCGCTCGAGTCGAAGATCGAGACCGCTGTGTCGCGGAGGTCGGGCGGGAACTCATCGGGCGAGATCGTGAGGTTCAAGCCGACCCCGACTACTGCCCAGCCGTCCTGGGGGCGAGCCTCGACGAGGATCCCGGCCAGCTTGCGTTCTTCGATGAGGACGTCGTTTGGCCACTTGACGCCGCAGCGGAAGTCCCCCGCCGCTTCGTCGCCATGGGCGAGGTCGGCGGCGAGCTCCTCGGCCGCTTCGCAGACGGCCAGCGGGACGGCCAGCGGTAGCAGTAGGTGGCGCTCCTCGAGCGGGCGCACGATGGCGGAGTAGAGCAGCGCTTTGCCGGCGGGCGCGGTCCATACGCGGCCCTGGCGCCCGCGGCCGGCGGTCTGCTCGTCGGCGGTGACCACCATGCCGTGTTCGGCGCCTTCGGCCGCCAATTCGCGAGCGCGCGTGTTGGTCGAGCCGGTCCGCGAGAAATGCCGGTGCGGCGTGCCGAAGCTCATCGCCGGCGGCTGCGGCAGTCCTTTGTACCCCTATGCGTCACAAATGACTGCCGCAATCTCGAGGTCACCTGGCAGCGTCGGCGAGGAGGGCGGCGAGCAGGCCGTCGACGTCGTGCTGCTCGGCTTCGACGTCGACGCTGAGGCCGGCGGCGCGGGCGGAGTCGCTGGTGACGGGCCCGATCGAGACGATCCGGGCGCCGGCCGGGAAGCGGTCGCCAAGCGCCGCGGTCAGGTTGGTGACGGTCGAGGAGGAGGTGAAGGTGACGTAGTCGGCGTTCTGCGCCGCCTCGATGGCCTCGGCGTCGGGCTGCTCGCGGACCGTCTCGTAGAGGGAGACGACGTCGACCTCGGCGCCGCGCTCGCGCAGGGTGTCAGGGAGGACGTCGCGGGCCTCGGCGGCGCGGGCGACGAGCACGCGCCTGCCCTCGACCTCGACGCCGGCGAGGGCCTCGACCAGCGCCTCGGCGACGAAGCGCTCGGGCACGACGTCGGCGGCGATGCCGTGCTTGGCGAGGGCGCGGCGGGTGCCCGGGCCGATCGCGGCGATGGTGGCGCCGGCCAGGGCGCGGGCGTCGAGATCCGCCTCGGCGATCGCCTCGAAGAGCAGGTGGACTCCGTTGGGGCTGGTGAGGCAGACCAGCGAGTAGTCGCCTATCGACTCCACCATCCGCCGCACCCCGTCGCTGTCGATTCGCGGCTCGATCCGGATCGCCGGCAGCTCGACCACCTCGGCGCCGAGATCGCGCAGAGCGGCGGCGAGGCCGCTGGCCTGCGCGCGGGCGCGGGTGACGACGACGCGGCGGCCGTGCAGCGGCCGGTGCTCCAGCCAGGCGAGGTCGTCGCGGCGTGCGGCGACCGGGCCGATAACGATCAGGGCTGGCGCCTTGACGTTCTCACGCTCGACCGCCGCGGCGATCGTTCCCAGGGTCGCGCCGACGGTGCGCTGGTCTGGCCAGGTCCCGCGTTCGACCGCCGCCGCCGGTTGCTCAGGATCGCGACCTGCGGCGATCAGCGCCTCGGTGTTCTCGGCCAGCCGCTTGACGCCCATGTAGAAGACGAGGGTGCCGGGGAAGCGGGCGAGGGCGTCCCAGTCGAGCGCCGACTCATCCTTCTCCGGGTCCTCGTGGCCGGTCACGAAGGCGACCGCGGAGGCGTCGTCGCGGTGGGTGACCGGGATGCCGGCGTAGGCCGTGGCGGCGACCCCGGCGGTCACCCCGGGCACGACCTCGAACTCGACTCCCGCCGTCCGCAGCGCTTCGCCCTCCTCGCCGCCGCGGCCGAAGACGAACGGGTCGCCGCCCTTGAGCCGGACGACGCTGCGCCCCGCCCGTGCCGCCTCGATCAACCGCTCGCCGATCTCCTTCTGTGGGACCGAGGGCAGGCCCGGCTGCTTGCCGACGTAGATCAGCTCGGCGTCCTCACGGGCGCCGCCGAGGGCGCCCGGCGGGATCAAGCGGTCGTGGAAGATCGCGTCGGCGCTGGCGATCAGCGCCAGCGACCGCGCCGTCATCAGACCGGGATCGCCGGGACCGGCGCCCACCAAGTAGACGACTCCGCTGCGCGCGCTCACGCCCGCCCACCTCCAAGTTGATTGACCGATATCCCTCCATATAGGCGTATTTTCGGCCCATCAACATTCATGCGGCTCCCTCGGCGCGGGCGAGGATGTCGTGGGCGCCGGCGCCGAGCAGGCGCTCGGCGAGGAGGACGCCGGCGGCGACCGGATCGGCGGCATCGCCCTCGATCCGGTCGCGCAGCCACTCGCTGCCGTCGGGGAGGCCGACGAAGGCTTCGATCTCGAGCCGCTCGCCCTCGACCCTGGCGTGGACGCCCACCGGGGTCGCGCAAGTCGCGCCGAGCGGGGCCACGGCGGCGCGCTCGGCGGTCAGCTCGCGGGCGGCGTCGAAATCGAGGACCGCGGCGACCGCCTTGGCTGCCGCCGCGTCGTCGCCACGGACCTGCAGCGCCAGGGCTCCCTGGCCGGCCGCCGGGACCATCACCTCGACCGGGATCGCGAAGCCGATCTCCGCCTCGCGGCCGAGCCGGCGCAGGCCGGCGGCGGCGAGGACGATCGCGTCGAGCTCCCCCTCGGCGAGCTTGCGCAGGCGGGTGTCGACGTTGCCGTGCAGCTCCTCCACGCGCAGGTCGGGGCGGGCGGCGAGCAGCTGGGAGCGGCGGCGCAGGCTGGCGGTGCCGACCCGAGCGCCCTCGGGCACGTCCTCGAGCGAGCTGCCGGCGCCGATCCAGACGTCGGCCGGATCCTCCCGCGACGGCACCGCGGCGATCTCCAGGTCCGCGGACATTTCCCCGGGGAGATCCTTGGCGGAGTGGACGCCGACCTCCGCCTCGCCGGCCAGCAGCGCCCGCTCGACCCCGCGCACGAAGCGGGACTTGTCGCCGACCTCACCATCGGAGGAGACCTCAACCAGCTCCGCCCCACCCAGCATCTCGGCGACCTGACCGGCCTGGGTCAAAGCAAGCTTGCTGCTGCGAGTGGCAATCCGAATCATTCAGAAGGGGAAGTATCGCCGTGGCTGAGAGGGAATCCCGGTAGGGGTGGAACGTCTTGCACTTTTTCGCCGCTAGCCATTGTCGTCGGCCACCAGCGCAGCTCGAAAAAGTTAAGTGGAACCCCTACCGGGATTCCCTCTGCGCAACTCGGTAACACTTGCCCCACTCTCGCTCTCGGGCTCCGTCTCCACATCGAGCCCGAACAGCTCCCGCATGGCGCTGACGTAGAAGTAGGCATCGTCGCTGCCGGCGGAGCGGCGCATGCGCAGGGTCGGCTCGTGCAGGAGCCGCGAGGCGACCGCCTTCGCCATCGCCTCCAGGCGCTCGCGGTCGGCATCGCTGAGGCTCTCCCAGCGGGTCTCGTTCTCGGCCAGCACCCGGCGGACGATCTCGTCGCCGCGTTCGCGCATCGCCGCGATCGTCGGCACCACCTCCAGCGAGGCGAGCCAGCGCTCGAAGCGGTCCAGCTCGGCCTCGATGATTCGCTCCGCCCGCTTGGCCTCGGCCTCGCGACCGCTGGTGTTGCGTTCGACGATCTGCTGCACGTCGTCGATGTCGTGGACGCTGACGCCGGCGATCTCGCGGCAGTCCGGCTCGATGTCGCGCGGGACGGCGATGTCGATCGCCAGCAGCGGCCGCTCGCGGCGGCTGGCCATCACCTGGGCGAGGTCGTCGCGCTCGATGATGTGGTGAGGAGAGTTGGTCGCGGTGACGACGATGTCGGCCTCGGCCAGCTGCTCGGGCAGCTCCTCGAAGCGGACGGCGCTGCCGTCGAAGCGCTGGGCCAGGCCGATCGCGCGGTCGTAGTGGCGGTTGGCGACGAAGACGGTGCGGACGCCGCGGGCGACCAGGGCCCGGGCGACCAGCTCGGCGGTCTCGCCGGCGCCGACGACCAGCACCCGGCGGTCGGAGAGGTCGCCGAGCGCGCGGCGGGCCAGCTCGACCGCGACCGAGGGGATCGAGACGCCCTTCTCGCTGATCCCGGTCTCCTCGCGGGCGCGTCCGCCGGCGGCGAGGGCGCCGCGGAAGAGGCGGTTGAGGATCGGCCCGGTGCCCCCCTCGACCAGCGCCAGCTCGTAGGCGCGTTTGACCTGGCCCTGGATCTCAGCCTCGCCGACGATCATCGAGTCGAGCCCGGCGGTGACCCGCAGCAGATGGCGGGCGGCCTCGACCGAGCGCAGCGAGTAGAGGTGGCCGAGCAGCTCGGTCGGCCGGATCTCGGCCTGGCGGGTGAGGACTCCCAGCGCTGTCGACTCGGCGTCGACCGGATCGGAGACGATCAGGTAGAGCTCGGTGCGATTGCAGGTCGAGATCGCAGCCGCCTCGTGGATCCCGGCCGCCCCGGTCAGCTCGCGCAGGGCGCTGACCGCCCGCCCCTCGGTCAGCGCGAGCCGCTCGCGCAGGTCGAGCGGGGCGGTCTTGTGGGAGACACCGAGGGCCAACAGCTCACTCATAAAGCGCCGCCTCCTCTGCTCTCGTGAGACGCCAAAGAATCAGATATGGACGGCGTCTCACTTCCGCGTCCGGGGGCGGCTTCCTCACCCTTGGCGCGGTTCTCGGCGAAGCCGGCCAGCTCGCGCAGCTCGCGCTCGATCCGCTGCAGTTTGGCGGCCATGATCGCCACGTAGACGACGAGCAGGACGATGAAGACGATGAAGGCGCCGGCGACGTACTTGCCGGCCTCGTCGAGCGGCAGCGCCGGGGTCGCGGCGAGCAGGTCGATCACCTAGCTCACCTCCGGGGCGATCCGCGAGGTGGCGCCGGGGGCCGGCGCGTCGAGCGCCCGGCGCAGGCGCTTGAGCTGGCCGGAGGCGCTCTTCGCGGTCAGCTCGAACTTGACCAGGGTGATCCAGAGGAGCGCGATCGCCACCAGGCAGCAGAGGAAGGTCAGCATCATTTCGCCGGGCAGACCGCCGTTGGTGGTGGCGAAGACGCGGGGGTGGACCAGGCTCTGCGCCATCCGCACGGCGAGGAAGTTGAGCGGCACGAAGGCGCCGGCGGTGATCGCGAAGACCGAGGCGTAGCGCGCCTGGCGCTCGGGGTCCTCGATCGCGTAGCGGAACGGGTAGTAGGTGGCGTACATCAGGAAGACGATCAGGAAGCTGACCAGGGTCGGCTCGTCCCAGACCCACCAATGCCCCCAGGAGGCCTTGGCCCAGATGGCGCCGGTGATCAGCACGGCGACGCCGAGGATCACCGAGATGTGGATCGAGACGTAGGAGTAGGCGTCCCACTTGCGGTTGTCGGTGCGCAGGTGGGCGATCGCGAAGAGGCCGCCGACGACGAAGCCGCAGAGCGCCACGATCGCCAGCGGCACGTGCAGGTAGAAGATCTTCTGGATGAAGCCCTGGTCGGCGTCGAGCGGCGCGTAGAAGAAGACCAGCGAAAGCGACACGGCAAGCATCGCCACGGTGGCGATCGAGAGTGGTCTCAGTCCTTTGCCGTACATGCTTCGCGGGGTGAGGGGGCGGCCGGCGGCTCAGTCCTCCAGGAGGAAGTCGAACACCGCATAGCCCACCAAGCCGAAGATCAGATCGTATAGGCCGAGGACCATCAGCCAGGTGCCGAAGCGGTGGTAACCGGGACCGCCCACGGCCAGCAGCGGATCAGTGGCGCCGGTGGCGGCGATCATCAGCGGCACCACCAGGGGCAGCAGGACCAGTGGCACCAGCAGGTCGCGGGCCCGCGAGTTGACCGCCATCGAGGAGATCAGGGTGCCGGTTGCGGCCAGGCCGAGGTCGGCGAGGAGCAGGATCAGCGCCAGCGGCGCCAACCCCCCCAGGTCCTGGAGGAAGAAGAGGGCGAAGATCGGCACCGCGACCAGCTCCAGCGCCAGCAGGTAGATCAACAGCGCCGCCGCCTTGGCGGCGAAGAGGACGCTGCGGTCGATCGGCGCGAGGCGGATCGCGTCGAAGCCGCCCTCCTCGCGCTCGGCGACGAAGAGCCGGTTGATGCCGAGCACGGCGGCGAACAAGAGCGTCGCCCAGAGCACCCCGGCGGCGAGGCTGCCGGAGAGCTGGGTGCGGTCGAGCCCGAAGCGGAAGATCACGAAGGTGGTGACCGAGAAGAGCGCCATCGCCGGCAGCGACTGCAGGGTGCGCAGCTCCGAGCGCAGGTCCTTGGCGAGGATCGCTGCGAAGGCGGTGCGGGAGGGGGTCATGAGACGGCCGCCGCCTCGCCGATGCCGAGCCGCAGAACCTGGTCGGCCTCGGGGAGGAAGCGCTCCGGGTCGTGGGTGACGACGACGCGGGTGTGGCCGGCGCCGGGGCCGATCAGCCCGCGGGCCAGCTCCCGCCCCTCGGCGTCGAGGTTGGAGTCGGGCTCGTCGAGCAGCAGCAGCTCCGGCTCGTGCAGGACGCAGCGGCAGATCGCCAGCCGCTGGCGCATCCCCGCGGAGAGCTCGGCGATCCGCTCGTCGGCGCGGCGCTCCATCCCCGCCGCGGCGAGCAGCGCCGCGATCCGCGCCTCGGCCGGCGCACCGGAGATCCCATGCAGCCTGGCGTGGAAGCGCAGGTTCTCGCGGCCGCTGAGGTCGCGGTAGAGCAGCGGCTCGTGGCCGAGGTAGCCGATCCGCCCGCGCAGTTTCCAGGCCTCGCCGGGGAGCGAGCAGCCGAGTACCGCCGCCTCGCCGCCGCTCGGGCGCAGCAGCGTCGCGAGGATCCGCAGCAGCGTCGTCTTGCCGGCGCCGTTGGGGCCGAGCACGAGCAGCGAGTCGCCGGCGGCCAGGGTCAGGCCGACGCCGTCCAGCGCCGTGCGTTCGCCGTAGTCCCGGCGCAGGCCGGCGAGGCGGATCGCCGGCTCGTCGCCCTCGACCGGCGTTTTGTCCTGCTCGGGGGCCATCTCGGAGTGATTGTGAAGCGTCCCGATCATCTAGGCTGCCGCCGCCATCGCGGACAAGCACGCGTCAATCTCGACAAGGAGGATCTGGATGAGCAAGAGGAAGCGGGTGACGGGGCTGTTCGCGGCGCTCGTCGCGATTGCGGCACTGGCGGTTCCGGTCGTCGCCTCGGCGGACCATCCGGGCCAGACCGTGGAACTCAAGTCGACGATCACGATCAATCCCTTCGGCAGCGCCGGCAAGGTCTCTTCCTCGAACACGAACTGCGTCGAGGATCGCCAGGTCGTCGTCAAGGAGAAGGGCTTCGGCAAGATCGGCGCCGCGACCACTAGCTCCACCGGCAGCTGGAAGGCCGAACCGGACTACAAGGGCAACGTCCCGCTCAAGGTCTGGGCCGAAGTGAAGCCGATCACCCAGGGCACTGCGGGAACGATCTACAAGTGCCTCGGCGCCAGCTCGAAGATCCGCACGATCAACGGCGGCTGATCCGCTTCTCTCGCTGGGTCATAGGCGCTTTTGTCCTCCTAGGGTGACAAAAGCGCCTAGCCGCCCGTCAGCGCCGCTTCTTCAGCGTGCGCTGTCCGATCTTCAGCAGCGGCTTGGCGCCCTCGCGCAGCGCCCGGGTCCGGGTCTCGCCCTTGCCGTAGAGGATCCGCGCCGAGGCCTGTACGGCTTCGCCGAGGGTGCGGTCGTAGGGGTGCCACCAGAAGTCGCGGGCGAACCCCGGCTCCCAGGCGTTCATCTTCACGTTGACGCACTCGTAGAAGCCGAATTTGGAGTGGGAGCGGCCGAGGCCAGAGTCCTTGACCCCACCCCAGGCGCATTGGCAGGCGCCGTGGCTGAAGGAGTGGTCGTTGACCCAGACCATCCCCGATTCGATCCGCCGGGCGATGCGGGCGCCGCGCTGGCGGTCCTTGGTCCAGACCGAGGCGCCGAGGCCGAACTCGGAGTCGTTGGCGAGGTCGATCGCCTCCTGCTCGGAGTCGACGACGACGATCGGCAGGACCGGCCCGAAGATCTCCTCGCGCATGATCCGGGTCTGATGGGTGACGCCGGTCAGCACAGTCGGGGCGACGAACTTGCCGGGGAGGCCGGGCACGTCGGTCGGACCGCCGCAGAGCTTGGTGGCGCCGCTCGCCACCGCATCCTCGATTAGGTCGACGACGATCTCGTACTGGCCCTCTGAGGTCATCGGGCCGATCTCGGTCTCCCACTCGAGCGGGTCGCCGAGCCGCAGCTTCTCAGCCTCGCGGGCGACTCCGGCGACAAAGCGGTCGGAGACGTCGCGGACGACGTAGACGCGCTCGATCCCCGAGCAGGTCTGGCCGGCGTTGGCGAAGCCGCCCCAAACGGCGCCGGAGATGGCGTTGTCGAGGTCGGCGTCGGCACAGACGATCATCGGGTCCTTGCCGCCGAGCTCGAGCACCGAGCCCTTGAGCCGGCTGGCGCAGACCTCGCCGACCTTGCGGCCGACCTCGACCGAGCCGGTGAAGAAGACCTTGCCGACGCTGGACTTGGCCAGCGCGTCGCCGACGGCGCCGCCACCGTGGACGACCCGGACCAGTCCCTCGGGCAGCCCGCCCTTCTCGAAGACGTCGCGGATCCGCTCGCCCAGCAGCGGCGTCAGGCTGGCCGGCTTGAGGACGACGCCGTTGCCGGCCATCAGCGCGATCGCGACCTCGCCGAAGGGGATCGACCAGGGGTAGTTCCACGGGGCGATGACGCCGACCACGCCGATCGGCTCGTAGGAGAAGTGGCCGCTCTTGGAGAGCGTGAAGGCCTGGGTCATCCGCACTTTCTCGTCGGCGAGGATCTTCGGGCCGGCCTTGGCGCACCAGTGCAGCGCGTCGACGGTCGGCAGCAGCTCCATCGTGTAGGCCTCGGCGCGGGGCTTGCCCTGCTCGCGGACCAGCAGCTCGGCGACCGCGTCGATGTCGTCGAGCAGGGCGTCGGCGGCCCGGCGCATGTAGGCCGCGCGAGCCTTCAGCGGCAGCTCCGCCCAGGCGGGCTGGATCCGGGCTACGTCGTCGACCACGGCTTGCACCTGGTCCGGGGTGATCGTCGGGACGGCGCCAACGAGCTCTCCAGTGGCCGGGTTGAACGACTCGAGGGTCGAAGTTGACAGGGCTGCGGGTTGCGCCTCGGTGGTAGCCATGGGGTCGATTCTAGAGCGGTCGGGGGGAGCCGGGGGAGGTCTCGCCGTCACGAACAACGGGAGGTTCCGTCTTGCGCAGGGTGTGGGGAGGTGGGGGAAGCCTCGCCGTCACGAACAGCGGAGGTTCCGTCGAGACTTCCCCCACCTCCCTCATACTCAGCCGCAGTGGACGAGCAGCTGTTCGATACGGGCGAAAGCGGTAGTCCGGGGCCGGAGAAGCCGGCCGCGGACGCGCCGCTGGCCGTTCGGATGCGGCCGCGGAACCTCGACGAGCTGGTCGGGCAGGAGCACATTCTTGGCGAGGGGTCGGCGCTGAGAACGGCGATCGAGAGCGGGCATCCTCACAGCGCGATCTTGTACGGGCCGCCGGGGGCGGGGAAGACGACGCTGGCGCGGATCGCGGCGGCGGGGGCCGAAGGGGCGTTCGAGGAGCAGTCCGCCGTGAACGCTGGGAAAGCTGAGATCCGGGCGGTGATCGAGCGGGCCCGCGAGCGCAGGAAGGGGTCGGGGCGGCCGACGATCCTCTTCCTCGACGAGATTCATCGCTTCAACAAGGCCCAGCAGGACGCGCTGCTGCCGGCGGTCGAGGAAGGGCTGCTGACGCTGATCGGGGCGACCACGGAGAACCCCTACTTCGAGGTCAACTCGGCGCTGCTGTCTCGCTCCCAGATTTACGAGCTGCAGCCGCTCGATGCGGGGCACGTGGAGGAGCTCTTGCGGCGGGCGCTCGCCGAACCCGAGCGCGGTCTGGCGAACCCACCGCCGATCGACGACACGGCCCTGGAAATGCTGGCCGAGCGCAGCGGCGGCGACGCGCGGGTCGCGCTCTCGGGCCTGGAGCGGGCGGTCGAGCGTGTCCGGGGGAAGACGATCGACGTCGCCGCGATCGAGGACGCGCTGCAGCGCAAGGCGCTCGACTACGACCGCCAGGGGGACCGCCACTACGACTTCGTCTCGGCCTGGATCAAGGCCACCCGCGGCTCCGACGTCGACGCCTCGCTCTACTACCTGGCGGTGATGCTGGAGGGGGGCGAGGACCCCCGCTTCATCGCCCGCCGTATGGTCATCCTCGCCTCCGAGGACGTCGGCAACGCCGATCCGCAGGCGCTGCTTGTCGCCGACGCCGCCGCCCGCGCGGTCGACCGGGTCGGCCTGCCCGAGTGCGCGCTCAACCTCGCCCAGGCCACCGTCTACCTGGCGCTCGCTCCCAAGTCCAATGCCTCCCACAAGGCACTCGCCGCCGCCCGTGCCGAGGTCCGTGAGCACGGCGCCCAGACGCCGCCGGACTATCTCCGCGACTCGCACTACCCGGGCGCCGCGAAGCTTGGCCGCGGCAGCGGCTACCGCTACGCGCACGATGAGCCGGGCGGGGTCAGCGACCAGCAGCTGCTCCCCGAGGGCCTCGCGGGCCGCCGCTTCTACACGCCCACCGACCGCGGCTTCGAGGCCGAGCTGGGGCGCCGCCTGGCCGAGCTGCGGACGAGACTCGGCCGCCCGGAGTAACGCCGCAACTTCCCAAGGAACGCCGGGTTTAAGTGGTCGGCTTTCCAAGCTAAGCCAGGGAGAGCCGACATACCCACCGGAGGCCTGGACTGGGGGCTTCCGGTGGGGATTTAACAGGGGGGAGAGGGCGCCGAGTGGGACTGGACTCGGCGCCCTCTGTACGTCCGGGCGGGTATGTCGAGGCTGCCCCGGGGGGGGCGTGTCCGACTTTTTGGGCGTATAGGGCCCCATAAAGTCGGACACGTCCCTTGGGAGGCCGGATATGCCATGGCCTAAGGTGCCCGGATGGCCTCGAAAGACGCTGGGCGGCTGCGACTGGGAGGGATGGCGCTCCGCAACGGGTTGCTGATCCACGGGCCGACGCACTGGTCGGCGGCGGTCCGCGACCGCGATGGCCAGATCCAGGTGGCCTCCGCCCGCAAGCCGGAGCTCGCCCCCAAGCTGGTGGCGCGCCTCCCCGGCCTGCGCGGGCCGCTGAAACTGGCCGAGGCGATGGCGGTGCTGCCGCTGGCGCGGCGGCGGTTGCCGGCGGCGCGCCTCCCCTTCGAGAACTGGCAGGTCATCGCCGCCACCGGTGCGACCTTGGCGGCGACGCGTCTGCTGCGCCGGCGCGCACCGGCCTCGGCGCTGCGCGAGGGCCTGGCCCAGGTGGTCGGCGCCGTCCCCGCGGTGGTGGCGCTGATGGACCGCGACCTCGCCGCCTACCACGGCGTCGAGCACAAGGCGATCGCCGCCTACGAGCAGGGCGTCGACGACGTCGCCGCGGTGCCCAAGGAGCACGACCGCTGCGGCTCCAATTTGCTGGTGCCGATGATGCTGCTCTCGGCCGGCGGCACGGTCCTGTTGGAGCGCCTGGTCGAGCACCCGAACGCGGCGGCCCGCGCCGGCATCGGCCTCGGCGGCGCCTCGATCGCGGTCGAGATGTTCGCCTGGAGCGACCGCCACCACGGCGATCCTCTGGCCGAGGCCTTCCACACTCCCGGCCGCGAGATCCAGCGACACCTGGCCACCAAGGAGCCGACGCCGGAGCAGCTCGAGGTTGGCCTGGCGGCGATGGCGGAGATCCTCCGTGTCGAGCACGGCAGCAGCCGCGACGACCTGCCGCCAGCCGCATAGACTGGCCGCCGTGTTCGGAAGGATCGACCACATAGGCGTCGCCGTCGAGGACCTCGACGGCGCCATCGCGCTCTACGAAGAGAGCTTCGAGATGGAGCTGGCTCACCGCGAGACGGTCGAGGACCAGGGCGTCGAGGCGGTGCTGCTGGACGTCGGCGAGGGCCACGTCGAGCTGCTGGCGCCGCTCGGCGCCGACACCGCCGTCGGCAAGTTCCTCGCCCGCAAGGGGGAAGGGCTGCACCACGTCGCCTACGCGGTCGACGACATCGACGCCGCCCTGGTGCGGATCGCCGCCGCCGGGATCAAGCTGATCGATTCCGAGCCGCGCGTCGGCATCCGCGACAGCCGGGTCGCCTTCCTTCATCCCCGCTCCACCGGCGGGGTACTGACCGAGATCGTCGAACCAGCGGGAGGGCACTGAATGGCTGAGGCACAACGAGTCGAGATCGGCTTCGAGGGCGGGCAGGTCGTCTCGACCCGCCTCGCCGACGACGACCTCAAGGACCTTCGCAAGCAGCTCGAGAAGGGCGGCTGGCACGACCTCCACACCGAGGACGGCGTCATCTCCCTCTACCTCGGCAAGGTCGCCTTCATCCGCATCGAGTCCGGCGAGCACCGCGTCGGCTTCGGCTCCGGCAGCTGACAGCCAGGGGCTACTAGTAGCGCGGCGGCTCGCGCACCTCGCGGCGTTCTTCCACCGCGGGCACTTCTTCTCGCCTGCCGCGGCGGGACCAGATCGCCTCTTGAAGGAGCGAGAGGACAAGGCCGGCGGCGCCGGCGATCATCAGGATCAGGCCGACGGTGTCGATGCTGACGCCCTGGACGTGGATGTTGGTGGCGAACTTGAGGATCGCGCCAACGGCGATCAGGAAGATTGCTCCGGCGATAGTCATGGGGGCGTACATACCCCCCGACCGCCGCCCCAAACGGCGCTCGCTCCCCTAACCGCCGGAAAGCGACTCCCAGAGGCTCGTCTCGGCCTCTGCTACTCGCTTCGCGGCGGCGTCGATCGCGCTCCAGAGGGCCGGCTGCGGCGCATCGTTTTCGCTGGCGGTTTTGAACGCTTCGGCCAGCTCGGTCCAGCGTGCCGCCGCCGTGGCCGCCAGCGGCGCCTCCGCCCGCCCCGCCTCTTCGAGGAAGCGCGAATACATCAGCCGGAAGGCGCCGCCGCCGGTGCCGCGCCGCTCGATCACCTGATAGGCGAAGCGGGCGCACCACTGCCAGTCCACGGCGACCTCGGGCCAGGAGCCCGCCTCAGCGGCGAGGCGGTCGATGGCGGGCAGGCCGCCGAATTCGCCGAAGCTCGGTTCCAGCATCTCCTTCGCCGCCTGGGCGATCGCGCGCGGGGCCGCCGCTTCGAGCTGACCGCGCTCGACCGCGGCGGCGACCGTGAACATGTGGCCTTCGAGCGGGTAGGCGGGATGACCGCTGTGGCGGGCCTTGGCGAGGTTCTCGAGGCGGGTCGTCTGCAGCTCCTCGAAGCCGGTGTCGGAGAGCCGCGCCAGCTGGTCGTCATAGCCGGCCAGGACCACCGCATGGCCGGGGAAGTGGGCTGAGTTGCCGTAGTGGTCGAGGTGGTAGATGTCGGTGAGAAGCAGGGCGGGGTTGCCGGCGTCGACCTCGGCGCGGGCGGCCTCCCAGGCCTCTTCGTCGCCCGCGGCGAAGGTCCGCATCTCCAGCGCCGCGCCGGTCAGGTCGCGGAAGCTCTCCTCCAGCCGTGCCGTGCGGCCGTTGAACCAGCGGCTGGGCGAGGAGTCCTCCAGGGTCAGGTAGTAGAAGCTGGCGCCCGCGCCGAGGCCGAAGGCCATCTCCTCGCTGAGCTCGATCCCGTGGAAGGCGAGCAGGTTGCGCAGAGCGGTCGAACCGCAGTGGTTGCCGGGCGTGTGGACGTAGCCGGGGACGAGGGGCACCGGCGGATTCTGACCGACCGGCATATCCTCCGCCGCCGATGGAGAACGCCGACCTCAGACTGCTGCGCCTGATGCGCACCCGCGGGCACTCGCCCGGGCTGGAGTCCGCCGCCAAGGCGCTGGGCAAAGCCGCCAACCACGGCCTCGTCTGGGTCGTGGTCGGGGGCGCGCTCGCCCTGCTCGATCCCGAACGCCGCGAGTCCTGGCTGATCTGCGCCGCGCTGGGCCCGGTCGCGATCGCCCTCAACTACGGCATCAAGTTGCTGGTGCGGCGGCCGCGCCCGGTGCTGGAAGACCTGCCGCCGCTCGGCGGCGCTCCCAGCTCGCTCAGCTTCCCCTCCGCCCACGCCCTCTCCTCGTTCGCGGTGGCGACGGCGATGGTCCGGGTCGACCCCGCCACGGCGGGAGCGCTCGTCGTCGCCCTGGCGATCTCACTGGGCCGGCCCTATCTGGGGATGCACTACCCGTCCGACGTGCTGGCCGGCGCCCTCCTGGGCGTCGTGCTCGGCCTGATCATGCCGCTCTCCATATGAAGACCGAGAAGCGATGAAGGTCGGGATCGTCGGGCTGCCGAACGCCGGCAAGTCGACCCTCTTCAACGCCCTGACCAGGGGCGGCGCCCAGACCGGCGACTACCCGTTCACGACGATCGAGCCCAACGTGGCGATCGCCGAGGTGCCCGACGAGCGGCTCGAAAAAATCGCCGAGACGGTGCGCAGCTCGAAGCTGGAACCGGCAACGATCTCCTTCCACGACATCGCCGGCCTGGTCAAAGGAGCGTCGGAAGGGGAGGGGCTCGGCAACCAGTTCCTCGCCTCGATCCGCGAGACCGACGCGATCTGCCACGTCGTCCGCTGCCACCAGGACTCCGGCGTGCCGCACCCCGACGGCCGCGTCGACCCGCTGGCCGACATCGAGACGATCGAGACCGAGCTGGTCCTCGCCGACTACGACCAGGTCGAGCGCCGCCTGGGCCGGGTCGCCAAGCAGGCCAAGTCGGGCGACGCCGAAGCGATCGCCGAGCACGGCTGGCTGCAGGCGGTCTTCGAGGCGCTCGCCGCCGGCCGGCCCGCCCGCTCGGTCCCGGTCCCCGACGCCGCGCCGAACGCGGCGCGCGACCTCGGCGGGCTTACCACCAAGCCGATCCTCTACGTCGCCAACGTCGACGAGGGCGACGGCGAGGTGCCCGAAGTGGTCGCCTCCCACGCCGCCGCGATCGGCGCCGGCGCGGTCGCGGTCAGCGCTCGCATCGAGGGCGAGCTGGCCGAGCTCGACCCCGCCGAAGCCGAGGAGATGCGCGAGTCCTACGGCGTCGAGGGCTCCGGCCTGGCGCGCCTGGTCCGCGGCGCCTACGACCTGCTGGAGCTGATCACCTTCTTCACCGCCGGCGAGGACAAGGAGGCGGTCGCCCGGCCGCTGCGCCGCGGCGCCACCGCGCTGGAGGCGGCGGGGACGATCCACACCGAGATCATGGAAACCTTCATCAAAGCCGAGGTGGTTGGCTGGGAGCAGCTGGTCGAGTGCGGTGGCTACTCGCAGGCCCGCGACAAAGGGCAGCTGCGGATCGAGGGCCGCGACTACGTCGTCCAGGACGGCGACGTGGTGACTATCAAGGTCTAGGGTTCGGGAATGGACGAAGGGGCGCGGTTCCCGCGCGTGGCCGCCAAGGCCGGCCACTACGAGAGCTTCTACGTCAAGGCCTGCGAGCCCGGTGGCGGCCGCGGGATCTGGATCCGCCACACGGTTCACAAGCGGCCGGGGGCTGAGCCCAACGCCTCGATCTGGTTCGTCCTCTTCGACCGCGCGGCGGATGGTCCGCGGGCGACCAAGGTCACGGTTCCGGCCACGGAGCTGGCGGCGCCGGCGGGCTCCTGGATCCGCGTCGGCGATGCCGAGATCGGGCCTGGCGCCGCCGAGGGCTCGGTCGACACCGACGCGCTCAGCGCCGCCTGGTCGCTGACCTTCTCCGCCGAGGCCGAGCCCTGCCGGTACCTGCCGGCGGACTGGCTCTACGAGGCGCCGCTGCCGAAGACCAAGTTCGTCGCCCCGGTCCCGCTGGCCCACTTCGACGGCCGCCTCGAAATCGATGACGAGGAGTCGATCGAGTTCAGCCGCTGGCCGGGCATGATCGGCCACAACTGGGGCAGCGAGCACGCCGAGCGCTGGGTCTGGCTGGAGGGCACCGGCTTCGCCGACTCGCCCGGCACCTACTTCGACGCGGGCGCCGCCCGCGTCAAGCTCGGCCGCCGCTCCAGCCCCTGGATTCCCTCGGGGATGCTGATGCTCGACGGGGAGCCGCACCGGCTCGGCGGCCTCGGCGCGATCCGCTCCGCCTCGATCGAGGAGTCGCCCGCCGCCTGCACCTTCGTCCTGCCCGGCAAAGACATTGTCGTCCGCGGCCGCGTCTCCGCTCCCGAGAAGGACTTCGTCGGCTGGGTCTACGCCGATCCCAAGGGCCCCGAGCACAACACCGTCAACTGCTCCGTCGCCGACCTCGAACTGACCGTCGAACGGCCCGGCCTGCCGCGCCGCGAGCTGACCCTCGCGGCCGGCGCCGCCTACGAGCTGGGGATGCGCGAGAGCGACCACGGCATCCCGATCCAGCCCTACCCCGACGGCTGAGCGCCGCCCTGCTTGGGCGGCGGGCCGACGACCTTTTCGAAGGTCATCCAGGTGCCGTAGCCGCCGAGCGCGACCTCCAGCTGTTCGCCGCTGACGGTGGTGACGCCGCCGGTTCCGATCAGCTTCGCTTCGACGATCCGCGGCGAGACGCCGGTCTTGGCGATGACGACCTGCTTGAGGCCGCCGTCGAGGTAGCCGCTCAGCTTGTCGCTGATTTCCGGGCCGCTGAATTTCAGCGTCCAGGTGTGCAGCGGGCAGTAGTAGTCGTAGGGGTCGGGGACGCCGACGAGGTAGGGGATCGCGGAGCCGAAGACGTTGACGATGCTCTCGGTGTGTCCGCCCGAGCAGGCGGAGAAAAGGGCCTCGGCGATCTTGCCGCCGTATTCCAGAACCTGGCCGCGGGTCGCCGTGGCGACCGCGTTGGTGTTGGCGTACTCGCTTTCCAGGCCTTTGTAGACCTGGCTGCGGGTGTCGTCGTAGAGGTCGAAGCCGTTGCCGTCGACGCCGCCGGTGAGGGCGAAGGAGCGTGAGGCGATCGCCTGCGCCTTCAGCTCCTCTTCCGGCCAGGAGGGCGGCGACTCGTTGGGGATCACGCCCTTGACGTACTGGTCGACGGCGAGCGCGTTGACGACGTTGAGCGAGCCGGAGTCGCTTTCGGTCGGCACAGTCTCGAGGGCGCCGCGGTAGGTGCCGAGCCCGGCGATCTCGATCCTGCCCTTGCCGGCGGCCCGCAGTTTGCGGCCGCAGTTGGCGAGCCGCTTGCCGCCGGAGCTGCGCAGCGCCACCGAGTTGGCGACCCGGTGCGCCTCATAGCCGCGGGCGGGGTCGAGCGCGAGGCCGCAGGCGCTGGTGGCGCCGCTGAAGCCGACGTCGTCGCTGGAGACGTCGAGCAGGACACGGACCACCCGCGGCCCGGGGAGCGTCCCGATCGTCGTCCCGGTGAAGTAGTGGCCGAGGATGAACTCGTGGCTCTTGCCGTGCAGGGCGTAGCCGTAGGCGCCGTAGGCGCTCATCCCGACGCCGTGGCCGAAGCCGCGGCCGTGGACGACCCAGTTGACGGCGGCGCTGGCGGCGGGGGCGAAGGCGGCGAGGCTGGCCAGGGCGGCGATCGCGGCGGCGGTGCGGGCGAGGGCTGGGTGGCGACGGCGAGACATCTCTGGTGGAACAGGTTCGCCGCCGGCGAGTCGCGGCCTGTCTGACGTCCTGCATGGATGGGCCGCGGCCCCAATTGCCCGCGTTTGACCTGGCGACTATTTAGGAACTAAGCTGTACGTATAAGGCACCGCACCGTCTAAGGACATGGCCAAAGCTCGACCCAGATCCAAGTTCTCCGAGCCCCGTCGCCTGCCGCGCGGCAGGCACGCACTGGCGCCTGAGCAGGTGCTGGCGGACCAGCGCGCCCGGCTCCTTGCCGCGGTCCCCGGCGTGGTCGCCGAGCACGGCTACGAAACGATGTCGGTCGCCGACATCGTCAAGCGCGCGGCGGTCTCCCGCAACGCCTTCTACAAGAACTTCAGCGACAAGCAGGAGTGCTTCGCGATCGCCCACGAGATGGGCCACGAGCGCCTGCTGGAAATCCTCAAGGCCCCCTGCAAACGGGGCGAGACGGTGGCCGAACGGGTCGAGAACTCGCTGACCGCGGCGCTCGAGGCGCTCTCCTCCGACCCCGACATGGCCCGCCTGCTCTTCGTTGAGGCGCCCTCTTCGGCGGGCGAGGAGATCGCCCTGCGCTACCACGAGTGGCTGGAGCGCTACGGCGCCCTGCTGCGCACCGTCTCCCCCCAGGGGAGCTCCGCGCCGGGCGCGCTGGCGGGAATGGAGCAGGTCATCGTCGGCGGCATCGCCTCGCGGATTGCCAGCGAAGTGCTGAAGGGCGGCGCCGCCGAACTGACTGTGCTCAAGGCGCCCCTGGCCGAGTACGTCCTCACCTTCTACGGGCCGAGTCAGCCCGACCCCCAGGCGGCCGAGATCGTCGCGCTCGACCCCGAGCCGGCCCCCGAGTACGCCGAAGCGCGCCGCCGCCAAGCCGGCGCTTAGCAAGATCTTCCTCGCAGAAGCCGCTGCAAGTCGCCAATTTCGCCTGCGATACCACGTGCGTATCTTGACAACCGGGTACTTACGTGTTTACATCTCCGCACGTCTTCTCATAGGTACGAAGACGGTATGTCAGGGAAGCAGCGCCACAGGGACTTTCAGAAACGAGCCTCGAGGAAGCCGCTAAGGGAAGCGGCGGGCAGAGGGGCTCACGGGACAAGGAGAGAGATTCGATGTCTTCAAGACTCCGCGAGCACTTCGGCACCGCCGGACTCGTAGTGGCGATCGTCGCGCTGGTAGCCGCACTCGGTGGCGGGGCGTATGCCGCCACCGGTGGTTCGGGCGGCCACGCCACTGCTTCGGCCAAGCAAGGCAAGCAAGGGAAGCAGGGCAAGCCGGGCAAGACCGGGCCTGCAGGGCCGGCGGGTCCCGCAGGTGCGACCGGCCCGGCAGGCCCCGCCGGCGCCAAGGGCGACACCGGCGCTGCCGGGACCAACGGCACGAACGGCATCAACGGTTCGAACGGAACCAGCCCCACCGGGACGAGCTTCACCGGCTCGAAAACCGTCGGCTCGGTGACCTGCACCGAAGGCGGCACCGAATACAAAGGCGCCACCACCAACCTGGTCTGCAACGGCAAAGAAGGTGAAGAAGGCTCGCCTTGGACCGTCGGCGGCACCCTGCCAAGCGAAGCGACCGAGACCGGCACCTTCTTCGTCAAGGGGGAACACAAAACGTCCCAGACCGCACCGATCGGTTGGTCGATTCCGCTCTCTCCCGCAGATGCCGCCCAAATCACGCAAGCCAAAATCCATGTCGTCGGAGCCAACGGCGGCGGGACCTGCGACGGCACCGCCGAAGCCCCGACCGCACCCGCGGGCGAACTCTGCCTGTACGAGTGGGGAGGCGAAGGGCAGCCATTTACGCAGGGCTTCTCGGTCGTTGAAATGGGACCTCTCGACCCGGAAGCCGGAGAATTCCCAGGCTTCGGCGTCAGCACGGCTGGCGCCCTGATCTACAGCGAAGAAGCCGAATGGGCGACCAGCAGCTGGGTCCAGGGCAGCTTCGCGATCACCGCTCCCTAGTAGCTCGACTCGAGGAAAGGGAGAGCGATGCCAGCTTCAAGCCCAACCACCCGCCAGCCCCGGAGGACCGCCAAGATCCTCCGGGGCCCGCTCCGCCACGGGCTCGCGCTCCTGGCGCTGGCGCTCTCAGCCCTCGCCTTCGCCCTCCCGGCAAGCGCCTCGGCCGACGTTGGCATCTGTTCGGCGGGAACCGGCGCCGGCAAATGCGAAAACGCCCAGGGCCTCGCCGTCGACTCCGAAACCGGCCGCCTCTACGTCGCTGACGCCGGCAACAACCGCGTCGACGTCTTCGAGGACGGCCCCGAACACACCTTCGCCTTTGCCTTCGGCTGGGGAGTGGCCAACGGCGCCTCAGAACTGCAGAGCTGCGGCCCCCAGGCAACCCCACCGACCGCCAACTGCCTCAAGGGCCTGGCAAGCGGCGGCGCCGGAGCCTTCAATGGGACGGCTAACGTATTCAGTGGCGCGATGACCGACATCGCCGTCGACAACGATCCCACCAGCCCCTCCCAGCACGACGTCTACGTCCTCGACGGCCGCCGCGTCCAGAAGTTCGACCCCCAGGGCAACTTCCTGCTCACCTTCGGTGGCGGTGTCATCAGCGGTGGCGCATCCGGGACCGGCAACTTGGCCGCCGGCTCGAATGAAATCAAAGCGGTTCAGACCACCTCGAAGCAGTTCGCGACCGGGCAGACGATCACCGGCGCGGGCATCCCGGCTGCCACCAGGATCACCGCGCTCGGCGCCGAAACGATCACGCTCTCCAAAGCGGCCACCGCCGCCGGGACCGGGGTCGCTCTCAGCGTCGCTACGGGCGCGGGAAACAAACCCGCCAACGAGGTGGACAGGCTGATTAACAAAGGCCTCGCTACCGCCTCGCCCAACTTTTTCTTCAACACCCCGATCCCCAACCCCCCGCCGAACCGGACCGAACTCGGCCAGCTTCCCAACTCCACTACCTGCCCGCAACTGCAGGCGGCGTTCGAAGGACTGTCAAACGTCGGTCCCGGAAACGTCGCCTGTATTGGCGAAAAAGTTGAAGGAGAACTCCACGAATACACGGTCGAATTCAAAGGGACTCGCTACTCCGACACCGATGTCACCCTGGAAGACGGGCCTGGCACCGGAAACCGCAAGGTCGTCACCGTTGAAAACGGTGGCGCCGCGGCCGAGGCCTGCACCGCGGCGATCGCAGTCAGCTGCAGCGCCGGGGTCCCGGGCGACGGCGAGGGCCAGATCGCAGAAAGTGCTCACCTCGCGGTCGGGCCGGGAGGAGCGGTGTATGTCGTCGACTGCGTCCGCGAGGATCGGTCGGACAGCTGTGAAAACCGCCTGCAGAAGTTCGAACCCTCCGGCACCTTCATCGAAGAATTGGATCTGGCGCAGACCGGGAACGAGCCGCACGGAATAGCAGTCAACTCGGCCGACGACTTCTACATCTCGTTCAACCAGGCGGTCCTGAAATACGACCCGACCGGAAATCTCCTGAAAGAACTGACGCCGGTGGCCGGAACCGGAGCACTGTCAATCGACTCGGCCGGCCACCTCTTCGCCGCCGACGCAGAGGCCGGGCGCCTGCTGATTGCCGAGTACGACGCGACCGACAACATCGTGCGTCGTTTTGGCTATGACGTACTCAAATCCAAGTCGAGCGGCCTGGCCCACTTCCCGCTCGCCGGCAACGACATCTACAGCGCCGAGGGTGGCAGCGTCTTCTATCGCAGCTTCCCGGCGCCGGGCCTGGTCATTGCCGCCAAACCCTGCAGAACGAGCTTCCTCGGCAACGCCAAAGCGACCCTGCTGGCGGAAGTGAACCCCGAGGGCAAAGCAACCACCGTCCACTTCGAATACATCAGCGACGCCGACTTCATCGCCAACGGCAACAACTTCAGCGGCGCCCAGCCGGCGAAAGAAACCGCCGAGAGCGAATCGATCGGCTCGGACTTCAAGCTCCACAACGCCGAAGCCCAGGCCGCTCTGGTGCCGGAAACCAAATACCACTGCCGCGTCGTGGCCACCAACGCCGACGCCCCGGGTGGCCTCACCGGCGAAGAAGGCACCTTCACCTCGAAAGCCCCGCTTGAACTCGGCGTCACCTACGTCTCCGGGGTCGGCAGCGAAACCGCGACCCTGAACGCAACCGTCAACCCGCTCACCATCTCCGCCTCGGGCTTCTTTGAATACGTCGAAGAAGCCACCTACCTCAAAGACATCGAAGAATTGGGCTCAGGACACGGCTTCGATCACGCCGCCAAAGCCCCCGATGTCGACGGCGGCGAGGAAGCGATCGACTTCGAATCCGGGGAAATCCCCAAATTGGGCTCAGCCCAGGTCTCGGGTCTGAAACCGGCCACCTCCTACCGCTTCCGCATCGTCGCCACCGACGTCCTGATCGCGCCCGAAGGCAAAGCGTTCGCCGGTCCGTCCAAGGGCTTTCGCACCTTCGGCTCAGGCGCCGGCGCCCTGCCCGACAATCGCGGCTATGAGCTGGTCTCCCCCTCCCAGAAGAACAGCGCCGAAGTCGCGGTGCCGGGCAACTCGACGGGCTTCCTCGAGCCGAGATTCACCCGCATCGTCGCCGGCTCCACCTCGGGCGAAGCGGTCACCTACACCTCCTGGACCTCCTTCGGCAAGGCCGAAGGTTCCCAGGCGACCGGCCAGTACCTCTCCAAGCGCACGCCGAGCGGCTGGACGACCGAGAACATCTCCCCCTTCGGCTTCCTCACCCTCCCGCTCCTCCCCCCCTACGGCGGCTTCAGTCCCGACCTCAGGTTCGGCGCCTTCAAAACCACTGAACCGGTCTTGACGAGCGACTGCCGCAAAGGACTGGAAAGCCTCTACCTACGCGACAACGAGACGGGTGAGCTGCACTGCCTCTCCCCCGATACCCCGGGAGCTCCCAAGTCACCCTGCTTTGTCTACGCTGGCGTCAGCGAAGGCGGAACCCGCGCCTTTCTTGCGGGCGCGCCCGAAGGAGGCGAAGAGTTCACCTACAGCCTCTATGAATGGTCAGCGGCGAACGGCATACAGCCGATCAGCGTGCTGCCAAATGGGGAACCGGCGCCTGCGACGGACAACACGGCCTTCGGGCCGGGTGGGACGCTCGACTTCGCAGGCGGTATCGAAGCCTGCCAGAACACCCGTACCGTCCTTCGTCACGCGATCTCAGCCGATGGCTCGCGGGTCTTCTGGACCTACGTACCCGAAGCCTCGGTAACGACCGCGCCTGCAGGCCCTGGCATCCAGAGCCTCGCTGTCGTAGGTGCCGGCAGCGGAACCTTCGCGCTCACCTTCAAAGCCCAGACCACCCCGGTGATCGCCTTCGACGCGAACGCCGGCGTGATTCAGAAAGCGCTGGAGTCTCTATCCACCATCGGCGCCGGTAATGTCGAAGTGACGGGCTCGGGTCCCTTCACGGTGACCTTCAAAGGCGCACTTGCCGGGACCAGCGATCAGCTCAGCGTTACTGAAGCCGTCCTCAAAAAAGCGGCCTCCCAGCTGCTTGCCCGCGTCAACGGAACCGAAACGGTCCAGCTCGACCTCAAGCAGCCGAGCGAAGCCGCGGCTGGCAACGGCGTCTTCAGGGCCGCCAGCGCCGACGGCTCGGTCGTCTACTTCACCGACAGCGAAAAGCTGATCTCCGGGGCCAAAGCCGAAGAAGGCAAGCCCGACCTCTACCGCTACCAGTTGGGGGTCTCCAAACCGCTCACCGACCTGACCAAAGGCACGGTGCCGGGCGACGTGCGCGGGGTGGTCGGAGCCTCAGATGACGGCTCCTACGTCTATTTCGTCGCCGGTGCGGTACTGAGCGAAGCGCCCAACAGCGCCGGGCAGGTGGCCGAAGCCGGCAAGAACAACCTCTACCTCAGCCACGAAGGCCAGACCAGCTTCATCGCCAGCCTGGCCTCCGAGGACAGCCGCGACTGGACGGCAACCCCGCGGGACCTGCGCTCTCGCGTCTCCCCCGACGGTCGCCACCTGGCCTTCCTCTCGATCGAAGCCCAGAAGCTGGCCGGCTATGACAACACGATTGCTGCCGGCGAACACTGCCAGTACGAAGAACCCACTAACGACGGAAAACTGTTGGTCGGCAGCTTGACCGGCAGCCCGCTCTGCCCCCAGGCCTTCCTCTACACGGCCGACGATGGCAAGCTCAGCTGTGCCTCCTGCAACCCCTCGGGCTCCCGGCCCCTGGGCCCGTCTGTGGTGCCGGGCTGGAGCAACGGCTTCGAAGGCCCGCGCTTTCTCTCCGACAATGGTCAGCGGCTCTTCTTCCAGTCCTTCGACGCGATTCTGCAGGCCGATGAAAACGGCAAGGGCGATATCTATGAGTTCGAGCGCCCCGGCAGCGGCAGCTGCAGCGCAGCCGACAACGACTTCGACCCCACCGCGGGTGGTTGCCACTACCTGGTGTCCAGCGGCAAGAGCGAGGACGAAAGCTATCTCGTAGATGCATCGGCCGACGGGCGCGACGTCTTCTTCTCGACCCGCGAGCGACTGGTCGGCTGGGATGAGAACGACAACTACGACGTCTATGACCTGCGCGCGGGCGGTGGCTTCCCCGAACCGCCACCCGCCCCACCGGTGTGTCAGGGCGAGGCCTGCAAGGCTTCGTCGCCCCCCGTTCCCCCCGCTAACCCCGCGCCCGCCAGCGCCAACTTCCAGGGCCCCGGCAATCTCTCCAAGCCGACCTCCTCGCGCTGTCCCAAAGGGAAGGTGCGTCGCAAGGCCCGCTGCGTCAAGAGCCGCCACAAATCTCAGCGCCAAAAACAAGGCCACCGCAGAGCCGGCGTCAAGAGGAGGGCAGGGCGATGAAGGTACGCAAGGGATTGAGAGCACTGCCGGTCCTGCTCGGCGCGATGGTCCTCAGTGCCGTCCCCGCTTCGCAGGCTCTCGCCGTGCCAGCCGCGCCGGCCTGGAGCATCCAGTCGCTGGCGACGCCGACCAACTTCGCCCCGGGCGATGAAAGCGGCACGGCCAGCTACCAGATCTGGATCACCAACAGCGGCGGCAAAGCCACCAACCAGAGTCCGATCACGGTCACCGACACGCTGCCGGCGGGGCTTGGGGTAAATCACATCGTTTCCCGTGTGCCGAGGTCCAACGAAGAACCGCTCTGCAAAACGACGGAACCCAGCTCCGATATGAGCAGGGTGAGCTGTGAAGTCACCGACGCGCTCAACCCGAAAACGGAGCCGTCGAGGTTCGAGCCCGGCGACTCCATGCTGCTTCAGATTTTCGTCACCGTGCCCTCATCGGCCGCGGGCTCGCTGCTCAACCGGGTCGAAGTCGAAGGGGGCGGAGTCGAACCTGCTGTCGCGGAAGCCGAAAACCAGGCGAGCGCGGAAGACGCTCCGGCGGGTTTCGAGGAATTCCACGCCGAGCTGACCGGCGCCGATGGGAAACCGGCGAGCGGCGCCGACTCCCACCCCTACCAGTACACGACCAGCTTCGGGGTCAACCTGGTGCCGACGCCACCCGGGTCCAGCGTCGCGTTCCTGCCGGCCGAAGGGGATCTGAAGGAGATCCAAGTGGCACTGCCGCCGGGGCTGGCTGGTAACCCGACGGCGGTAAATCGCTGCGGTGCGCAAGAATTTACCGATCACCACTCGACCTTCTCGGTGATCAAAAACAGTGATGTAACTTCCAACAAATGCCCGATTGACTCCGTGGTGGGGGTGGCGATCGTGCAGCAACTGGAAGGACGCATCGCCCTCAATACCTCAGTGCCGATCTACAACCTCGTCCCACCCAAAGGCATGCCGGCCCAGCTCGGATTCGAGGCTGAATCTGCTCCGATCTACATCAACACCAAGCTGAGAAGCGACGGCGACTACGGGATCACCGCCTACCTGCACAGCATCACCGAGGCAAAACGGGTGACGGCGTCGCGGATCACGATCTGGGGGACGCCCTGGGATCAGAGCCACGACCCGTTGCGGGGGGAATGCACGCGGTCGTGGGCGGAAGCCTGCCCGCTGGAAGAAGGAGCAGCGACGCCGCGGCCCTTCTGGCGCCTGCCGAGCTCTTGCGCCAACCCCTTGACGACGACGATGAGCTTTACGACCTGGGCGCAGCCGGTCACGGGAGCGAGCGAAACCGACACCGAAGCGGCGCCGATCGGCTGTAGCCAGCCCCCGTTTACCCCGACGATCGAAGCCAAGCCCTCGACCAATGTCGCCGATGCCCCCGCGGGCCTGCACGTCGACGTCCACCTGCCCCAGGCTGACAACGAAGACCTCGAAGGGCTGGGCGAGGCCGACCTGCGCGACGCCACCGTCACCCTGCCCCCGGGCCTCGCGGTTAACCCATCCTCCGCAAATGGCCTCGGCGCCTGCTCCCTGGCAGAGATCGGCTACCAGGGCATCAAGGAAGGCAAACCGAGCTTCTCCACCGAACCGGCGCAGTGTCCAGACGCCTCGAAGATCGGCACCGTCGAAATCGACAGCCCGCTTGTAGATCATCCGATCCCCGGATCGATCTTCTTGGCGAAGCAGTTTGAAAACCCCTTCAACTCCCTCATAGCCCTCTATATCGCCGTCAACGACCCTCAGACCGGTGTGGTCGTGAAGCTCCCCGGCAAGGTCGAGACCGATCCGCTGACCGGCCAGATCACCAACACCTTCGAACAGAACCCGCAGCTGCCTTTCGAAGACCTCAAGGTCAACCTCTTCGAAGGCGCCCGAGCCCCACTGCGCACCCCCCAGACCTGCGGGGAATCGGCGACCCCGAGCTTCACCACCAACACCTCACTGGTCCCCTGGACCGCCCCCGAAGGCCTCACCGCCCATCCCTCCGACTCCTTCGCGCTGACGCAAGCCCCCTCCGGCGGCCCCTGCGCCACCAGCCAGGGAGCCCTCTCCAACGCCCCCAGCTTCGAAGCCGGAACCGCCAACCCCCTGGCCGGCGCCTACTCCCCCTTCATCCTCAAGCTCTCCCGCCAAGACGGCTCCCAGGAAATCAAAGGCCTGAACGTCACCCTGCCCCCCGGCCTGACCGCCAGGCTGGCCGGCACGGCGGAATGCTCCGCAGCCGGCGTCGCCCAAGCCCAGTCGAGGAGCAACCCCGGCGAAGGCGCCCTCGAGCAGCAGAGCCCCTCCTGCCCAGCCTCCTCGCAGCTCGGCACCGTCACCGTAGGAGCCGGAGCCGGCCCCACCCCCTTCTACGCCCAAGGCAAGGCCTACCTAGCAGGCCCCTACAAGGGAGCCCCGCTCTCGATGCTGATCATCACCCCCGCCGTGGCCGGTCCCTTCGACCTCGGCTCGGTAGCGGTGCGTGCAGCGCTGAACGTCGACCCCGAAAGCGCCAAGGTCACCGTCGTCTCCGACCCGATCCCGACGATCCTCCAGGGCATCCCCTTGGACGTCAGATCGATCGCCGTCAAGGTCGACAAACCCGACTTCACCCTCAACCCGACCTCCTGTGAAGTGAAGTCGCTTAGCGCCGAAGCGATCTCGGTAACCGGCAACGTCGCCAACCTGCAAAACCGCTTCCAGGTCGGCGGCTGCTCGAACCTCGCCTTCAAACCGGCGCTCTCCTTCCGGCTCAAAGGCGACACCAGGCGCGGCGGCCACCCGGCACTAACGGCGACCCTGACCTATCCCTCCAAAGGCGCCTACTCCAACGTCGCCAAGGCCGTGGTCGCCCTGCCCCATTCGGAGTTCCTCGCCCAGTCCCACATCCGCACGATCTGCACCAGGGTCCAGTTCGCCGCCAATGCCTGCCCCCAGGGCTCGATCTACGGCAAGGCCCAAGCGATCACCCCGCTCCTCGACAAACCCCTGGAAGGCCCGGTCTACCTCAGGTCCTCCAGCCACAAGCTCCCAGACCTGGTCGCCGACCTGAACGGCCAGATCCACGTCGTCCTGGTCGGCAGAGTGGACTCGGTCAAAGGCGGCATCCGCAACTCCTTCGAAGCCGTCCCCGATGCCCCGGTCTCCAAGTTCACCTTGAGTCTGCCGGCCGGCAAGAAGGGGCTCTTGGAAAACAGCACGAACATCTGCCAGGGCTCCCACCGGGCGACGGCCGACTTCACCGCCCAGAACGGCAGGACGCTGCGCTTGAAACCAGAGCTTCAGGCGAAGTGCCCGAAGTCGCGCAAGGGCAAGCACAAGAAGAAGCACAAGCCTTCCTCCCACCGGCGCCCCTAGCCCGCCGGCAATAGCCGCACAAAGACTTTGGGCGAGGCTCTACTCGCCCGGGGAGCAGTCACGCACAACCAGTCAAGAAGTCAATAAGCAAAAGCAGTCCACCAGTCAAATCAAACCTGGCGGTGAGACCGCCAGACAGGGGAGGTACAGATGAGAACCATCAAGACCCTGGGCATCGCCACAGCCGTGGCGCTGGCCCTTATTGCGGTCGTGGGGGCCGGTGCGGCTTCGGCGAACAACTTCAAAGCCGGAGTCGAACCGGAGACGTGGAATGGCAGCCTGAGTGGGGCAACCCACAATCTGACCATGGGGGGTGCGTCGGTCTTCAACTGTAGTGAAGCAGCCTTCAGTGGCGAAACGAAAGCCAAAACCCTCAGCAGCGTGACGGTCTCGCCGACCCTGGGCGGATGCAAACACCAAAGCGCGGCTCCGAGATCCTGGACGATGAACGGCTGTAAGTTTCGCTTCAACGCCGGCCCCGGCCCCGGCCTGACTGGCACGATGGACATCACTGGCTGCGAAAAACCGATGCGCTATGAAAATGAATATTTCAGTTGTGTCTCGGAAATCGGCAATCAGAATGGCTTGGGGCCGGTCTACTACGAAAACATTTCGGTTGGCGGCGTCCCGGCGCTCAAGGTGCAAGCAAACGGCAGCGGTATCACCTACACCCGCAGCCAAAGCACATGCGGTGACGGATCCGAAGGCACGTTCAGCAACGGCACCTACAGCGGCGAATGGATCGTCAAAGGGGCGAGCATCCCAGGCGGTGCGGCGGTGGCAGCGGAAATCCAAGCGGCCACGGTTTCCTATCCCCGGTTCGCCGCCGAAGAAGGGCCGGCGACGCTCTCAGGAAAATATGAATCAAAACTCGGCAGATGGATGTTCGACCTCGCGGACAATGGCAAGGTCTACTGTTTTAACCCCTCGTTCAGCGGGACGGCAGCGCTGGTGCCTACGGAAGCCGTCACCATCACCCCCAGCTTTCATGAATGCTCTTTCGAAAGTAAAGATGGTAAAGAATACTATTCAATATCCGACGAAAGTCTGACGGCGGGCGGATGCAGCTACCAGCTGCCGGCAAAAGGCGGGTTCAACATCGTCGGTGCCACCTGTGCGGCCAATCCGATCAAAGTCACCGTCCCAGGCTGCGTGTTCAAAGTGGGTCCTCAGAGCAGCGCTGTGGGTCCAACCTATAAAAACCAAGGAACGGGCACCTCCCGTACGGTGAGGTTAGAACTTAGTCCCCAGAAAAACACCTACACCGCCGAAGGAGCGGGTTGTGCAAAAACAGGGACGCTAAGCACAGGATCGGTAAAGGTTGCCCAAGCCGTGCTCTCAGCCAAAACCTCCGGCGGCGCGGCGCAGGGGTTCTGGATCGAATAGTTCGCTCGCCGGGCAGGCGTTAAAGCCTGATCCAAGAGCGAGTTGATCCGCAGGGCAGCGGGGCCACGAGCGATCGTGGCCCCGCTGACGTCTCCTGCCGAATCGATAGCGACTGACACGGCGCCCGCATCGCCGGGACGGTGGGGGCGGTTGGCAACGGCGTATGAGCCTCGGCGGTGGGGATAGATCCAACCGATGGAAGAAGCGATCATGGGCGGTTAACGCCGGGCCATGGTCGAGCAAAAATACCACGTGCGTATCTTGACAAACACGAACTGACGTGTTTGTATTGGCGCCTGTCTCCTCTTGAGAACGGAGCTGGTATGCACGGGAAGCAGCAGGACTGAGCGCGATGGGAACCGGGGAAATCGAGTTGCCGACCCGGGAGCCGCGGGGCTCGCGGCGCCGGCCCGACCTGCCGCCGCCGAAGGTCGAGCGGATCAAGCCCCGCTCGGGGCTCTCGCGGGCCGAGGTGATGGCGATCCAGCGCCGTCGCATCCTCGATGGGGTCGCCGCCGCCCTCGCCTACCACGGCTACGAGGACACGAAGATCACCGACATCGTCGAACTGGCCGGAGTCTCGCGGCCTACCTTCTACGAGTACTTCGAGGGCAAGGAGCAGTGCTTCGCGGCCGCCTATGGAGATGGGGTGGAGCGATTGGTCGCCGCCGCCGAGGCGGCGGTTGCGGACGAGAGCGACTGGGCTGCGCGCCTTTCACTGGCCCTGAGCGCGAGCCTCGCCTTCCTCGCCGCCGACCCGCCGCTCGCCCACCTGCTCCTGGTCGAGTCGCTTGCCGCCTCGCGCCCGGCCCGGATCGAGCACGAGCGCTCGCTGGCGCGCTTGGCGGAGGCTCTGCGCCCGCCCGGCGCCGACCACGGGAGCGCCGCCCCCGTCTCCGAGGAGACCGCCCGGCTGCTCGCCGGCGGCCTCGCCTCCCACCTCTCCGGCCGCGTGCTCGCCGGCGAAGCCGAGCGCCTCGCCGAGTCCCACGACCTCCTCCTCGGCTACCTGCTCGCCGCCTCCCAGGCCGCCTCGCGCTCTGCCGGTGAGCGCCGAGCCGCCCGCAGCTAGGTCTGTCATGGCGGCCGCCGAACCGGCGCCCGGCGGCGAGCCGGAGCGCTTCGAGCCCGACGCCTTCGCCGAGCCGCCGCCCGAGCTGGCGATGGCGCGCCTGCCCGCCGGCCGCCACGGCCTGCCGCGCGACTTCGTCGCCCGCAACCAGCGCTCGCGGATCGTCGCCGGGATGCTGCGCGTGCTGCCGCGGCGCGGCTACCCGGCAACCACGATCTCCGACATCACGCACGAGGCGGCGGTCTCCCGCGCCGCCTTCTACCAGCAGTTCTCCAGCAAGGAGGAGTGTTTCCTGGCGACCTACGACGTGGCTAGCCGCTGGTTCTGCGAGAGCGTCGAGCGGTCGGTGGCAGAGCAGGAGCGGTGGCCCGACCGCATCCGCACGGGAGCGGCGGAGGCGCTGCGCCTGCTCGCCGCCAACCCGCCGGTCGCGCACCTGATGGCGGTCGAGGTGTCGCAGGCCGGCCGCGCCGCCCGCGAGCGCCAGCAGGCGCTGCTCGACCGCTTCGCCTCGGCGCTCCGGGCCGATCATCCCGGCCGGGCCGAGCTGCCGGAGGATCTCGCCGACCTCCTGCTCGGAGGCGTCGTCGCCCTGATCGCCCGCTACGTCGACAGCGACCGCGCCGATCGCTTGCCTGAGGCAACTGCAGCGTTGGTCGAGTATCTGCTGATCCCTTACCTGGGAGCGGAGGAGACGGGCGCTTCGTTGTCGAGCCTGCGCGAGGCGGGTTGAGCGATACAAAGTTGGCACACAATTGTCACACCAGGCGGCCCACGGTCTGAAACTTATTGTCTAAGGTGGCATCATGAACGCGATGAGGGATGCCTGGACCGACGAGCGGCTCGACGACCTGACGGAGCGGATGGAGAAAGACTTCCGGCGGGTCGATGAGAGGTTCGAGCGGGTCGACGCGCGCTTCGAGGAAGTCATCTCCCGTATGGATCATGGTTTCGAACAGATCAATGCGCGGTTCGACCAGATTGACACCCGCATGGACAAGCAACTCCACCAGTTCAACATGCGCATGGACAAGCAGAGCGACCAGATCAATACCCGCCTGGACAAGCAGCTGGACCAGATCAATACGCGTATGGAAAGGGAGTCCCACCTCGTTCACACCCGCTTCGACACTCTGCAGCAGGGCCTGATCGTGGTTGGCGGCGGCCTGATTGGGACTCTCATTCTCGCAATGGCCGGCTTCCTCTCCACGCAGTTCTAGGCGACGCGCGCCCCGCGCTACGCTGGCCTGAAGCGACGGAGGAGGTCGGATGTCAACGCAGACGGTGGACGCGGTCGATCACAAGCTGCTGGTGGCTGGCGAGTGGGTCGAGACCGGCAAGTGGGGTGAGGTCGAGAGTCCCTATGACGGCAGCCCGGTGGGCCGCGTCGCGCTCGGCGACGCGGCCACCGTCGACCGCGCCGCCAAGGCTGCTCGCGAGGCCTTCGAGACCGCCGACTTCCCCCAGCACGAGCGCGCCGCGGTGCTCGACCGTGCCGCGGAGCTGGTCGGCGAGCGGGTCGAGGACCTGGCGCTGACGATCTCCGCCGAGGCCGGCAAGCCGCTGAAGACGGCCACGGTCGAGGCACAGCGCTGCGTCGACACGCTCACCTTCTCGGCCACCGAGGCGCGCAAGCTAACGGGGGGCACGGTGCCGATGGAGGCCTCCGCGAGTGGCGCCGGCAAGCTCGGCGTGATGCTGCGCGTCCCCTATGGAGTGGTGGGAGCGATCAGTCCCTTCAACTTCCCGCTCAACCTCGTCGCCCACAAGCTCGGCCCGGCGATCGCCGCCGGCAACGCGGTCGTCCTCAAGCCCGCGGGCCAGACGCCGATCAGCGCCCTGAAGCTGGCCAAGATCTTGATGGAGGCCGGCCTTCCCGAGGGCTGGCTCAGCGTCGTCCCCGGCCCTGGCTCGGAGGTCGGCAACGCGATCGTCGAGCACGAGCTGACCGCGGCACTCAGCTTCACCGGCTCGGCCAAGGTCGGCTGGGACATCCGCAGCCGCGTCCCCCACAAGAAGGTCAACCTCGAGCTGGGATCGAACGCGCCGCTGATCGTCCACTCCGACGGCGACTGGGAGGCGGCCGCCGACAAAGCCCAGATCCACGCCTTCTCCCACGCCGGCCAGAGCTGCATCTCGATCCAGCGGATCCTCCTCCACGAGGACATCGCTGACGCCTTCAAGCAGCGGCTGATCGCCAAGATGGAGTCACTGAAGGTGGGCAACCCCTTCGACTCCGAGACCGACGTCGGGCCGCTGATCACCCCCGGCGACCGCGACCGGGTCAAGCAGTGGATCGACGAGGCGGTCGGCGCCGGGGCGGAACTGCTGACCGGCGGCGAGCTGGTCGACGAAGGCCGCTGCCTGGCCCCGACCCTGATCGGCTCCCCGCCCAAAGACGCCAAGGTCTGGTGCGAGGAGATCTTCGGGCCGGTGGCGACGGTCGACACCTTTTCGTCGTTCGAGCAAGCCCTGGCGATGGCCAACGACTCCAAGTTTGGCCTCCAGGCCGGCGTCTTCACCCGCGACATCGGCCGCGGACTCGAAGCCGGTCGCACCCTCGAGTTCGGCGGCGTCCTGATCAACGAGGTGCCGACTTTCCGCGCCGACCAGCAGCCCTACGGCGGCGTCAAGGATTCCGGTAACACCCGCGAGGGCCCCGCCTTCGCGGTCCTCGAGCTGACCGAGGAGAGGTTCGTAACGCTGCAGGGCTGAGCCTCTAGCCTGCGGGGATGGCGCGAGCGAAAAGGCCCGAGCCGAGCACGATCGGCGTGACCCAGGCTCCCGAAGGCGTCCTCGTGGAGTGGCCGGGGATCGACCCGGATTCGAGCCTGGTCGAGGAAGCACGTCTCGATGCCGCGGAGCTCGACGGAGCCAAGCTCCGCGGCCTGCGGATGGTCGACGTCGAAGCCGAGCGGATCAGCACCGCCAACGGCGACCCCCTCCAGCTCATGGAGCTCTCCCCGCTGATCGCCCACGAGCTCGGCATCGTGGTCGATGAGGCGTAGCCGACTTTGGCCACACCAGGGTGGGGCCAAAGTCGGAAGCGCGGGTTGCCTACCCGTGCGGCCGCGCCATGCGGCGGTGGTCCAGCGCCTCCTCGAGGATCGCCGGCTCGACGCCCTGCTCGAGGGCGACCTCGCGCAGCGAGCGGCCCGACTCGGCCGCGGCCTTGACGATGTCGGCGGCGCGGTCGTAGCCGATGTGGGGGTTGAGGGCGGTCGCCGTCGCCAGGGTGGACTCGGCGTGCCGGGTGGTCATCTCCTCGTTGGCCTCCAGGCCGGCGACGCATTTCTCGTCGAGCAGGCGCGAGGCGGAGGCCAGCAGCTTGATCGAGTCGAGCAGGTTGCGGGCGATCAGCGGCACCCGCACGTTGAGCTCAAACTGGCCCTGGCTGCCGCCGATCGTGATCGCGGTGTCGTTGCCGATCACCTGACCGGCGACCTGGATCACCACCTCGGGGATCACCGGGTTGACCTTGCCGGGCATGATCGAGGAACCCTTCTGCAGCTCCGGCAGGCGCAGCTCGGCGAGGCCGGCGCGCGGCCCGGAGCCCATCAGCGCCAGGTCGTTGGCGATCTTGTTGAGCGAGACCGCGTAGACCTTCAGCGCCCCCGAGAGCTCGACCAGCGAGTCGCGGTTGGCCTGCGCCTCGAAGCGGTCGAGGGGCCCGGAGATCTCCAGACCGGTGTCGGCGGCGAGCTTCTCGCGAACCTTGGCGGCGAACTCGGGGTGGGTGTTGAGCCCGGTCCCGGTGGCGGTGCCGCCGAGTGGGATCTGGCCTACCCGGCGCAGCGTCGCCTCGACTCGCTGGATGCCGAGCCGGACCTGCGCCGCGTAGCCGCCGAACTCCTGGCCGAGGGTGACCGGGACGGCGTCCATCAGATGGGTGCGGCCGGCCTTGACGAGGTCGGCGAACTTCCCGGCCTTCTGCTCCAGCGCCGACTCCAGCCCGCCCATCGCCGGCAGCAGGTCGTGGGTCACCTCGTCCAGCGCCGCCAAGTGCACGGCGGAGGGGAAGACGTCGTTGGAGGACTGCCCCATGTTGACGTGGTCGTTGGGATGGGCGCCATCGCCGGCGAGGTTGGCGAGCACCTCGTTGGCGTTCATGTTCGAGGAGGTGCCGGAGCCGGTCTGGAAGACGTCGACCGGGAACTGATCGTCGTGCTCGCCCTCGCCGACCGCCTTGCCGGCCGTGGCGATGCGCTCGGCGAGATCGCTGTCGAGCAGCCCCAGCTCCCCATTGGCCTCGGCCGCGGCGGCCTTGACCCGGCCCAGCCAGCGGACCACCGGCACCGGCACGGGTGAACCGGAGACGGGGAAGTTGTCGACGGCTTTAGTGGTCTCGCCACCCCAGAGCTGCTCTGGCAATGTGTCTCCTTCTTGGCGGCCGCTGCTTGGGTTTCGCGGCCCTTTGAGGGTCAGAATCTGGTTGGCGGAGCGTATCCGTTCCGATCAGTCGCGCCTTGCTCGTCAGGCCCAGCAGAGCCTGGGCGGTGGTCCAGACGGGGGTGGGGCTGGCGTTGGGGCCATAGGCGATCGAGCCGTTGGCACGGGCCAGGGACGATAGGAAGTCGAGGGGCGTCTTGGCGGCAGGAGAGCGAAGCTCAGGATCGATGCCGGAAACCCGCAACGCTACGAGCGCGAGGCCGGTGCTCTGGGAGTTGGAGACTCCGCCGGGCAGGGAGGGAAAGCCGCCGTCGGCCGCCTGCGCTGAGCGGACGAAGGCACCCCCGCGCCACGCCGCGGCCGCCAGGCCCTCTCGCGCGAGCGCCCAGGTGGCGAGGCCGGTGCTGTCGACGTCGGGCATAACCCGCGGCCGGAAGCCGAAGCCACCGCTCGGGTCCTGAACTGAGGCGAGCCAACGCGCCGCCCGTCGCGCCGCCCGCGGCCGCCGGCTCTCCAGGGCCAGCACCGCGGTCGCGGTCGCGTTGACGTCCCCGCCGAGCGAGCCGTGGCGTAGCTGTCCCAGCCTGCCGCGGATCAGGACGGCGGCGGCCGGCGACGGGTCCACCCCCCGGCGCAGCGCCAGCGCCAGCCGTCCCCACTCCGCGCCCACCGCATCGCGGTGGCGGCGCAGGTAGCGCGCCGCCTGCGCCGCCAGCCTCCGTATCCGCACGGCGGCTGGGCCGGATGCCGGAGCATCGCTTCCGCCCTCCGCTCCCGGGCCGGTGGCGCCGTTTGGGTTGCCCGCAGCGGCGGGCGCGGTTTCGCCGAAGAGTGGGCCGAAGCTGAAGTGAACGGCGTCGCCGTCTTCGACCTGGGCCAGGCAACCACCGCTGGAGAAGTGGCCGTTGACTGTCAGCGACCAATAACGGTCGGGCGCGGCCGAGGCGAACGGACCAATGCGGTCAACGAAGAAGTCGCGGAAGCTCGGATCCCAGTTGCCGCGCCAGGCAATCCCGGCGCCGCGCATGGCGTCGTCGAGCGCCCCGGTGGCGGTTGGCGCCGGAGTTTCCCCGGGAGGCCCGGTGCAGGGATGGGGGCCGCTTCCGTCGCTGCCGTCGACGGCATGGGGCAGCGTGGTGACGCTGCCGTCGAAGAGCGGCGCCGGGTCGGTCGAGCTGTCGACCCGCAGGCTGACGGTCGCTCCCCGGGCGGGGGCCGCCACCACCACGGTCGCGAGTGCGACCGTGGTGGCGATTGCGAGGGACCGCTTCTTCACCCGGCGAGGAACCGCTTCGCGTGGGTGAGGCGGACGGCGCCATCTTCGCCGCGGGTGGCCGCGGTCAGGCGCAGCTTCAGCCGCCAGCCGCGGGCCATCCGCATGCGCAGCGCCGCGCTGGCCGGGATCGTCAGTCTCTCCCGGGACCCCGAGCCGACCTCGTAGGCGGTCGCGCCGCCGCCGAGCAGGCGCCCACGGCGGTACTTGCGGAACTGCGCGGTCAGCAGACCGCGGCAGCCGCCGTCGCCGATACCGCGCGGGCAGCGCAGCTCGACCTCGACGCCGCCGTCGCGCCAGCGGGCCCCGCCATGCAGGGAAACCCGCGGCCCGCGGGAAGAGCGTCGCCGCGCCGGCTCGACCGCCCGTACCGCGACCTTGGGTGGCGGCTCTGGATCGGCGACCTTCGCCTCGAACTTGAGGAAGACGAGGTCGCCGAACCCGATCGGCTCGTCGCTCTCCGTCTTTGGAGCCGAGCCGTCGACACGGATGCGCCAGCCGTAGTCGGAGGTGGTTGCGACTCCATCGAGAGATGAAATCCCGGTCCCTCCCGGACCTGAGCCGGTCGCGAACTCGCTCACGCAGGCCGCCGGCACCGAGGCGGCTTTCGCCGCGGCCAGGACCTCGGCGAGGCCGGAGCCGTCGGCGACGTCGACCCGGCACATGCGCACGTCGTCCGCCCCCGGGCCGTGGTCGATCACCAGGGTGATCGGCACGGTGGTCCCGTCCGCGACCTCGGCGGCCGGTCGCACGGCGGGGCTGCTGCCGTCGAGCCGGGCCGGAGGCGCCGTCGAGAAGGCCACCCCGACCAGCGGCCGCACCGAGCTGAACGTCTCGAAGGCGCCGCCGGCGAATTCTCCGGTCCAGTCGAAGTGGCCGTCGGGCTGCTGCATCGAGACCAGGTAGTCGAGCGGGGTCTTGCCCTGCGCCGTCGTCCATTCCGGCCCTTGCGGGTCGATCCCGCACTGGACCAGACCGCTGGCGACCCAGGCGGTGGTGTCGGTGTTGACGCCGATTCCGAACGACTCCGGCGGAGCGATGAAGCCCCCCGTCGCCGGGTCCTGGAGCGTGTGCAACAGGTCCAGCGCTTTCTTCAGGTCGGGGTCGCTCGTCCCCACTCCCGCCGCGCAGAAGGCGGCGACCACGGAGCCGGTCATGTCGGTGTCGGCCGGCGCGCCCGGCGAGGCGTTCCAGCTCCAGCCGCCGTCGGGCAGCTGCTTGGTCCGCAGGTAGTCGACGATCCGCTGCAGCAGCTCCGGCGGCGCCCCGGCCTGGTGCAGCGCCAGCGCCCCGAAGATGTCGTCGTTGAGCAGCCCCGTTTCGCCGATCTGGGTTCCGTCCCACAGTTCGGCGACCCTGGCGACGAGGTTGCTCTTCGTGGTGTCGGCTGCGGTCGAGAGCCGCGAGGGCTGGATCCCACCGGCGACGCCGGCGAGGATCCCACGCTCGGCGTCGGTCCCGGCGCCGCCGGGCCCACTGGCCTGCCATTCGCCCAGGTAGAAGTCCTGGGCGCTGTCGGCGCTGAGCGATGTGCGTACGTCGGCCGCGTTGACCTTGGCCGCGGCCAAGGCGGTCATCGCCCAGTCGCTGCCGAGGTCGCCGCTTTCCTGCTGGCCGGTCTCGAACCAGCCAGCGCCGCGCTCGGCGGCGAGCTTGGCTTGGGCGAGGGTGACGTAGGCGCTTGCGCTGCTCGCAAAGCCCGCCGTCACCGCCAGGGTCAGGGCCAGTGCGCAGAGTGCACGCAGGGGCCATCTGAGGGAATTGAACTGTGGCGTCATATCGCCGTCTCCTTTTTCAGGGGCGGCGACGCACGCACACGTGGCGAGTGAGCCGGCCGCCTAGTCGCGAGGCGAACCTCCTTGCGACTCTCGGCCGGATATTCGGGCTCGGGATCGTCCTCCTGATCACCCTTCCCGGACCCGTTTCGAGTCCAGTGGGACTACCGATCAGTCGTCACCCATACCGCTGCGCGTCAGCCCCGGATTCACACCGGAGTTCCCCACGCCGCGAGTCGCCGCCACAGTAACACCACTCGGCCGATGGGCCGAAATGTTGCGCCACAGTTGACATTCCGGCCCGTCGGCGGGTGCTTCAGCCGCTGGCGTGTCCGGCGTCGAAGCCCCGGCGGTACGCGGCGAGGAAGGCGGGGGAGAGGGGTTGACGGCCGGGGGCGTAGCGGGCGGCGACGGTTAGGCGGCGCAGCAGATCGGCGTGGATGCCTTCGCTGCGATCGGCGCCGCGCTGGGCGGCCCCGATTAGGTAGCCGAGCTCGAGGTTGGCGCTGCCGCCCGGCTCGGCCCGGGCCTCGGCGTTGAGTTCGGTCGCGGCTTCGACCAGCCCGAGGCCGACGGTCGCCAGGTCGCCGCCCTGCTGGTTCTCGGCCAGGCATTCGCTGATCGCCGTCTCGCCGGCCAACTTCACTTCGCCGGGAGCGCTGGCGAGGGCGTCGACGTAGGCGCTCGGGCCTTCGCGGCAAACGACCGGAGTCGAGTCGTCCTGCTTGCCACAGCCGGCACTGAGGCAGGCGAGGGCGGCGAAGGCGAGGGCCGCGGCGATCGAGGTGCGCATCTCCCTCATCCTATGGAGCAGCCGCCGGGCCGCTCAGTCGTGGAAGCGCGGCCCGATGCCGCCGGTGCGGACCGTGGAGATGCCGCCGGAGGGGCCCGGCGGGGGCTTGGGGGCAGGGGAGCGGGTGCCGCGCGGCACGCCGATCGGTTCGCCGGGGCCGACCGGGAAGACTTCGACCCATTCGGCGAGCTCGAACTGGGCTGCCGGGGAGTGGTTCCAGGAGAGGTGGAGGTGGTTGCCGCAGCCGTGGCCGGCGTCGCCGTCATAGCCGATCCAGCGGAAGGGCGGGGCGGGCTCGTTCTGGACCGGCTCGGCCCAGAGCGCAAGGCGGGTGATTGGCGCCCAGGCCGCGTCGCATTTCGCCCCAGCCCCCAGTGGCACCAGGTCAACGGCGAGGCCGTTGTAGTGATCGGAGCCTTTGGTGTGGCATTCGTCGCAGCCGACGTGTTCGCCGCTCGGCAGCGGCCCGGAGTAGCCGTCGGTGACGTAGATCGGGTAGCGCTCGGCGATCCAGCGCAGGTCCGGCAGGATCCGCTTGTCGACCATGTCGCCAGTTTCGTGTGGGATCGAGACCGGGATCGGCACGATCTTGCCGGGCGCGTAGACGAGGCGGGTGGCGCTCGGCGCGGGGGCGGCCGAGGCGACCGCGGCCACGCAGAGCAGCGCCGCGCAGGCGAGCGCGACGGCGAGGCCAAGGCGCTCGATGTCGCGATGAAAGCTGAGGAGCCGGTTCCGCACCCCCGTTTTATCGACCTCCGCCCGTACCGCTTGAATCCCGCCGGATAGGGTTCGCCCCCATGCCCACCGTTCGCGACGCCACGTTCGACCTCTTCCGCGCCCACGGGATGACGACGATGTTCGGCAACCCCGGCTCGACCGAGCTGCCGATGCTCGCCGACTACCCGGCCGACTTCCGCTACGTGCTCGGCCTCCAGGAGGCGGTCGTGGTCGGCATGGCCGACGGCTTCGCCCAGGCCTCCGGCAAGACCACCGCCGTCAACCTCCACACCGCGCCCGGGGTCGGCAACGCGATGGGGGCGATCTTCAACGCCCAGGCCAACCACTCGCCACTGCTGATCACCGCCGGCCAGCAGGCGCGGGCGCAGATCACCCTGCAGGCGAACCTGACCAACCGCGACGCGACGCGGATGCCGCACCCGCTGGTCAAGTGGTCCTACGAGCCGCCGCGGGCCGAGGACGTGCCACTGGCCCTCGCCCATGGCGCCCACCTCGCCTCGCTGCCGCCGCGCGGTCCCGTCTTCGTCTCGCTGCCGATGGACGACTGGTACGCCGAGGTCGACGAGGGCGACGCTCGGGCGGCGATCGAGCGCAAGGTGACGGCGCGCGCCAGCGCCGACCCCGAGGCGGTGCACGCGCTCGCCGCGGCGCTCGCCGCGGCCGCCAACCCGGTTCTCGTCGCCGGCCCCGACATCGACGCCAGCGGCGCCTGGGACCTCGGCATCGCTCTCGCCGAGCGCCAGCGGCTGCCGGTCTGGGCCTCGCCGGCAACCGGCGGCAATCGGCTCGGCTTCCCCGAGAACCACCCCAACTTCCGCGGCGTCCTGCCGCCGGCGATCGGCCCGGTCGGGCAGACGCTCGAGGGCCACGACCTGATCCTCGTCGTCGGCAGCTCCGTCTTCCCCTATTACCCTTATATCCCGGGGCCATTATTGCCCGAAGGCGCGAAGCTGGTGGCGATCACCAGCGACCCCGACGAGGCGGTGCGGGCGCCGATGGGCGACGCTATCGTCGCCGACGTCAAGCTCACCCTGGAGGCGCTGCTGGCGGCGGTCCCCGAGTCGGCCCGCCCGGTGCCGGAGCCGAACCCGGGACCGGGGGAAATCCCGCCCAGCGACCCGCTCAATCCCTCGACCGTCCACACCGCCCTGGGCGAGATCCTGCCCGAGGACGCGATCGTCGTCCTCGAGTCGCCCTCCAGCACCCTCGCCCTTCGCAACCAGCTGCGGATCTCCCGGCCCGGCAGCTACTACTTCAGCGCCGGCGGCGGCCTTGGCTTCGGCCTCGCCGCCTCGGTCGGGGTGCAGCTCGCGCAGCCCAACCGGCCGGTCGTCTGCGTGCTCGGCGAGGGCTCGGCCCAGTACGCGATCACCGCCTTCTGGAGCGCCGTCGCCTACCGGACGCCGGTCACCTTCCTGGTCCTGCGCAACGAGGAGTACGCGATCCTCAAGTGGTTCGCCGAAGTCGAGCAGGTGACGGGCGCGCCCGGCCTCGACCTGCCCAAGCTCGACGTCGCCGCGGTCGCCGAGGGCTACGGCGTCAATGCGCACCGAGCGAAGGACCGCGACGAAGTCAGTGGTGCTCTAGCCGCCGCGCTCGCCTCCTCTCAGCCGGAGTTGGTCGAAGTCCCGGTCACCCCCGGCATGTCACTCTTCTAAAAGAGAGATGGCGCTACTCGAGCGAAGCCCGCAGTCGCTCGCCCCGCGACTCGACGAGCCGGCGCCGGACCGCGCGCCGGACGCAATCGCCGCCGGCGTCGCCCAACCGCTGCGCGGCGACCTCGAACGGCTGCTCGGTCACGAGCGCGTCCTCACCAAGGCCGGCGACCTCGTCAAGTACGCCTCCGACGCCAGCCCCTACCGATTCTTTCCGCGGGCCGTGGTGATGGCCCGCGAGGCCGGCGACGTCGCCAAGGTCCTCGCCTACGGTCGCGAGCAGGGAATCCCGGTCACCTTCCGGGCCGGTGGCACCAGCCTCAACGGCCAGGGCCAGAGCGACGGCATCCTCGTCGACGTGCGCCGCCACTTCGGGGGCGTCGCGGTCGAGGACGATGGTGCCATCGCCCGGGTCAAGCCCGGCACCGTGCTCGGCCACGCCAACCGGGTGCTCGCCCCGTACGGGCGCAAACTCGGCCCCGACCCGGCCAGCACCGACATCGCCACCGTCGGGGGTGTTGTCGCCAACAACTCGGGCGGGATGCGCTGCGGCACGACCAGGGACTCCTACTCGACCGTGCGCTCGATGACCCTGGTCCTGCCCTCGGGGACGACGATCGACACGGCGGCCGACGGCGCGGAGGAGCGGTTCGCCGAGGTGGAGCCCGAGCTGGCGGCGGGCCTGGCCGCCATCCGCGAGGAGATTGTCGCCGACGCCGAGCTCGTCGAGCGGATCCGGCGCAAGTTCGAGATCAAGAACACCACCGGCTACCGCCTCTGCGCCTTCCTCGACGCCTCCACGCCGCTGGAGATCTTCCGCCGCCTCCTGGTCGGCTCGGAGGGAACGCTGGCGTTCATGGCGGAGGTCGTGTTCGAGACCGTGCCGGTGCCGGCTGCGACGAGCATCTCGTGGATCCACTTCCCGTCGATCGAGGCCGCGACCGAGCCCGTGCCCGAGCTGGTCGCGGCCGGGGCCACGGCCGTCGAGCTGATGGTCGCCCCATCGCTCATCGCCGCGAGCTTCAACATCCCCGGCACCCCCGGCGAGTGGCAGCAGCTGCCGCCGGAATCGGCGGCGCTGCTGGTGGAGCTCGGCGCTGACGACGAGGCGGGGCTCGACGCGGCGGAGCGCCAGGCCACCGAGCTACTGGGCGACCGCGAGCTCGTGGCGCCGGTCGACTTCACGCGCGATGACGAGCGAATCGAGATGGCGTGGCGCGTGCGCGAGGGGATGCACGGGCTGCTCGGGAAGCTGAAGCCGCCGGAGAACGCGCTGATCGTCGAGGACGTCTGCGTCCCGCCGCCCCGGATCGCCGAATGCGCCAAGGACCTCCAGGCCCTGCTCTCCGAGCACGGGTTCCTGCCGGGCGTCGCCGGGCACGCGTCGGCCGGGAACCTCCACTTCATGCTGACCCCAGACTTCGCGAAGCCGGAGGACACCCAGCGCTACGAAGCCTTCATCGGGAGGCTCGGGGACCTCGTGCTCGGCAAGTACGACGGCTCGCTCAAGGCCGAGCACGGGACCGGCGTGAACATGGCGCCGTTCGTCGAGCGCGAGTGGGGTGAGAAGGCGACCGAGCTCATGTGGCGCGTCAAGGAGCTCACCGACCCCGACGGCGTCCTCGGCCCGGGCGTGCTGCTGAACCGCGACCCCGACGTGCACCTCCAGAACCTGCACACGAACCCGGCGATCGAAGAGGTCGCCAACTCCTGCGTCGAGTGCGGCTTCTGCGAACCGGTCTGCCCGAGCCGCAACCTCACCACCACGCCGCGCCAGCGGATCGTCGTGCGCCGCGAGATCGCCCGCCAGCCGCAGGGCTCGGCCGTCGCCGAGGCACTCCTGCGCGACTACGCCTACGACGCGATCGACACCTGCGCCGCCGACGGAAGCTGCGCCCTCGCCTGCCCGATCGGGATCGACACCGGGAAGCTGGTCAAGGAGCTCCGCGGCCGGCAGCAGAGCTCGCGCTCGGAGGCGGTGGCCCTGAGCGTGGCTCGGCGCTGGCGAGGGGTGGAGCGGGCCGCCCGGGGCGGGCTGCGGGTGGGACACGCGATCGCCTCGGTGGCCGGAGACGCCCCGGTGCGGGGCGTGAGCCGCGCGGCGCGGCGGGTGGTCGGCGAGGAGCTCGTGCCGGAGTGGGGTGAGGGGATGCCGCGCGGCGCGGCCGCCGAGCTGCCGGCGACGCGGCGCGAAGGCGCTGAGGCCGTGTACCTCCCTGCCTGCATCAACCGGATCTTCGGCCCGGCGAATCGGGGGCCTGGGGTGGTCTCGGCCATGGTCGCGGTCTCGCGACGGGCCGGGAAGCCGGTCTGGATCCCGCCCGACGTCAGCGGGCGGTGCTGTGCGACACCCTGGAGCTCGAAGGGGTTCCAGCGCGGGCACGAGTGGATGGCGCGCGAGACCTTCGCGGCGCTGTGGCGCTGGAGCGACGGCGGGGCGTTGCCGGTGGTCATCGACGCGGCGTCGTGCACCTACGGCCTCGCCCGCGAGATCGCGGGCGTCCTTGACCCCGCGGCTGCCGAGCGCCACCGCGAGCTCGAGATCCTCGACGGCGTCGAGTGGTGTGGCCGCCTCCTCGATGGTCTCGAGCCTCGCCGCACGGGCCGCGTCGCCATCCACCCGACTTGCTCGGCGCGCCAGCTCGGCCTCGCGCGGCGGCTTCGCGGCGTGGCCGAGGCACTCGCCGACGAGGTGGTCGAGGCGCCGAGCGCCCGGTGCTGCGGCTTCGCGGGCGATCGCGGATTCCTGCATCCGGAGCTCACCGCCTCGGCGACGGCCACCGAGGCCTCCGAGCTGGAGGGGAGCTTCGACGCCTGCCTGTGCGGCAACCGGACCTGCGAAGTGGGCCTTGGGCGGGCAACCGGCCGTGACTGGCGCTCGCCCGTGGAGCTGCTGGAGGAGCTGACGCGCGCGTGAGGACTCATCTGCGGCGGCTTCGCCGCCTTACACGCTTCTTGCGGTGCTAAAGCACCGCAGAACAATCCCTGAGGCGGCCGAGGCCTCGATCACGCGCGTCATCGGTTCGCTGCCGCCCGGCATGGTCCGCCGTCTCGCCGGGCGCCCGGTCGAGGTCGACGGCCAGGTGCTCGAAGCCGAAGCGCAGCTCGCCCAGCGGCTGGTCGACTCCGAGGACGGCAGCGTGATGCTCTCGGTCGCCGAGCGGCGCGCGAAGATCGAGCACGACGCGCGCGTCTTCACGGGGCCGCGGGTGGAGGTGGCCGACGTCCGCAATCTCGAGATCGAGGGTGCCGCGGGGTTGCTCCCGGCACGACTCTACGCCGGGCAGGGCGCGCGGGCGCGCTCGCCGCTGCTCGTGTACTTCCACGGGGGCGGGTGGACGGTCGGCAGCCTCGACACGCACGACAACCTCTGCCGGTTTCTCGCGCGAGATGCAGGGATGCGCGTGCTTTCGGTCGCCTACCGGCTGGCCCCCGAGAGCCGCTTCCCCGCCGCCGCGGAGGATGCGCTGGCGAGTTATCGAGGCGCCGTCGCCGAGGCCGACGCGCTCGGGGCGGACCCCCACCGGATCGCGGTGGGGGGTGACAGCGCCGGTGGCAACCTCGCCGCGGTCTGCTGCCAGCTCGCGGCCGCCGACGGCGGAACGGAGCCCTGCTTCCAGCTCCTGATCTACCCGGTTGCCCAGCTCGGCGGGCGCGAGCACCGCTCCTACGAGCTGTTCGGCGAGGGCTACTACCTCACGACGGCCGAGATGGACTGGTTCGACTCCATGTACCTGTCTGATCCCTCCGAGGCCGACGATCCCCGCGCCTCGCCGCTGCGGGCGAAGGACCTGTCGGGCCTGCCCCCGGCCCTCGTCGTCGTCGCCGGCTTCGACCCGCTTCGCGACGAGGTCGTCGAGTACGCGGAGCGGCTTCGCGAGGCGGGCGTGGAGGTGGAGATGCAGCGAGTGCCCGGCATGCCGCACGGGTTCGCCAACGCGGTTGCGGCCGGTCGCGTGGCGCCGGCGGCGATGCGCGAGGTGGCCCGGTCGCTCGCCCGCGGCCTCGCGACTACTTGAAGTAAGCCTTCGTCTCCTTGCGGACCAGGGCCGTGAGGTTGCCGAGGGCGATGTTCGCGTCGGCGAGGTGAAGGCCCCAGGTCGCGTCGGGCA
>DATBDU010000015.1:0-71725 GCA_036269775.1 Solirubrobacterales bacterium
TCGCGCCCTCGGCGGCGCCGGCGCCGACCAGATTGTGGAGCTCGTCGATGAAGAGGATGATGTCGCCGCGCTGGGTGATCTCTTTCATCACCTTCTTGAGGCGCTCCTCGAACTCGCCGCGGTACTTCGAGCCGGCGACCAGGGCGGCCAGATCAAGGGTGTAGATCTGTTTGTTCTTCAGCAGCTCCGGGACCTCGCCCTTGTTGATCTTGGCGGCCAGGCCCTCGACCACGGCGGTCTTGCCAACGCCGGGCTCGCCCAGCAGCACCGGGTTGTTCTTGGTGCGGCGGGAGAGGATCTGCATGATCCGCTCGATCTCGGTTTCGCGACCGATCACCGGGTCGAGCTTGCCCTCCTCGGCGAGGCGAGTCAGGTTGCGGCCGAACTGGTCGAGCAGTTTCGAAGACTTTTTGCCCTCGCCCTGTCCGCCACCGCCGCCACCGCCCTGACGGCGGCCACCGGGGCCGGACAGCATGCGGATCACCTCGTTGCGGATCTTGTCGGAGTCGGCGTCGAAGTCGAGCAGGATGCGGGCGGCGACGCCCTCGTTCTCGCGCACCAGGCCGAGCAGAATGTGCTCGGTGCCGATGTAGTTGTGGCCCAACGAGAGCGCCTCGCGCAGGGCCAGCTCGAGAACCTTCTTGGCGCGCGGCGTGAAGGGGATCTGGCCGGAGGTGACCTCCTCGCCGGAGCCGACGATGCGGACCACCTGCGAACGCACCCGTTCGACGGTGATGTCGAGGGACTCGAGGACGCGGGCGGCAAGGCCCTCCTCCTCGCGCAGCAGACCGAGCAGAATGTGCTCGGTGCCGATGTAATTGTGCTTGAGAGTGCGCGCCTCCTCTTGGGCGAGGACAACGACCTGGCGGGCTCTCTCGGTGAATCGCTCGAACAAAAGATTCCTCTTCTTGGTCGAACCCGGTTGGCCCGGGTTAGTACCGGCAGACGCCCTATCGATCTCGGCAGGCGCCCATGTGTTCCGTAACTCTACCGAGAGCGCCGGGCCGGCCTTTCACCGCTCCTATTCGGTGATTGCGGCATTTCAGCTCTTCATCGCCGGAAACAGCAGCACTTCACGCAGGCTGCTCGCCCCGGTCAGCATCATCACCAGGCGGTCGATGCCGAGCCCAACGCCGCCGGTTGGCGGCATCCCCTGTTCGAGCGCTTCGACGAAGGCCTCGTCGTAGGGCTGGGCCTCCTCGTCGCCGCGATCGGACTCGACCGCCTGCTGCTCGAAGCGGCGCCGCTGCTCGTCGGGGTCGTTGAGCTCGCTGAACGAGTTGGCGATCTCGACCCCGCCGACGAAGGCCTCCCAGCGCTCGACCAGGCCCGGCTCGGAGCGGTGGGCCTTGGCGAAGGGCGAGAGCTCGACCGGGTAGTCGAAGACGAAGGTCGGCTGGATCAGGCCGGGCTCGACCTCGCGGGAGAGCAGGCCGTCGACCAGCTTGCCCCAACCCTCGGCCGGGTCGGGCTCGCCGCCGAGCGCCGCCGCCAGGGCCTCCCGGGTCGGGTGCTCGGCGATGTCGACGCCGGCTCGCTCGAGGATCGCCTCGCGCATCGTGATCCGCCGCCAGGGCGGCGCGAAGTCGATCTCGACCTCGCCGCGGAGGACGACCGTCGTCCCCAGCACCCGCTCCGCCACCTCGGCGACGAGCAGCTCGAGGTCGTGCGCCGTCTTCTCGTAGTCGGCGTAGGCCTCGTACCACTCGAGCATCGTGAACTCGGGGTTGTGCTTGTGGGAGACGCCCTCGTTGCGGAAGTCCTTGCCGAGCTCGTAGACGCGGTCGATGCCGCCGACCACCAGCCGCTTCAGGTAAAGCTCGGTGGCGATACGCAGGTAAAAATCGCGGTCGAGGGCGTTGTGATGGGTCGTGAAGGGCCGAGCCAGGGCGCCGCCGTAGAGCGGCTGCAGGGCCGGCGTCTCGACCTCGACGTAGCCGTGTTCGTCGAGCCAGCGGCGCGTCTCGCTGACCGTCCGGGCCCTGACCCGGAAGACACGGCGGCTGTCCTCGTTGGCGATCAGGTCCAGCTCGCGGCGGCGGAAGCGGGTCTCGGTGTCCTCGAGGCCGTGGAACTTGTCGGGGGGCGGCCGCAGGCTCTTGGCCAGCAGGCGCCAGTGGTCGATCGCCAGCGAGAGCTCGCCACCGCGCCGCGTCGCCATTGCCGTGCCCTCGGCGCCGACGATGTCGCCGAGGTCGAGGTTGACGAGCAGTTCGAAAGCCTCCTCGCCGAGCAGGTCCTCGCGGGCGTGGAGCTGGACCTGACCGCTGCCGTCGCGGAGGTCGAGGAAGCAGGCCTTGCCGTGCCCGCGGCGGGCGACGATCCGACCGGCGACGCGATGGCGGGACTCCGTCTCCACCCCCGCCGCCAGCCCCTCGTGGGCGGCCCGCACCTCGGCGATGTCCTCGCGCTCGGAGAACTCGTGCGGAAACGGCTCGATCCCCGCGTCGCGGATGCGCCCGAGCTTCTCGCGCCGGTCGCGCAGAACGTCGGAAAGCTTGGGTTCGGTTGGCTCGCTCATCGCGAACCGACCCTATCGAGCGTCAGGCCTTCTCAATTTTCGTGATTTTCAACTTTTTCTTCGGGCCACGCGGGACCTCGACGGTGACCACGTCGTTGCGCTTGCGGCCGACCAGGGCTTTGCCGATCGGCGACTCGTTGGAGAGTTTGTGCTCGACCGGATTGGCCTCGGTCGAGCCGACGATCTGAAATTTCTGCGAGTCGCCGGTCTTCTGGTCTTTGACGTGAACGACCGAGCCGAAGCCGACCTCGTCGGTGTTGAGCGCCTTCTCGTCGATAACGGTGGCGCGGCGCAGCCGCTCTTCGAGCTGGGCGATGCGGCCCTCGAGCAGGGCCTGTTCGTTCTTGGCGTCGTCGTATTCGGCGTTCTCGGAGATGTCGCCGAATTCGCGCGCCTCCTTGATCCGCGCCGCGACCTCGCGACGTTTGGTCGTCGAGAGGTGCTCGATCTCCTCTTTCAGCTTCTCGAGACCTTCTGAGGTGATGACCGCCTGACGACTCACTTTGCACTACCTCGCTTTTGGCTGTTGGGAGAGTCGCGGAAGCGACTCCCAGACCGAAAAAAACGCCCGGATGTGGCGGCCTGCATCGCCACACCCCGGCACAGAGTCGCGGGATTATAGCGAGGGCGGTACCCCGGCAATCAGGGGCGTTTCAAGCAACCGCGGCGGGCTCGGCGAGGGCGCCGATCAGCTCCCGGGCGCGGCCGAGATCGGCGCTGCGCTGGAGCTCGTCGATGACTGCTTGGGGAGCTTCCAGCCCCTCCATGTACCAGGGGTAGAACTTGCGCAGATAGCGCTCGGCCCGCTCGGCGCCGAGATGGTCCTCGGCGCTGTCGATGATCCAGAGCAGCTCGGCGGCGACCTCGGCGCGAGCGGGTGGCTGCTGGCGACGCCCGGTCAGTTCCTCGAACAGCCAGGGATTGCCGAGCGAGCCGCGGGCGATCATCACCGCGTCGGCACCAGACTCCTCGTAAGCGCGACGGGCTGCCGCGGCGCTGGAGATCCCGCCGGAGACGATCACCGGCACCTCGATCCGCTCGACCAGTTCCCGGGTCAGCTCGTAGTCGGGCGCGCCCTTGTGGCCCTTGGTCGCCGCCCGCGGGTGGAAGGCGATCGCCGCCACCCCAGCCTCCTCGGCGAGCCGCACGGCGAGGTCGAATCCCGAGCGGTCGCCGGCCTCGATCCCGGAGCGGAGCTTGACGGTGACCGGCACGCCGCCGCCGCCTTCGGCGGCGCCTCGGGCCAGAGCCAGGGCGAGTTCGGGATCGCGCAGAAGCTGAGCACCGGCGCCGGTGCGGCGGACCTTGGGGACCGGGCAGCCCATGTTGATGTCGATCAGGTCGGCGCCGGTCTCGGCGGCGATCGCGGCGCCGGAGCGCATCACCTCGGCGTCGTGGCCGAACAGCTGCACCGAAACCGGGTGCTCGTCGGGATGGATACGCATCAGCTCGCGCAGGGTGCGCTCGTTTCGGTAGTGGAGAGCGAAGCTGGAGACCATCTCCGAGACGGCCAGCCCGGCCCCATGGCGTTTCGCCTGCAGGCGCACGAACCAGTTGCCGATCCCGGCCAGCGGCGCCAGCAGGACCCGGTTGGAGATCTCGACGTCGCCGATCCGGAAGGGATCAGTCAGCTGTGGGCGCGTTGCGTTCATGGATCAGTCGCAGCCCCTTGAGGGTAAGCATGTCGTCCACCTCGTCGATCGTCTCGGTAAAGGGGACGACGGTCGATGCATAGCCACCGGTCGCAAGCAGTCGAGGGTTCGGGAGCTCGTCTTCGATCCGCCCGACGATGCCGTCGATTAGACCGGCGAAGCCAAAGATGAAGCCTGAATGGATCGCCGCGCGGGTCGAACGCCCGATCGCCTCGCGGGGCTCTTCGAGGTCGATCCGGGTGATCCGCGCCGCCCTTTCGATCAGAGCGCTCAGCGACGGCGCGAGACCGGGACCGATCGCGCCGCCGAGGTACTCGCCGTCTGCCGAAACCGCGTCGATGTTGATGCCGGTGCCGAAATCGACCACGACGCAGGCCTCCCCAAAGCGGTCGTAAGCGGCGATCGCGTTGACCAGTCGGTCGGCGCCGACCTCGAGCGGATTGTCGATGCGAATCGGCATCCCGGTCTTCAGGCCCGGCCCGATCGTCAGGCATTCGGCTTCGAGGTAGCGCTCGCCGAGCTGTTCGTACTGAGCCCCCAAAGGCGGCACCACCGAGGAGACGCAGACAGCGTCGACGTCGGTGAAGGACATCTCGCAAAGTGAGAAGAATCCCGCGATCCGCTCTGCCAGCTCATCTCCGGTCGCCCCGGACCGGGTCTGGAAGCGCCAGTGCTCGACCAAGGTCTCGCCCTCGAAGGCGCCGAGATGGGTCTGGGTGTTGCCGACGTCGACGGCCAGGAGCATGCGGCGATTATCGCCGCATCGGCGGCAGGGGGCCCACTCAGGCCCCCTGCGCATAGGATCGTCCCGTGAACGCCCGTCTCTTCGTCATCCCCGCCTCGCACCCGGCGATCGCCGCGGCGCTGATGCTCGAGCACAAGGGCATCGCCTACAAGCGCACCGACCTGCTGCCGGTGATATCCAAGGGCGCGCTGCGGGCCCTCGGCTTTACGGGCACGACCGTGCCGGCGCTGAAGATCGACGGCAGCAAGGTTCAGGGCTCACGCCAGATCGCCCGCGAGCTGGACCGCCTGCGGCCGGAGCCGCCACTCTTCCCCGCCGATCTGGAGAGGCGGGCGGCGGTCGAAGAGGCGGAGCGCTTCGGCGACGAGGAGCTGCAGTCGCCGATGCGGCAGATCCTCTGGTGGACGATCAAGCACGACAAGGCGCCGCTGCGCAGCTATTCGGAGGGCGCCAAGCTGGGCGTCCCCCTCTCGCTGGCGATGAAAACCGCGGCACCGATCGTTGCTCTCTCGGCCCGCTTCAACAAAGCCGACGATGCCCATGTCCGTCCCGCGCTGGCGGCCCTGCCGGCGCTGCTGGACAAGGTCGACAAGTGGATCGCCGCGGGCGTGCTGAACGGCGAGCGGCTCAACGCCGCCGACTTCCAGATCGCCCCCAGCATCGGCCTGGCGATGACTCTCGACGATCTGCGACCCGCGATCGAGGCACGGCCGGCTGGAGCGCTGGCCAAGCGCGTGGTCCCCGCTTACCCCGGCAAAACGCCGCCGATTCTCCCCACCGCCTGGCTCGAGCCGCTGCGCGGCGGCGAGATGGCTACCGCCTGAAGAGTCTGGTGCCTACGGGCACCACAAGTCTTCAGCCGATCAGAGGACCGCGGCACTTGACCCGCTGGCCCACCGGCAGCGCCGCGAGCGCATCGGCGAGGCGGGTCCCGTCGGGCAGGGTCAGCTCCGGGTCCAGCTCCAGGAGCGGCGCCAGGACGAAGCGGCGGCTGGTCACCTCCCGGTGCGGCAGGGTCAGGCGCTCGGTCTTCAGCTCGAGGTCGCCGAGCAGCAGCAGGTCGACGTCGAGCGGACGCGGGCTGTGGCGGGGAGCGTTGAGGGAACGGCCGCGTTCGGCCTCGACCGCCTTGCAGACGTCGAGCAGTGCCTCGGGGTCGAGCTCGGTGCGGATCCGGATCGCCGCGTTGAGGAAGTCGGGCTGGTCGAGGATCTCCCCCACCGGCTCGGTCACGTAGGCAGAGGACCCCGCCTCGACCTCGACGCCACGCCCCTGCAGCAGCTCGATCGCCGCCCGCAAGTGCGCCGCGGAGTCGCCGACGTTGGAACCCAGTCCGAGGTAGCCGCGGCGCAAGGAGCTAACCCTCGCCGGCCTCGGCCTCATCCTCGTCGACCGCACGCTCCTGGGTCACCTCGACGGCGACCTCCTGGATCGCCAGCGGCAGCGGCGGCTCCGGCTTGGCCGCCCGCACCCGCACCGACTCGCAGCCGTAGCGCTCCATCAGCCGCTGGCCGATGACCTGGGCCAGGCGCTCGAGGGTCTTGTAGCTGCGCTCGGTGGCGGCGAGGGCAACGATGTCGCAGACCTGGGCGTAATCGACCGTGTCCTCGAGCCGGTCGGTGAGGACGGCGTCGCAGTCGGGCACATCGAAGGAGATGTCGAATTCGAGCCGCTGCCCGACCTCCTGCTCGGCGTCGCTGACGCCGTGGTGGGTGTAGATCGAGAGGCCGCGCAGCTCCACCTCGGCGCTCGATTCGATGCCGTTGCCGTGAGCCTCCATCCTCGCAACCTACCCGAGCACCGCCGCCGCGACGGCCATCGCCTGGCTCACCTCGGCGACGTCATGCACCCGCAGAACCTCGGCGCCCTCGGCCGCGGCGAGAACCGAGGAGGCAATCGTGCCGCCGAGGCGCTCGCCCGCATCGGAGCCGTCAACCTTGCCGATGAAGCTCTTGCGCGAGGTCCCGATCACCAGCGGCCGCCCCAGCTCACGCAACTCCGCCAACCGCCGCAGCAGCTCCAGGTTGTGCGCGGCCGTCTTGCCGAACCCGATCCCCGGATCCAACCAAATCCGCTCCTCGGCGATACCGGCGGCCATCGCAACTTCGATCCGCTCAGAGAGAAAGGCCTTGACCTCGGCGACCACGTCGTCGTAGTGCGGCTGATCCTGCATCGTCCGCGGCGTGCCGAGCATGTGCATCAGCACCACCGTCGCCCCGTGCTCCGCGCACCGCGCCGCCATCTCCGGGTCGCCGCGCAGGGCGGTGACATCGTTGACGATCTCGGCCCCCGCGTCGAGCGCCGCCTTCGCGACCGCGGCCTTCGAGGTGTCGACCGAGATCGCCGCCTTCCCCCCGGCCAGTCCCTCAATCACCGGGAGCACCCGCGAAAGCTCCTCCGCCACAGGCACCGACTCCGCCCCAGGCCGAGTCGATTCCCCCCCGACGTCGAGGATCCCCGCCCCCGCCCGAGCAAGGTCCTCTCCGTGCGAAATCGCCGCCTCCGGATCGAGGTAAAGCCCCCCATCCGAAAACGAATCCGGAGTCACGTTCACGACCCCCATCAGCTTCGCAACCATCAGCGAAGTATCTCCAGCGCGTCTCCCGCGGGTGGCGTGGTGGCGGGGGTCCCCCGCGGCGCGCAGGCGCGGAGCGCCGAGCACCGTGGGGGATGCCGCCACGACAGGACCCGCGGGCTAGAGCCGCTGGCGCTACTCAGCTGGCGTCGCCGCCCGCGAAACCAGGGCGTGGCCGCGGATTCGGCCGTGCCCCTTCGCGCTGCGGCCGCTCCGGCTCTGGATCAGGCTCAGCCGGCTTGGCGGGCTCCTCGTCGTCGGCGAAGACCTCGTCGGCGGACTTGCCCTCGAGCAGCGCCGCGAACTGGTCGGCGTCGATCGTCTCCCGCTCCAGCAGCAGCTTCGAGACTTGGTCGAGCTGCTCACGACGCTCGCTCAGCAACCCCTTCGCAGTCTGATGGGCGCTCTCGACGATGCGGCGGATCTCGTCATCGATCTCGCGCGCGATCTCATCGGAGTAGTCGGGCTCGGACGAGAACTCGCGGCCGAGGAAGGGCTGGCCGCGGTCGTGGCCGAAGACGCGGGGACCGAGCCGCTCCGACATGCCGAACCGCATCACCATCTGCTTCGCCGTCTCGGTCACCTTTTCGAGGTCGTTGGAGGCGCCGGTGGTGATCTCGCTGAAGATGATCTCCTCGGCGGCACGGCCGCCCAGGGTCATCGCCATCGTGTCGGTCAACTCGGCACGGGTGGTGAGGAACTTGTCCTCGGTCGGCAGGCTGATCGTGTAGCCGAGCGCCTGGCCGCGGCTGATGATTGAGATCTTGTGGACCGGGTCGCAGTTGGGCAGCAGATGGCCGACGATCGCATGGCCCATCTCGTGGTAAGCGGTGATCAGGCGCTCCTTCTCGCTCATCACCCGGGTTTTCTTCTCGGGACCGGCGATCACCCGCATGATCCCCTCCTCGAGCTCCTTCATGCTGATCTCGCGGCTACCGGTGCGGGCGGTCAGCAGCGCCGCCTCGTTGATCAGGTTGGCGAGATCGGCGCCGGTGAAACCGGGGGTCTGGCCGGCCAGCGTGTCGAGCTCGATTTCGCGGGCCAGCGGCTTGCCGCGGGTATGGACCTCGAGGATGTGCTTGCGGCCTTTGCGATCGGGGCGGTCGACGACGACCTGGCGGTCGAAGCGACCGGGCCGCAGCAGCGCCGGGTCGAGGATGTCGGGCCGGTTGGTGGCCGCGATCAAGATGATGTTGTCCTTCATCTCGAAGCCGTCCATCTCGACCAGCAGCTGGTTCAGCGTCTGCTCGCGCTCGTCGTGGCCGCCGCCCATGCCGGCGCCGCGGTGGCGGCCGACGGCGTCGATCTCGTCCATGAAGATGATGCAGGGGGAGTTCTGTTTGGCCTGCTCGAAGAGGTCGCGGACGCGGCTGGCGCCGACGCCGACGAACATCTCGACGAAGTCGGAGCCAGAGATCGAGAAGAAGGGGACGCCGGCCTCGCCGGCGACGGCGCGGGCCAGCAGCGTCTTACCGGTGCCCGGGGGGCCGTAGAGCAGAACACCCTTGGGTATGCGGGCGCCGAGCGCCTGGAACTTCTTCGGGTTCTCGAGGAATTCCTTGATCTCCTCGAGCTCCTGGACCGCCTCGTCGACGCCGGCGACATCGCGGAAGGTGATTTTCGGAGCGTCCACGGACATCCGCTTCGCTTTCGATTTGCCGAAGTTCATCACCCGCGAGCCGCCACCCTGCATCTGGTTCATCAGGAAGATCCAGAAGCCGAGGAAGAGGACGAAGGGCAGGATGAAGGTGAGCAGCGAGAGTAGGCCATTGCTGCCGGACCCGTGCACGTCGGTCTTGACGTCGTTTTTTTCGAGCCTGTTGATCAGGCTTTCTTCGCCGTCGGGCGGATATCCCGTGGAGAAGCTTTCGCCGTTCGTTTTCTTGACGTCGATCGTGTTGTCCTTGGGGTTGACCGAGACTTCCTCGATCTTGCCCGTGGCGATCAGCCCGGACTTCTGCTTGATCAGTTCGTTGTACGCCGGGGCCGAGGGACCGGAGTCGTTGGTGATCACGCGCTGCGCGATGAAGGCCAGGATGACCACCAGCAGGATCGGGAACGCCGCGCTTTTGAAGAAACGCCTCAAGGGTGAAATCAGCGTACCAGGGCGGTTTTCCCTGCTCAGTCGGCGAGAGCCGCCACGTAATTGAGATTGCGGTAGCGCTGAGCGTGGTCGAGGCCATAGCCGATCGCGAACCGGTTGGGGATCTCGAACCCGACGTAGCGGGGCGAGAGGTCGACGCGCAGGCGCTCTGGCTTGGTCAGCAGCGCACAGACCTCCAGCGAGCCTGGGTTACGGGCCTTCAGGTTCCTCATCAGGTAGTGGAGGGTGAGGCCGGAGTCGATGATGTCCTCGACGATCAGCACGTGGCGGTCCTCGATCGGCGCGTCGAGGTCCTTGAGGATGCGGACGACGCCGGAGGAGTCGGTCTGGGAGCCGTAGCTGGAGACGGCCATGAAGTCGATCTCGCAGGGAACGTCGATGCTGCGCATAAGGTCGGCGAGGAAGAGGACGGCGCCCTTGAGGACCCCGACCATGACCAGCTCGCGGCCGTCGTAGTCGCGGCTGATCTCGGCGCCCAGCTCCGCGACCCGGCGTTGCAGATCCTCCTGGGCGACGAGGGTCTCGCCGATCGCGGGGTCGCTCACCCGCCGCAGTCTAGATATAGAGAGCGATTCAATCCCGCTCGGCGTGAAGCACCCCGCGCTCGACCACGGCACGCACGCCGCCGCCAAGGTCGAGCATCGCGGTGCCGGTGCGGCGCAGGCCGCTGACCTGCTCGGCGAAGCGGGCGGCGCCGGGCACGGGCCTCCCGGCGGCACCGTCGGCCAACCGCTGCAGGACGAGCCGGCGCAGCGCCGGCGGCAGCTCGGCCAGGCGCTCGAGGGCGATCGTGCCCCGGCGCGAGCCACCCGAGCCGTCGACCTCGGCGTCGACCAGGGCATCCAGCACCTCAGCCTCGTCGCGCAGCAGGGCCGCCGTGCGCAGGACGTTCGCGGCGGCGGCCGGGTGGATCTTCGCCAGCTCGGGCAGCAGGCCGTGGCGGACGCGACTGCGGGCGTAAACCGAGTCGGCGTTGCTGCTGTCATCGCGCCAGTCAAGCCCCCGCTGCTCGCAGTAGGCGGTGGTGTCGGCCCGGGTGAAGCCGAGCAGGGGCCGGGCCAGGCTGCCGTCGTGCGGGCGCATCCCCAGCAGGGCCCGGCGGCTAGGTGAGGAGGCGAGGCGGTAGAGAATCGTCTCGACCTGGTCGTCGGCGGTATGGCCGGTGACGACCGTCGCGCCAGGCGGTTGCGCCAGGCTGGCCGCGGCGGCGTAGCGGGCGTCGCGGGCCCAGGCCTGCAGGTTCCCGGGCCCCTCCGGCCGCCGCGGGCGCTCGACCGCAAGCTCCACTCCGAGCGAGTCGCAGAGCGCCGCGCAGAGGCTCTCGTCCTCGTCGGAGTCGTCGCGCAAGCCGTAGTTGACGTGCAGCGCCCTCACCCGATCCGGGCCCACTGCGCGCACCGCGAGATCGAGCATGCAGACCGAGTCCCGCCCTCCCGACAGCATTGCCACGACCGCGGTCCCGGGGGCGAGCAGCCCCTCGGCGAGCACCCGCTCCAGCATCAGGTCGGCGTCCACGGTTCGAGTCTAGGAGCGACTGTCAGGCGGCGCGGACGACGAACAGGTCGGTGGGGCTGGGAAACCCCTTGAGGCTGACCTGGCCGATCGGCTCCAGGCCCAGCGAGTCGCGGCCCTCGATCGCCTCGGCGACCCGGTCGGTGACCAGAACCTCACCGGCGAGGGCGCGGTTGACGACCCGGTGGGCGAGGTTGACCTGGCTGCCGAAGTAGTCGCCGTCGCGGTAGACCGCCTCGCCGCAGTGGATCCCGACCCGCGGTTGCGGGCGCCGCGGGAAGCGGGCGAGGAACTGGACCGCCCACTCGGTCAGTGCGGCGGCATCCGGCGAGACGACCATCACCTCGTCGCCGATCGTCTTCACGATCGTCGCCTCGCGCGGCAACGTCGACTCGACCGTCTCGACGAAGTTCTCGACCACGTCGAGCGCCTCCATGTCTCCCTCCTCCTCCGTATAGCGGGTGAAGCCGGTGAGATCGATGAAGCAGAGGGTCACGGTGATCTGGCCCAGTTCGATTTCCGCCGTGTCGGCGCCCAGCCCCGACTCCATATGACCGACGACGTCCTGCTCGAGGAAGAAGCGCAGGTAGCGGGTATGCAGGTATTCGGTCAGGGGCGCCGCCACCGGCAGGATGTCCGCCGCCAGGTCCCCCATCTCCGCCGCCATCTCCAGCTCCGGCACCGCGTCGCGGATCAGCGGTTCGTGGACGTAGAGATGGAAGAGGCGAACCTCGGCCTCGGCGATCCGGCGCATCGACTGCACGTAGACGCGAACCAGCTGCAGGAAGGCGACCAGCGGGAAGCCGGCGGCGAGGACGCGGGCGCAGTGGCGGAGTGCCGCGGCGTCGTCCGGGGCGAGGTTGCGCTGCCGCCCCTTCGGCGTGCCGAGGATGATCAGGATCCGCTCGATCAGCTCCGGCTCCAGCCCGGTCTCCCTCGCGACCGCGGTCACCGAGACCCTCTCCCCGGCCTCCGAGAACAGCTCCTCGGCGAAGCCGAAAGCCAGCCGTCCCTCGCGCCCGGCCTCACGCAGATCCTCCAGCGAGTAGCCACGCTCCCGCATCCGCGCCACGACCCGCGCCTGGGCTGCGGCCGTGGCGGTCCAGCGACCGCGTCGGACCGGGACGATCTTCTCCCCCGCCCAGCGTTTGAGGGTGCTGGCGGGAACCCCGGATCTACGCGCGGCCTCGCTCAGCGATATGCGCTCGTCGGCCACGGGCCGAGGCTAGTGGCTGCGCAGGAGGGAGCGGATGCCCCTCCCCGGAGGCTCAAGCGCAAGCAACTCGAATCGCCGTAAGCGATCTGCTGCGCAACGGCCTCCGGGGAGGGGCATCCGCTCCCTCCCCGGAGGACTCCGCCGCTAAGTCGGAAGCTCCGACTCCTCGTGCAGCTGGAGCACCGGCTCGCCGCCCTCGCCGGTGCGGATGCGAATCGCTTCCTCCACCGGCAGGACGAAGATCTTGCCGTCGCCCACCTCGCCCGTGCGGGCGTGTTTGAGGATCGTCTCGACGACGACCGCTTTGTCTTTGTCCTCGACGACGACCTCCAGCTTGATCTTCGGCCGGACGTTGACGGTGAGGGTCGAGCCGCGGTAGCGCTCGACGATTCCTTTCTGACGGCCCGAGCCCTTGGCCTCGATGATCGACAGGGATGGGAATCCGCGGTCGAGCAACTCGGCCCGGATCGGCTCGAACGCCTCGTGGCGGATGAACGCCTCTATTTTTTTCATGCGCTCAAGCCTCCTAGGACTCGGTGGTGGTGGCCATCGGGCTGAGAGCCGCCGCCGCGGGAGCCCCGGCTGGGGGCGGCGCGGCGCCAAACGGCAGACCCGTCGAGTACTCCGGCTGTGGGATGAACTGCTCCGGGTACCCGTACATCCCGTGCTCGGAGATGTCGAGGCCGGCGTCCTCCTCCTCGGGACTGACCCTGAGCCCGATCGTCTTCTTGATCAGCCAGAAGATCCCGTAGGAGACGACGAACACACACCCGAAGGCGACTCCCACTCCCAGCGCCTGGGCGCCTAGCTGGTGGAGCGAGCCGCTGTACCAGAGGCCCGGATCGCCTACTTCGTTGAATTCAGCCAATCGTGGCGAGGTGAATATCCCGCACGACAGGGTGCCCCAGATACCGGCCAGGCCGTGCGCCGAGGTGGCACCCACGGGGTCGTCGATGATCTTCTCGATCGCGATCACGCCGAAGACGACGATGACCCCGGCGATCGCGCCGATGATCGGGGCCGCCCAGTACTCCACGTAACCGGATGGAGCGGTGATCGCCACGAGTCCCGCGATCGCGCCGTTCCCAGCCATGCCGATGTCGATCGTTTTCGACAGCAGGTACATCACCGCGACCGCCGCGACCACACCCGCCGCCGCGGCGAGGTTGGTGACCACCACGACTTCCGCGAAACGACCGCCGATCGCGCCGAGGGTCGAGCCAGGGTTGAAGCCGAACCAGCCGAGCCAGAGGATCAAGACACCGAGGCCGACCAGCGGCATCGAGTGCCCCGGGATCGCCCGCGGTTTGCCGTCCTTCGTGTACTTGCCGATCCGCGGGCCAAGCAGTAGCAGCGCCGCGAAGGCTCCGGTCGCCCCGATCAGGTGGACCACCGTCGAGCCGGCGAAGTCCTGCATGCCGATGTTGGCCTGCAGCCAGCCGCCGCCGAAGATCCAGTGGCTCATCACCGGATAGAGGACGGAACTGAAAATCACCGCGTAAATGATGTACGCGCTGAACTTGATCCGCTCCAGCGTGGCGCCCCAGACGATCGCCAGCGAGACCGCGCAGAACACGAACTGGAAGAACATGAACGCGGCCGGACTGATCGAATACGTTTCGACGAAGGGGATGCTCTTGCCCGCTTCTTCGATCGAGGAACCCACGTTGAGGAAGAACCCGTGGTTCCCGGCGATCTCGCCCAGCCCGCCGAACGCGAGCGCGAATCCCACCGCCCAGTAACAAAGCGACGCGATCGAGAAGTTGACCAGCACCTTGGCGACGCCGGCGCCCGCATTCTTCGCCCTGGAGAAACCAACCTCCAAAAGCAGGAAGCCCGCCTGCATGAACATCACCAGGACCCCGGCGACGATCACCCACATGGCGTTGATGCTGGCCTCGGGCGTGTCCAGAATGGGTTCAGCGGCCCCGAAGGCGATGCTCGGCAATATCAACGAGGCAAGCGCAGCCACCGGGCCTGCGATCAAGAGCCTCTTTTTCATTCCGATTTCCTCCTAGCCCGCCGAGGCACGCCCCGACGGTCGCGGTTTGGACGAGTCCGAATCACCGTATGGACGGGCCCGATCGCGATGTTTAGACGGCTGGAGGAAATCCCCGCGGCTCGTTTCTCACAAGTGGCTAGGCTCGGCGCGATGCCGGCCAGACTGCGCCCAACCGCCCCGATCGCCGCCGACGCGGTGCTCGTCGGAGACCCGGGACGGGCGCTGATGCTGGCCCAGGCCCTTCTGCGGGAGCCGAAGATGAGCAATCACGCGCGGGGGCTCTGGGGCTACTCCGGGCGGACCCCAGCCGGACGCGAGCTGTCGATACAGGCGACTGGCATGGGTGGCCCGAGCGCGGCGCTCGTCCTCTCCGATCTAGCCGAGCTGGGTGTGCGGCGGGCGGTCCGGGTCGGGACCTGCGTCGCGATCGAGCCCGAGCCGCTACCGGGAGATCTGCTGACGGTTCTCGAGGCGCATGCCTGGGGCGGCGGTGGAGCGGGAACGTCGGTCTTGCCTGACCCGACCCTGACCGCGGCGCTGCGGCAGGAGCTGGGGCGGGCAACCCGGCCGGCCATCGTCGCCAGCCTCGATATCCCGCACAGAGGCGGCCGGGCCGAGTCCGGCTCCTACGCCGAACGAGTCGACGCGGCGGACATGCAGACGGCGGCGCTCTTCTCTGGCGCCGAGGAGCTCGGACTCGCGATCGCCGCCGTTCTCATCGTCGCGGAGAGCACCGCCGGAGACCCAGCGGATGACGACGAGCTCGAAGCGGCCGCAAAGCTTGCTGGGACCGCGGCATCGACGGCCCTCAGGGTCGCCCCTAAGCCTTAAGTTGAGGCTTAGCCTTTGGTTTTTTTGGCGGGTTTCCGAGCCGCCTGACGGCGGATCGCCCCGACCTCGTGACTGAGCTCGTCGATCTGCTCCTCGACATCCTCGAGTCGCTGCGAAAACGAGCGCAAGCGACGCTCCAGACGCTCCAGATCGGTGGCCGAGGAGAGGTTGAGTGCTCCCATCGCCGCCTGCTGGGCCTCGATCGCCTTCCCACGGGCACCGAAGGCGGCGGAGATCGCGTTGTGGAGGGTGGGGTTGTCGATCAGCGCCTGCGCCAGCTCGCCAATCGCCTGCTCGCTGCGCGCCCGCAGACCGTCCTGCTCGTCTTGCTCGAAACTCACGCCGCCCGCCTTTCGCAGTTCATTGACAGCAGCTTAACGAGCACATCCGGGCCGGCTGAAACGCTGCCCGGTGCAGGCATGACGTCGATATTGATTAAGGGCTTGTTGGGGGGCGGCCGGGGCCGTTGCGCCCCCCTGGGGGAACGAGTAGCCTCGACTCGCCTGCGCGGGGAGGATATGGACGCAGTTTCCGCGATCCGTTGCGGCGGGCACCGAGGCGCACTGGGATGAGAGCCAAGATCGCACTGATAGTCGTACTCGCCAGCTTCCTGGCGCTGTCAGCCCTTGGCGTGGGGATGGCCGGCGCCGACCCGTTGGCCGAAAGCGTGCCGACCGAACAATCCGCCGCCACGACCACGACCGCGGTCCCGTCGCTGCAGGCACCGGCCTGCGCCAACGGCCTCGACGACGACAGCGACGGCCTGATCGACCTGGCGGACCCCGACTGCACCTCGCCCACCGTCACCAGCGAGGCGCCGGTCGCGCCGAGTGGGGCCAGCGCCGCGACGCCGGTGCCAGCGCCCGAAGAAACTCCCAGCAACCCCGCCAGCCCACGGAAGCCGAAGGGCGTCGAGCAGGGCAGCACGATCGGCGGCGGCGAAGACCTTGGCGGCGGCGTCATCCACAACGAGAGCCTCGGCGATTCCAGCGGCGGCGGTAGCAGCGGCGGCGGCGTTCGCGCCCCCAGCGCCACCGGTGGCGGCGACCAGCCGCTGGCCGAAGGATCGGACGGCGGGTCCCAGTTCGGCTCCGGCGGCTCACCGACCAGCGCCAACCCGACGATGACGATCGCGCCCTTCGGCCCGGCCCCGATCGGCGTTCCCAACTTCGTCATCGACTCCTTTGAGATCCCGCCCTTCCTGCTGCCGATTTACCAGGCTTGCGGAACCGAATACGGCATCCCCTGGGAGGTGCTGGCCTCGATCAACAAAATCGAGACCGGGTTCGGAACGAACCTCAACGTCTCCAGCGCCGGCGCCGTCGGCTGGATGCAGTTCCTGCCTTCGAGCTGGGAAACGTATGGCGTCGACGCCAACGGAGACGGGCGCAAAGACCCCTACAACCCGGTCGATGCGATTTGCGCCGCGGCCCACTACCTGAAGATCGCCGGCGGGGCCGACGATCTCTACAACGCGATCCTCGCCTACAACCACGCCGACTGGTACGCACAGGAGGTGCTTCTCTACGCTCGCGCCTACGGCAAACTGCCCTCCGACCTGGTCGGCTCGCTGACCGGGCTGACCGAGGGAGCGCACTTCCCAATCGCCGCCGACGCTCGCTACGCGGACGACATCTCGGCCCGGGCGGCGCTGAAGAACTCGACCACCGATGCCCGGGTCTCCGGCAACGCGGCGGAAGTCATCTCCTCCTCGCCGACCCGGCGCGGCATCAACATCTTTTCCCGCGAGGGCGCACCGGTGGTCGCCGTCAACGACGGCGTCATCCGCAAGCTCGGCAGCTCGCCGCAGCTGGGCAAGTACGTCGTCCTCGAAGACACCTATGGCAACCGCTACACCTACGCCGAGTTGGGCGAGGTCGTCCGCGACCATCGCCTGGTCGTGATGCCGACCGGCAAGGAGCAGCGGGTCCCCGTGGAAAGCCAGGACCTGCGGCCACGCCTGCGGGCGCTGCCGGATCGAGCCGCCGGCGATCACGGGCAAAAGAGCGAAGCTGTCACCGACAGCGCCAGTCGAGCCGCTACCGACGGCTCGCTGCGGGTCGGCTCGAAGGTGATCGCCGGCACCGTCCTGGCCCGCGTCGCCGCCGCTGCCGACGGCGTCGACTCCCACATCAACTTCTCGATTCGACCGGCCGGCAAGGGCGCCCCCCGGATTGACCCGAAGCCGATCCTCGACGGCTGGAAGCTCCTCGAGGCGACGGCGATCTACCGGGCCAAGGGCAAGAACCCCTTCACCTCGCGCCTCAGCGGAGCCGGCGTCCTGCTGCTCTCCAAGGAGGCGCTGCAGAAACGGGTGCTGGCCGACGAAGGCCTCTCGATCTACACCTGCGGCCGCGAAGACATCGCCACCGGGCAGATCGACCGCCGCGTCCTGGCGATGCTCGAGTACCTGCGCTCGAAAGGCTTCGAACTGACGATCACCGCGCTCAAGTGCGGCCACAGCTTCCTCACCACCTCCGGCAACGTCTCCGAGCACAGCACTGGCGATGCGGTCGACATCGCCGTCATCAACGGCACCCCGGTGACCGGGAACCAGGGCCCGGGGACGATGACCGACGAACTGATCCAGGACGTGCTGCAGCTGCAGGGCACGATGCAACCGCACCAGGTGATCTCACTCGAGGATCTGCCGGGCGAAACCAGCTTCGCGATGCCCAACCACTACGACCACGTCCACGTCGGCTACCACGCGATCGAAGGCAGTCCGCTCGAAGCGCAGTTCTCGGCCCTCCTCAAACCGGATCAGTGGCAGCGCCTGATCGGCCGCCTCGGGCAGATCGAAAATCCCGAGGTGCCGGTCAAGCCCTCGCGGTTCTCGGTGCCGGATAAGTCCCAGCCGGGCCAGAGCTCCGGGCGCGGCGAAGACTGAGCTTCGGAGGGGTCAGTCGGAGGGGTGCCGATACCCCTCCCCGGGAATTTGTCGCGCACCCTTCGGGTGCGGCTCCGGATGTTGCTGCGCGCCTATGGCGCGCTGGAATCAGATTGCATATCGCCGCTTCGCGACATTCCCGGGGAGGGGTATCGGCACCCCTCTCACAGGCGTCTCGCGTAGCACCAGCTATCCACGCGAGCGCCTGCTCCTAGCTGAGAGTCCTTCGAAGCGCTGTCTCCTGAAAGCTGCCGCTCCTCGATCGTTGCTGCTACCGGTGTTGAGGGGAGGGTCGGTAACCCCTCTGGGCGAATGTCGCGAAGCGGCGACATGCAATCTGTCTATTGCCCGCCATAGGCGGGCAGCATCATCCGGAGCCGCCCGCGTAGCGGGCGCGACTGAATTCGCCCAGAGGGGTTACCGACCCTCCCCTACGCATGCCCGGAGCACTCGACGATTGCCCGCCCCGACCGGGAGAATCACCGTTTCTGACCAAGCTATTCGGATTCGCGCAACTCGATTTTGCCGGCCCCCTGCCGCTGGCCGACGGCCGCTACCTTGCCCGTAGCGAGGATGCGGCGGGCGGCGAGAGCGTGCTCGTCGTGCAGACGCTGGGGGCGCCGCCACCCCCGGCCCGGCGCCGGCGGCGAGCACGGAAGGCGGAGCCGGGAGCAGAGCCCTCTCCCCTGCCTCTCGCTCGCGTGACCGCGATCCGGGCCTTCGCGCCGTTCGGGCGCGAGGAGGACGCCGAGCGTTGGCTCGACGAGGCGACCGAGGCCGAGGACACCGCCGACGTCCTCGTCGCCGAGGGGATTGACCTGCTCAACCGCGCCCTCCACGTGCACGCCATCGCCGGCGCCGACCCGCAGGTTCATCAGCTGAGGCCGGAGCGGGCGGTGGCGGTGCGGATCGGCTACGGCGATGGCGAGGAGGTTGCCGATAGCCGCTTCAGGGCCGCCCGCGAGGTCGACGTCTGGGCCAGCGGCGCCTCGCACCGCCGGCGGCGGCAGGAGGACCTGCGGCCGCAGGAACGGGTCGCCGCGGTGCTGGGCGGTCGCGAGCGGGTCGATGCCTGCGAGACGCTGCTGCTGCGCTCGCGCGCCGACCTTGACGCAGGCCGCGGTCGCGAGGCGGCACTGCAGCTGCGAGTCGGCCTCGAGGCGCTACTGGTCGAGCTGAAGGGAGCCGCACTGTCAGACCCGGATCACGATGAAGACATGGCGCAGCTGAGCAGCCGCCGCTCGGAGGCCGGCGAGGCGGCGAACGCGGCGCTGCGCGGCGAGCTCAGCGCCGAGCAAGCACGGCAGGTCAGAGAATTGCTCGAGATCTGCGAGCGAGTTCTGCGGCGTCGGCGCATTCTTCGCGGCTAGGCAAGGATCTAACCCTTAGCTTGAGGGTTAGTAATTACGCTCTCAGAGAGCGAGGCGGTGGGCGATCGCGTCGTCCAGCAGCGAGCCGGCCAGGTGGTGCGCCTCCTCCAGGGCGATGCCGTCGATCGAAGGCACCCCGATCACCGTCAGCCCAGCCGCCCGCGCCGCCGCCACGCCGGTCGGGGAATCCTCGAGCGCGACCACTCCCGGTCCAGGCTCGACGCCAAGGCGACGGCAGGCCTCGAGGTAGGGATCCGGGGCGGGCTTGGGCGCCGCGACTTCGTGGGCGCTGAGCACGACGTCGAAGTGGTCCTCGAAGCCGGCCAGCTCCAGCGAGCGGACCACGAAGGCGATCGGCGAGTTGGAGACGAGGCCGATCGGGGTGCCGCGCCGGCGCAGTTCGCGCAGCAGCTCGCGGGCGCCGATCATCGCCTCCACCCCGTGCTCGAGCTCGGCGACGACAAGGACATTCAGCTCCTCGATCAGCTGCGCCGCCCGCCCGGGCTCGCCGAGGCGCTTTTCCAGCACCCCACCGGCGACCGCGGCGGAGGTCCCGACCAGCTCGCGCTTGTCGGCGGGCGTGAAGTCGAGACCGCGGCGCTCGAAGAGGTCCTGCTCCGCCCTGGTCCAAACCGACTCCGTGTCCAGCAGCAGGCCGTCGTTATCGAAGACGACCGCATCCGGGGTAGCGACTGGCTCCATCGCCGCATCATCTCGAAACGTTTAACTTCGGGGCATGTCCTTCCACGTCGAGGTCAGCTCCGGTCACCAGCACGCTCGCGTCTTCAACGTCGACGAGGCCGGGCTGCGTACGACCGTGCTCGAGCCGTGGGTCGCCGGGCTGCCCTTCGACTTCGGCGAACGCGAGTGGGACCCGCGCGAGAGCAGGCTGACGGTCCTCGAGGGACCGGAGATGGAGGGCCCCGACCTCGCCTTCGGCCAGGGATGGTCGAACGCGCAGCGCGCGGCCGAAGACGTAACCAGGCCGATGCTCGAAGCGGCCGAGGCCAGCGCCCCGGTGCAGGCCGCGGCCGTGATCGCCGCGAGCTCTCTGGAGGCGGCGCTGAAAGCCATGCGCGGGGGCCGCCTGCCGCAGCCGATTCACTGGTCGGCGGCGGTGGAGCGGATCAACGGCCGCGACCCCGAGGTCACGGCCGTGATCCTCGTCGTCAAGCGGCCTGCGGCTGACCGGCCGTAAAGTCGAGGCTGACGCCACGCGGCGTCACCAGTACCGGATAGGTCGCGGCCTCGATCACGTAGTCGCTGGCGGCGCTGAGGGTGACCTTGCCCCGCGGCGACTCGGGGCGCGAGCCGACCACCAGCAGGTCGACCGGGCCGGCGCCGGGGTCGCCGACGGCGGCGCCAAGCGCGGTGGCGAGGCTGTTCGCGGTCTCCCTGGCGCTCTCGTCGCCTGCATCGATGAGGCCGACCGTGTTGACGCTCACCGACGGGTGGGAGCGCAGGCCGGCCGGGGCGACGGCGATCGCCGCCGGGCCTCCCAGCAGCAATTTGTGGGCCGGGATCCCCGGTTTGACCGTGCCGGGCGCGGTCCGGTACTCGGAGCCGAAGACGATCACGTCGGCGTTCTCGCGCTCGGCGAGCTCGGTCAGGCCGACGCTGGTCCCGGCGTTGACGACGACGTGGCGGGGCATGTCCGGAGCCCCGACCGAGGCGGCGCCGCGCGCGAGCATCTCCTCCGCCTCCTTCTCTTCGAGCGCCCCGCCCACCGAGTGGCGGACATAGGCGAGGGAGAGCTCGGCACCGGAGAAGGCGAGCAGGCGCCCGAGGGCGAGGGCATCGCGGTCATTGTCGGTGTCGTCGTAGGAAACGATGATCTTGAGAGCCATCGGATGCCTCCTTGAAGGGGTTGAAAGTTCGAAGGCGATGGTGGCAGCGACCTTGTATTAGCGCAACTGTTTTTACTGATGGATAGAATCAGATTCACTTATGCTGAATCCAGGCCGCCTCGTCCTCTTCCGCGAAGTCGTCGCCCAGGGTTCCTTCTCGGCCGCGGCGGACGTCCTCTCCTACTCGCAATCGGCGGTCTCCCAGGCGATCGCCACCCTGGAGGGGGAAGTCGGCGCGGCGCTGATCGAGCGCCGGCGCGGCGGCGTGCGGCCGACCGCGGCCGGCGCCGCCCTCGCCGGTCACGTCGGCGGGATCCTGGCCCAGATCGAGACCGCCGAGGCGGAGGTGGCGGCGATCGCCGCCGGTCACGGCGGTCGCATGCGGACGGCCTCCTTCCCGACCGCCGGGGCGACGCTGATGCCGCAGGCGATCGCCGCCTTCCGCGCATCCCACCCCGGGGTGGACGTGACCCTCGCCGAGGGTGAGCCGGAGGAGATCGCGCCGCGGCTGCGGGCGGGCGAGTTCGACTTGGTGCTGCTCTTCGAGTTCGACCGCGTCGGCGAGCGGCTCGGCGCCGGCCTGCGTCGCTTCGAGCTGTTCGACGACCCGCTCCACCTCGCCCTCCGCCACGACCACCCGCTGGCCGGGCGCAGGCGACTGCGGCTCGAGGAGCTCCGCGAGGAGTCCTGGGTCCAGACCTCGGCCGCCAGCCCCTGCGCCAAGCAGGTGATCCGCTCCTGCCACGCGGCGGGGTTCGAGCCGAGCGTCTCCTTCGAGAGCGACGATTACCAGACGGTGCAGGGCCTGGTCGCGGCCGGCGTCGGGGTGGCCCTGATCCCCCAGCTCGCCCTCTCCGCGGTCCGCGAGGACATCGACGTCCGGGCCCTCGATCCGGCCAGCCCGGTGCGCAAGGTTTTCGCCGCCACTCCGCGGGCCGCCGCCGTGACGCCCGCGGTGGCGACGATGCTCGACGTGCTGCGGGAGGCTTCCCGCAGACACGCCGAGCCCGTCGCCCCGGCCTAGGCGGTGCCGCCGCCGGCCGGTGCCGCCGCCGCTGCCGGCACCCCGGCCGGGTAACCGAGCGAGGGCACATCGGAGGGGTACACCTCGTGGCCATGGACGGCGATGTCGCCGATCTCCATTTCCTCGTCGGTCATCCGCAGCGGGACGAAGAGGCTGACCAATTTGAGGAGGATGAAGGTGCCGACCGCGGAGAACACGATCACCCAGAGCGCGGTCAGCGCCTGCCAGCCGAGCAGGTGCAGCCCCCCGCCGGAGATCGTGCCGGCCAGGGTCGTTTCCGCCATCGCGCTGTTGGCGAAGATTCCGACCAGGAGGCCGCCGGCGAGCCCGGCGAAGCCGTGCGTATAGACGACGCCGAGGGTGTCGTCCACGTTGCGGAACGGCCGCACCCGGCTCAGGTAGTTGAGCGCGAAGTAGACCAGCGTGGAGGCGATCACGCCGATGATCACCGCGCCCCAGCCGTTGACGAAGCCGGCGCTGGGGGTGATCGCGACGAGGCCAACGATCATGCCGTTGACGCTGCCGATCAGGCTCGGCTTGCGGCCGGTGATGTAGTCCCAGGCGACCCAGACCAGGAAGGCGATCGCGGTACAGAGGTTGGTGTTGAGGACGGCCGCCGAGGCGATGCCGCTGGCTTCGTACCAGTCGCCGCCGTTGAAGCCGTTCCAGCCCAGCCAGAGGAGCCCGGCCCCGACCGCGACCATCGCCAGGTTGTTCGGGGCGTCGACCTCGCGGTCACGCTGCAGGCGCGGGCCAATCACCCATGCCGCCACGAAGCCGGAGACGCCGGCCGCGAGGTGGATCACGTAGCCGCCGGAGAAGTCGACCGCGCCGTGCTGGGCGAAGAAGCCACCGCCCCAGATCAGGAAGGCGTTGATCGTGTAGACGAGCACGGTCCAGAGGGCGACGAACGGGATCCAGGCCTTGAAGTTGATCCGCCCGAGCACCGATCCCAGCATCAGCAGGGGGGTGATCGCGGCGAAGACGATCTGGAAGTAGGCCAGCGTCGACTCCGGGAAGGCGAATTCCAATTCGGGGTACTCGGGGATGTGCGCCTGTTCGAGCAGGCTGGAGCTGCTCAGGATCGATCCCGGCTTACCCCAGAAGTTCGCGAAGAAGCCGCTGTTCGCGAGGTGCATCGGGTCTCCAAATGCCATTTTGAAGGCGAACAGACACCAGAGTATGAGCACGACCGCGAAGGCGACGAACGCCATCATCATCGAGTTCACCGACCAGCGCTTCTGCATGACGCCGCCGTAGAGGACGACCAGGCCGGGGATGCTCATCAGGCCGACCAGAGTCGCGGCGGTGAGCTGCCAAGAGTTGGCTCCTTCGCTCAACCATTCCATAGATACGGTGTTTCCTTTCGTGTTTCGGGCCGCCGGACACCTCGCGAAAATGGCTCCCCACCGGCTACTGCGCCCATTTGGACTTGCCCTAACCCTTTCGCCGGCGCCCCTCGCCCACCACGTACGATTGTCTAAAGATCGGCGCGCATCGTTCGCCCGATTGTCGAAATCGACGGGTCGATCTGCCGCTAAGCTGCGCCGCGATGCCGATGGAGGGACACTGGCGACGCGTCAACACCCCCCTGCGGCGGCTGACCTCGCGCGAGCGAAACGCGGTGATCGCGGGGCTGGCGGTGACGATCGTCGCGATCCTCGGATTGATCCTCGTCAGCGCCGGCAGCACTCAACCGCCGCCGCCGGCCGGTTGCATCCGGGCCCTGGTGGCCGGGCGCACCGGCGGCGAAGTGATCCACCCCTGCGGCGAAGCGGCGAAGACGACCTGCGCCCAGGCTGCGACCTTCGACACCCCCCGCTCCCGAGCGGTCCTCGAGAGCTGCCGCGAGGCCGGAATCAAGTTCTGAGCCGAGAGCGGGAGGCGACTAGGCCAGCGCCGCCAGCAGTGCTCCGAGCTCCATCTCGACCTCGCCGCTCAGCTTCAGCTGGGCGTCGCCGTCGTAGGGGGTCTCCCCCTTGGTGACGATCGCCAGGCGGCCGCCCCGTTCGAGGGTCAGCTGGGGCAGCCCGGCCACGGGGTAGACGGCCAGCGAGGAGCCGACGCAGATCATCAGCTCGGCCCGCTCGGCGAGGCCGCGGGCGCGGGCCATCGCGCTCTCGGAGAGCAGCTCGCCGAAGAGGACGACGTCGGGCTTGACCGCGCCGCCGCAGCTGGAGCAGATGGCGATTCCGTCGCCGTCGAACAACTCCTCGACCTCCTCGATCTCGAAGACGGTGCGGCAGCGGGTGCAGGAGGAGGTCTCGATCGATCCGTGCACCTCGACGACGTTGCGCGAACCGCCGGCGCGATGCAGGCGGTCGATGTTCTGGGTGATCACGCCCTCGAGGCGGCCGCGGCGCTCGAGCTCGGCGAGCGCCTCGTGCGCGGCGTTGGGCCGTTTGTCGCCGAGCGACTGGAAGCGCGGCCGGTAGTAGGACCAGAAGCGCGCCGGGTCGCTTTCGAAGACGTCGATGTGGGCGACCTCCATCGGGTCGACATTTGCCCAGAGTCCGGTCTCCGGCGTGCGGAAGTCGGGGATTCCCGACGGCACCGAGATCCCGGCCCCGGTCAGGGCGACGGTGCAGCGCGACTCGCGGATCAGTTCCGCCAGCGCCGACGGGCCGGAGACGTCCGCCACCTGGACGCCTCCGGCCCGTCGGCCCGTGGTCGTTACCTGCCGCTCCACTTGGGGGTTCGCTTGGCGAGGAAGGCGCCGATGCCCTCCTTGGCGTCGTCGCTGCCGAAGGCGGTCGCGAAGCCCTGCTTCTCGGCCTCGATGCCCTCGTCGAGGTCGCCCTTGTAGGAGACGCTCTTGATCAGGCCGACCGCGACCGGCGCCTGCCCGGCCAGCTTGCGGCCCCACATCAGCGCCGTCTCGAACAGCTCGTGGTCGGGGACGACGCGGTTGACGAGGCCCAGTTCGAGCGCCTCCTCGGAGAGGACGGCGTCGCCGACCAGGTTCATCTCCAGCGCTTTGTTGGGCCCGACCAGGCGGGCCAGGCGCTGGGTGCCGCCGAAGCCGGGGATGATCCCCAGCTTGATCTCCGGCTGCCCGAAGACGGCGGCCTCGGCGGCGATCCGCACGTCGCAGGCCATCGCCACCTCGCAGCCGCCGCCGAAGGCGATCGAGTTGACGGCAGCGATCGTCGCGACGCGAGAGGTGCCGAACTCACGCAACAGCGCGTGGGCGCTGTGGATCAGCTCCTCGCTGCCCTCGTCCATCTGGGTGAAGGCCTTGATGTCGGCGCCGGCCGAGAAGACGACCGGGACCGAGGAGGCGATCACCATCGCGCCCACGCCGTCGGCGGCCTTGACCCGCTCCCAGACCGTGCCGAGGTCGCGGATCACGTCGGGGGAGACGGCGTTCATCGGCAAATTGGCGAGCCAGGCAATTGCGACACCGTCGCGGGTCTCCAGCTTCACGGTCTCGGCCTGCTCGCCCTGGTCGGGCTGCGGATAAGGGTAGAAGCCCTGGCCGGAGCCGAGGCCGAGCCGGCCTTGGGCGACCAGGCGCTTGAGAGTGACGGGCGGCGCGAAGCGCTCACCATGCTTCTCCTCGAGCTGCTCCAGCTGCTCGAGCACCTTGTCGAGGCCTTCGACGTCGGCTTTCCAAAACGGCGGCAGCAGGCCGCGGCGCGGGTCGAGGCCGGCGCCGGCCATCATCCCGAGGTCGATGTCGCGGACCGAGCAGATCCCTTCCTCGACCAGCAGGCAGGACTCGACCAGAGCGCGGCCGGTGAACATCGCCACCAGCTCCTCGGCGTCCGGGGCGGCATCGCCGGGGACCGTCTGCTCGCCGTCCTTGAAGAAGCCCTCGCCGCCGCTCTTGGCGCCGAGCTTGCCGTCGGCGACCAGCTGCTTGAGGCCCTGGTGGACGTAGAAGGTCTCGCCGTAGGACTCGTTGAGATGCTCGGCGACGTGGAGGACGGTGTCGAGGCCGAGCAGGTCAGTGAGGAAGAACGGCCCCATCGGCGCCACTTTCGCCTCGGCGATCGCCTGGTCGATCTGCGCCAGGGAGAGCCCGTGCTCCTCCTGGGCACGCCAGATCTCGCCGATCGTCGCCATCAGGATTTTGTTGACGACGAAGCCGGGGACCTCGCCGCAGACGATCGGCTGCTTCTTGATCGCCTGGGCGAAGTTGTAAGCGGCCGTGGCCGTTTCCTGCGAGGTCTCCTCGCCGACGATCACCTCGACCAGCGGCATCACCGAGGCCGGGTAGAAGAAGTGGAAGCCGACGACCTTGTCGGCGCGCAGCGTCGATTCGCCGATCTCGGTGATCGAGAGCGAGGAGGTGTTGGAGGAGAGGATCGCGTGGCCAGGAGTGGCGGCGTCGATCTCGCGGAAGACCGCCTGCTTGATCGCCATCTTCTCCGGCACCGCCTCGATCACGAAGTCGACGTCGCCGAACTCGTCGTAGCTGGTGGTGCCGGTGACCAGGTCCATTACCTCGGCGAGGCGGGCGTCGGCCTGCTCCTGGGTCAGCTTCTCCTTCTTGACCAGGCGGCCGAGCTGGCCCTCGGTGACCGCGCGCGCCTTCTCGACGGCGGCATCGACGAACTTCTGGTCGATGTCCTTGACGACGACTGGGATGTCGGCGGCGGCGATCGCCTGGGCGATCTCGCCGCCCATCGTGCCTCCGCCGACGACGGCGGCCTTGGAAACGAACATTGCGGGTGAATCCTCCGGTTTTGGCTTGGCAGGGCGGCGGGTGCCGCGGGAAGCGGAGGCTATCCGGTCGGGCCCGGTGGGCCGCCGCCGGCCCCCCGCCTCCGACATAAGGGATAACCGCGTCCGGGCAAAGACTGTACGCCCGTACAAAGGCGCGCAGATCGCCTGGCCATTAGGCTCTTTTGGCTCTTAATAAGGGAGTGAGACCGCTAAACGATCGCGCTCGGAACGAGCGCGCGCCAAGTGAGGGACAAGCCAAGCGATGACTCGTATCCGCCAGCAGAACGTGACCGCAGCGCAGTGGAGCTCCAACGGGGAGGCCCTCGGCGCGCTCGACCTGACCCTGCCCGAGAACGAAGCCTTCGGCGCCAACGTCTTCTCCGTCGAGGTGCAGCGCGAAAGGCTGCCCGCCGACGCCTTCGAGAAGCTGCAGGCGACCCTGGCCGGCGGCGAGGCGCTCGACCCCAGCCTCGCCGACGCCGTCGCCGAGGCGATGAAGGATTGGGCGCTGGAGAACGGCGCCACCCACTACACCCACATGTTCCAGCCGCTGACCGGCTCGACCGCGGAGAAGCACGACTCCTTCTTCGAGCCCTCCGGCGACGGCAAGATGCTCGCCGGCTTCTCCGGCAAGGAGCTGATCCAGGGCGAGCCGGACGCCTCCTCCTTCCCCACCGGCGGCCTGCGCGCCACCTTCGAGGCGCGCGGCTACACCGCCTGGGACCCGACCAGCCCCGCCTTCATCCTCGAGAACCCGAACGGGACGCTGCTCTGCATCCCGACCGCCTTCGCCTCCTGGACCGGCGAGGCGCTCGACGCGAAGATCCCGCTGCTGCGCTCGATGGACGCGCTCTCGCGCTCGGCCCTGAGGGCGCTGAGCCTGCTCGGCGACGAGGAGAGCCAGCGGGTCTTCACCACGGTCGGGCCCGAGCAGGAGTACTTCCTGATCGACGAGCAGTACTTCTTCGAGCGTCCCGATCTGATCAGCACCGGCCGCACCCTGTTCGGCGCCAAGCCGCCGAAGGGGCACGAGCTCGACGACCACTACTTCGGCTCGATCCCGGAGCGGGTGCTGGCCTTCATGATGGAGTCCGAACTGGAGATGCGAAAGCTCGGCATCCCGGTCAAGACCCGCCACAACGAGGTCGCCCCGGCGCAGTACGAGATCGCGCCGATGTTCGAGAACTCCAACGTCGGTTCCGACCATCAGCAGCTGCTTATGCAGACGCTGGAGAACGTCGCCCGTCGCTACGGACTGGTCTGCCTCCTGCACGAGAAGCCGTTCGCCGGGGTCAACGGCTCAGGCAAGCACAACAACTGGTCGATGGGGACGGACACCGGCAGCAACCTGCTCAACCCGGGCGACACGCCGGAGGACAACATCCACTTCCTGTTCTTCTGCACGGCGGTGATCCAGGCGGTCAACAAACACCAGGGGCTGCTGCGGGCCTCGGTCGCCAATATCGGCCAGGACCACCGTCTTGGCGCCAACGAGGCGCCGCCAGCGATCATCTCGATCTTCCTTGGCGCCGAACTCGACAAGGTCTTCGAGGCGATCGCCAGCGGCGAGGGCGACCCCAACACCCCCGCCTCGTTCCTCGACCTGGGCACGACGGTGCTGCCGCCGCTGCCGCTGGACGGAGGCGATCGCAACCGGACCTCGCCGTTCGCCTTCACCGGCAACAAATTCGAGTTCCGGGCGCTCGGATCCAGCATGTCGCTGGCCTTCCCGAACACCGTCCTCAACACGATCGCGGCCGAGGCAATCGACGAGCTGGCCGGCAAACTGGAGGAGAAGCTGTCCTCCGGCGCGGGCATGCCGGAGGCGGTCATGGCGATCGTCAAAGAGTCCTACCTCGCCAACAAAGTGGTCTGCTTCAGCGGCGACAACTACTCCGAGGAATGGCACGCCGAGGCCGAGCGACGGGGCCTGAAGAACCTCCGCACCACCCCCGAGGCGCTGCCCGAAGTGGTTGCCGAGGACACCGTCACCGCGTTCGAGAAGTACGGCGTACTCAGCAAGCGCGAGCTCGAGTCCCGCTACGACGTCTGGCTCGAGCAGTACTCGATCCGGGCCAACATCGAGGCCGAGGAGACCTTCTCGATCGCCCAGACGATGCTGCTGCCGGCCGGCCTGCGCCAGCTGGCGCTGATCGGCGAGGCCGGAGTCTCCTCGCTCGAGGGCGAGGTCCGGGAGCTGGTCGACGAGCTGGTCGCCGCCCTCGGCGAGCTCAAATCGGCCAATGCCTACCCCGACGACCTCGAGGGCCTGGAGCTGGCGACCTATGCCCGCGATAGGCAGCTGGCGGCGATGGCCAACGTGCGCGAGGCGGCCGACAAGCTGGAGAAGGTCGTCGCCGACGACTTCTGGCCGCTGCCGAAGTATGAGGAGATGCTCTTCATCAAGTAGGTCGGGGCCGAGGGGATCCGGGTAGGGATTCCGCTTAACTTTTTCGAGATCGGTGGCGGGTGTCCGCGAACCACTCTGGCGAAAAAGTGCAAGACGCTTCATCCCTACCCGGATCCCCTCAGAAAGCCCCCGGCCCATTTGCTGTGATCTTGCTGAGGTTGCTGACCTTGGGCGCGGGTTGATCTGCGTCAGGTAGCTGGCGGGTCGTCGTCTGAGTTGTCGTTGTCGTGGACGGCGCGGTAGATGATGTAGGCGATTGCGGCTAGGCCGAGGATTGGGATTAGGCCGCCGAAGACGGCTGGCCAGGCCTCGGCGGCGGCGGGGATCACGGGGCTGGCAGGCCGGGGCCGCCGGCCAGCGGGTTGAGGTCGGCGAGCATCTCCAGCAGTTGGGGACGCGGCTCGTCCTCGTCGATCAGGACCGCCGTCCCCGGCCAGGCGTAGCGCAGGTAGCGGGCGTAGGCCTGGCGCGAGCCGAGGTCCGGCTCGTAGATCCAGGAGCCGGTGTTCCAGTAGCGGTTCTGGCCGTCGCCGGCGCAGCGGACGTCGGCAAGCGGCTGGTGGGTGTGGGCGAAGACGATCTGCTGGCCCTCCCGACCCCAGTCGAGGTTGCGGACGACCTGGGCGAAGGCCTCGAGCGCGTGCTCGGAGGGGTCGCTGCGCGAGACCACCGTCGGCTCCGGGTAGAGCGGCCGCGGGGCGGCCGGGCCGCGCAGCGGCTGCTCGCGGGCCTGGCGCTCGGCCTCGCCGCGGACGACGGCATCGAAGTGCGCCTCGCTGGGCAGGGACTCGGCGCCATCCGCCTCCCCCCGGCCGCGATCGCGCAGCTTCGCGCCCAGGCGCTCGGCGCCCCTGACCGGAGCGCCCAGCGCCTGGGCGAAGCGCCCCGCCCGTTGCGCGGCCCGGAAGACGTTCTGTTGCGCATGCGTTCCGTGCGGCATCTGGGCGGCGATGTAGAGCCACTCGGTGAGCAGCGTGGTCACCGACTCGTAGTCCTCGATGCAGGTCGGCTCCTCCGGGCCGCCGGCCGCGATCGCCCAGAGCATCCGGGTCAGCAGCCGGTCTCCGCGCGAGCCGCTGAGGCGGGCATGCGGGTCGAGATAGTGGCCGTGGGTGCAGAGGACGTCGCCGAAGCGGTAAGTCGGATAGGCGATCTCGATCTCGACCCCCGGCAGGCGCCGCTCGAGGAAGTCGCGGAAGAAGCCGGGGCCGGGCGGCACGGTCGGCGTGTGCCCGCTCGCCAACCTCGTCTCCAGCCGATCCTCGCCGTCGCGATGGACGAGATGGTGATCGTGGTTGCCGGCCAGGAAGACAAGCCGCCCGCCGACCATCTTCGCGGCGATCAGCCGCAGCAGCCCGTCGGCGGCGTCGACCGCCTCATCGACCGAGCCGAAGAGGAAATCGAAGAGGTCGCCGAGGAAGATCAGCTCGTCGATCCCCTCCAGCCGCGGCGCCAGCCGCTCGAGGAAGAACTCCTCGCGCAGCAGGTCGCGGCCGGTCCAGGCGCCGAAGTGGGTGTCGGAGATGACCAGCGCGCGCATCGGGTCGCGCCGAGTCTAGGCGGCGCGCCCGCGGACCCGCATCCGCAGCCCGCCCTTGGGCGAGAGGGTCGGCATCTGCCGGATCGTCATCGTGCGGCCGGGCAGGGCGTCGAGGCGAAGCCGCTGCAGCAGCATCGTCGCCACCAGCTTCACCTCGGTCTGGCCGAAGCGCTTGCCGATGCAGATGCGGGAGCCGCCGCCGAAGGGGACGTAGGCGCCGCGCGGCAACTGGGCCTTGCGCTCGCGGCTGAAGCGCTCGGGGATGAAGGCCTCGGGGTCGGGGAAGACCTCGGGGATGCGGTGGCTGGCCCAGGAGCAGTAGTTGACGTAGGCGTCCTTGGGGACCGTGTAGCCGCCGAACTCGAACTCGCGGACGGCGCGGCGAGGGCCGATCCAGGCCGGCGGGTAGAGGCGCAGCACCTCGTCGAGGACCATCTCCAGATAGGGCATCTCGCGTTCGAGCTGGTCGACGCTCGGCGTCTCCCCGCCCAGCACCCGATCCTGCTCCTCGCAGAGGCGGGCGACGACCTCAGGGTGGCGGGCCAGCTCGTGCATCATGAAGGTCAGGGTCGAGTTCGAGGTGTCGTGCCCGGCGAACATCAGCGTCATCACCTGGTCGCGGATCTCACGGTCGGTGAAGGCCTCTCCCCCCTCGCCGCGAGCGCCGACCAGCAGGCTGAGGATGTCCTGGCGGCTGGCATCGGGGTTGGCGCGGCGACGGGCGACCTCGGCGAAGACGATCTCGTCGAGGACGCGGCGCGAGGAGACGAGCCTGCGCCAGGGCGAGCCCGGACCACGCAGCAGCCGCAGTTGGAAGTCGATCCCGTAGTAGCCGAGGGCACGCTCGAAGTGCTCGGCGGCGGCGGCACCTTTTCCAGCCTCGTTGGGATCGAGCCCGAGCAGGGCCCGCATCGCGATCCGCATCGCCAGGTTGCGCATCCACTCGTAGACGTCGACGGTCTCGCCCGGCGAGAGGGCCGCGATCGCGGCCTCGGCCTCGGCCGCCATCGCCACCACCGAGGCGACCACCTGCTCGCGGTGGAAGGCGGGCATCATGATCGCCCTGGCGCGGTCGTGGAAGTCGTCGTCGATCGTCAGCAGGCCGTCGCCGAGCAGCGGGATCAGGTCGCCGAAGCTCGACTCGCGCCAGTGGAAGTTCTCGGGATGACCGACGGTGACGAAGTGATTTGCCTCGGGGCCGAGCATGAAGATGACCCGTGAGTGCAGCAGTCGCATGCTGAAGATCGGTCCGTGTTCTTCGTAGGCGCCGAGCAGCAGCGGCAGCGGGTCGTGGGCGATCTGGTGGGTGCGGGCGAGGCTGAAGTCAGTCTTTCCGGGCGGGAACTTGCCGCGCTCCCGCCACTCCTCGTAAATGTCCGCCGCCACCCTCCGCAACGGGTTGGCTGACATCTGCGGCGGCCGCGTGACCGGGGCCGAGGTGTCGATGGTCGCCATCGCGGCGATCATAACTGGCTGCCCAGCCAGTTTGGTCGCGTACCCAAGTTTGTCCCTGCTATAGGGGGGACAAACCTGGGTACGGCGTCTTTCATCCCGCCGCGGCGGCGAGCTGGCCGCAGGCGGCGTCGATGTCGCGGCCGCGGGTGAGCCGGACGGTGGCGGTGAGGCGGTGCTCGGCGAGGATCGCCCGGAAGCGCTCGATCCGCTCCGGCGAGGAGCCGTCGTAGCTACCGGTCGGGTTGTAGGGGATCAGGTTGACCTTGTAGACGCGCGGGTCGAGCAGAGTGGCGAGCTGGCGGGCGTGCTCGGGCAGGTCGTTGACGGCGTCGAGCATCACGTACTCGACGAAGACCTTGCGGCGGCGCTTGGCTCGGTAGCGATCGCAGGCCGCGAGCACCTCCGCCAGCGGGTAGCGGTCGTTGACCGGCATCAGCTGCGAGCGTAGGGCGTCGTTGGGAGCGTGCAGCGAGAGGGCGAGGCTGAGCGGCAGCTCGCACTCGGCGAGGCGGTCGATCCCCGGCACCCAGCCGACGGTCGAGATCGCCGTGCGGCGGTGGGTGACGCCGAGCTCGGGCAGCCGTTCGCAAGCGGCGAGCACGGCGTCGATGTTCATCGTCGGCTCCCCCATGCCCATGAAGACGACGTGGTCGATGTCTTCAAGACGGCGGAAGTGCAGCGCTTGGTCGAGGATCTCGTCGGCGCTGAGGTTGCGGGCGAACTTCATCTGGCCGGTGGCGCAGAAGCTGCAGGTCAGCGGGCAGCCCGACTGCGACGAGACGCAGACCGAGCGGCGCCCGTCGCGGTAGCGCATCAGCACCGCCTCGATCGCCCGCCCGTCGGCGGTGTGGAAGAGCGACTTGACGGTGCCGTCGTCAGACCTGGCCTCGGTCTGGAGGGAGAGCGTCGAAAGCGGCACCGCGGCCTCGAGCCGGTCGCGCAGCGTCCCCGGCAGGTTGGTCATCTCCTCATAGGAGGCGGCGCCGCGCGTGACCCACTCCCAGACCTGGGCTGCACGGTAGGCGGGCTCGCCGGCGGCGGCAAGGGTGCTGTCGAGGAGGGCACGGTCCATGGGCCGAGTGTACGGAGGGAGTTCGCGTCGCCCTTCGTCAGTGGATCTTCTCGCCGCGCTCCAGCATGGCGATGAACTTGCGCAGGCGGCGCTCCCGGGTCTCCGGCTTTTTGGCGTCGTTGAGCCGGTAGATGATCGCGTAGCGGTTGCTGCTGTCGAGGCCGGCGAAGAACTCGCGGGCGGCCTCATTGGTGTCGAGCTCGCGCCGCAGGTCATCGGGGACCTTCGCCGTGCTCGCGCCCTCGTAGGCGGCGTCCCAGCGGCCGTCCGCCTTGGCGGCTTCGATCTCGGCCATCCCGGCCGGCCGCACCGATGCCGCCGCGATCAGCTCCTCGGCCTTATCGCGGTTGATCCGCGACCACCTCCCGCGCGGCCGGCGCGGCGTGAACCGCTGCAGGAAGAACCTCTCGTCGAAGCCGCGCTTCTGGCTGTCGATCCAACCGAAGCAGAGCGCCAGCTTCAGCCCCTCCGCGTAGGTAACGCTCTGCTCGCCGGAGCCTTTCTTGGCGACCTTCAGCCAGAAACCATCCGACTCGGCGTGGTTCTCCTCCAGCCATGCCTCGAGCTCGGGTGGCGTGGCGAAGAGCAGGATCGGCAGCTCGTCGGCCACGGCCGCATCCCGCCTCAGTGGCCGAAGGCGTCGGCCAGGAGGTCGACCTGGGCGGGGTCGTTCGAGGAGGGGCAGAAGATCAGCTCGCCGCAGCCAGCTTCCTCGAAGGCGGCCACGTACTGGCGGACCGTCTCGGGGTCCTTGGCGGCGCTGCCGGCGATGTAACCGGCGACTTCCTCGCCGAGCCAGGCGTAGTAGTCGGTCAGGTAAGCGCGGGCGTCCTGCTCGGCGTTGTCGCCGAGGGCGAAATAGGCGAGTCCCATCAGGCGCGGCTCGCCCTCGCGACCGGCGTCCGACCAGGCCGCCTTTACCTTCGCGGCGGCTTCGGCGTACTGATCTGGTGGCGATCCGCCGGCGATCCAGCCCTCGCCGAAACGGGCGGCGCGGGCGAAGGAGGCGTCGGCGGCGCCACCGACGACGAGGCGCGGCGCACCCTCCAGCGACGGTCCGATCCGATCGTCGTCCCAGACCTCCTGGATCCGCTCCAGCATCGCGTCGAGGCGCTTGCCCCGGCCCTTGGTCTCGAGGCCGCTGACCTCGTAGTCGTCGTCTCGCCCACCCAGGCCGATGCCCAGGGTCAGGCGGCCGCCGGAGAGAGCGTGGACGCTCAGCGCCTGCTTCGCCAGCTCGACCGCGTTCTCGCGCAGAGGCCCGAGCAGGACCGAGGTGCAGAGGCCGATCCGCTCCGTCACGGCCGCGGCGGCCGCGAGCGCGGCCAACACCTCGTAGTTGTCGTAGAGGACGCGATCGATCGTGCCCAGGCTGGAGAAGCCGCGGCCGTCGGCCCGCCGGGCCCACTCGATCAACTGCGCTCCGCTGGTGCCCGGGACCGCGTTGGGAAGTCCGATGCCGACGTCCATCTGCTCCTCCTTGACTGGGAACGAAATCGAGCCTCAACCCTAGCCAACAGCCGTCGTGGCTCAGCCGGGCGGCAGCTCCGCTTCGAGGCGGGCGAGGGCGCCGCGGGCGTGGTCGAAGACCTTGCGGTCGCGGCTGAGGCGGTAGCGGGCGTTGGCCCCCATCACCACCGCGTAGAGCTCGAAGGCAAAGCGCTTCGGGTTCTCGACGCCGGCGATCTCGGCCTGGCGCTCGAGCTCTCCCAGCCAGGCATCGAGGGCGGCGGCGATCGCGTCGCGGACCGGGCCGGGCCGGTCGTCGTACTCGGCCGAGGTCGCGCCCCAGAAGCAACCGCCCGAGTAGAGATCGAGGTGGGAGAGATAGCGCTCCCCCATAGCCCGCAGCCGCGGGGCGCCATCCGGCGCGCTCATCGCCGGTTCGATCACCGCGACGCGGAAGCGCTCGGCGGCGGCGTCGACGGTCGCCAGCTGCAGCTCCCGCTTGGAACCGAAGTGGGCGAAGAGGCCGCTCTTGCTCATCCGCAGCTCGGCGGCGAGGCGGCCGATCGTCAGCCCCTCCAGCCCCTCGGCCGAGGCAAGGTCGACGGCGCGGTTGAGGATCGCGGCGCGGGTCTGGGCGCCCTTGCTCGGCTCGGCCGGCAGCGCCTCGGCGCCAACCGACGGCGGTTGAGTCACAGCGCTCACGCCTTAAGGCTATAAAAGCACGAACGTTCGTGCAAATCGCTTAGGATGCCGACGCAATCCCGTCCGGGACCAATTCGAAGAGGAGAGCCACAGTGAGCAGTCAGGTGAAGAACATCGACGAGATGGAGGCGATCTACCGCGGCGCCTTCAAACGCGCCCGCGCCGAGCTCGGGGTCGAGTCGTTCGGCATGCAGGTAATCGACATGCCCCCCAACTACGAGAACTATCCGGAGCACGACCACACGCACGACAACCAGGAGGAGGTCTTCCTGGTTATGCGCGGCGGCGGCGAGATCGAGATCGAGGGCGAGCGCTTCCCGCTCGACGGCGACCACATCGCCAGGGTCGGCCCGGAGACGAAACGCAAGGTCTGGCCGGGGGCCGAGGGGATCCGCGTGGTCGTCTTGGGCGGCGTGCCGGGCGAGGCCTACCAGGCGCCGGACATCACCAAGCTGGGCGAGCCCGACCCGATGGCGGCGAGCTAGGAGGAGTCCCTTAGGGTGGGCGCGTGCTTCGACGCGTGCCCTTCATAGCGGCGCTCCTGACGGTAGCGGCGCTCGCTGCCCCGGCGGTGGCGAGCGCCGCGAGCGCCGGCGGCAAGGCCGGAGACGCCATCGTCGTCGTCTCCGGCGACGTCACCGTCGAACGCGGCGAGACGGTCGACGGCGTTTTCATCGCCAGCGGCGACGCCCGGATCGCCGGCCGGGTCGACGGCGACGTGATCGTCCTCAGCGGCGACGTCCTCGTCTCCGGCAGCATCGACGGCGACCTTTTCACCGCCAGTGGCAAGGCCCGCCTACTGCCGAGCGCCGAAGTGACTGGTGACGTCGAGTACGGCGACGAGCACCCACAGGTCGCCCTCGACGCCCGCGTCCACGGCGACGTCACCAAGCAGGACTGGCCCGACGCCGGCGGCCTCGTCTCCTGGGTCGGCGGCGTCGTCATCTGGCTCGCGGTCAGCCTCTCGCTGCTGGTTCTCGGCGCCCTGCTGCTGCTGATCGCGCCGCGTGCCGCTGACTCCCTCCACGCCCGCTCGCGGGAGAAGGTCGGTCCGACGATCGCGATCGGCATCGCGATCCTGATCGTTCTGCCGATCGCCGCCGTGATCGCGGCGATCACTCTCGTCGGCCTGCCGCTGGCGCTCGGCATCGGCCTCTTCCTCCTGCCCTTGGGCGCGGTCGCCTATCTCGCCTCCGCCTACGTACTCGGGCGCCGGCTCCTGAAGCCGCCGCGGCAGCGGATGCTCTCTCTGCTCGCCGGCCTGGCGATCCTCCGGCTCGCGGCGCTGGTCCCCTTCCTGGGGGCCCTGGTCGGCCTCGCCGCCCTGATCTTCGGCCTCGGCCTGATCGGCGCCGCTATCGGCGCCGCACGGGAGCCGTCGGACCGGTTTCCGGCTCGAACCCCGGGCAGCTGAGCACCGGAATTGGCGGGTAGCGAGGGTAGGCCGGGTCCTGCCGCGAGCGCTCGCAGAGGGAGAAGACCGAACCGCGGGTGTTGGGGACCAGCCGCTGGTGGCGGCAGCTGTCGCAGAGGCCGTTGGCGGGCCTAGGAAGACCGCTCGGCATTGCGCTTGACGCCGGCGAGTAGGCGGCGGGTGACGAGGATGTGCAGGCGGGTGCCGATCACCAGTCCCTTGTAGATCGCGCCCTTGAGGTGCGGGAACTCGGCCCTGGTCTCCGCCCGCACGCAGGTGCGCCCGCCGTCGAGCTCCTCGAGGCGGAAGATCAGCGCGTAGTCGGAGAAGCGGTGGCTGCCGGCCAGCGCCAGCTCGGCCGGCGCCGCGGCGGTGGCGACGTGGAAGCCGGGGAAGGCCGAGCCCTCGGCAAGCGGACGCGGACCGGACGCCTCGGTGTCGGCGCAGCCGACGAGGCGCGCGTAGCGCGGGGCGCCGGCGGAGGAGACCGATCCCTCGGCCACCCGCAGCAGCACCTCCCAGGTCGCCTCGCGTCCGACCTCGACGACGAGTGAGTGCTCGTCGACGTGCGGCAGTCGCTCGGTCGCGGCGCTCATACGACCATGCTATTTGCGACCGGCGGGGCATCGGATCCCGCCTCGGGGACGGCTAGCTTTGGTGTGTGAACGGCACGGCGACTCTCTTCGACGCTGACGCGGCCGCCTACACGGGCACGGTCGAGGTGATCGGCGTCATCTTCCGGGCCGAGGACGACGGCTACGCGGTGCTCGAGGTGCAGGAGGCGGGCGGCGGCGAGGGCTTCGCGCTGGTCGGCCCGGTGGCCCACCTGACGGCCGGCGACCGGGCCGAAGTGAGCGGCGAGTGGCAGACCCACAACCGCTACGGCCGCCAGCTGCGAGCCCAGGGCGCGCTGCCGCTCGACCCGGCCGACCGCGAGGGCCAGGTCGCCTACCTGACCTCGCTGCGCCACATCGGTCCCGCCCGCGCCGAGCGGCTGGTCGACGAGCACGGCGAGGGGGTGCTGCAGGCGATCGCCGCCGACCCGCATCGTGTCTTCCGCGCCCTGCGCGGCGTCAGCGAAGACCAGGCGGCCGCGGCGGCCGAATCCTGGCACGCCAGCCGCGCCGTCCGCGACCTCCACGTCCAGCTCGCCCCGCATGGCCTGGCCCATCTGGCGGCGCCGATCCACGCCCTCTACGGCGAGCGCTCGATGACGGTCCTGCACGAGGACCCCTACCGGCTGACCGAGGTCGCCGGAGTCGGCTTCGCCCGCGCCGACAAGATCGCCCTCGCCGCCGATGTGCCGCCGGAGTCCAGCCGGCGCGCCCAGGCCGCCGCCGTCTTCGCCCTCTCGGAGGCCGAACAGCAGGGCAACAGCTTCCTGCCGCTGGAGGAGCTGACCCGCCGCACGGCGCGGTTGATCGGGCTGGCGCCGGATCCCGACGTGCTGGTCGAGGCACGGGGACTACTGGTCGACGAAGACCGCGTCTACCGCGAGCTGACCCACGCCAGCGAGCTGGCGGTCGCGAAGACGCTGCTGGCCCGCACCGCCGCCCCTCCCCACCTCGTCCACGAGCCGGGCGATTCCCCGCGCGAGCAGCTGACCGACGAGCAGTGGGCGGCGGTGCGGGGGGCGTTCGCGGCCCGTGTCTCGGTCCTCACCGGCGGCCCCGGCGTCGGCAAGACGGTCTGCACCCGGGAGATCGTCGCCGAGGCGGAAGCGGCCAACGCGACGATCGCCCTCTGCGCGCCGACCGGCCGGGCCGCCCGCCGGCTCGAGGAAGCGACCGGGCACGAGGCGCAGACGATCCACCGGATGCTGGAGTGGATGCCCGGCCGCGAGCCTGCCTTCAAGCCCGGCCACCCGCTGCCGGTCGACCTGATCATCGTCGACGAGTCCTCGATGCTGAACCTGCGCCTGGCCGAGGTGCTGCTCGACGGCCTCGCCGAGACGACCCACGTCGTCTTCGTCGGCGACGCCGACCAGCTGCCGCCGATCGGCGCCGGCAAGCCGTTCGAGGACCTGATCGCCTCCGGCGCGGCGCCGGTGGTGCGACTCAGCCAGATCTTCCGCCAGGCGGCGCGCTCGATGATCACCACCGCCGCCCACGAGATCAACCAGGGGCGGCCGCCGCACCTGGAGCCCGCCGCGGACCAGGATCACGACTTCTTCTTCATCGACCGCCCCAGCCCCGAGCGGGCGCTGGAGACGGTGGTCGAGGTCGTCGCCGAGCGGGCGCCGAAGCGCTTCGAGGTCGACCCGATCCGCGAGGTCCAGGTGCTGGCGCCGATGTACAAAGGCCCGGTCGGGATCGACGCCCTCAACCAGCGCCTGCAGGCCCGCCTCAACCCGGACGGCAAGCGGGCCCTCAGCGATCGCTTCCGGATCGGCGACCGACTGATCCAGACCCGGAACTCGCACGAGCTCGGCCTGATGAACGGTTCGATCGTCTTCCTGCGCTCCGACGACCCGGCCGAAGAGGCGATCGTCGTCGATACCGACGACGGCGGCACCCTGGTCATCCCCTACGGGGAGACGGCGACCCTGCGGCTCGCCTACGCGATCTCGGTCCACAAGGCGCAGGGCTGCGAGGTGCCGGTCGTGGTCGGCGTCTGCCACCGCTCGCACTCGCGGATGCTGACCCGGCCCCTCCTCTACACCGCGATCACCCGCGCTCGCAACAGCTGCGTGCTGGTCGGCGACATGGCGGCGCTCGACCTGGCGGTGCGGCGGGACGACGGCGGCGGCCGCCATTCCGGCCTGGCGGGCCGGCTGCGCGGCTGAGACCCGCCTCCCCAGAGCCGGGTCGCCGCGCGGGCGATACTTCGCCCGTGAAGGAGGACGCCAAGCCACGACTGCCGCTGCTGGAGATCGGCGTCACGCTCGCCGGGATCGCCCTGCTGGCCGGGCTGGTGCTGGCGGTCCCCGCCCTTCGCGACGCCTTCAGCGCCGCGATCCAGGGCGACCAGGCTGAGGTCCGCAACGAGATCGACAGCCTCGGCGCCTGGGGGCCGCTGCTGATCCTCGGCTTGGCGCTGATCCACGCCGTCGTCTTCTTCCCGGCCGAGATCGTCGACGCCGCCGCCGGCTTCGTCTACGGCTTCTTCCCGGCCCTGGCGCTGACGATGTGCGGCTGGCTGCTCTCGGGGATCCTCTGCTTCGCGATCGGGGGCTCGGTGGCGCGGCCGCTGCTCGACCGCTGGCTCGGGGTCGAGCGCTTCGAGCGGATCGAGGCGATGATCGAGCGCGGCGGCCCGACGCTGCTGCTGGCGATGCGGTTGATCCCGATCCTCCCCTTCAGCATCGTCTCCTACGCCGCCGGCGCCGCCCGGGTTCCGGTCTGGCGCTTCGTCTGGACGACCGCGCTCGGCTACCTGCCGATCACCGCCATCTCGGTCTACTTCGGTACCCGCCTCGAGGGCCTCTCGCTAACCGACCCACTGGTGATTGGCACCGCCGCGGGATTGCTGGCGCTGCTGCTGGGCGGGCACTGGGTGATGCGGCGCCAGACGGCGCATACCGCACCTTGAGAGCTCAGCTCAGCCGACTCGCTTGACGCGAAAGTGGAAGACGGCCGGGCTGTGGTCGACGTTGCCGGCGCGGTCGCGGGAGCGAACCTGGACCGTGTGCCTGCCCGCCCCGAAGCGCCGTGAGTACCTGCGGCCGCAGAACCTCAGCAGGCCACGGTCGACTTTGCAGACGAAAGTGGCGCCGGCCTCGCTGGACTTGAACCGGAAGCTCCCCCGCACCCGCCGCTTGTGAGTGCGGATCAGCTTCCGCGGGTGCTTGGCGATGGTCGTACGCGGGGGCCGGGTGTCGATCGTGAACATCGCGGTGGCGCTGCTGCCGCTGCGGCCGGCCAGGTCGACGCCGCTGACCGCGATTCCATGATTGCCGTCGGCAAGCGCCGCCGGGACGCCGAACGGCGACGCGCACGGCTGCGGGGAGCCACCGTCCACCTGGCAGGTGAAGGCGACGGGGCGGTTGGCGCTGAACTCGATCGCCGGGCGGCGGTTGTGGCTGAGCGGTTCCGGCGCCTTGGTGATCGTGACGGTCGGCGGCAGCGCCAGCGCCGCGACCGCGCCGTAGGCGTCGATCAGCCCGGCACCGACGGCGTCGGCACCCGATGCGCCCAGCGGATGAGCGGTCCCGGTCAGCTCGGCGCGCACCTGAGCGGCGCTGGCGCCGGGGTTCGCCTGGCGCATGAGGGCCGCCACCGCGGCGGCGTGGGGCGCCGCGGCCGAGGTCCCGCAGAAGCGCCAGACGCCCGCTTCGAAGCGCGCGAAGAACGTCGTGGCACCGCAGTCGGTGGCCGCCAGGTCGGGCTTGGGAATGACCTGCTCCGCGGTCGGCGGTGCCGGAGAGAGACCGAGGACCGGCCCGAAATAGTGCTTGACCGGCCCTCGCGAGGAGAAGTTCTCGGCCTTGGAGCTGTTGCTGTAGCGGACCGCGCCGGCGCTGATCGCCCCGCTGGCACCGCTATGGCCGAACACGGTGGGGCCGACGACGTCGCCCGCGGACGATTTCGGGTACTCGGTCGCGGCAACGCCGCGGCCGTTCTCGAGCAGGGCGAACTTGAGGCGTGGATTGGCACTGCCGCTAAAGCGGTTGATCACCAGCTGGACCTCTTCTTCGGGGCCTTTGTTTTCCCAGGAGAGGAACTCGAACGGCCTCTGGGTGCCGCCGACGTTGTCGTCGACGCTGCCGATGAGCGAGCGTTTCCCCGCGAATTCGACTTCGACCAGTTCTCCGTCTTCGCGCAGCAGGAAGGCATCGAGGTCCGTCCCGACCCCGTTCCACGCTTCCGCCCACTGCAGATCCACGGCAAGTTCTTCGCCTTTTTCGACCGTGATGCCAAAGGTCCGGTCGGGCGCCGGACCGGGATCGAAGTCCATGCAGTGCTGCGGGTGCAAGCCCTGGGGGACGGAGATCCCTTTGTCTTCTTCCGCTTCTTCGACTTCTTCGGAGAGTTCGACGATCGCCACCGGGCAGCCACCCGAATCGCGGAACGAGGGTGCTTCCCAGGAGGCGATGTTGTTGCCTCCGGCGTCGATCAGGTTGTCGTTGCCCGCCGCCGAGAAATAGGAGACCCCCGCCGCGGCGACTTCGTTGACCGCGACCGCGACCGGGCCGTCCTGGAAGAACGGCTCTTCGAAGTAGGCGACATCGTCGGCGATCACCTTGGCGCCGGCGGTGGCAAGCGCCCTGATATTGGCGGCGAACCCGAGTTCGCCGCTGAAGGCCGTTGCGAAGGCGATCGAGGCGCCCGGCGCCAGGTCATGGACGATCTGCGCCATCGCCCGTCCCTCGTCGCGACCCGATTCGGAGTCGTCGAGGGAGTTGACCGCGGCGGTCGAGCCGCAGGGGCTGCCCAGCCCTGGCAGGTCGCCGCTGGCAACGTCACCCGCGGCGTGGGTCACGGCGCTCGGGTTGCGATCGAAGGAGTCGGAGAGGATGCCGACAGTGATGCCGCTTCCGTCGACCGCGAAGCTGCTGCGGGCGTTGCCCGCGTTGAGCTGAGCGTCGCCCTCGGACCTGACGGCGCCGCCGCAGTCGGCACCGCGGACAATCGGGGTCAGCACCTCGGTCACGGCGTCGACTCCGGGCAGCTCGGCGATCGACGGCAGGTCCACCGGCCGGGCCGCGATGGTCACCGTCTGGTAGCGGCCGCTGACCTGGACCACCTCAGCGCCGGCCTGGCGCAGGCCATCGACGGCCGCTTCCGCGTCCCCATCGAGGCGAACGTCGGCAAGGATCCGGTTACCGTCGCGCAGGAGGCTGCCGGGGCCGCTGGGCGCGAGGCTGAGCAGCGCCGCCTGCTCCGTCCGCGAGGCCGAGCGGAGCGCCGGCCTGGCGAGCTCGGCCAGCCGTGGCGAGAGGCTGGTATCGCCGGCTGGCGCCGACACCGCCAGCGCCGACGACGGCGTCAGCGCAGAGGCAGCCAGCAGCGCGGCAAGCGAGGCTCGCCGCGCCAGGCGGCTGCGGAAACTGTTCCTGGGGCTCATATGAAGCGAGGTATCGACACGGCTGGGTATTCCCTGAAACACGGGCCGATTGGGATCCGAGCGCCGCTCATCAGATGTAGGAGCCGCGCCGGAACCAGACCAACAGTCCGATCGCCGAGAGGACCAGGCTGCCGATCCCAAGCGCGAAGAAAGCCGTGGCGCTGTCGATGTTGGTCACGAGCCACTTGAAATTCTGCCCGAAGAAACCAACGATGAAGGAGAGCGGCAGGAAGACCGTCGCCACCACGGTCAGCTGCTTGGTGATCTGGTTGAGCCGGTTGGAGACGACCGAGAGGTAGGCGTCGCGGCTGCCGGCGAGGAGGTCGCGGTAGGAATCGATCTGGTCGGAGATCCGGATCGCATGGTCATAGACGTCGCGGAAGTAGTTGCGAGAGTCGGCTTCGAGGCCGGGGATTTCGAGGATGTCGTCGACGCCCCTCGCCAGCAGGTCACGCTGCGGGGTGACGACTCGGCGCAGTCGCACCAATTCCCGGCGCAGAGCGGTTATCTCCTCGAGCTGGCGCGGCTCCGGACGGTCGAAGATCTCGCCGTCGAGCGTTTCCATGCGTTCGTCGAGGCGCTCGAGAATCGGGAAGAAGGAGTCGGTGAGACCGTCCAGCACGCGATAGACGACGAACTGCTCCGAGCGCGGCGATTGGGCATCGAGCCGCTCGCGGGCTTCCTCGAGCGGGGCGCACCGGTGCTGGTGGGAGGTGACGATGTAGCCGCCGCTGAGGAAGGCGTGCACCTCTTCCAGCTCGACCTCCCCGTCCTTCCCGTCGATGGCGCCGTAGTAGACGAGGAACATGTACTCGCCGAAGTCCTCCAGCTTCGGCCGCTGCCCGCGCTTGACCATGTCCTCGAGCGCCAGCGGGTGGAAGGAGAAGGCCTCCTCGAGGGCCGCCACCTCGTCCTTGCCGGGATCGGTCAGGTCGAGCCAGAAGTACTCGTCGCGCTTCAGCAGGCCGGCGATGGCGTCGCGGTCGATGCTCTCCAAGAAGCGCACGCCGCAACGCTAGATCGGGAGCCGGACACCGCGAGGGCCGAATTTGCGGCGCAGGCGGCGCCGATCCTGCTACGGTCCCCTGCGTTAGGGCCGGTAAAGACCGGCAAAGTTTGTGTCTAGCGCTCGCGTCGTTGCTTCACCGCATGCTCCGCGTTCGCAGCACACTATGTGGAGGCAAGCATGCCTACTGGAACTGTTAAGTGGTTCAGCGACGACAAGGGCTACGGGTTCATTACGCCCGACGACGGCTCGAAGGACGTCTTCGTTCATCACAGCGCCATCCTCGGCGAGGGCTTCAAGTCCCTGACCGAGGGCTCGAAAGTGAGTTACGAGTCAGAAGAAGGCCCCAAGGGCCCGGCCGCCGCGAGCGTCCAGCAGACTTCGTAGCAACGCATCACGCTTAAAGCAGCGAAACGGGACCCGCTACGGTGGGTCCCGTTTTTTATGGGGCCTGCTCGGAGGTTCATGGCCGAGCAGTCCAAGGACGCAGGGAGCGAAATGTGCTCTGCACATGAGCGACCGAGGACACAGGAATGCGAAGCGCCATGAGCCTCCGAACAGACCTCAGGAATATCGCGATCATTGCCCATGTCGACCACGGCAAGACGACGCTGGTCGACGCCATGCTCTGGCAGACCGGGACCTTTCGCAAAGGCCAGGACGTCGCCGAGCGGGTGATGGACTCGATGGACCTCGAGAAGGAGAAGGGGATCACGATCCTCGCCAAGAACACCGCGGTCAACCACGGCGAGGTCAAGTTCAACATCGTCGACACCCCCGGCCACGCCGATTTCGGCGGCGAGGTCGAGCGCGCCCTGACCATGGTCGACGGCGTGCTGCTCCTGGTCGACGCTTCTGAGGGCCCGCTGCCGCAGACCCGCTTCGTGCTGCGCAAGGCGCTGGAGTCGAAGCTGCCGGTGATCCTCGTCGTCAACAAGGTCGACCGCCCCGATGCCCGCATCGCCGAGGTCGTTGAGGAGGTCTACGAGCTCTTCATCGATCTCGACGCCGACTCCGACCAAATCGACTTCCCGATCGTCTACACCAACGCCAAGGCCGGCTGGGCGGCGCTGGAGGAGGGTGTCGAGGGCACCGACCTCTCCCCCCTGCTCGACCTGATGCTGGAGCGGATCCCCGCCCCCGAGTACGAGCCCGACCACCCCCTGCAGGCGCACGTCACCAACCTCGACGCCTCGCCCTACCTCGGCCGCCTGGCGCTCTGCCGGGTCCGAAACGGGACGATCCGCTCCGGCCAGCAGATCGCCTGGTGCAAGGCCGACGGCAGCGTCGCCCGGGCGACCGTCTCCGAGCTCTTCATAACCGAGGCCCTGGACCGCGTACCGGCCAAACAGGCCGGCCCGGGCGAACTGATCGCCGTCGCCGGGATGGAAGAGGTGACGATCGGCGAGACGCTGGCCGACCCCGAGGACCCGCGGCCACTGCCGGTGATCACCGTCGACGAGCCCTCGCTCTCAATCGTGCTGGGGATCAACACCTCGCCGCTGGCCGGCAAAGAGGGCACCAAACTGACCGCCCGCCAGGTCCGCGACCGGCTCGACGCCGAGCTGGTCGGCAACGTCTCGATCCGCGTCCTCGACACCGAGCGTCCGGACGCCTGGGAGGTCCAGGGCCGCGGCGAGCTGCAGCTCGTCGTGCTGCTGGAGCTGATGCGCCGCGAAGGCTTCGAGATGACCGCCGGCCAGCCCCGCGTCCTCACCCGCGAGGTCGACGGCAAGGTCCACGAGCCGGTCGAGCGGCTCGCCATCGACGTCCCCGAGGAGCACGTCGGCTCGGTCACCCAGCTGCTGGCCGGGCGCAAGGGCCGCATGGAGCAGATGGTCAACCATTCGACCGGCTGGGTGCGGATGGAGTACCTGGTCCCCGCCCGCGGCCTGATCGGCTTCCGCACCGAGTTCCTCACCGAGACCCGCGGCACTGGCATCCTCCACCACGTCTTCGATCGCTGGGAGCCCTGGGCCGGGGAGCTGCGCACCCGCCCGACCGGCGCCCTCGTCGCCGACCGCCAGGGCAACACGGCCAGCTTCGCCCTCTTCAGCCTGCAGGACCGCGGCACCCTCTTCATCGGCCCCGGCGAGGAGGTCTACGAGGGGATGATCGTCGGCGAGAACGCCCGCTCCGAGGACCTCGACGTCAACGCGGTAAAGGAAAAGCACCAGACCAACGTCCGCGCCGCCAGCGCCGACCTGCTGGTCCGCCTCACCCCCGCGACCCGGCTCTCGCTGGAGAACTCGCTGGAGTTCGTGCGCGACGACGAGTGCGTCGAAGTGACGCCCGAGTCGGTCCGCCTGCGCAAGCTCGTGCTGGACAAAACCGCCCGCCAGAAGGCGGCGCGGCAGCGCTCCCGGGCCGGCGTCGCCAGCTAGTCCGTCCTAGCCGGGCTCGAGCCTGGCCACAGTGCTCGTACCCGTACTAGAGACGATTCGAGGTCCCCACTTGAACTCCCAGCCCGCCGCAGCCTCACCCGACCCCGACGCCCTCGACCGCCACACGATGATCGTCGCCTCGGTGGTCCTGCTCGGGGCGATCATGTCGATCCTCGACACGACCGTGATCAACGTCGCGATCGACCGCCTGGCGATCGACTTCAACGCCTCGCTGACGACGATCCAGTGGGTCGTGACCGGCTACACCCTGGCCCTCGCCGCCGTGATTCCGGTCACCGGCTGGGCCTCCGACCGCTTCGGCACGAAGCGGATCTACCTCTGGTCGCTGGTCCTCTTCATGCTCGGCTCGATGCTCTGCGCGCTCGCCTGGAGCGCCGACTCGCTGATCGCCTTCCGGGTCCTGCAGGGGGTCGGCGGCGGCATGATCATGCCGGCCGTGATGACGATCATGACCAAGAAGGCCGGCCCACATCGGATGGGGCGGGTGATGGGCATCCTCGGCGTGCCGATGCTGGTCGCCCCGCTGGTCGGGCCGATTCTCGGCGGCTGGCTCGTCGACGACGTTTCCTGGCGCTGGATCTTCCTGATCAACGTGCCGATCGGGATCGTCGCGATCATCCTCGCCCAGATCGTCCTCGAGCGCGACGAGCCGCAGCCGGCGCATCGGATGGACTGGCTCGGCATGGCGCTGCTCTCGCCGGGGTTGACGGCGCTGATCTTCGGCCTCGCCGAGTCCTCCGACGGCGGCTTCGGGGCAGCCAAGTCGTGGCTGCCGATCGTCGCCGGCGCGGCGCTGATCGGCGGCTTCCTCTGGCACAGCTGGCGCTCGGAGGCGCCGTTGATCGACATCAAGACCTTCACCCACACGCGGGCGGGGGCGGCGGCGGGAACGTTCATGCTGTTCGCGATCGCCTTCTTCGGCGCCCTGCTGCTGATCCCGCTCTACTACCAGTCGGTGCGCGGCGCCTCGGCCCTGCAGTCCGGGCTGCTGCTGGCCCCACAGGGCCTCGGCGCGATGATCACGATGCCGCTCGCCGGCCGCCTCACCGACCGCTACGGACCCAATCGCCTGCCCGCCTGCGGGATCCCGCTGCTGGTGATCGGAATCGCCCCCTTCGCCTTCGTCACCGCCACCACCTCCTACGTCCTGCTCTGCGGCTTCGGCTTCGTGCTTGGCCTGGGGATGGGCCTCTCGATGATGCCGACGATGACCGCCGCGATGCAGTCGGTCCCGGCCGCGGCGATCGCCAGGACCAGCACGGCGATGAACATCATCCGCCAGTCCGGCGCTTCAATCGGCACCGCGATCCTCTCGGTCCTGCTGGCGACGGCGATCGCCAGTCACCTCACCGCCGGCGCCACCCCATCGGGCGCGAGCGGCTTCGAGGCCCTGCATGGCATGTCAGCGGCCCAGCGCAGGGCGGTCGCCGAACCGCTCGCCGAAGCCTTCGCCTCGACTTTTGTCTGGGGCCTGGCGCTGCTGGCGCTCGCCTTCATCCCAGCGCTGATGATGGCTCTGGGCAAATGGAAGCCGGTTGGGACCCCCTCGCCCGAGGAGCGCCACGTCGTCCTCGAGTAGCTAGACGCATGCGGCAGCCCTTTGTGACGCATAGCGACCCCAAGGACTGCCGCATGCGTTCTCTCCCGGGTCAGGTCGCCGCGGCGGGCTCTGCCGCCGCAGCAGGCTGCCGGGTCGGGATCCGGCCGGTGGTGAAGAGCCCGACCAGAGCGAGGAGGGCGAGGACCGCGAGCGCGGTGCGCAGTCCATCGAGGCGCGCGGTTTCGTTCTCTTCGAGGATCGCATCGGTGCCACGCGGCGACACCCTTGCGTCGTCGAGCGCGGTTTCCAGTTCCTCGTCGGAGAGGAAGGGGATGCCCCCCGACAGCTCGGTCGAGGCCCTCGCCTTGACCGGCGCCGGCACGGCGCGATTCTCCTCGACCCCGGTCAGGAAAGAAGAGCTCAGTGCGGCGATCACGATCGCCCCGGTCAAGGCGGTGCCGATCGAGATGCCGAGGTTGGTGATCGTGTTCTGCAGGCCGCCGACCTCGCCGCTCTGCTCGTCGGGGACCGAGGAGACGGCGATGCTGCCGAGCTGCGAGGCGAGCGCGCCGATCCCGAGGCCCGCCAGGAGCATCGGCCAGGTGACGATCTCGGCTCCGGCTCCGGCCTCGAGCGCGGCGACCATCACCACCAACCCGGCGAACATCAGCCCGAAGCCAAACCGGACCACCCGGCGTGGTGAGACATCGGGGAACAGCTTGGGAATCCCGGCCGCGGCGACGATCAGGGCGAAGGAGAGTGGCAGCAGGCGCACGCCGGTTTCGATCGCCGAGAGTCCGAGCGCGATCGAGAGGAAGAGCGGCACGGCGAAGAACAGCCCGCCCTGCAGGAAGTACTGGAAGAAGAACGAGGTGAGGGCGCCGCGCAGGGCCGATATCCGCAGGATGGCCGGGTCGAAGAGCGGCTCCGCGCCTCGAGCCAGGAGTCGGTTCTCCCAGGCGAGGAAGAGCCAGAGCACAGCGCCGCCGGTGAAGATCATCCAGATCACCGGCGAGAGCCCGATCCATTCCGGCGCCCCAGGCTTGGCGGCGACGAAGCCCCAGGTTCCCGAGCGCAGGACACCGAGGACGATCAGCGCCAGGGAGAGGGCCGAGAGCGCGGTCCCGACCAGGTCCAGCTTCACCTTCCGCTCTGCCTCCCCGGCCTCGATGCCGCGGGCGACGAGGAGGATCGCGGCCACGATCAGCGCCTCGCCGGCGAACACATAGCGCCACGAAAGGTAGGTGGTGAAGAGGCCACCGACGATCGGGCCCACCGCCACCGCGATCGCCGCGGCCGCGGCGACGAGGCCGTAGGCCCGGGGCCGTTCGGCGGTGCCGAAGTTGGCGGCGACGAGGGCGACGATCGCCGGCAGGATCAGCGCCGCTCCCAGCCCCTCCAGACACGACCAGCCGATCAGCAACACGGTCAGGTTCGGAGCCAGCGCCGTCGTCGTCGAGCCGCAGGCGTAGATCACGCAGCCGATCACGAAGGCGCGTTTGCGACCGATGATCTGGCCGATCTTGCCGCCGGTGATCATGAACGAGGCCATGACCAGCGTGTAGAGGGTGATCGCCGTCTGGATCCCGGTGACGGTGGTGCCGACGTCCTTGGCGACGGTGGCGATCGAGACGTTCATCACCGAGCTGTCGAGCATCATCAGGAACTGCCCCGCGCAGAGCGTCAGCAGAATCAGTCCGGCGGCGCCGGCGCCCGCCTTGCGTGCCACGCTCAGATCTCCTCGGCCGCGATCCGGCCTGAGCCGATCGTCGCGGCGGCGCCGCGGGAGGAACGACGTGCCTCTGAGCGCGCCGCCCTTCCAGCGGCGGCACGCTCAGGGACGTCCATGGCGCTAAACCGTAGCGGCAGCCTGCTCGGACTGGCTGTCGCGGGCGGCATCGGCCTGCTTGGCCTCGGCCTCCGGCGTGATCTCGTCGACCGGGCGCGGCAGCAGCACTTCTTTGGCGATGACCAGGCGCTGGATCTGGCTGGTCCCCTCGTAGAGCTGCATGATCTTGGCGTCGCGCATCAGTTTCTCGACCGGGTACTCCTTGATGAAGCCGTAGCCGCCGTAGACCTGCACGGCGTCGACGGTGATCTCCATCGCCGAGTCCGCGGCGAAGCGCTTGGCCATCGAGGAGACGCGGCTGTTGCGCTGGCCCTGATCGAGCATGACCGCGGAGTTCCAGACCAGCAGGCGGCCGGCCTCGACCTTGGTCGCCATGTCGGCGATCATGAACTGAATCGCCTGGTGCATCGCGATCGGGACCCCGAACTGGACCCTTTCCTTGGAGTACTCGGTGGCGTACTCGAGCGCTGCGCGGCCGATGCCGACGGCCATCGCCGAAACGCCGGGACGGGTGCGGTCGAGGGTCATCATCGCCAGTTTGAAGCCCTTGTTTTCCTCGCCGATCAGGTTCTCGGCCGGGATCTCGACTTCGTCGAAGGAGATGGTCGCGGTGTTGGAGGCCCGCTGGCCCATCTTGTCCTCCTTCTTGTCGACGGAGACCCCGGGGAGGTCGGCGTCGACGACGAAGGCGCTGATCCCGCGATGACCCGCCTCGGGGTCGGTCTTGGCGTAGACCGTGAAGTAGTCGGCGTAGGTGCCGTTGGTGATGAAGCACTTGGAGCCGCTGATGACGTACTTGTCACCCTTCTTAACGGCCTTGGTCTTCATCCCGCTGACGTCGGAGCCGGCGTCGGGCTCGGTCAGGCAGAAGGAGGCGAGCTTCGGGCTTTCGGTCAGCATCCCGAGGTACTTCTTCTTGGTCTCCTCGGAACCGCCAAGGGTGATCGGGGCCGAGGCGAGGCCATTGGCCATCAGCGAGGTGCCGATGCCGGAGCAGCCCCAGCCCATCTCCTCCTCGATCAGGCAGCCGGAGAGGTAGTCGAGACCGGGCCCGCCGTAGGCCTCGGGGACGTGGGTGTTCATCAACCCGACCTCCCAGGCCTTGTCGATCACGTCCTGCGGCCAGGTGCCGTCCTTGTCGTACTCCCAGGCGACGCTGCGCATGTCTTTCTCAGCGAAGTTGTGGGCCAGCTCCTGCAGGTCCTTCTGTTCGTCGGTCAGGGTGAAGTCAACCACCGGTCGGGGCTCCTTTTTCGTCCGTGCTTTAAGTCGTGTCTGGAGCGCCGCCGCCGGGACGAGCGTTCCGCCGATTGACTGGTCAGTCAACCAGGCCCAAGGTTAGCGAATGACCTCGCTTCCGTGGGCCGTTTACCCTTGACTGCGTGGATCTCGTGCTGGCGATGTCCCCGAGTGGAAAGTGCGCCGTCGTGCTGCTGTTCACCGGCGTCGCGGCGCCGATCGCGGGCATCCTCTTCCGGCGCGTCTCCGGGGGCTGGGACTCGATCGGCAAAGGCCCCCTCGCAATCGAGCAGCAGCTGCCGCTGCCGCGGTACCTCTCCCGCCCCGCCCCGCCGGTCGATCCGGCAATCCAGGCGGCCGAGGTGCGGCAGATGCTGGAGGCCAAGTCCGAGCGGCGGACGCGGCGGGGGGAGGCGCCGATCGACGTCGCTGCCGAGACGACCCGTCTGCTCGCGCGCCGGGACGCCAACGCCGCCCCCGGCGCCGGCCAGGATGCCGAGCTGCGCGCCGAGGTGCGCCAGCTGGTCGTTTCCCGCAACGAACGGCGCATGCGCAGAGGGCTCGAGCCGCTCGACGTCGAGGCCGAGACCGAGCGCCAGCTCGGCATTTCGTAGGATCGCGGTAATGGCAGGCGCCGAGGAGAATCTCTACGAGGTCGAGCAGCTGCTGGTGCAGCCGGGGACCTACTTCAATCCCCAGACCGAGGTCGTGGTCGTCGTCGACGATTCCGCCTCGATCGACCAGGAGGTCTTCAACATGGAGGCCTACGAGGGAGCCGAGTGGGTGCGGATCTCCGAGGAGGTCCCGATCGACGAGGACGGCCGCGACCGCCTGCTCGAGACCTTCCAGACCCACTACCACCCCGGCTCGACCGGATCCGTCTCCGAGACCGCGCTCGAACAGGGCGACGAGGAGATCGACGAGGACGAGAACGGCCAGGATCCCGGCCGCGAGGACTGATGCTGGCCGAGGGGGACCCGGCGCCGGACTTCGCCCTGCCCGACCAGGACGGCAAAGAGGTGAGGCTGTCGGATTTGCGCGGCGAAACCGTTGTCCTCTACTTCTATCCCAGGGCTGACACGCCCGGCTGCACGACCCAGGCCTGCGGCGTCCGCGATCGCGGCGACGAGTACGCCGACGCGGGTGCCCGGGTGATCGGGGTCTCACCGGACGAGCCGGCGGCGCTGAAGAAGTTCGCCGCCAAATACGGCCTCGGCTTCACCCTGCTCGGCGACGCCGACCACGCCGTCGCCGATGCCTACGGCGCCTGGGGCGAGAAGTCGATGTACGGCAAGAAATACATGGGCATGCTGAGGTCCAGCTTCATCATCGACCCGCAGGGCAAGATCGCCAGGGTCTTTCCGAAAGTGCAGCCCAAGAAGCACGACGGCATCGTGCTCAAGGCCCTGGGAGAACTTCCCGGTAGGGCTTCCACTTAACTTTTTCGAGATCGCTGGCGGCCGTCCGAGGTCGCACTCCGCCGAAAAAGTGCAAGACGTTTCAGCCCTACCGGGAAATTCTCAGGCGCTTAGCGCAACGACGGCGATGAAGGATGCGTAGAGAACGAACCAGCCGATTACTGCTGGCAATTTGAAGCGGCGGGAGAGGTGGAGGCTCTCGTAGGCGAGCAGGCCGCCGGCGAGGCCGAGGCCGATCGAGAGGATCGCGTTTCCGCTTAGGTCCCAGTTGGTAAAGATCAGCCCGATCCCGACCGGGATCATCGACTGGAAGACCATAGCGCCCGTGATGTTGCCGAGGGCGAGGGCGTCCTTTCCTTCCCGCACCCAGAAGAAGCTGTTGACCTTCTCCGGCAGCTCGGTCGCCAGCGGGGCCAGGATCAGGGCCAGGACGAGGGCCTCGATCCCGACGCTGTCGGCAATCTGGAGCAGCTCCTCGACGAAGAGGTGGGCGCCGCCGACCATCGCCCCGAGCCCGACTAGGAGCTGAATCACGCAGAGCGAGAGCGCCGGATCGTCGCGGCGCTCACCGCGGCGCTCGAAGATCAACGGGTTGAGCGTCTCCTCCCCCTGGACCTCGCCGCCACCCCGCAGCGTCAGCCGCACGTAGAACACGTAGGCGACCAGGAAGCCGATCCCGACGGTGATCCGGAGGGCTGGCGGCGGGCCCCAGGCGAGCAAACCCGCAAGCGCGAAGAGCACCAGAAAGAAGATCAGGTCGCGCTCCAACGTCGGCCTGTGCACGACCAGTGCAACCCCCTGCTCGCGCTTGTCCCGGTAGAGGTAGCCGAAGAGCCCGACCAGTCCCATCGCCAGCGTGGCGAGCAGGAATGGCGCGCCGACGATCGCCCCGATCGCGACGTCTTCGGAGCCCTCGTCGACGCTGAGCAGGGCGACGATCGCGATCAGCGTCTCCGGCATCGCCGTACCGACGGCGGCGAGGACGCTGCCGACCGCCCCCTCCCCCAGCCCCAGCCTGTGCCCCGCCCACTCGACCGCATTCGTAAACAACAGCGCCCCGGCAAGAACCACAGCAAAGCTAAGAAGCAGGAGGAGTACGTCCATCTCGGCAGGCTATCCGCTGGGTTCTGGGAGTCCCGGGTGGGACTCGCCAAGCCTCCCGCAGTTCGCGCAGGCGAGTCCCACCCGGGACTCCCCCCTACGCGAAGTAGAAGGCCAACCCAAACACGAAGTACACCGCCAGCAGCTGCGCCCCCTCGAACCAGGTCGACTCGCCGTCCTGGGTGACCTGGTTGGCGATCAGGATCGCCAACAGAATCGCCCCCAGCTCGAAGCCGTTGAAGACGAGGGCCAGCGGATAGGGGCCGATGAAGAAGGAGGCCAGCACCAGCACGGGGGCGACGAAGAGGGCGACCTGGCCGCTGGAGCCGATCGCGATGTTGACCGCCAGGTCCATCTTGTTTTTCATCGCGACCAGGACGGCGACCCAGTGCTCGGCGGCGTTGCCGACGATCGCGACGACGATCACGCCGATGAAGAACTCGGAGAGGCCGATCGAGTGCGAGGCCTCGGTGATCGAGCCGACCAGCACCTCCGACATCACCCCGACCAGCACCCCGGCGATCGCCAGGGCGATCACCGAGGTCCGCGTCGACCAGCCCCAGCTGTCCTCGTCCTCGTACTCGGGATTGAAGAGGTCGCGGTGGGTCCTCAGCGAGAAGAAGAGGCCGATCACGTAGGTGGCGATGAGGACGATCGCGACGGCCAGCGAGAGGTGCTCGACGGTGCCCCCGTAGTGGATCGCCTCGGCGCCGGGGGCCGGCAGCCCCTTGCCCTCGACCAGCTCGAAGATCGCCGGCATGATCAGCGCCGCGGCGGCAAGCATCAGCATCGACGTCTGGATGCTGGCGCTGGTGCGGCTGAAGGTCTGTTTTTCGCGGCCGACGCCGCCCGCCAGCATCGCCGCGCCGAGCACCAGCAGAATGTTGCCGATGATCGAGCCGACGATCGAGGCCTTGACCACCTCCTGCAAGCCCTGGCCGAGGGCGAAGAGGGCGATGATCAACTCCGGCGCGTTGCCGAAGGTGACGTTGAGCAGGCCGCCGATGCCGGGGCCCGAGCGCGCCGCCAGCTCCTCGGTGGCACGCCCCATCAGCGCCGCCGTGGGGATGATCCCCAGCGCCGAAACGGCGAAGACGATCGTCGCGGGAGCGCCGACGATCTCGAGCACGACCGCGATCGGGATCAGCGGCGTCAGCAGGTAGGGCCAGCCGAGCGGGGTGCGCAGGAAGGACGCGTCGAGCCGCGGGCGATTGGGGTGGCCTGGTTGGGGGCTCACGGGCTGGGAAGGGTATGCGGAAACGCGAAGGGCGTCGCGGTGACGACGCCCTTCGCAAGGAAACCGCTGACGCTGGTGCTCAGTGGATCATGCTCGCGCACTTCTGCAGATCGGGGGGAGTCTTTGCCCCCTTGAGGCATTCGAGGTAGGCCTGCTGGTTGCCGCCGCCCGAAGAGCTTCCCGAGCTGCCGGAGGAGGATTCGCCGCCGGAGGAGGAACCGCCGCCGGTAACGCCTTCGAGCAAGCCGCCGAGCCCTTCACCGCTGCTGCCGGCTTCGAGCAGTTCAATCGGATTGACGTTCAGCTTCTGGAACAACCCTTCGAGCGGCTTGGCGTCGGAGGGAGCGGAGATGTCCTGTTCCTCGTTGACGCCGCTGAGCGAGAGCTCGAAGTCAACTTCGACCTTTTCGTTGCCGCTGCCCTTCGGTTCGATCGTCAGTTCGGCTTCGAGCTTGCGGATGATGTCGTCGTCGCCGACGTAGACCTCGACGTGAGCTTTCTTCACGGCGCTGGTCAGTTCGCCCCTGGCTTCTTCGAGTTCTCCGATCGGCAGCGGACCGGCCGCTTCGAGCTGGCTGCTGCAGGCCGGGTTTTCGGTCAGCTTGATGATCGCGTCGATCGCGCCGCCGACGTTGAGGTCGCCGCTGATCTTGGTGGTGCCGGTGCCGTCGACGTCAGCGCTGCCATCGTTGGTCAGGTTGTCGACGAAATCGCCGACCTTGAGGCCGGTGGCCGCTTCCTGACAGGCCGTGACGTCGGCGGGGTTGGCTTCGGAGCCGCCCTGCTGCTGAGCCCGTTCGAAGCCCGATTTGATGAAGCCAAAGGTGGTCGGGTCGACTTCGTACTCGGTCCCTTCGTATTTGACGAAGGCACGGTCGCCGAGCAGCGTCAGGCCGCCTTCGAAGTCGATGTTTTCGCCCTTGGCCGAGCCCTTGGCGCTGGCCGTCAGCGCCAGCTGGGGCAGGTCTCCCTTGCTGCCGCTCTGGAACGGTCCGGAGAGCTTGACGTCGACGTTGCCACCTTCCTCGCCTTCGGACTTGATGCCGAGGGAGAGGTCGATGTCGCCGCTCTTCACCCCTTCGAGGCTGGCGCTGTCGATGACCTTCTGCGGGTCTTCGCTGCTCTTGTCGCTGCTGCCACCGCAAGCGGCAAAGGCAATCGCAAGGGCGGCCAGCGCGGCGAGCAGCACGAAAATGCGGAAACGGCTCAAGAGATAGGACTCCTCGTAATCGAAGGCGGAATCGAACTTGGATCGTAGAAGCTAGCGCCGATCGGTGGACCTAGCTTTGAGCTTGGGTTGCTCAGGGGCCGGAGTCGCCGCGCGATTCTTCGATCGGCGGCGGCCGGTTCTCGGTCGTCAGGTTCGCCGCCAGCGGGAAGAGCAGAGCGCCGAGGAAGATCAGCATCACGCCGGCGGCGACCAGCCATTTGACCCGGAAGACATGGCCGAGGATGCCGATCGCGAAGCCGGCCAGCATCAGCGCGATATAGGGGCCGGGGCTGTGCGGGAACAGCTCGGCGAGGGGCGGTGCGAGGTCGAGCACGGAGGCGGATTATCATCGCCCGCATGGCTGAGGGCTCTGTGGCAGAGGTGAAGGCGGCGCTGGCGAAGGTCGGCTACCTCGCCGACGAGCCCGCGGCGCTGGTCTCCTACCTCGCCCAGCAGCTCGGCAAGCCGGTTTTGGTCGAGGGCCCGGCGGGGGTCGGCAAGACCGAGCTGGCCAAGGCGCTGTCGCGCGCCACCGGCCGCGAGCTGGTGCGCCTGCAGTGTTACGAGGGTCTCGACGAGGCCAAGGCGATGTATGAGTGGAACTACCGCAAGCAGTTGCTGCGCATCCAGGCAGGCGGCGAGGCTGGCTGGGACGACGTCCAGGAGGACATCTTCAGCACCGACTTCCTGCTGACCCGGCCGCTGATGCAGGCGATCTCCAGCCCCGAGCCGGTCGTGCTCCTGATCGACGAGATCGACAAGACCGACCAGGAGTTCGAGGCGATGCTGCTGGAGCTGCTCTCCGACTTCCAGATCACGATTCCGGAGCTGGGCCAGATCTCGGCGACGACGATGCCGATCGTCGTCCTCACCTCCAACGACTCGCGCGAGCTGACCGAGGCGCTGAAGCGCCGCTGCCTCTATCTCTGGCTCGACTACCCGGGCCTCGAGCGGGAGATGGAGATCGTCCAGCTGCACGTGCCGGAGCTGGCGCAGACGCTGACCCGGCGGCTGGTCGAGGTGATCGAGATGGTGCGGGCGTTGGACCTCAAGAAGCCGCCCTCGATCGCCGAGTCGATCGACTGGGCGCGGACGCTGCTGCTGATGGGCGCCGAGGACATCGACCGCGAGACCTTCGTGCAGTCGATGTCGATCATCGTCAAGCACCGCACCGACATCGACCTGGTCGCCGAGCGCGTCGGCATGAAACTGGCCGAGCGCAGCCCCGCCGGCGGTTAGTGCTCGAAGAACTCGCCAAGCGCGTCGGCCTCCGGTGGGCCGTCGTAGGCGAGTCGCCCGTCGCGGATCCCCACGCAGCGACTGGCGGCGGCGATCACGTCCGGGCGGTGGGTCGAGACGACGACCGCGGCGCCCTCCTGCCGAGCCTCCGCCAGCAACTCGAAGAGCACTTCCCGACTAGGCGGATCCAAGCCGTCGAATGGCTCGTCGGCGAGCAGAGCCGAGAACGGCCGCACCAGGGCGAGGGCGATCGAGGCCTTCTGGCGCATGCCGTGGCTGAATTCCGAGGGCAGGCTGTTCTCCCACTCCTCGAGTCCGAGCCGCTCCAGAAGCTGTGCCGCGCGGGCACCCTCGTCGGCCACCCCGTGCAGCGCCGCCACGTAGGCGAGGTGCTCGCCAAGGCTGAGGTCCTCGTAGAAGACCGGCGTATCGGGCAGGTAGGAGAGCGCCCGGCGGGCCGGGATCGTGCCGGCCAGCTCGCCGGCGATCGCGATCGTGCCCGAGGATGGCTCCAGTAAGCCGGCCGCCAGGGTCAGGAAGGTCGTCTTCCCGGCTCCGTTGGGGCCAACCAGGGCGACGAGTTCCCCCGCCCGCAGCTCGAGGCTGAAGGAGCCGAGCGCCATGAACCCGTCGTAACGCCTGCCGAGGCCACGGGCGGCGAGTATCGGGCTCGGATCGGTCTGGGGTTGGACCTTGGTCGTCAAGAGGCCACCACGGCGGTCTGGTCGGCCATGCGTTTTCCAATCCACCATGCCATCGCCACCGCGAGCAGCAGCATGACGATCTCGACGCCGGCGGCGGCGCTCACCGCCGGTCCGCCGTGCCGCGCCACTTCCCGCGCCGCCAGGACCGGGGCCCCTGCGGCGACGACCGCGATCACGAGCGGGGCCGCGGACTGGGCGTAGCCGAGCTGCGGCGTGAGGACGTAGGCGTAGGGGTCGTTGGTGGCGCTGAAAGCGGCACAACAGACCAGTACCAGCGCCGTCGGGAACAACACCACCGCGCCGACGCCAGCGGCGGTCGCTGAAGCGCCAAAAGCAAGTGCCGCCAATGTCGCAATCAGCAGCACCGAGGCCATCGCGGCGAAAGAGGGGACCAGGTGGCGCTGGATCAGGGTGGCGGCCGCGACCGGCAGCAGCTCTCGCCTGGTCGGGTGATCGGCCTCCTGGGCCAGCGGCTCGACCAGATCGAGCGCGGCTACCATCAGCAGCGCGCCGGGCAGGACGAAGAGCAGGCTGATCCCACTCCAGGCCCCGGCCGTGGCGGCGCCGGCCGCCACCCCGATCGCCGCGACCCGGGCCAGGCGCGCCAGCGGCCAACGCAGAAAGCTCTGCCAGCCGCGCCGCCATACCGGATAGCGGGACGAGACCGCCGTTCTCAAGCGGATCCAGGGCCGCCGGCGGGGTCGCTCGGAGGCGAGCTGGCGACGCAGAAGCACGACGGTGCGAAGGTCCTGGACCGATGCCGAGAAGCGCAGCTCGGCGGTCAGCGCCGCCCGCCGCCGCGCCGCCTCGAGGGCGATGCGGCCAACCGAGCGCAGCCCGAACCAGCCCAGCGCCAACGCGATCGCGAGCCCGAGCCCGAGCCCCGCCAGGGCCACCGGGCCGCCGCCCGGCAGCGGCAGGGTCGCGATCTCCCCGACCAGCGTCGCCGGCGAGGTGGTCGAACCGAGCAGCAGATCGGCGAGGGTCCAGGCGAGCAGCCCGGCCCCGATCGCCGTCGCCACGGCAGGCCTGAGGCGGCGGCCCGAGGCGAGCAGCGCCGCGGACAGGGTGCAGGGCGGCAGCAGCGCGCCGAACAACCCCAGGCAGGCGATCCACTCGACCGGCGAGCCGGGCAGGCGGCGGAAGACGAAGTTGCCGATGGCCGCGCCCAGCACGGCGCCGGCGAGCACGGCGATCCGCAGTTGCCGCAGCGCCGCCGGGCGCAGCGTCACCCCCCGATCGATCGGCGCCAGCAGCACGTACTGGACCTCGGCGGCCTCGATCGCAAGCGGACCGCCGCGGGCGCCGGAGCGCATCCCCATCAAGACGGCGAGCGCCACGGCCAGGCCCAGTACGGCAGGCCCGTGGTCCCTCATGTCCGCGACCGCCCGCGCGGTCGCCGGCGCCTCCTCGACCCAGCTGGCGAGGACGGCGAGGCCGATCGCGCCGAAGATCGCCGCAAGGTAGACGCGGTACAGAACCTCCATCACGTCGAGGCGCTCGACGAAGCGGCGGCGGCGGGCACTGCGCATCTCGCCGAGCGCCGCGGTCTGCACCTGCTCGGTACTCACCCTCCTATTATCGGTGGCATGAGCCCCGCCTCGCCCTACGGGCCCAAGGCCGACCCCGGCCCCCCCGGCCTGGCGGCGAAGCTGCTCGGCTTCTGCGACGAGCTGCGCGGCGAGGGGGTGGCGGTCGGGACCTCGGAGATCCTCGACGCCTTCGCCGCCCTGGAGATGGTCGAGTGGACCGCGCGGGACGACTTCCGCGAGGCGCTGGCGGCGACGATCGCCAAGTCCCAGGACGACCGTCGCGTCTTCGAGCTGCTCTTCGAGCGCTACTTCTTTCGCGCCGCCGAGGCCGAGGCGGTGCAGCGGGAGATCACCGAGAACGGCGAGGGCGGCGGCGACAGCGGCGAGGGTGGCGAGCGGCTCGACATGGACGAACTGCGCGAGCAGATCCGCGACGCGATCGAAGCCGGCGACGAGGACCGCCTGCGCGACCTGGCCCGGCTGGCGATCGCCGCCTTCGGCCGGGCCGAGGGCTCGGGCGTGGTCGGCGTCGACGTGCAGCGGATCCGCCGCACCCTGGGGCTGACCGCCGGCGCTCAGCCGGCGACCGAGCAGGGCGAGGAGCGACCGCCGATCGATCGCGACCAGCTCAACAAGTTCGAGCGCCACCTGCGGCGGGAGCTCGAGCGCGACCTGATCGAGCGCACCGAAACCCTGCCCCCCTCCCGCCCCCTGGCCGAGCTCGACCGCGCCCTGCCGACCAACCCGACCCAGGACCTCGCCGCCGTTCACCGCGCCGTCTCGCAGATGAAGCGGCGGCTGGCCACGCTCGGGCACGAGCAGCGCGGCCACCGCAAGGCCGCCATGGTCGACGTGCGGCGGACGATGCGGGCCTCGCTGGAGACCGGCGGCGTACCGCTGCGGCTCAAGTACAAGCCCAAGCGTCCGCGCCGGCCGGAGATCTACGTCCTCTGCGACGTCTCCACCTCGGTCACCTCGGCCAGCGTCTTCTTCCTCTCGGTCCTGCACGCCCTGCACGACTCGTTTCGGAAACTGCGCAGCTTCGTCTTCATCGAGCGAATCTCCGAGGTCACCGACGTCTTCGAGCAGGAGCGCGACTTCGCCGTCGTCGCCCAGCGGATCTCCAGCGAGGGCGGCGTCGCCGACGTCTCCGGCTACACCGACTACGGCCGCGTCTGGCTCGAGTTCCTGACAGAGATCTCCGACGAACTCGACCCGCGCTCGACCGTGATCGTGCTCGGCGACGCCCGCACCAACGGCCGCGAGCCCCACGCCGAGATCTTCGCTCAGGTATCCGAGCGCGCCGGGCGCCTCTTCTGGCTCAACCCCGAGCCCAAGCTCTACTGGAACTACGGCGACTCGGTGATGGCCGCCTACGAGCGCTACTGCGACGGCGCCTTCGAGTGCTGGACCACCCGCCACCTGGAGAACTTCGTCAACGTCGTCGCCGGCGGCGTCGCCGCCGCCGAATGAGCCAGGCGCTGCTGCTGCGCCACGGCGAGTCCGCCCACAACGCGCATACCGGCAGCGAGGCGCTGGGCGACGAGGAGGGTGACCGCCTCACCGAGCGAGGCCTGCACCAGGCCCACGCCGCCGGGCTGGGACTGGCCGTGCGCGGCGTCACCCAACTCTGGACCAGCCCGATGCGGCGAGCGGCGGAAACCGCCGCGGCGGTCGGGACGGCCCTTGGCCTCGAGCCGGCCACCCTCCCCTACGTCCACGAGCTGAGCCGCGCAGAGAGCTTCGAGGATCTCGTCGCCCGGGTACGCCGCCTCAAGGCGGAGCTCGAGTCGCCCGAGCCGGGAGAGCTTCCCCTCGTCGTCGGCCACGGCATCTTCATCCGCTTCTTCCTGCTCGACTCGATCCTCGGCGACGAATTCGCGCCGCCGATGGCGGCGGGGATCTGGAACCTCGGCTCGCACAACTGCGGGCTCAGCCTCTTCGCCCACGGCGAGACGCGCGACCCGAGCGGAACCGAGGTGCCGGGCTGGACCTGCCTCAGCTGGATGCAGCGCCCGTGGGATCCGCCGTGACGGCGCGAGGGGGATCGTCGGGCGAGACCTGCCACTGCTCGTTGACGATCGCCCCCGGCGGCGGCGCGACGGGGCCCTCCAGCAGCGGGTCGTCGGTCTCGCGCATCCAGCCGCCGAGCCGCCCGCGCATCTCCTCGAGGGCCTCGGCGTGGACGGGGTCGCCGGCGAGGTTGGCGCCCTCCGCCGGGTCGAGGACGAGGTCGTAAAGCTGCTCCTCGGGCACGATCTGCTCGCCCCAGCCGGCCTCGACGAGGAGCTCCTTGCTCTCACTGTCGTCGCAGTTGGCCAGCACCGGGTGCGGATAGTCGTCGAAGCGCCTGATGTACTTCCAGCGCTCGGTCCGGACCGCGCGGTGCGGCTGGTAGGCGGCGTGGTAGGTGGTCTCGGCGAAGATCGCCTCGTGCAGCCGCTCGGCCTCGCCGCTGACCAGCGGCATCAGCGAGGAGCCCTGCAGCCAGTCCGGCGGCTCGGCTCCGACCAGCTCGCAGAGCGTGGGGTAGACGTCGAGGTGGCTGACCGGCGCGTCGACGACCTTGCCACCGGTGAAGCCGCCGGGCCCCCGCATCAACATCAGCACCCCGATGCCGCGGTCAAAGAGGGTCGCCTTGGCGCCCGGGAAGGCGACGCCGTGGTCGGTCGTGCAGAGCACCAGCGTGTTCTCGACCAGGCCGAGGTCATGTAGGCCATGCAGGACCGCGCCGATCCCCTGGTCCAGCGAGCGCGCGCTGGCCTTGAAGGCGGCCATGTCCTTGCGGGTCGCGATCACGTCGGGGAGGTTGGCCGGCGGCAGCGAGTAGAGGGTGTCGCGGACCGAGGTCGGCGCGAAGAAGTCGCGATGGGTCTCGAAGAAGCCGACCGACATGAACCAGGGCTCCGACGGCGCCTCGCGCAGGGTCTCGATCGTCAGCGGCGCCACGTACTCGGCGTGGTTGGAGTCGACCGGGACGATCTCGTCATAGCCGATCACGCCGGGGTCGATGGAGATGTGCTGCTCGCCGATCAGGGTCGAGTGGTAGCCGGCCTTGCGCAGGGTGTGGATCCAGTGCTGGCCGTAGTCGTTGAGCGCCCAGCCGCGATGGGCGAGGCCGAGCATGCCGTTGTTGTGGCACTGCAGGCCGGTCAGCAGGCTGGCGCGGCTGCCGGAGCAGGTCGGCGCCGCGCAGAACGCCTCGCGGAAGAGGACCCCCTGGTCGGCGAGCAGCTGGATGTTGGGAGTCGGGACCTGAAACCCGTAGGGCTGCACGAAGCGCCCAGTGTCGTGCGAGTGGATATAGAGGATGTTCGGCGGCGAGTCCAAGCGGGTACCCCCAGGTCGAGTTCGAGGAGAGATTAACGACCGGCTCCGCTGAGCCGCAGTCTTGCCAGGTTTGTTGATTAACTTACTAGCCAATAGTCGCCGCCATGCAACCTGAACGCTCCTACCTCGTCTGCGCCACTCCCCGAAGCGGGAGCACCCTGGTCTGCCACGCGCTCGAGGAAACCGGCGTCGCCGGTCAGCCCGAGGAGTACTTTGAGGCACTCCGCCACAGCGGCCGCCCACGCCGCCCGGAGGAGTACTTCGTCGGCGTCAAAGACCCCTCGATCCGCGACCACCTCGGCGAGCGCGCCGTCGGCAGCGAGCAGCCCCCGCGCTCCCCGCTCTGGAGCCGCGCCGCCTACGACCGCTATCTGGAGTGGGCCTTCGAGGTCGGCACCACCCCCAACGGCGTCTTCGGCGCCAAGCTGATGTGGGGCTACTTCGAGGACTTCGTCAGCCTGCTTCGCAACGTCCCCGCCTACCGCGACATCCCCTTGGCCGAGCTGCTGCCCACCGTCTTCCCGGAGCTCACCTTCGTCAGGGTCGTGCGCGCCAATAAGGTGCGCCAGGCGGTATCGCTGTGGAAGGCGGTGCAGACCGCGACCTGGCGCGAGGACCAGGCCAGCGCCAAGGCCGCCTCGCTGGAGGACGACGGCTCGCCGCCCTACCGCAGCTTCATCGAGGAGCACCGGCCGCAGCTGCGCTTCCACTACCGGGCGATCGAGCACCTGCTCGAACAGATCCTCATCGAGGAGTCCCGCTGGGACGCCTTCTTCGAGCACTCCGGGATCAAACCGGTCCTGGTCCTCTACGAGAACTTCGCCGCCGAGTACGAGACGAGCACCCTGCGCCTGCTCGAGCGACTCGACCTCTCGCCGCCCGATGGTTTTGACTTCGAGCCGCGGATGAAGCGCCAGTCCGACCGCGTCAACGACGATTGGGTCAAGCGCTACAGCGAGCTCCGGCTGGGCACTGACTTCGACCTCGTACCGGTCCCGGCCGAGCCTGCCGAGCGGCCGGGCTAGCCGGCCCGGAGCGCTATCGGGCCAGCCAAGCGTCCGGGGAGGCGGCCAGGTCCTTGACGGACTCCGGCAGTTCGCCGGAGACGAGGTCGGCCAGGGTGACCTGCTCGAGCACGGCGCGAAGGCTGGCGCGGACGGCGATCCAGACCTCCTGCAGCGATTCTGAGTTGCCGCTGTATTCGATCGCCTCGGGGGGCGTCGACTGGACGTGGGCGATCGGCCCCTCGACGGCGCGGACGATGTCGGCCACGCTCACCTCGTCGGCCGGTTTGGCCAGCCAGTAGCCGCCCTTGGCGCCGCGCCGGGCGCGGACGATGCCGTTGTGCTTGAGCTCGAGCAGGATGTGCTCGAGGAACTGCAGCGGGATGTCCTGGGCGTCCGCCAGGCGCTCGCCCTTGATCGGGCCCTCCTCGGCGGCGGCCAGCTCCGCGGCCGCCCGCACCGCGTAGTCGGCCTTCGCTGAAACGCGCATAGGGCTAGTAAATCAGTCAGCCGTTGGCGCCCGAGGCCAGCGCCCGCGCCTGGTCGGCCTCTTGCTGGCGCTGATGCTGGCGCCGCTTGTTCAGCCAGTGCGGCGCGTAGAGGACCGCACCCAGCCCCACCGCCGCCACCGCGGCGGCGATCGGCCAGACGTTGGGATCGCCCTTCTGGATCGTGACGATGCCGGAGCCGATCAGGACCAGGCCGAGGGCGGTGCGGATGAAGCCCTGCGGGGCCTTGTCAGAAAGCGAGGCGCCGATGATCACCCCGGGGATGGAGCCGATCAGGATGTTGGCGGCGAGGATGAAGTCGACGTTGCCGCCGACGATGTGGGCGAGCCCGGCGGCCCAGAGCAGGATCGCGGCGTGGAAGACGTCGGTGCCGACCACCTTCTTCGGCGCCAGGCGGTAGACGGCGATCAGCAGGATCGCGATCACCGTGCCCGAGCCGGCCGAGGTGATCCCGATCACGAAACCGGTCGTGGCGCCGATCACGACCGCGGCGATCTTGTGGCGGCGCTCGACCTTGAAGCGGTCGCGCTCGTCGATCAGGTTGCGCAGGATCAGCGCCCGGGCCAGGGTGATGATCCCGACCATCAGCAGGGTGCCGCCGAGTACCGCGTAGACCAGCGAGTCGAGGCGGTCTTCGCCGATGTGGTCGGCGAGGATCGAGACCAGCGCCACGCCGGCCACCGCCGCCGGCACGCTGCCGAAGGAGAGCCACTTGACCAGCTCCATGTTCACCGTGCCCATCCGGAAGTGGCGCCAGCCGCCAACCGTCTTGGTGATCGCCGAGTAGACGATGTCGGTGCCGATCGCGGTGGTCGGCTGGATCCCGAAGATCAGGATCAGCAGCGGCGTCATCAGCGAGCCTCCGCCCATGCCGGTCATACCGACGAGTACGCCGATGCCCAATCCGAAGAGGACGATTGCCGGGTCCATGGTGATTTCTGCTGCGCCGCGCGAGGGGATGCTTATCGACTTTCCTGACCTGCTTGGTCAGGAGCGCGGAGTGCGCGAGGATATCAGGAATGTTCGTCTCGATTAGCGGCCTCGGCCACTCCTATGGCGAGCTGCGAACGATCGAGCGGGTCGGCCTCGACGTCGGCGAGCACGAGGTCCTCGGCCTCGTCGGGCCCTCCGGCTGCGGCAAGTCGACGCTGCTGGAGCTGATCTGCGGCCTGCTCGAGCCGACGCTCGGCACGGTCGCGGTCGACGGGCGGGGCAGCGCCGCCGAGCGCCTCGCCCGCTGCGCCTACATGCCCCAGCGCGACCTGCTCCTGCCCTGGTACTCCGCCCTCGACAATGCGGCGCTGGCGCTGCGCAACCGCGGTCTCGGCAAGGCCGAGGCACGGCGGCAGGCCGCCGCGCTCTTCGAGCGCTTCGGCCTCGCCGGCTTCGAGTCGAGCCCCCCCGCCGAGCTCTCCGGGGGGATGCGCCAGCGCGTCGCCTTCCTCCGCACGCTGGTCTCTGGCAAGCCACTACTGGCGCTCGACGAGCCGTTCGCCGCACTCGACGCGATCACCCGAGCGGAGATGCAGGAGTGGTTGGCCGGGGCGCTGCGCGCCGACCCGCGCACCGTGGTCCTGGTCAGCCACGACGTCGAGGAGGCGCTCTACCTCTCCGACCGGGTGGTCGTGCTTTCGGCCCGCCCCGCGGGGATCGTCGCCGAGCTCCAGGCGCCGGCTCCGCGCGCGCCCGAGCGCGACGCAGCCGTCACCGCTGCCGACTTCGTCGCCGTTCGCGAGCAAGCCCTCCACGCCCTCCGCCAGCCCACAACCGTGGTTCCCTAGGGCCGAAATGAGTCCCCAGGAAACCACGCGATGGCGGCGCGGCAAGCGCTGGCTCCTCCCCGCCCTGCTGCTGGCGATCACGATCGGCGCCTGGCAGCTCGCGGCCAGCAGCGGTCTCCTCGCCAACGTCCTGGGCGTTGAAGACTTCCTCGTCCCCTCGCCGGTCGAAATCGCCAGCTCGCTGTGGGGCAACCGCTCGCTGCTGGCCGAAAACGCCTGGGTGACGCTGCGCGAGATCCTCTTCGGGCTCGCCTGCGCGCTTGCCGTGGGGCTCCTGTTCGCGGTTCTGATGCACCTTTCGGAGACGGTCCGGTTCGCGGCCTACCCGTTGATCGTCGCCTCGCAGACGATCCCGATCGTCGTCATCGCGCCGATCCTGCTCGTCTGGTTCGGGTTCGGGATCGGTCCCAAGCTGGTGATCGTGGCGCTGATCTGCTTCTTCCCGATCACCGTCAGCGGGCTTGACGGCCTGCGCTCCACCGACCCCGGCGCGATCAAGTTGATGCGCAGCCTCGATGCCTCGCGCTGGCAGATCTTTCGCCGGGTCGAGGCGCCGAACGCACTGCCGAGCCTCTTCACCGGCACCAAAATCGCGGTGGTGCTGGCGCCGATCGGCGCCGTCTTCGGCGAGTGGGTCGGCGGCAGCTCCGGGCTAGGCCATCTGATCCTCACCGATAACGCCCAGCTCGAAGTCGCCCGGGAGTTCGCCGCGGTCGTTGTCCTCTCGGCGATCGCGCTCGTCCTGATCGGCCTACTGGCCCTCGCGGAGCGGCGTGTCGTCACTTGGCGATAGAACACAGGGGATGAAGTCGCCCCGAACATCGGCGATCGCCCTCGCCCTCGCGCTTCTCGCCCTCGCGCTCAGCCTCGCCGCCTGCGGCGAGAAGTCGGAGGACACGAACACCACGGCGCAGCCGCTCAGTCTGACGCTCGACTTCTACCCCAACGCCGACCACGCCGGGATCTACATGGCGCAGAAGCTCGGCTACTTCGACGAAGCCGGCCTCGACGTCAGCATCGACACCCCTTCCGACCCCGCCGCACCGCTGAAGCTGGTCGCCGCCGGGCAGTCGGACCTGGCGATCTCCTACGAGCCCGAGCTGGCGCTGGCGCACGACAAGGGCCTCGAAGTGGTCGCGATCGGGGCGCTCGTCAACCGACCGCTTACCTCGCTGATCTGGCTGGGGAAATCCGGGATCAAAGGCGTCGGCGACCTGCGCGGTAAGACCGTCGCCACCGCCGGCATCCCCTACCAGGACGCCTTCTTGAAGACGATCCTCTCCCGCGTCCAGCTCTCCCCCGCCGACGTCAAGGCGGTCAACGTCGGCTTCGGCCTGCTGCCGGCGCTGCTCGGCGGCAGCGCCCAGGCGATGCTCGGCGGCTACAGCAACGTCGAGGGAGTCGACCTACGCCAGCGTGGCAAAGACCCAGTGATCACCCCCGTCGACCAGCTCGGTGTGCCGACCTACGACGAGCTGGTCCTGGTCGCCAACCGCAAGAGCCTCGCCGAAGACCCGGAGAAGTTCCGCCTCTTCATCGCCGCCCTGCAGCGCGGCACCGACGCGGCGGTGAAGCAGCCGAATGCCGCCACCAAGGCGATCCTGGAAGCCAACCACGACCTCGATCCGAAACTGACCGAAGCCCAGGTCGAAGCGACGCTGCCGCTGCTCGGAGCGCGGACGCCCGACCAGCCCTACGGCTACATGGACCCGGAGGAGTGGCGCACCTTCACCGGCTGGATGCGCGACAACGGCCTGATCTCCTCGCTGGTGGAGCCAAGCGAACTGCTCAGCAACGACTACCTCTTGGGCGAAATTCCCGGATAGTCGAGCGCGCCGTCGCCGAGCAGCCGGCTGACGTCGGCGGCCGGCATCGCGGCGTGGAAGAAGTGGCCCTGGGCGTAGTCGCAGCCGAGCCGGCTCAACTCGGCCAGCTGGACCTCGTTCTCGACCCCCTCGGCGATCACCTCCAGCGACAGTGCCCGGGCCATGCCGATGATCGCCTCGACGATCGCCGTGCGCTCCTGTTCGATCCCCAGCGCGTCGACGAAGGAGCGGTCGATCTTCAGGGCGTGGAAGGGAAAGCGGTTGAGGTAGGCGAGCGAGGAGTAGCCGGTGCCGAAGTCGTCGAGGACCAGCCGCACGCCGATCTCGTTCAGCTCTTCCAGCGAGACGATCGCCGTCGCCGACTCCTCGACCAGGACGCTCTCGGTGATCTCCAGCCGCAGGTGGATCGGGTCGATACCGGTGCGGGCGATGATCTCGGCGACCGTCGCCGGCAGGTCGCGGTGGGCCACCTGGCGGGCGGAGAGGTTGACGGCGACGTCGAAGGGGCGCTCGTCGGGGCGCTGCTGATGCCAGTCGAGGATCTGGCGGCAGGCCCGCTCCTGGACCCAGCGGCCGATCGGCTCGATCAGGCCGCTGTCCTCGGCGATCGGGATGAACTCGGCCGGGTCCAGTAGGCCGCGGTCGGGGTGCTGCCAGCGGACCAGCGCCTCGAGCCCGGCGGTCTCGCCGGAGCGAAGGTTGACCACCGGCTGGTAGTGCAGGGCGAGCTCTTCGCGGTCGAGCGCGTGGCGCAGCTCGCGTTCGACCTGGAGCCGGCGCATGGCGTTGGCCCGCATCGCCGCGTCGAACAGCACGCAGCGGGCGCGACCGCCCTCCTTGGCCCGGTACATCGCCGCGTCGGCGTTGCGGATTAGCAGCTCGGCGCTGGCTCCGCGCTGGTCGGCGGGCCGGGCAACGGCAATGCCGATGCTGGCGGTGACGAAGTGCTCGACCCCGTCGATCGCGAAGGGCTGGGCGAAGGCCGCGGCGACGCGATCGGCGATCGCGACCGCCTCCTCTTCGTCGGCGAGGCGGTCGATCAGGATGCCGAACTCGTCGCCGCCGAAGCGGGCGACGACGTCCCCTGGTCGCAGGTGGGCGCGCAGTCGCGGCGCCACCGCGCGCAGCAGGGCGTCGCCGGCATGGTGGCCGAGGCTGTCGTTGATCAGCTTGAAGTGGTCGAGGTCAAGGAAGAGGATCCCGATCGGCGAGCCTGAGACCGTCGCCCGTTTGAGCGAGTCGTTGAGCGCGTCGACGAAGCTGAGCCGGTTGGGCAGCCCGGTCAGGGAGTCGTGGAGGACGCGGTGGCGCAGGGCCTGGTCGGCGGCGTGGCGCTCGGTCGCGTCGGCCAGCACGTTGGCGGCGGCCTGTACGAAGGGCACGTCCTTGGCGGTCAGGCCGTCGGGCTCGGTGGCGTGGACGTCGAGCACCCCGAACGGGTGGTCGGTGCCGTCGATCATCACCGCCAGGCTGCTGGCAGCGCCGAAGACGCGCAGCACCGGCGGCATCGTGAAGCGGCTCTCGCGCGACCAGTCGGAGACGATTGCATGGGTGCCGGAATCGAGGGCGGCGCCGGCGTGGGAATCGCGGGCGGCGGAGACCCGGCGGCCGGCGCCGACGACCTGGTCCTCGAGCCCAGCGCGAAGATTGAGGCGGCGGCCGTCGCGGCCCAGCTCCCAGATGCAGGCGCTGTGGACGCCCTCGACTTCGCCGATCAGCGAGGTAGCCGCCCGCATCAGCGACTCCGGATCGCCGTCCTGCAGCGCCCGCTCGCCCAGCTTGGCGACAACGGCCTGCTGGGCAAGCGCCCGCTGCAGCTCGTCCTCAGTCCGCTTGCGCTCAGTGATGTCGTAGAGAACGCCGTGCCAGACCGGCACCCCCTTGTCGTCGGCCTCGAGCACCGCTTCGTCGAGCATCCAGACGACCTCGCCGCCACGGGTGCACATCCGGTACTCGACCGGCCGGGTACTGCGATCGCCCAGGTAGATCTCGGTTTCGTTCTCCAGCGCCTGCTCGCGATCGTCGGGGTGCAGCAGGCGCGCCCAGAGCCCGGGATCGGCCTTGAACTCCTCGGCGGTGTAGCCGAGGATCTCCTCGACCTGGGGGCTGACGTAGTACCACTCCCCCTGTTCGCCCATTTCGGAGGTGTAGACGATGACCGGCAACCGCTCGACCAGGCGGCGGTAGTCCTGCCCGGCGGCGGTTATCTGGTCGAGAAATTCGTTGACCTCGTGGTCGGGCCAGTTTCGGTCCCCTTTGCCCGGCATGCGTCGTTATCGACACATCGTCCAGACGCTTGACCGCACGTCCGTCCAGGCACGAACTGGTGCAGCGGTCGGCCGTCGGTCCGCTCAGGCGGCCAGGCGCAACGGCGGCCCCTGGGCCACCAGCCGGTGCAGCCCGGCGAGGGTGAGCGAGCCGACCAGCCCCCGGTACGGCTCGTAGGGCGCGTAGAACTCCTCCACCTCGGCGACACTGGCGCGACGGCCGAGGCCGGCAAGGCGGCCGACCAGCTTGATGTAGCCGAGGTCGCCCGCCGGCAGGGAGTCCATGTCTCCGCGCCCGAACAAGCCCAGGCACTGGACCGTCCAGGGGCCGATCCGCGGTATCGCCAAGAGGCGCCGATCGGCGCTCGGCGAGTCGAGCTCGCAGCGACCGCCGGCGACAACCTGGGCGACCCGCCGCAGCGCCGCGGCCCGGCTCGGGGCGAGATCCATCGCCGCCAGTTCGGCCGGGGCGCGAGCGGCCAGCGTCGCCGGCGGCGGCACGTCGCGCAGAGCCCCGCGCCCCTCGCCGATCCTGGGCCCCCAGCGGCCGACGATGCGGCGCTCGATCGTGATCGCCCGCTGTGCCTCGATCAGCTGCCCGACCACTGCCGCGGACAGCGCCTCCCAGGGCCAGACCCGCCGCCGCGGGCGGAAGTCGGGCATGCGGTGGATCAACGGGCCGACGAGCTTGTCGCGGCGGAAGCGACGGTGGAACTCGGTCAGGTCGTAGTCGACTCCGAGCACGAAGCGCATCCGCTCGAGTGCCAGCTCCAGCTCAGCCGTGCCGGCCGCCACGGGGTCGCGGTCGCAGGCAAGCGGCAGCGTCACCCGGCCCGGATCGACCGGCTCGGCCCGGATGATGACGCGATCGGGGGCCGGTTGCCAGGCGCGCACCAGCACCGGGCTGGCCTCGACGTGCAGCAGCCGCGTCGCAACCCCACCCCGGATCCACAAGGTGCGGTCATCGCTCCCCCGCGGCAGCCGGTAGGGCGGCGCCGGCCGGACCTCCACCTCAAACGCCGCCAACAAACGAGAGCCGATGGGCCGAGAGCGTCCATATAGTGGACGTTTGAGGCCCATCGGCCGGCGGTTAGCGGCCGAGGAGATGGACGTCGACCAGGAAGGAGCGGCTGGCAACGACGTTTTGGCGGTCGCGGCGGCGGCCGAGGCGGCGCGGCGATCGCGTCTTCGAGCCGGCGGCGCTAACCGCGCGGACCGCCGCAACCGTGGCGGCGCCCGCCAAGACGCCGCCAGCGGCGGCGATGGCGGCGCTGCGGACCTCGGTGAACAGCACCGGAGAGGCCGGTTCTTCGTAGGGCAGCGGCAGCGCCCGCACCGGCTCCGCGTCCCGCGGCTCGGCGTCTTCCTCAGCCACGATCTCGCCGTCCAATTCGAGGTCACTCACCCCTTCGACTCTAGCGAGACCCCAGGTCACCTCCCCACCGCTCACCGCAAACTGCGGACGTTGGGAGACGTCTCGTGGGGAGGGGTTGGGTGGGACTCGCCAAGCCACCCCGCTG
>DATBDU010000016.1:0-17640 GCA_036269775.1 Solirubrobacterales bacterium
TTGGAGTGCAGATCGTCCGGCAGCTTCGCGTACTGCAGCTCGCCCGCGACCGCCTGGCCGTCGCCCTCGGCGTAGTCCAGCCACGCCTTCAGGCGCTTGGCGCCCTGCTCGTCCTTACCCGCCTTGCAGACGTCCTGGTAGACGAGCAGGAAGGTGAGCGCGGTGATCGGGTAGGCCTGCGCGCCCGGCGCGTCGATCGTCGAGATCCGCAGATCGTCGGGGATCGTGAGGCCGACGCCGGCGGCCGCCGCGCCTGCGAGCGTCGGCGCGACGAAGTTGCCGGCCTTGTTCTTCACCGAGGCGAACGTGAAGTTGTTGGCCAGCGCGTACGCCTGCTCGACGTAGCCGATCGAGTTCTCGTTCTGCTTGATGCAGGCGGCGACGCCGTCATTGCCCTTGGCGCCGGTGCCCGACGGCCACTTGACGGACTTGTCGACGCCCGGGCCGTTCTTCCACTCGTCCGAGTAGTCGGCCAGGAACGCCGTGAAGTTCTTCGTCGTGCCCGACTCGTCCGAGCGGTGGCAGATGCTGATCGTCGAGCTCGGGAGGTTGACGCCCGAGTTCTGGCTCGCGATCTTCGGGTCGTTCCACTTGGTGATCTTGCCGAAGTAGATGCCGGCGATGATCGGTCCCGAGAGGTTCAGTTTCTTGACCCCGGGAACGTTGAAGCCGAGGCCCGTCGCCGAGAGGGCCCAGGGGACCTGTATGCAGCCGTTGCAGGCGGACGCCTGTTCCGGGGTCAGCGGCGCGTCGGAGGCGCCGAAGTCGACGGTCCGCGCGGTGATCTGGGCGATTCCAGCCCCGGAACCGACGGCGCCGTATTTGACCGCGATGCCTTCTTTGATTTCGAAACCGTTGATCCAATTGGCCATCAGCGGCGCGACCAGCGTCGACCCGGCTCCGGTGAGGCCCGCGGCGGAAGCGTTGGCGGCTCCCGTCGCCATGACCAAAGTGGCCGCGATGGCCACCCCAAGCAACCTAATGCGATTCAAGAGAATTCCTTTCGACTCGTTTTGATGTCTGGCGGGCGCAGGGGTGCAGCCCGGGCGCGGCACAGCATCGGGGGCCGAGATCACACACATGTGTCAATCCCGTAAAGATGCCCTGTTACAAAGATGTGACAGTAAGTGTGAAAGTTCGTAACAAGAAGGTGTGTCTTCTCCTCTACGCTGCCGCGCATGAGCACCACGGCCATCCCGCCGGTCCTCGACGCTCCCCGGGCCGCCCGCACCCGCCCGGGCCGGCGCCGCAAGCAGGCCGACCGGATCGGCGACGCGGTTCTCTATGGCGTCTGCCTGCTCGCCGCGCTGCTCGCCGTGGCGGTGATCGTCCTGATCGGCTACCAGGTGGTACACGGTGCCGCGCCGGCGATCTCGAAGTACGGGCTCGGGTTCCTCGTCGACACGACCTGGCAGCCCAACTTCGGCGAATTCGGCGCCGGCTCGCTGGTCTTCGGAACCGCGGTCGGCTCCTTCGCCGCCCTCCTCCTCGGTGCCCCGATCGCGATCGCGATCGGCCTCTACCTGAGCCTGCTGGCGCCGTCGGGCGTGCGTGGGGTCGTCGCTCCCCTGGTCGAGATGCTGGCGGCGATACCCAGCGTCATCCTCGGCTTCTGGGGCGTGCTCGTCCTGGCGCCCTTCGTCCAGGGGACCCTCGAGCCCTGGCTGCACGACACGCTGGGCTTCGTCCCGATCTTCGGCGCTCCCGAAACCACCGGCTCGAGCCTCTTCACGGCGAGCCTGATCCTGACGATCATGGTCGTGCCGATCATCGCCTCGATCTCCCGTGACCTCTTCCTGGCGGTCCCGGGCGACGTTCAGGACGCCGCCAGTGCGCTCGGCGCGACCCGCTGGGAGGTCGTGCGGGGAGTTGTCCTGCCCTCGACCGCCTCGGGGGTCGTCGCGGCATCGCTGCTCGGGCTCGGCCGCGCTCTGGGTGAGGCGATCGCCGTCGCCCAGGTGGTCGGCGCCGGCTCGCAGATCCAGGCCTCGCTCTTCAAGACGGGAGACACGCTGGCGGCGCGAATCGCCAACCAGTTCCCCGGCGCGCTGACCGAGATGCACAAAGCCTCGCTCTTCTACCTCGGCGTGATCCTGCTGGTGATCGGCGTCGCCTCCAACCTGATCGCGCAGTGGATCGGCCGGCGCTTCAGCTACCAGGGGGCGACGGCGCGATGAGCGGCGAGAGGTTCGACCCGACCGCGCCGCTGACCCCGAGCGGCAACCTGCGCCGGCGCCGGGCGTTCAGCCGGGTCGCCGAGCACGGGGCGACGGCTGCGGCGGTGCTCGCCGTCGCGGTGCTGGCGATCGTCGTCTATACGGTGGTGGTTCGGGGGGCCAGCGCGCTGAACCTCGACTTCCTCATCAAGGGCGCCCCGGAGGGAATCGGGCCGGAGCTTGTCGGCACCGCCGTCCTCGTCGGCATCGCGACCGCGATCGCGATGCCGATCGGTGTCCTCGTCGCCCTCTTCCTCACCGAGTTCGCCGGCAACCGCGCCACTCACCTGATCCGTCTCACCCTGGACCTGATGAACGGGCTGCCCTCGATCATCATCGGGCTCTTCGTCTTCGGCCTGCTCGTCAACCACCAGAAGCAGTCCGGCCTGGCGGCCTCGGTGGCGCTGGCGATCATCATGATGCCGCTGATCGCCCGCGGTGCCCAGGAGGTTCTCCTGCTCGTCCCCGCCAGCCTGCGCGAAGCCTCCGACGCGCTGGGGGTGAGCCGCTGGCGGGCCGTGCTCGGGATCGTCCTGCCCAGCGCCCTCGGCGGCATCCTCACCTCGACCGTGCTCTCGGTCGCCCGGGCGGCGGGTGAGACGGCGCCGCTGATCTTCGCCACCTCGGTGTTCGACCCCTCGCGGTACTCGCTGAATCCATTCGAAGCGTTGCCCAACATCCCGGTGCGGGTCTTCCAGCTCTCCGAAGAAGCGAACCCGGAAGGCTTCGCCGAAGCTTGGGGCCTGTCCTTCGTGCTCGTCTCCCTGATCCTCTTCGCGAGCCTCGGGGCGCGGGCCCTGCTGGCTCGCAGCCGCCGGAAGATGGCGTCGTGAGCGAGCTCGAGCGAGTCCAGGGGCTCGACCCAAGCGCCACCGCGGTGCCGCCACGGATGCGGATCCGTGGCGAAGCGCCGGTCCCGACCGGGGCGATGACGGCAAGCGGCAACGGTCAGCTGCGCGTCGCCCCCGAGGTGGTCTTCGACTGCCGCGACGTCTCCGTCTCCTACGGCGCCAAACAGGCCCTGGCGGGAGTCTCTCTGCGCATCCGGCGGGGTCAGATCACCGCTCTGATCGGCCCCTCGGGTTGCGGCAAGACGACCTTCCTGCGCAGCCTCAACCGCATGAACGACTCGGTGCCGAGCTTCCGGATCGACGGCCAGATCCTCTACCACGGCCACGACCTCTACGGCGGCAACGTCGACCAGGTCGAGGTGCGGCGCCGGATCGGCATGGTCTTCCAGAAACCAAACCCGTTCCCCAAGTCGATCTACGACAACGTCGCCTGGGCCCCGCGCAACCTCGGCCTCAAGTCGGGCCTCGACGAGCGGGTCCAGAAAGCGCTGCGGGGCGCCGCCCTCTGGGAGGAGGTCAAGGACCGGCTCAGGGACAGTGCCCTGGGCCTCTCCGGTGGCCAGCAGCAGCGGCTCTGCATCGCCCGGGCGATCGCAATCGAGCCCGACGTGCTGCTGCTCGACGAGCCGGCCTCGGCGCTTGATCCGATCGCCACCGGGGCGATCGAGGACCTGATGCACAGCCTCAAAGGTCGTTTCACGATCGTCATCGTCACCCACAACATGCAGCAGGCGGCGCGGGTGGCGGACCGGACCGCCTTCTTCAGCCTCGACACGAGCGGCGCCAAGCCGGCCGGGTCGCTGATCGAGTTCGACGACACCACGACGATCTTCGGCCAGCCGCGGGACCCGCGCACCCGCGACTACGTGACCGGCCGCTTCGGCTGATCCAGCTCGAACCGCCTAGCCGTGCAGGATCGAGTCGCCGGAAACCTGCGGCAACAGCGAGTGCCCGCACTGCCAGCAGAAGGTGGCGCCGGTGCTGTGCGGAGCGCCGCAGGAGGCGCAGGAGCCGGCCGTACCGGTCTCCTCCATGCGGACGATCCGTTCGACCTCGCTGAGTTCGGCGTCGGCGTCCTGTAGCTCGACGGCGCGCTTGACTAGCACCTCGATTTTGATGCTGTTGCGAATCGTCATCTCGTAGGCAAGCCCGCCGAGGTCCCACTGCAGCTCCGCGACCCGGGCGACGAGCTGGGAGCGGCGACGCTGCAGGTCGACCACGAACTCTTGATGGTCAGTACTCATTCGCCGAAGAATTCCCCGGTGAATTCGCCGCCTTTGCACCCGGAGGCGCCGCTTTCGCACTTGCCGCCGGGCTGCACGGTCGGCGGCGGCAGCTTGACGTCGCCGGCGGGCTTGAGGACTTCGGCGGCGGCTTCGGAGGTGCCGCTGCTGTCGACGGCCTTCTCGGGGGCCTTGGCCTGCTTCGACTTGCCGGCCTTGGACGCGGAGCCCTTGTCGGCGCTCGTCGTCGCGGTTGCCGTTTCTTCGCCGCCGTCGCCGACCCTGATGATCTGCGGCGCGGCGCTGGCCGCGTTGACCGCGCCGCTGTCGTTGGTCTGTCCGATCAGCACGCCGATGCCCAGCGCCAGCAGCAGCGTTCCGACGCCGGCGATCAGCGAGGCGTTGGGGGAGATTCGCGCTCGCTTCTTGGTTGGCGCCGGCGCCGGCGCTGGGGCCGGGGGCTGACGGTGGATCGCGTCGATGAACACGACCGCATCCATGAAGGGGAGGCGAGGATCGCCGCGGCGTTTCCCACACTCCAGGCAGTAACGCTGGTCGGCGGCCATCTGGGCGCCGCAGGAGGGGCACTGTTCACTCACCGGTGCATCTTCGGCTCAGCACCCTGCGTCGGTGTTTAAGAGTTGTGAAGAGCGGCCTTGCTCCGGGGCCGGTTTGAACTCAGGATGTTCACAACTTGGTGACTGTCTCGGGCGAGACTGGCCCCGAGCGTGACCACACCCATCGACGACGAGAGCCTCGACCGCGATGAGGGCGAGGACGAGCGCAACTGGATGCCGTCGCCGCCGGCGATGGCGGTGGCCGTGCTCTGCATGCTCGGCTTCGGGGTGATGCTGGGCTCGGCGATCAGCCCGCTGGCGCGCAGCGCCGGCATCACCTCGATCCTCCTCGAAGCCTCGCCGGCGCCTGCGGTCGAGGAAGAAGCGCCGGTCGTGGCCGCCGCGCCCGAACCGGCCAAGGAAGCCGAACCGGCGCCGCCGCTACCGGCCTCCGCCTCGAGCTTCCCGCTCGCCCCACCGGCGGCCGAAGAACCCGCCCCCGAAGCTCCGGCCGAACCGACCCTGCCAGCGGAAATACCCGAAGAAGAAGTCCTGCCGCCGGTCACCCACGTGTTCCTGATCGTGCTGGGGGAAAACGGCTTCGAGGAATCGTTCGGTGAGACCTCGCCCGCTCCCTACCTGGCGAAGACCCTGCGCGACAAGGGCGAGCTGATCGCCAACTACTACGCGACGACGAAGGGCGACCTCGCCAACCAGATCGCCCTGGTCAGCGGCCAGGGGCCGACGCCGGAGACGGCGACCGACTGCCCCACCTACGTCGACGTCGTGCCCGGCACGATCTCCGCCGCCGGCCAGGTCGAGGGCTCCGGCTGTGTGTATCCGGCGGCGACCGCGACCCTGCCGGGCCAGCTGGTCGAAAAGAAACTGAAATGGAAGGCCTACGTCGAGGATCGTGTCTCCCCCTGCGTCCACGAAGAAGGTTCACGCGATCCCTTCGTCTACTTCCCCTCGCTGGTCGACAGCTCCGAATGCGCGACCAGCGACGTCAGCCTCGACCAGCTGGCGCCAGACCTGGCGGCGGCGACGAAGACGCCGGCGCTCTCCTACATCGTTCCCAACGCCTGTCACGCCGGCGCCGAACTGCCATGCGAAGAAGGCCAACCCAGCGGTCCGGCCGCGGCCGAAGAGTTCCTGGAGAAGGTCGTGCCGGCGATCGAAGCCTCGCCCGCCTACAAAGAGGGCGGGTTGATCGCGATCACCTCGGCCCAGGCGCGGCAGACGGGCCCGACGCCCGACACCAGCGCCTGCTGCATCTCTCCGGTCTACCCGAACCTGCCGGCCGAAGTGGCTCCGGAAACGGCCGCCCCCGGCCCGGTCAAATCGAGCGGCGGCGGTGGGCGCGTCGGCCTGCTGCTGCTCTCGCCCTTCGTCGCCCCCGGCACCGTCAACGAAAGCGGCTACTACAACCACTACTCGCTGCTGTTCAGCATCGAGGAACTGTTCGGGCTGGATCGGATCGGCTACGCCGCCGAAGAAGCCTTGACCGCGTTTGACGCCAGCGTCTACAACTACGAAACGTCAAGCAGCAGCGCCAGTTGCCGCGATTGTGCCAGCAGGATTCCGTCGGCTGACCAGAGCTCGCCGTCTTCCTCGAAGAATCCGTGGCGGGCGAGGTTCGACTTGAAGGAGACCAGGTAGGGATCCTCGGGAGTCGCCCCCGGGGGCGGCAGCGGCGAGCGGAAGTGCACGGTGTAGTCGATCGTCGGCGCCCCGTGCGGGCGCTCGAGCCGGACGAAGGAGGCCGGAAACCAGGTGTCGAGGAAGGCCGCCGCCAGCGGCGCGTCGAGCAGGCGCGGCTCGCGGCTGCGGATCCAGGCCCCGGTGTAGGGGGCGCCGCCGGAGAAGGCCGCCTCGCCGAGGGCGGGGCGAAGGCGGTAGTTCTGCAGCATGTTCGGCCGGCTGGACCGGGCCTCGGGATCGATCGCGTGCAGCTCCCCCGGCTCGCCCGCGTCCGGCATCGTCAGCTCCGAGAAGGCCTCGTCGTCGCTCCAGTTCTCCGAGAACACCGCCTGCGCGGTCGCCTGCACCTTGCCCTCCTGCTCCATCCGCGCCGAGAGGAAGGTCACCCGGCCGCCCTCGCGCTCGACCTTGACGCTCACCTCAACCGGTCCCGCGAGCGGCGCCCGCTGATAATGGACGGTCAGCGAGCGCGGCGCCCGCTCGGCGCTCGCGCTCGCCTGGATCGCCCGCAGGATCACCGCCGCCACGTAGCCGCCGTTGGGTCCTTTGCCGACCCACCAGCGTTCGCTCATCGTCGCGGCGAAGCGGCCGTCGCCGAGGTCCTCGACCGCCGTGTCGGCGTCGAAGCCGGGTAGGGAAACCGCCTCCGCCTGCTCGCTCACGCGCCCTCCGGCTCCGGCCCGGGCGCCGGGGCGGCGTGCTCGCTGATCCCGATCCGGTCGTGCAGCCGTCGCAGTGGCGCTGGCGCCCACCAGTTCCACTTGCCGAGCAGCTCCATCAACGAGGGGACCAAGAGGGCGCGGACGATACTGGCGTCGATCAACACCGCCAGCGCCGTGCCGACTCCGTTCTCCTTGATGAAGATGATCTGCGAGGTGGCGAAGGCCCCCATCGCGACCGCGAACAGCAGCGCCGCGGCGGTGACGATCCGCCCGGTCCGCTCCAGCCCGATCGCCACGCACTCCGAGTCCGAGGCGCCGTTGTCGCGCGCCTCCTTGATTCGGGAGAGGAGGAAGACCGCGTAGTCGGTGGAGAGGCCGAAGGCGACCGCGAAGAGCAGGATCGGCATCGTCTGCTCAATCGCCCCCGGGCTGGAGTAGTTGAGGAAGCCCTCCAACCTGCCGTCCTGGAAGATCAGCACCAGCAGGCCGAAGACGGCGCTGAGGTTGAGGAAGTTCATGATCAGCGACTTGATCGGCAGGATCACCGAGCCGGTCATCAGGAAGAGGATGACCAGGGTGGCGACGATCACGATCGCCAGTGCGATCGGCAGGTGGCTGGAGAGGCTGCTCTGGAAGTCGATGAAGTCGGCGGTGGCGCCGCTGACCAGGACGTTCGCACCCGGCGGCGCCTGGATCGCCCGGATCCCCTTCACGGTTGCCTGGCTGGCATCGGAGACGAAGGGGTTGGCGGAGACCGCCTGGATCGCGGTGACGCCGCCGCCCAGGCGCTGCGGGGGCAGGACTTCGGCAACGCCGGCGACGCGCTCGACCCGGGCGGCCACCGTTGCGGCGGCCCTGGGGCCGCCGCCGTCGACGTCGATCCAGATCGGCGTCTCGTGGTAGGGGGGGAAGCGTTCGCTGACGGTGTCGTAGGCCTGGCGGGCGCTGGCCGACTCCGGCAGCACGGTCGGGTCGACGGTGTTGAACTTGATCCCCAGGAAGGGTAGGCCCATGACGATCAGCAGCAGGGCGCTGAGGGTCGCGACCGGCAGCGGCCGGCGCATCACGAAGCGCGAGAGGCGGTACCAGAAGCCGCTCTCGTCGACCGCGGTGTCGGCCTCGGCCCGGCGCTGCAGGAATTTCGGCGCGCCGGCGTTGACCCGCGAGCCGAGCATGGTCAGCACCGCGGGCAGAACGGTCAACGAGATCAGCGCCGCGAACAGCGCCACCAGCGCTCCACCGAGGCCCATCGAGTAGAGGAAGCGCTGCGGAAGACGAGCAGCGAAGCGAGTGCGGCGGCGACGGTCAGCGAGGAGAAGAAGACGGTGCGCCCCGAGGTCGCGAGCACCCGCCGCATCGCCGGCAGCCCAGGACCGCTCTTGGCGATCTCCTCGCGGTAGCGGGAGACGATGAAGAGGCTGTAGTCGATCGCCAATCCCAGCCCCAGCGCCGTGGTCAGGTTGAGGGCGAAGATCGAGATCGAGCCGAATTCGCTGGCGATGCGGAGGATCAGGAAGGTGCCGACGATCGCCAGGCCGCCGATCATCAGCGGCAGCAGCGCGGCGACGAGGCTGCGGAAGAACAGCAGTGAGAGCAGGAAGAGCAGCGGGAAGGCGAGCATCTCCGCCATCCTCAGGTCTTTCTCGACCTGCTTGTTGACCTGCTCCTGGGCGATCGCGAAGCCGCCGACGACGACGCCGGGGTCGGCGGCGAGCTGGTCGGCGATCTCGGCTCCGGCTTCCTGCAGCTCCTTGTCCCCGGTCGGCTTCAGCGAGATCGCGAAATAGCTGGCCTGGCGGTCGCGCGAGACGAAGGCGGGGGAGTGGGTGTCGTAGTAACCGCTCACCGAGGCGACGTCGGCGCGGCGGCGCATGCTGCGCTCCAGCGACTCGACCCGGGCGCGGCTGGAGGGCTTGGCGATTGGGGCGTTTTCGACTACCGCGAGGACCGCCGGTACCCGCAGGCCCGCGTCCTCCAGCTGTTCCCGGGCTTCCACCGTCTCGGTCGCCGGGTCGTCGGCGCCGTAGGGGTCGAGGCGACTGGCCACGCCGCCGCCGACCACCCCGGCGAGGACGAAGAAGGCGATCGCGAAGATGCCGATCCGGCGGGCGTTGCCGTCGGCGAAACGGGCGAGGGCGTCGAACATCAGCTGCTCCTTTTCTCGGGAGCGGAAGCGAGGATCTGCGCCTCCATCCGCTCGCACCAGTCGGCAAACCACTCGGTGAACTCGATGCCACCTTGCAGGACGATCAGGGGGAAGGGGTCACTTTTCTCCGCCGCCATCGGTTCCATGGCGCGAAGCTGATCGCGGACGGCGAGCCGGTGGGCCCGCATCGTCCGCAGGATCTCCGCCGCCTCCTGGCGCGGCAGGGCGCCGGCGAAGAACAGTTTCAGCAGCCCTTCCTCGCGCATCTCGAAGGTCCGCGGGGGCTGTCGCAGCCAGGCCTTCAGCTCCTCCTCGCCGTCGGCGGTGATCTCGTAGACGGTGCGCCGCCGACCGCCGGTGGGCGCCTCGACGCCGACCACGAGGCCGGCCTCGGAGAGGCGCTTCAGCTCCGGATAGATCTGCCCGTAGCTGGCGGCCCAGAAGAATCGCGTCGACCCGTCGACCAGCGCCTTGATCTCATAACCCGACCGCGGCTCCTCGACGATCATCCCGAGGATCACGTAGGCGGTGGCGCTCAGCTGCTCCATCTCACAAGTATATATATCGTGCAGATATATCTTTAAGTGTGATTCGGATCACATATGGTCGTCGCTCGGCGTTTTTGTGCCTATCCCAGAAAGGAAGTCAGAGATGGCGCTCGACCAGAGCAAGATCGGCCGGGTAGTGGCCGAGCAGATGGAGGCGATCGAAGGCGACTACGGCGACGACTGCGAAATCGGCGACGTCTGCACGATCGTCGAGGTGGTCGGCCCGCACGGCTCCCACGTTCGCGTCCGCAGCAGCGACATGCGCCCCCACAGCGGTCTCGGCCTGGTGCGGATGGCCGAACAGGCGATGTTGGGCAACCTGGGCGGGGGTTCTTAGGAGCGCTCTGGACTCGGAGTCGAGTTCCGCGCATGAAGATTGACAATGGCCTGACTTTCAGCGCACCACAGGTGCGCTGGCCGCACTCACGATCGATGAGTGAGCGCACGCTATTACAAGGATCTCGATCTCTCCGGCGGAGTGCGCATCTGGGTGGACTTCTCGACCGAACGAGGGACGATCGTCAATTACCGGGTGGTGCTCTTGCTCGACACCCTGATCGGCACGGAGACGATCCGCGTCTACGACGGTGCTCATGGATACAACGAGATGCACCGGTACACGCGTCGCTTCGGCAAGCAGACCGGAACGCTTTTTCACAGCGGTAGCCTGGCTGAAGGAATGCGAGCCGCGATCCAAGACATGGAAGCCAGATACCTCAAGATGGTCGAAGGTGGGAGTGATGACGAGCAACAGTGAGCGCTCGCCTTCAGGCAAGGTCATGGACGAAGCGATCGAGTTGGCGATCGCCGAAGAATCGCCCTATCCGGAATCCTCGGCTTTCATCGACGACGGTACGCCGTTCACGGAGCGCCAGATCGAGAAGGCTCTCCGCGATGGTTATGCCGCGGTCGTTGTTGCCGCCGACGGGAGCACGCGCATCGTTCGATCAGAGTCGTCCTAGCTGGACGCAGTCAGCTCAGCTCGATGACAAGCGTCTTCGGCTCCACGCACGGGGCTATCGGCGCACCCGGCCGTTGCTTTAGGCGCCGACTATCCTCAGACACGCATGAGCGGGGCGCAATCCGACATCGTCGTAATGAAGTTCGGCGGCACCTCCGTGGCTGGCGCCGAGCAGATCAAACGCGCGGCCGGGCGGATCGTCGCCGCCCGCGAGGCCGGCCACCGGGTCGTCGCCGTGCTCTCGGCGCGGGGCAAGACGACCGACGAACTGGTCAGCCAGGCGCAGGAGATATCCCCACGTCCGGTTGCCCGTGAGATGGACATGCTGCTCTCGACCGGGGAGCGGATCTCCTGCGCGCTCTGCGCGATGGCGATCCACGACATGGGCCACGAGGCGATCTCGCTGACCGGCTCCCAGGCGGGGATCGTCACCGACTCCTTCCATACGAAGGCGCGGATCGTCGACGTCCGCGCCGACCGCATCAAGGAGGCGCTGGGCGAGGATCGAATCGTCCTCGTCGCCGGCTTCCAGGGCGTCTCCACTGACAGCCGCGACGTCACCACCCTCGGGCGCGGCGGCTCCGACACCACCGCCGTCGCCCTCGCCGCGGCGCTCGATGCCAGCGTCTGCGAGATCTACACCGACGTGGCCGGCGTCTTCAGCGCCGACCCCCGGGTCGTCCCCGAGGCCCGCAAGCTCGCCCGCGTCTCCTTCGAGGAGATGCTCGAGATGTCGGCTTCGGGGGCCGGAGTCCTGCAGCTGCGCTCGGTCGAGTACGCCCGCAACCACGGTGTCCGCATCCACTGCCGCAGCAGCTTCGAGGACGGCCCCGGTACCCTCGTCGTTGCCGAGGATCAGATCGTGGAGCAACCCTTCGTAACCGCCGTGACCCACTCCAACGCGGAGGCCCGCGTGACGCTGACCGGCGTCCGCGACGAGCCCGGCGTCGCCGGCCGCATCTTTCAGGCCCTGGCCGACGCCAACGTCAACGTCGACGTGATCATCCAGAACGAGCCCGTCGGCGGCGATCAGCTGGCCGACCTCTCCTTCACGGTCGACCGCGCCGACCTGCCGACCGCCAAGGACACGATCGCCGCGCTCGGCGACGTCTCACTCAAGGTCCGCACCGACGAGCAGATCGGCAAGGTCTCGATCGTCGGCGCCGGCATGCGCTCGCACCCCGGCGTCGCCGCCAAAGTCTTCGAGGTGCTCGGCGCCGAACGGATCAACATCGAGATGATCTCCACCTCGCCGATCAAGATCTCCTGCGTCATCGCCGCCGACCGGGTTCCCGACGCGGTCAGGGCCCTGCACGCCACCTTCGAGCTCGGCGCCGACGCGATCCGGCCCGAGGACCCCACCGGTCCCGAGCACCGGCCGACCGTCGCCGGCTGAACCGCCGTCATAATCGGGCGATGGCGGGCGACGGGTACAGAGTCGGAGTTCTGGGCGCGACCGGGCTGGTCGGCACGACCATCCTCGAGCTGCTCTCCGCGCGCGATTTTCCCGCAGCCGAGGTCGTCCCCTTCGCCTCTGAGCGCTCGGCAGGCAGAGAGCTGCGGTGGAACGGCTCGACCCTGGTCTGCCGCGAGCTGAGCGAGGACTCGATCCAGGGCCTCGACCTGGTCCTCTCCTCGGCCGGCGGTGCGGTCAGCGCCGAGTGGACCCCGCGCCTGGTCGAAGCCGGTGCCACGGTTGTTGACAACACCAGCTACTGGCGCATGCACGACGACGTGCCGCTGGTCGTCGCCGAGGTCAATCCCGACGCCCTCGACGGCCACAACGGGATCGTCGCCAATCCCAACTGCTCCACCATGCAGATGGTCGTGGCGCTGAAGCCGCTCTATGACGAGGCTGGGATCGAGCGACTGGTGATCTCCACCTACCAGGCCGTCTCCGGCACCGGCAAGGCGGCGATCGACGAGCTACGCGAGCAGTCGCGGGCGGTGCTGGCCGGCGAGCAGGCGGCGGCGAGCGTCTATCCGCACCCGATCGCCTTCAACGTCCTCGCCCAGGCCGGCAGCTTCCCCGCCGGCGACGATCACACCGACGAGGAGCGCAAGCTGATCAACGAGACCCGCAAGATCCTCGGCGACGAGGAGATCCGGGTCAGCGCCACCTGCGTGCGGGTGCCTGTCGTGACCGGCCATTCCGAGGCCGTCAACGTTGAGACCCAGGAGGCGCTGAGCCCAGAGCGCGCCCGCGAGCTGCTCTCCGCCGCCCCCGGCGTGACCGTCGTCGACGACCCCGCCGCGGGCCGCTACCCGATCGCCACCGAGGCCGCCGGCAAGGACGACGTCTTCGTCGGCCGCATCCGCCGCGACCCGGGCAACGAGCGCGCCCTCGACATCTGGATCGTCTCCGACAACCTCCGCAAGGGCGCCGCGACTAACACCGTTCAGCTGGCGGAGCTGCTGGTGCAACGCGACCTGCTCGGCCGCTCCTGATCAGCTGAGCTGTGGCTCACCGCCGTCGCGGCTGAGACGACGCAGTACGAACGGCGCGGCCAGCGTGGTCAAAATCGACATCCCCACCACGACGGCAAACAGCTCGGCGTCGACCACCCCCTCGGCCGCGCCGATCGAGGCGACGACGATCCCCACCTCGCCGCGCGGGATCATGCCGACGCCGACGATCGAGGCTTCGCCCCGGCCCAGGCGGCGCGCACCGAAGTAGCCGGGGATCAGCTTGGTGACCACCGCCAGGGCGGTGATCGCCGCCAGCAGCAGCAGGGCGTGGGCGCTGAACAGCGAGTCGAGGCTGAGCTCGATGCCGATGAAGGCGAAGAAGAAGGGCGGGAAGAAGGCGTAGAGCGGCCGCACTTCCTCCTCGATCGAGCTCTGGTCCTTGGTCTCGGCGACGATCATCCCGGCCAGGAAGGCGCCGATCAGCGCCGCCAGGCCGATCTGGGCCGCGAAGGCGGCAAGGCCGAGGCAGAGGATCACCGCCGGCAGCAGCGGCGAGTCGGCGAAGCGGGGCGCGTTGAGCAGCCGTGGGCGGCTCTGCAGCAGCCGCGTCCCGCCCAGCGCGACGAAGGCGACGAAGGCGACCGCGACCGCGAGCGCCAGAGCGATCTTGCCGGCGTCGACGCCGCCCTCGGCGGCCATCCCGACCGCGACCGAGAGCAGGATCAAGGCGAGGACGTCGTCGACGACGGCGGCCCCCAGCACAGTACGGGCGGCGCGGCTGCGGGCGATTCCGAGGTCGAGGAAGGTGGCCGAGGTGATCCCGGCGCTGGTCGCCGCCAGCGCCGCCCCGAGAAAGACGCTGGTTTCGGTGCTTTCCCCCAGCGCCAGTCCCAGTCCGATCCCGGCCAGGAAGGGGAGGACAACGCCGGCGCTGCCGACCGTGACCGCAATCCGCCCGACCGCGCGCATCTCCGACAGCCTCGTCTCCAGCCCAACCCAGAAGAGCAGGAAGACGACGCCCAGCTCCGAGAAGACCCGCAGCACCTCGGTGACCTCGACCAGCCCCAGCACCGAGGGCCCGACCAGCACCCCCCCGAGGATCTCACCGACGATCGCCGGCTGGCCGATCCGCTTGAAGACCTCGTCCCCGAGCTTGGCCGCGAGGAGGACCAAGAAGAGGTCGGTGAGGACGCCGGCGACGTCGCTGGTAGCGGCGAGGGGGAGGGGGAAGGGCATGATCGGCGCAGGCTATGCGGTGGACCGGAAAGTCACAGTTCCGTGAACCACACGTAATGTTTTGTCCGCTACGCTGCAGCGATGGAGGCGGCGCGACGGAAATGGACCGACGGGCGGATCGACGACCTCGCCGGTCGAGTTATTCACCTCGAGCAGCGCATGGATGCGCGCTTCGACAAGCTCGAAGCGCGCTTCGACCGCCTCCAGAACGGCTTTATTGTGACCCTTGGCGCCATGCTCGCCGCCTTTGTGGCGGGGCAGTTCTAAGCGACAGCGCTGGCGCCAAGGCGCTCCTCGACCCAGCCGGTCGAGGCGATGTGCTTGCTCATTCCCAGCTCCTTCGGCGAGGCGCCGAGCGCCAGGCCGACCAGCTGCGGCAGGTGCAGGACCGCGAGGCCGAGGTCGCGGTTGACGACCTTGGCCGCCTCCGGCTGCTGCATGTCGAGGTTGAGGTGGCAGAGCGGGCACGGCGTGACGAGGCAGTCGGCGCCGGCGTCGATCGCGTCGCCGACATGGGTGCCGGCCTGGCGCAGTGACGTCTCGCGGTTCATCGTGATGACCGGGAAGCCGCAGCATTTGCGAGCGCCGTCGTACTCGACCACTTCGCCGCCGAGCACCTCGATCACCTTCTCCAGGTAGATGTCTCGATCCGGATGGTCCTGGTAGCCGAGCCGTTCCTTCGGCCGCACGATGTAGCAGCCGTAGAAGGGCCCGACCTTGAGGCCACTGAGCGGGCGTTTCACCTGGCTGGCGAGGCGGTCGAGCCCGTAGTCCTCGACCAGCAGCCAGAGGAAGTTCTTGTTGGTCCAGCCGCCGTCGTTGGAGCGCTCGTAGGAGAGGCCCTGACCGGAGAGCGCCTCGTTGACGTGGGCACGGTAGGCCGAATCGGCGTCAAGGCGCTGCTGGCACTCCGACTGGGCGCCCTGGCAGGTCGAGCAGATGTTCATCATCGAAAGCCCCGTCTGCTGGGCGAGGGCGAAGGTGCGGGCGTTGAGCGTGTCGGCCAGCTCCTGGTTGTGCTCGGCGATGACGCCGGCGCCGCAGCAGTTGGCGCGATCCAGTTCGACCAGCTCGATGCCGATCGCGTCGGCGACCCAGGCCATCGACCCGTGCAGCTCCGGCGTGAAGCCACGCGAGACGCAACCGGGCCAGTAGGCGACTTTGATCTGGTCGGTCATCATTTGGCCTCCGGGCTCTCAGGGGAGGTGGCGCGCTCGGCGCCCTTCTCGAGGTTCGGCTCGTCGGCGAGCTCGCCCTCCTCGCCCTTGATGTACAGGTTGAATTCCTCGTTGTGCTCCTCGGCATGCTTGAAGATCGCCTTGACCTCGTCTTGGGCGCCCCCGGGAAGCTTGTGGTGGACGCCGGGGATCAACTTCGGGAGCGAGCGCATCTTGCCCGTCCTGATCCCCCGGATCGCCGTCGGGATCGAGCCCAGCATTTCCTTGATCGCCCGTTTGCTCGGTTTGAGCTTGCCTTTGACGCCGGGCGCGAAGGACTCCTGCAGCAACAGCGACTCGTCCAGGGTCCCCTTCTTCTCGATGATCTTGACGAAGGCGAGCTCGTGGTCGTGGCCGCTGTTGGGGTCTTCGATCCCCGCTTCGCCGGCCTTGCGGCGCAGGCGCATGATTTGGTCCATCGGCGCCACGCCCTTCGGGCAGGCGTCGATGCAGCTGAAGCAGTGGGTGCAGTCGTAGATCCCGTGCGGGTCCTCGGCGAGGTCGTGCAGGCGCTCGGCGGTCTCGGCGTCGCGCGGGTCGCCGACGAAGCGGTAGGCCTTGGCCAGCGCCGCCGGGCCGATGAAGTCGGGGTCGGCTTCCATCGAGAGGCATGAGGAGACGCAAGCGCCGCACTGGATGCAGGCCATCGACTGGGTGATGTCGATCATCGACTCGGGCTCGACGACGTACTCGCGCTCGGGCGCCTCGCCGTGGGGGAGGAGCCAGGGAGTGACGCGACGGATCTTGGTCCAGTGCGTCGACTCCATGTCGGTAATCAGGTCCTTGATCACCGGCATGTTGCCCATCGGCTCGATGATGATCGGGTTGCTGGCGCTGCCGAGGTCAGCACCTTCGCCGCGGATCGGGCTGCTCGCGACAGCGGCGGAGACTCCCGTCGCGCCAACCATCTTGTCCGCCTGCTCCTGGGCCTCGCCGATCTGCGTCTTGCAGCCGAGCGTGGACTGGCCGTTGACCTTCATCCCGCAGGAGCCGCAGATCGCGGCGCGGCAGGAGCAGCGCACGGCCAGCGAGCCGTCCTCGCGGTCCTTCGTCTGCAGCAGCGCGTCGAGGACCGAGAGCGAGGGCTCGAGGTCGACGTTGAACTGCTCCCAGTACGGCCCCTCGCCGCTCTCGGGCTGGAACCTGCGGACTTTGATCGTGTAGTCGGCCATCAGTAAGTCCTCGCTTCCGGTTCCCACTGGGTGATGGTCACCTCGGAGTATGAGATCTCGGGCCCGTCGTCGGTCTGCTCGAGGTCGATGTGTTTGAGCCACTCGTCGTCATTGCGCTCCGGGAAGTCGGTTCGGTACTGGGCGCCGCGGCTCTCCTTGCGCTCCAGCGCGGCGAGGCAGGTGCACTCGGCGTTATCGAGCATGTACCCCAGCTCGATCGCGCCAAGCAGGTCCTGGTTGAAGACGCTGCCGTGGTCGTCGATGTAGGCGGTCTTCGCCTCCTCCTTGAGGCGGCGGACGATCTCGATCGCTTCCTGGATGCCGGCCTCGTCGCGGAAGACGGCCACTTTGGCGTCCATCGTCTGGCCCAGCTCGAGCTTGATCTCGGAGACGCGGCGGCCGGAGCCCTTCGCGCGCGAGTTGATATCGGCGATCATCGCGTCCTCGTCCTCGAGCACCTTGCGCGAGGGCCGGGACCCCTCGATCCGCTTGGCGCGGGCGGCGGCGTCGGCGCCGGAGCGGCGACCGAAGATCAGCGTGTCGAGCAGCGAGTTGGCGCCGAGGCGGTTGCCGCCATGGACGGAGACGCAGGCGGTCTCGCCGGCCGAGTAGAGGCCGGGGATGTCGGTGCGCCCGTCGACGTCGGTCTTGACGCCGCCCATCGTGTAGTGGTTGCCGGGCTTGATGTGGATCGGTTCCTTGGTGATGTCGACGCCGGCGAAGTCGCGGCCGACGAGGACG
>DATBDU010000017.1:0-90076 GCA_036269775.1 Solirubrobacterales bacterium
CGCCGGTGCCGGTCGTCGTGCGGCGGCTGCTGGAGCCGATGCGGCTGGGCGGCCACGAGCTGCCGGCGGGGACCACGGTGGCGCCCTGCATCCACCTGATCCACCGCAGCGAGGCGATCTACCCCGACGCCAGGAGCTTCGTCCCGGAGCGCTTCCTCGGCCGCCAGCCCGGCACCTACACCTGGATCCCCTTCGGCGGCGGCACCCGCCGCTGCCTCGCCGCCAGCTACGCCGAACTGGAGATGAAGCGGGTGCTGCGCACCGTCTTCTCCGAGGTCGACCTGCGCCCGGTCGACAGCCGCGCCGAGCGGATGCGCAAAAGCGCGATCTCCTTCAGCCCCGACCGCAGCGGCCTGGTGATCTCGGAACCGTGGTAGAGGCGACCGACCTGCTGGTAGTCGGCGCCGGCGCCAAGGCGGCCGGGATCGCCACCAAGGTCCACGTCCTCAACCGGCTGGGGCTGGGTCCGATCAGCCTCAAGATCGTCGAGGGGACCGAGCCGGCGGCGTCGTGGCTCGGGCGCAACGGCATGACCTCCGGCGAGGAGCCGCTGGCGGTGACGCCGATCAAGGACATCGGCTTCCCGTACCAGAGCCATTACGAGTTCGGCGAGGCCGGCGAGGCGATCGACGCCGCGACGATGGCCTTCTCCTGGCAGCAGTACCTGATCGGCAAGCGCCAGTACGCGCGCTGGATCGACGCCGGCTCACCCTCTGTGCGCCATCGCGATTACGGCGCCTACCTGACCTGGGTGCTCTCGCGGGCGACCGAGGGGGTCAGCCACGTCCACGGCCGGGTCACCGAGGTCTCGCTGGAGGAGGAGCGCTGGCTGGTCGAGGTCGAGGAGCCGGGGGGCGTCTCGCAGCACAGCGGCGGCGCCCTGGTGCTGACCGGTCCCGGCACCCACCGCGCCTTCCCGCACGAGCCCAGCGTCGCCGCCCGGGTCTTCCACTGCGACAGCAGGCGCGGCGAGTTCGCCCGCCTGCCCGAGGACCGCGGCTGCGACGTCGCCGTCGTCGGCGGAGGCGAGAGCGCGCTCAGCTGCGTGATGTTCCTGCGTGGCTTCCGGCCCAAGTCGCAGTTCACCGTCTACACGCCGATGCTGCCGATGAGCCGCGGCGAGAGCTTCCTCGAGAACCGCGTCTTCTCCAATCCCGATGAGGTCGAATGGGGCTCCCTCGATCTGCAGACGCGGCGCGATTTCGTCAAGCACAGCGACCGCGGCGTCTTCGACCCGCCCAGCTTGGCAGCGATCGCCTACGACGACCGCTGCCGCTTCGTCACCGGCCGAGTCACCGATGTCGGCGCGCCATCGAGCGGCGAGGGAGTGCGCCTGCAATACGAGTCGCCCGACGGGGCCGCCGGCAGCGAGCACGAGTACGTCGTCAACTGCACCGGCTTCGACCTGCTGGCGCAGCTGCGGGGGCTCTTCCCGGCGGCCCTGCGCGCGCAGGTCGAGAGCCAGGCCGGCCCGCTCTGGGAGCGACCGGCGGGTGCCGAAATCCGCATCGGCCGCGCCCTCGAGCTGGAGGGGATGTCGCCGCGGTTGCACATCCCCGGGCTCGGCGGCCTCAGCCAGGGACCCGGTTTCGCGAACCTGGGAGCGCTGGGGCTGCTCTCCAACCGGGTGCTGCAGCCGCTGCTGCTGGAGAAGAACGGCGCCGGGCAACGCGGCGGCGGGGACATGCAATACAAATCCTTATCGTTCGAGTAAGCATGAGGCATTCCAACTACCGGGGGGAGTCGACGTGAGTCTGCAGAAATCGCCGAAGGCAGGATGGGCGGGGGTCGGCCTTCTCCTGGTGATGTTCATCGCGGTGCTGTCGGGATGCGGTTCCTCCTCTTCCGGGGAAGAGCTCAAATTCAACGGTTCCGGCTATGCCGGCGTCGACGTCGCCAACAGCCGCGAGGCGAAGGGCTCGATCGACAGCTCCAACGTCGCCGAACTGGAAGAAGCCTGGAGCCTGCCGCTGACGGCGCAGAGCTCCTTCGGGGCCCATTCCTCGGCGCCGGTGATCGTCAACGGAGTCGTCTACTCCCAGGACCTGGAGTCCAACGTGGAGGCGATCAGCCTCGAATCGGGCGAGGTCCAGTGGACGAAGAAGTACGAAGACGCCGACGAGGGCCCCAACGGCGTCGTTGTCGCCGCCGGCATGGTCTTCGGCGCCACCCCGAAAGAGGCTTTCGCACTCGACCAGAAGACCGGCAAGGAGGTTTGGTCGACGCCGCTGGTTAACAGCTCCTTCTCCGAAGGTATCGACATGGCGCCCGGCTACCACGACGGCCTCGTCTACGTCTCGACCGTGCCGCTGACCGCGACCCAGTCCTACCCGGGCGGCGGCGTTGGCATCCTCTGGGCGCTCGATGCCAAGACCGGCAAGAAAAAATGGCACTTCAACACCGTGCCGGACCACCTCTGGGGGGACACCGGGACCAACTCCGGCGGCGGCCTCTGGCAGCCCCCCTCCTTCGACGACAAGGGCTTCATCTACTTCGGCACCGGCAATCCAGCGCCGTACCCGGGCACCTCCGAAAAGCCCTGGGGATCGAGCAGGCCCGGCTCAAACCTCTACACCAGCTCGATGGTCAAGCTCGACGCGAAGACGGGGAAGATGCAGTGGCACTACCAGCACACCCCCCACGACGTCTACGACTGGGACTTCCAGGATCCACCGCTGCTGATCGACGCCGGTGGCCGCCAGCTCGCGGTCGGGGCTGGCAAGTCGGGCGTGGTCGTGGCCCTGGACGCGCAGACCGGCAAGCCGGTCTGGCAGCGCCCGGTCGGTACCCACAACGGCCACGACGACGACAACCTCCTGGCGATGCGGGGCGAAACCGCGAAGATCAAGACCGGGACGGTCTTCCCCGGCATCCTCGGCGGTGTGATCGCGCCGATGGCCACCGACGGCAAGACGATCTTCGTTCCGGTCGTCAACCATTCGGCGACGGTCTCCGCCAGCGGGGAACTGTCGGAAGGCGGCGAAATGACCGGCGAACTGGTCGCGATCGACGCCGCGAGCGGCAAGGTGAAATGGAATCAGGAATTCCCCTCGGCGGCCTTCGGCGCCCCGACGGTCGTCAACGACGTCGTCTTCACGACTAGCTTCGAAGGCAGTGTCTACGCCTTCGATGCCAGCAGCGGCAGCGAACTCTGGGTGAGCACGCTGCCGGCGAGCATCAACACCAGCGTCTCGGTCGCCGGTGACACGATGATCGCCCCCGCCGGCCTGGCCAGCGCCGAAGGGCAGGTCCCGGAAATCGTCGCCTACCGCCTTGGCGGCTAGGGCACTGGGGCGAAGGGCTCGAAGCGCTGCTCGACGGCTCGTCGACCTCCGGTTCCCGCCCGACCCAGGCGGGTACCGTCATGGGGTGTCCGCCAAGCGCAGCGCCGGCGTCCTCCTCTACCGCTTCGAGGCGGGCGAGCCGCGGCTGCTGCTGGTCCATCCCGGCGGCCCCTACTGGGCTAAACGGGACCTTGGTGCCTGGACGATTCCGAAGGGCGAATACGAGGAGGGAGAGCTGGCGCGGGACTGTGCCCTGCGCGAGCTGGCCGAGGAGCTCGGCCCGGCGGCGAGCGTCGGCGCCGAGGCGCTGATCGACCTCGGCGCGGTGCGCCAGAAGTCCGGCAAGGTCGTTGAGGCCTGGGCCGCCGAGGCGGATTTTGACCCGGCCGACCTGGACAGCAACACCTTTGCGATGGAGTGGCCGCCGCGCAGTGGCAGCGAGCGCGAGTTCCCCGAGATCGACCGCGCCGAGTGGTTCGACCCCGAGCGGGCCCGGCAAAAGATCCTCTCCGCCCAGGCTGAGCTGATCGACCGCCTGCTCGAGCGGATCGGCTAGTCGGAGCGCTACCCCGGACGTATACTCGCCGCGGGATGGAAAACGGCTCTACCCCGCCGGCTGCCGGGGCTGGCGAGGTTGACCAGAACGGCCACCTGCCGCTTTCGGCCCGGCTGCTCGGCGTCGGTGTGCGCGGCGTCCGCAGCGTCGGCAAGGCAACTGGGGTCGATCGCGCCGTCGAAGTCGCGGCCGAGGAGGCGATCGTCGCCGCGGTTGAGAGCGAGGCGGTCGAGCGGGCGATGGCGCGGGTGCTGCAGGGGCCGATCGTCGAAGAGGCGGTGCAGGGAGCGCTGGAGAGTGACACGGTCAAGAAGGCACTGCTGGAGGCGATGGACAGCGACCTGGTCGACGAGGTCTGGCGGCGGCTGTTGGCCAGTGAGGAGGTCCAGCAGCTGGTCGAGCGGATCGCCGAGGCGCCGGAGGTGCGGGCGGCGATCAGCGCCCAGGGCGCCGGCCTGCTGGAGGACATCGGCCGCACGATCGGCAAACTGACCCGGCGCCTCGACGACAGCTTCGAGCGGGTCGCCAGGCGGATCTTCTTGCGGCGCCGCCGGGTAGTCGCCAGCAACCATGCCGGCGCGGTCAGCCGGGCGCTGGCGATGGTCATCGACGGCGTCTTCGTCAACCTCAGCTTCACCGCGATCGTCGCCGTCGCGACCCTGGTCGACAATGCCTTTGGCGGCGGTGGCGGCGCCTCCAACTTCGCGATCGCGGTCGGCTCGACCGCCTGGCTGACGCTCGGCTCGCTCTACCTGGTCGGCTTCTGGTCGCTGGCCGGGCAGACGCCGGGGATGCGCTTCGTCGGCATCGGGCTCGACCTGCACCGGCTGCCGCTCGGACGCTCGCTGAAGCGCCTCGTCGGCATCGGGCTCTCGGCGATCACCTTCGGCATCGGCTTCCTCGGCATCGTCTTCGGCGAGCGGCGGCGCGGCTGGGCCGACCGCTTCGCCGGCGCCGACGTCGTCTACGACGAGCGGCGGCCCGAGCCGGCGCCATGGTCGCTGCCGGAGCCAGCGCAGGTGCGGCAGGCGGAACTCAGGAGACGAGTTTGAGGACCTTGAAGGCTTTTGTGCCGCGGGGGGTCTCGACCTTGACGCTGGCGCCCACCTTGGAGTTCATCAGCGCTTTGCCGATCGGCGACTCGGCGGAGAGGCGGCCCTCGGCAAGGTTCGCCTCGGTCGAGCCGACCAGGGTCCAGACGTTGGCCTGGCCGCTCGCCTCGTCGACGACTTCGGCGCTGAGGCCGAAGGCGAAGGAGTCGGCCGCCTTCGGGTCGACCTCGACGACGACGGCGTTTTTCAGCCGTTCCTGCAGGCGCTTGATCCGCGTCTCCAGGTGGGCCTGGTCCTCTTTGGCGATGTGGTAATCGGCGTTCTCCTTGAGGTCGCCGTCTTCACGAGCGGTCTTGATCCGCGCCGCGATCGTCAGTCGCGCCGGGCCTTCCAACTCCTCGAGCTCGGCGCGCAGCTCCTCGATGCCCGCCGCCGTGATCGGCTCTCCACTTGCCTCCGGTCCAGTCATGGGGGCCAGACTGCCAGAAATCGGGTTCCGCCGTTCCTTGGCCCTCGATAACCGAGGAGGAGGAACGGCGGGCCTCAGTCGCCGCCGTTTTCGCCCAGCAGCGCCGGCGCGAACGACTTCACCTTCGCGTCTTCCGCCTTGGCGAGGTGGGAGAGGCCGAAGAGGTCCTCGGTCGAGCGCAGCAGCGAGTAGGGGTCATAGGCGACGGCGTCGCTGGAGCCGGGGGAGACGAACTGCGAGACCAGCAGAGCGCCGACTTTCAGCGGGTCGCCGGCCGGAGTCGGGGCGACTCCGGTGGCCGGGTCGATCGGCGCCGGGTTGGCCTGGCCGAAGCTGACGATCAGGAGGCCGTCCTGCTTGTAGGCGGGAGAGGCGAGGATCTTCGGGACCAGGCTGGCGAGGAAGGCATCGGCGCCGGCGGCGCCGTCGGGCGCGCCGGCCGGGCACTGGCCGCTGACCCCGGCGTCGCAGAGATTGGGGGAGACGTAGGAGTAGTTGGGGGTCGATTTGACCGTCTTCAGATCCTTTTCGAGCTCGGTGAAGGGGACGTCGTCGCTCGCGCAGTCGCCGAGGTCGAGCAGCGAGTGGAAGTAGACGAACGGGTTGAGCCGGGCCGCGTAGCCACCCGTGACGGTTTCTTCGGGCGCGCCGGGCTGCGGGTAGACGCAGCTGTCGGGTTCGCCCGTTTCGGGGTTGACCATGCTCTCCATATAGGCGCGCCAGCTGAACTGGGCGATGCCGAGCTGGTCGGCCAGCGTCAAGGTTTCGGCCGAGTAGACGCACTTCCCATAGTCCGGGCAGTCGGCCTTCGTTTCGGCGCTCGGGGGCTGTCCGCCGATCGCCGCGATCGAGTTGGGGAGCGCCGCGGCGTCGAGCAGCGAGTAGCCGCTGAGCAGGGTTCCCTGCGGCCGCAGCGTCGTCGCCAGGTAGGGCATCTGGGGCGTGGTGCCGAAGGCGGCGTCATAGCCGGAGCTAGCCAGGGAGACGACGAAGACGTGTTTGATCCGGCCCGCTTCGGGCGCCGGCGCTGCGGGGGTCGTGGGGGTGGGTTCCGGCTCGCTGGTCGGAGTCGCTTCCGGGGCGGGAGCGGGGGCCGGTGCCGGCAGCGGCGCGGGGGACGACGTCGGTGCGGGGGACGGCGAGGGCGCGGCGGAGGTCGCGGCTGGTGCGGGGCTAGGTGCCGGTTCGCTCAGCGCCGGCGTCGTGTTGGCGGCGAGGCTGCGACCGAGCAGCGCCGCCAGGGGCCCGGAGCCGTTGGAACTGGTCATCGCCGCGGCAACGATCGCCGAGGTGGCGACCAGGGAGGAGGCGACGAGCAGGCCGAAGCGTTTGCCGGTCAGGGTCGCGGCTGCCGCCATCGCCCGCTGCAGGGGACCGCGCAGAGCCTGCTTCACCTGCCCGCCTCCGTTGGCACCAGTGCGTGCCCGCACTGGGCGCAGAACCGCACCGCGTGCCCGAAGGGCGCGCCGCAGCCGGGACAGAGCCCGGCGGCGTCGGCGCGCTCGAGCTCGAGCACCCGCTCGACCGCCAGCAGCTCAGCGTCGACGCGCTGCAGCTCGGCGGCCTTGCGAGTCAGCACGTCGAGGCGGAGGTGGTCGCGGATCGCCATCTCGTAGAAGGCGCCGCCGAGGTCGGCCTGCATCACCGTGAACTTCTCCAGCAGACGATCGCGCTGGGCGACGAGCTCGGCGCTCTCCTTAGCCTTGGCGGACGCGCTCACGGTTCCACCCCGCTGGTCGGCGCCGGCGCCGAGCCGGGTTCGCCGCCGATCACGGTCACGTCGGGCAGGTTCTGCTGGGCCTTGATGTAGTTGTCGCCCGTCTGTTCGGGGTTTTCGGCGACGATCTGGGTGTCCTGTTCGGTCTTCTCTTCGCTCGCCTTGAAGCCCGTCACCGAGTGGACCGTTCCATTCTTGGTCTGGGCAACCACTTTGCCCTCTCCTTTTGCCGGGGTTTTGCTGGCCTTGCCGGGTTTCTTCGCGGCCTTCGCGCTTGCCGCCGGAGCGGCTCCGGCGGCGCTGGCGGTCGCGGTCGCCGCTTCCTGTTGGCGCAGGGCCTGCAGCAGCGCCTCGTTGTCGCCGCTGCCGGAGTCGCTGCGGCCGACGACGACGCCAAGCGCGACCGCGATCGGCAGCAGGGCGAAGAAACCGACCGCGGCGGCACGACTGCCGCCTCCTGCTTTCGCCGGCGGACGGGTCAACGGCCGCCGCGCTTTCTTGCTCATCGCCGCGAAGTAGCGCGAGGCCGGGTTGGCGCCGTTGCCGCGCCGGGCGGCGCAGTTGACGCAGTAGCGCTGCTGCGGATCGAGAGGGGCGCCGCACTCCTCGCAGGGCTCATAGGTGGTCATCGCTTCTTCTCTTTCTGCCGTGCGGCCCGCGCATCGAGGATGTGCTTGGCCTGGGCCTGCTGGACTTCGGCCTTTTCCTGGGTCGTCGAGCAGCCGCTGGCGGCCCCGAGCAGGAGCAGGCCGCAGGCGGCGAGCACGCCGAGCCGAGCGATGTGGGGGCTAGCCGAAGGCACCGCTGACGTACTCCTGGGTCCGTTTCTCGCGCGGCGAGCCGAAGAGGGCGGTGGCGCTGCTGTACTCGACCAGATCGCCCAGGTACATGAAGGCGACGTGGTCGGCGATCCGGTACGCCTGCTGCAGGTTGTGGGTGACGATCACGACCGCGACGTCGTCACGCAGCCGCACGATCAGGTCCTCGATCACCTGCGTCGACTGCGGATCGAGCGCCGAGCAGGGCTCGTCGAGCAGCAGCACCTCCGGTTCGGCGGCCAGGGCGCGGGCGATGCAGAGCCGCTGCTGCTGGCCGCCGGAGAGCTTCAGGGCGGGGTGGTCGAGGTTGTCCTTGACCTCCTCGAAGAGCCCGGCGCGCTCGAGGGCGCTGTGCACTTTCGGCTCCAGCGCCTTCTTGCGCGCCCGCCGCGAGCCCTGCTCGCGCAGCACGTAGGCGATGTTGTCGAAGACGCTCATCGGGAACGGGTTCGGCTGCTGGAAGACCATCGTCACCCGGCGCCGCAGCAGGGTCGGCTCGATCAGCTTGATGTCGATGTCGTCGAGCAGAATCCGGCCGCTCAGTTTGGCCGTGCTGGTCAGCTCGGTGAGGCGGTTCAGCGAGCGCAGCAGCGTCGTCTTGCCGCAGCCCGATGGCCCGATCAGCGACAGCACCTCGCCCTGGCGGACCGGCAGCGAGACGCTTTTGACGGCATCGCGGTTGGAGTAGGAGACGGAGACGTCGTCGATCTCCATGCGCCGGATCGAGAACTGGGGAGCGCCGATCGAGCGGCGGGCGCCGGTGAAGCCGCCGGATGCCGCGGCGCCGTCGCCATTCGAGGAATTCGCGGCGGGCGCGACCTGCCGGGCAGCGGCCGGATCCTCCAGCTCGAGGCGGCGAATCGGCGGTGGGGGGGGAAGTCAGGAACTCCACGTTCCAACCTTTCGGGCGCGGCGGTGGACGACGTCGACGGCCCCGTTCAGGGCCAGCACCATCAGCAACAGGACGAAAGCCGCCGCATAGGCTTTCTGAGGCTGATTGAGGTTCCCGGTCGGGGAGGCCTCGTAGACGAAGTTGGTCAGGGTCGTGCCGGCCCCGCGCAGGTAGTTGAGCGGGAAGCCGGCGCCTTCGACGGGGGCGAAGTTCTGGGTGGCGCCGAGCAGGACGACGATGATCGCCGTGTCGCCGATGATCCGGCCGAGACCGAGCATCGCCCCGGTCGCGACCTGGGGCCGGCTGGCGGGTAGCAGGATCCGCCGCGTCGTCGCCGCCTTGGTCTTGCCGACCGCGTAGGAAGCCTCGCGGACGTGGCGGGGGATCGAGTTGAGCCCCTCGCGGGTGCTGGCGACGATTAGCGGCAGGGCGACCAGCGAGAGCATCGCCCCGGCAGCGAAGAAGGAGCGGCCGAAGACGACGCCTTCGGTGCTGCGGCTGAAGAAGCCCAGCGCGGTGCTGGAGAAGATCACCGTCCCGAACAGAGCGAGGACGATCGAGGGGATGCCGGCGATCGCCTCGATCGTCGATTCGGTGATCCGGGCGAGGGCCGCGGGGCGGCCGTACTCGACCAGCCAGACCGCGATCGCGATTCCCGCCGGCAGGGCGACCGAGATCCCCATCACGGCGACGATCATCGTCCCGAAGAGGGCATCGGAGAAGCCACCGCTTTCGCCCTGGCTGAAGCCACCGGCGGCAGGCGTGACCAGCATCGAGGGCTTCAGGTAGGTGATCCCCTGGATGAAGAGGTAGACGACCACGGCGACCGCGATCGCGCAGAAGAGCAGCCCCAGTGCCCAGCAGATCGCCAGGCCGATGCGGTCGGCCAATGCCCAGGTGGCGCTGCCCTCGACCGCCCCCTTGGGCGGTTTGGAGGGGGGCGGGGAAGCCGGCGTCGGGGCCCGCGGCGCCGCGACGGAGGAGTCCATCACGCCGCTCCGTATTTTTTCATCGAGCGCCGGGCGACCCAGCCGGTTAGGGAAAGAAGGGCGGCCGAGAAGAGCAGCACCGCGGCGATCGCGAAGAGGGTCGCGTTGGCGGGCGGCGAGCTGAGCTGGTCGATGTTCTTGACGATCGTCGGGGCCAGCGGCCGCGACGGCTCGAAGATGAAGATCGCGCCGTCGGCGGGGTTGGGGGCGAAGCCGACCGAGCCGGAGATCATCGCCAGCATCACCGCCTCGCCGATCGCCCGCGCGACGGCCAGTACGGTGCCGGCGACGATCGCCGGGCGGGCGGTGCGGACGGCGATTTTCCAGGTCGTGCGCCAGCGGTTGACGCCGAGCGCCAGCGAGCCCTCGAGCCAGCCCGGCTTCACCGCGCGCAGGCCGTCGGTGAAGATCGAGACCATCAGCGGCGCGATCATCACCGTAAGCACGGTGATCGCAGCCAGCAGGCTGTAGCCGGTGAGCGAGATGACCCCGGCGACCGAGGCCTTCTGCGGCTCGGTCACCAGGTGGTTGCCGATGAAGGGGACCAGGACGACGACGCCGATCAGGCCGTAGATGACCGAGGGGACGCTGGCGAGGAAGCGGACGACCGGCTGCAGGACGTTGCTCATCCACTCCGGCGCGAACTCGACGATGAAGACGGCGACGAAGAGGGCCGAGAAGAGGGCGATGAGGACGGCGCCACCGGTGATCAGGATCGTGCTCCAGATCAGCGGCCAGGCGTGGAAGGTGTAGACGTATTCGGCCCCGGCCTGGCCGGAGAGGAAGATCGCGTTGAGCTGGTCATCGACGTTGCCGCCGGCGCCGAACCAGGCCAGGCCGTTGTGGGAGAAGGATGGCCAAGCTTTGGCGATGACGGTCACGATCATCGCCAGCAACAACCCGACGACGGTGCAGACCAGCGCGCCGAGCATCCGCTCGACGCGCTGGTCCGACCAGCGTGGGCCGTACTCCGGTGAGTACTCCTCCTTCAACGACTACTTCTTCTTGTTGAAGGCGGGGACGCCGCCGGCTTTGGAGATCACTTCACCGGCCAGCGGGCTGAGCCGCATCCAGTCGATGAATTTCGTCAGCGCCGGTGGGCTGGCGCTGCCGTCGCCCGGCAGCACCATGAACAGGTAGCGCGAGAGCGGGTACTTGAGCGGCTCGACGCTGATCTTCTTGGCTTCGCAGGGGACGCCGTTGACTTTGAGCGCCTTCTGGCCGGCCCCCTGCCAGGCGAGGCCGTCGTAGCCGATCGCCGCCGGGTCCTGCTTGACCGCGTTGACGACGAGGCCGTCGGCGGTCAGCGCGTTGACGTTGGAGGCCGGTGCTTCGTTGTTGAGGACGGCCTGGAGGAAGAAGTTGTAGGTCCCTCCGTTGGTGTCGCGGCCGACCGGGTCGATCGTCGTGTCCAGGCCGGAACCGGGCAGCTGGCTCCAGTTGGTCAACAGCCCGCGGTAGATGTCGTGGGCCTGCTGGACGGTGATGTTGCTGAGCTTGTTCTTCGGGTTGACGTCGAGGCAGAGGCCGTCCATGAACATCTTGATGTAGGTCGTCCCGGCGTCGCTGGGGAGGGGCGTGCGGGCTTGGCCGGCGAACTGGCTGGTGCCGTTCTGCACGTCTTTGACGCCGGCGTTGCCGCCGTTGGCGGTGTAGACGAAGTGGACTTTTTTGTTGACCTTCTTCGTGTAGGTGGCGAAGAGGGCCTGCAGCACGGGCTGCGCGGCTACGGATCCCGACCCGATCAGGGTCACGGCTCCGGCCGACGCCGGCGCGGCGAGCCCGGCAAGGGCGATGACCGCAATGGCGAGGGTCTTGATTCTCATCAGATGCGCTTCCTTCCTGGAGGTTAACCAGAGTTTGTTGACCAACTTGATGGTCTTAAGCTAGCAGTTTCTGTAGTTTATTGACTCACTTAGTAAACAAAGGCCGCCCGGCAGGAGTAGACGGACCTCCGGCAAGGCCCCAAGACATGGAGGTTCAATTGCTGAAGAGAAGGATTTCGTCCCCCCGCGCGGCGACCGTGGTCGTCCTCGCCGCCGCGGTCGCGGTGGCGGTGGCGGTGACGCCCTCGCTGGCCAAACAGGCCCAGTCGTTCCTGACGACCAAGAGGGCGGCGGCCACCTACGTCACCAACAAAAAAGCGTCGATGCTCTACCTGAAGAAAAAGACGGCCTCGAACCTGTTCGTCGCCAGGGCGACGGCCCCGTTGCCCCCGGTCGTCGGCATCGCCGCCGGCACGGCGCAGTTCGGTCCGGTGCAGGCGACCACCGCCGGCTATATCCCGACCGCGTTCACCTCGTTTGCGACCCCGGCCAAAGCCAGCTCGGCGGTGATCACCTTCTCGGGCTCGGCCACCTGCACGGCGGATAAACCGGCTGCCGACCAGGCCTGCCCGGTGCAGATCCTGGTCGACGGTCAGTCGACCGGCAAAGTCAACTTCGCTCCGGCGACCTTGGCCTCCCCGACCCCGGTGCCGCTGATCCACACGATCACCCAGACCACAGTGCTCGGCAAGGGCGGACACACCGTCGCCCTCCAGTACGCCGGCGCGTCGAAAGTCCAGTTCACGCTGAAAGGCTGGAACCTGGCGGTTCAGGCGTTCCCGCAGCCCGAAGAAGGCCTCGAAACCACCACCGACGGTTCGACCGGCGGCAAATAGGAGATCGCCGGACCGCGCCCGTAGGGGGCGCGGTCCGGCTCGGTGAGCGCATCCGACCTTGACCCCACCCTGGTGTGGTCAAAGTCGGATGCGGTCTCAGCGGTTAGGGCGGGGGAGGGCGTCGCCGAGGATCAGACGGGCCCGGTAGAAGAGCGCCTCGTCAGCGGCCGAGGGGACGGAGTCGCGGTTGGCGGGGCGACTGGTGCGGTTCTGGCCGGTGCCCGCCGGGGACTCGTCCCGAACCAGGCCGGTGATCCGGCCTCGCGAGATGAAGGTCGTGCTCTGGACTCTTTTGCTCATCTCGGCTCCTTTCTCTACTTAGTTGAGTAACTAACTCAACAATAGCAGGAAGCGAGACCCGTAGCGGCGAGTTGGGGCGGGGCGCTACCCGGCAAAGCGCAACCCCGCCCCTTCGCCTCTTCAGACGGCTGCGGGTTGCTCCGCGTCGCCCTCGTCCTGCAGTCCGCGGGGAGTCGAGGCCCCTTGGTCATCGGACGGGGACGAACCGTTGAAGCTCTTGGCTTGGACCGGGCGCAGGTAGGCGATCTGCCCCTCCCGCAGTTCCAGTCGCTGCAGCTCGTTGCGGGTCAGCTGCGCCCAGACCTCGGTGCCGTCGCCGAGCACCAGCTCGACCCGGATCTCGAAGCCAAGGGCGACGATGCGCTGCACCATGCCCTCCTCGGTGCGCTCGTCGGCATCCAGCACGACCTCGATGTCGTGCGGGCGCACGAACGTCTCGCCGAGCCGGTTGACCTCGCCGACAAAGCTCATCACGAACTCGTTGGCGGGATTCTCGTAGAGATCGTCGGCGCTGCCCGACTGCTCTACCTGGCCGTTGTTCATCACCACCAGCTGCTCGGCGACGTCCATCGCCTCCTCCTGGTCGTGGGTGACGAAGATCGTCGTCACGTGCATCTCCTCGTGGAGGTGGCGCAGCCAGGTGCGCAGGTCTTTGCGGACCTTGGCGTCGAGCGCCCCAAAGGGCTCGTCGAGCAGCAGCACCTGCGGCTGCACCGCCAGCGCCCGAGCCAGCGCCATGCGCTGGCGCTGGCCGCCGGAGAGCTGGGAGGGGAAGCGGCCAGCTAGCCCGTCGAGCTGGACCAGCCGCAGCAGCTCGTGGACGCGCTCGGATATCTCCGGCTTCTTCCACTTGCGGATCTTCAGCCCGAAGCCGACGTTTTCGAACACGGTCATGTGCTTGAAGGCGGCGTAGTGCTGAAAGACGAAGCCGACACCGCGCTTCTGGGCCGGTTTGGCGGTGGCATCCTCGTCGTTGATCATCACCCGCCCGGAGTCGAGGTCCTCGAGCCCGGCGATCGCCCGCAGCAGCGTCGACTTGCCGCTGCCGCTGGGCCCGAGCAGCGCGGTCAGCGAGCCATCGGGAACGGAGATCGAAACATCCTTGAGAGCCTGAAAGTCACCGAAGCGCTTGTTTGCTCCCTCGACTGTGATTCCCATCAGGCCTCCTTTCGTTTGAGTAGGTTCATGGCGAGCAGGGTCATCAATGCGAGCAGCGCCAGCAGCAGCGAAGCGCCGTAGGCACCCGTCGTGTTGAAGTTGAAGAACTGCTTTTCGACGAAGAGCGGCAGGGTTTCGGTCTGGCCGGAGATCTGGCCGGAGACGATCGTCACTGCGCCGAACTCGCCGAGCACGCGGGCGGTGGTGAGGACGACGCCGTAGGCGACGCCCCAGCGGATCGCCGGCAGGGTGATCCGCCAGAAGGACTGCCAGGCGTTGGCGCCGAGGGTCGAGGCCGCCTGCTCCTGGTCGGTGCCGATCTCCTGCAGGACCGGCACCGTCTCCCTGACCACGAATGGCAGCGAGACGAAGATGCTGGCCAGGACCATGCCGGGGATCGAGAAGAGGATCTTGATCCCCGCTTCGGAGAGGGTCGGGCCAAACCAACCGTCGGCGCCGTAGAGCAGGAAGAGGGAGAGCCCGATGACTACCGGCGAGATCGCGAAGGGGAGGTTGATGACGGCGTCGATCGCCGTGTTGCCCTTCCACCTGTGGCGGACCAGCAGCAGCGCGCAGCCGATCCCGAAGATCGTGTTGATCGGGACCGCGATCGCGACCATGATCAGGGTCAGCTTGAGGGCGTGCAGCCCCTCCGGGGAAGTGATCGCGTCGATCGGCGCGCCAATCCCATCTTCGAAAGTCTTGAAAAAGATCAGGACCAGCGGTGCCAGCAGCAACAGGGCCAGGTAGCCGAGTCCGAGCGTGCGCAGGCCCCAGCGGCTCGCAGTCGAGCTACTCATCGTCGTCGCTCTTATTTTTGGTGATGACATCGCCGCTGATCGGCATCACGGTCAGGCCGCCACCGTCGCCATCCCGTTCGTGGCGAGAGCCCCAGCGTTGGATCAGGGTGATGCCGGCCAGCAGGATCAGCGAGGCGACCAGCAGCACGACCGAAACGGCGGAGGCGCCGAGATCGTTGCCGGACTCGATCTGGCTGCGGATGAAGACCGAGGAGACCTGCGTATCGGGCAGGCCGCCGGCGAAGAGCAGGACCGAGCCGTACTCACCGAGAGCGCGGGCAAAGGCGAGGGCGACGCCAGCGGCGAGGCCCGGCAGCAGGTTGGGGAAGATGATGCGGCGGAAGATCGTCATGCCACCGGCGCCGAGCGAGGCCGCGGCGGCCTCCATCTCACGGTCCATCTCGAGCAGCAGCGGCTGCACGGCCCGGACGACGAAGGGCAGGGTGACGAAGAGCAGGGCGACGACTATCGCCGTGCGGGTGAAGGCGATGTCGACTCCGAACGGGCTGTCGTGCCCATAGAGCGCCAGCAGGGTGAGGCTGGCGACGATCGTCGGCAGCGCGAAGGGGAGGTCGATGACCGCGTTGATGGCGGCCTTGCCGGGGAATTCGTCGCGGACCAGGATCCAGGCGATGATCGTGCCGAAGATCGCGTTGATCACGACGACGATCAACGAGCAGATCACGGTCAGCTTCAGCGAGGCGAGCGCCTGGGGGGAGGTCACAGCGCTCCAGAAGGCGCTGAAGCCGCCCTCCAGCGACTGGTTGACGACGGCGGCCAGCGGCAACAGCACGATCAGGCTCAGGTAGAGCACGACCGTGCCGCGGCCGAGGCCGGCGCCGAGCCCGGGCAGGCGGATACCTGCCCGGGCTGATGCTGCCGGATTTGCCGCATGTGCCTCCATCGATCAGCCGCTGGTGGAGACGCCCAGTTCTTCCTCGATCTTCGCGACGGAACCGGTTTCGTCGTCGAAGAAGTCGGTGTTGACTTGGCTCCAGCCGCCGAACCGGCTGATCTTGAACAGATCTTTCGGCGTCGGGAACTGCTTCGCGTCGACCAGTTTCGGGTTGACCGGCCGGTAGCCGTTTTCAGCCCAGATCTTCTGGCCGGCGTCCGACCAGATGTAGTTGACGAAGTCCTGAGCCGCCGGCTCGGGAGCATCCGTGGTCACGGCAATCGGGGTTTCGATCAGGATCGTGCTGGGCGGGACGACGTATTCGACGTCTTCGCCCTCGTCGACGGCCTTGATCGCCTCGTTCTCGTAGCCAAGCAGCACGTCGCCCTCGCCCTGGGTAAAGGCGGCGAGCGCGTCGCGGGCGCTGCCGGGCTGGGCGACGGTCTTCTCGAGCAGGGTCTTGACGTCCGCGAGCGCCTCTTTCGGGGACTTGCCCTGGTTGATCGCGTTCCCGTAGATGGCCATGATGTTCCAGCGCGCGGCGCCGGAGCTGAACGGGTTCGGGGTGACGACATCGACTTCTTTGCTCAGCACATCGTCGAGCGACTCGATCCCCTCAGGGTTGCCTTTGCGGACCGTGATCACGACCACCGAGTCCTGGGCGATGCCGCGGTATTTCTGCTTATCCCAGTCTTTGGCGACCAGCCCGCCTTCTTCGACCAGGCGTTCCATGTCGCCGGCCTGCGCGAAGTGGACCACCGAGGCCGGCTGGCCGGCGACGACCGCGCGGCTCTGGTCACCGGAAGCGCCGAACGAGTTGCTGAAGCTGACGCCGGATCCCTCCGGAGTCTTCTCGAAACCGGGCTCGAGAGCTTCCTGGTAGACGGATTCCGGGGTGGAGTAGCCAACCACGCTGAGGCTGCCCCCTTCTCCGGAGCCTCCCGCGGTCGAGCTGGAGCTGTCACTGCTGCTGCCGCAACCGGCGGCGAAAACGGCGATGAGCAGGGCGAGAAGCGCGGCCGGGAGGCCGATCTTCACGCTGCGCCGCCGGGTATTGCGAGCGTTCCGCATCTAACTTTCCTTCCTATGTCGACTGACTTACTTCTAAATGGAAGTGCGCCAGGCTAGCACAAAGTCGATTAACAAAGTAGGGAATCCTGATCTGGATTGACGGAACTAGACTCGGCGGAGATCGAGACGAGCGGATGGCGCGCTGGCCGCGATGCGAATGGGCGCCAAAAAGGGGGTTGGGCTGGTGGGAGTCGACGCGGTGCGCACGGCGGACGAGCTGCTGGAGGGACTGCCGGACTATCCGTTCGAGTCGCGCTACCGCGAACTCGACGGGCTCCGCCTCGCCCACCTCGACGAGGGGGAGGGCAAGCCGGTCGTCTTCTTCCACGGCGAGCCGACCTGGTCCTACCTCTGGCGCAAGGTGATCCCGCCGGTGCGCGACGCCGGCTACCGCTGTGTCGCCCCCGACTACGCCGGCTTCGGCCGCTCCGACAAGCCGACCGACCTCGGCTGGTACACCTACGATCGCCACGTCGAGTCGATGGCGCTGCTGCTCGAGGAACTCGACCTGCACGACGCGACCGTCGTCGTCCACGACTGGGGCGGGCCGATCGGACTGCGACTGGCGGTCGAGCACCCGGACCGCATCTCCCGGATCGTGGTCATGGAGACCGGGCCCTTCACTGGCCACCAGCGGATGAGCGACGCCTGGTTCGCCTTCCGCGATTTCGTCCGCGACAATGAGGACGTTCCGGTCGGGATGCTGATCCGCGGTGGCTGCAAGAACGACCCGGGTGACGACGTGATCGCCGCTTATGACGCTCCATATGTGGACGGCGCCTCGAAGGCCGGCGTCCGCGCCTTCCCGCTGATCCTGCCGACGACTCCCGACGCGGTCGGCGCGGCCGAGGGCAAACGCGTCGCCGACGGCCTGCGCGAGGACACCCGCCCCTCACTGCTGCTCTGGGCCGACTCGGACCCGATCCTGCCCTTCTCGGTCGGCGAGCGCGTCTCCAGCCAGCTCAACCTGCCCGCGCCGGTGCCGATCGAGAACGCCGGTCACTTCCTCCAGGAGGACGCGGGGGAGCGGATCGGCGCCGTCATCGCCGAGTGGCTCAGCTGACCGCCTCGATCAGCTGGTCGATCGCCGGCTCGCCCGGCTGACCAGCTCGCTGAGCTCGTCGTGCGAGCGCTCCTCCAGCAGGCGGACGCGGCGCGGCGGACCGTCGTCTTCGAGCCAGGTGACGGTTCCTGGCCAGTAGGGGCCGGGCGGCCGACCCGGGTGGTGAAAGACCGAGGCGAAGATCCAGTTGCCGGTGTTGTGGAGGCGGCCACCGCCTGGCAGCGCCCACTCGGCTTCGCCCTCGGTAGGGCCGCCGCGGTGGGTGTGGCCGGTGATCATGTGGCCGCCGTCGACGCCCAGCCGGGTCGCCAGCTCGGTGCCCGCCTCGACGCCGCTGCGGAAGATCGCCTCGGCCGAGATGTCGGAGCGAAAGTCGGCGCGCAGCAGCCGGTTGATCGCCCTGATCGCGAGCGGGAAGCCGGCCCGGACGGCGCCGCCGGCGAGGCGCTGGCGGCGACTGGCCGTCTCCTCGTTGGCGGAGAGGCGGCGCCAAGCCGCCTCGGAGGGACGCCCTCGCGATTCGGCCAGGCCGGTGGGGCGGGCCTGGGCGATGCCCCAGCCGAGCCCGTATATGGGCCGCAGCACGCGCTCGTAGTCGCCGGGCTGAGCCGGGTCGGGGATCGGCCCGGAGATGCGCATCGTCACCGCCGCGGCGAGGCACTCAGCGCGCGGCAGCGAGAGGTGCGGGTCCATGTAATGGCCGTGGGTGGCGTAGACGTCGTCGCGCAGCCAGATGCCGGGGTATGCGAGTCGCAGCCGGGCGCCGCCGAGCCAGGCGGCGATCTGGGCGGTCGGGCCGGGGGAGGGGTCGTAGAGGTGCTCGAGGCCGAGCCGCGGGGTGGCGGCGAGCGAGAGCTCGTCGAGCAGCGGCTCGGCGAAGCGGTGGTCGTGGTTGCCGGCGACGAGGAGGACCTCGCGCCCGCTCAGCGCCTCGCCCAGCTCCTCGAAGAAGGGACGGGCGGCGGCCAGAGCGACGCCCAGCGGCAGGTCGCGCAGCTCGACCGCGTCGCCGAGCAGGACCACCCGGTCGGCGCCGGCGATCTCCTCCAACAGCGCTTGGCGCACTGCCGGCTCGCGCAGCACGTCTTCGCCGTTGGCGCCGCCGAGGTGGAGGTCGGAGATGATCGCCGTCCGCATCCGCAGGTTCTACTCGACCGAAGAGTTGGTGTGCCGATAGGCCCCAAAACTCTTTAGCCGCGGTTTGGCTGGGCAGCCAGGCCGGGTAGGATCCACGGATGCATTCCTTCGGCGACGAGCGCCTCGCCCCGGCCAACGGGATCGAGCTCGCCTACCAGGAGATGGGCGACGCCGACGGCCAGCCGCTGCTGCTGGTGATGGGCCTGGCGACGCAGATGCTGGCCTGGGACGAGGGCTTCTGCGGCCTGCTGGCCGAGCGCGGCTTCCGGGTCGTCCGCTTCGACAACCGCGACATCGGCCGCTCGACCAAGATCGAGTCGGCGGGGGTGCCGCGCCGGGTCGACATGATGCTCGGCCGCCGCGCCAGCGCCCCCTACCTGCTGGCCGACATGGCCGCCGACACGACCGGCCTGATGGACCACCTCGGCATCGACTCGGCCCACGTCGTCGGCGCCTCAATGGGCGGCATGATCGTCCAGACGATGGCGCTCGAGCAGCCCAACCGGGTGCGCTCGATGGTCTCGATCATGTCCAACACCGGCAGCCGCTGGACCGGGATGCCGAGCCGCAAGGCCATGGCCATCCTGCTCGGCCGCCCGCCGCGTGGCCGCGAACAGGCGATCGAGCGTGCCGTGAAGACCTTCAAGGTGATCGGCTCGCCCGGCTACCCCTTCGACGAGGAGCGCCTGCGCGACGTCGCCGGCCGCTCCTACGACCGCGGCCACAGCGCCGCCGGCGTGCTCCGCCAGCTGCACGCGATCACCGCCTCCGGCGACCGCACCCAGGCGCTGCGCGGGGTGCGCGCCCCGACCACCGTCATCCACGGCAACAGCGACCCGCTCGTCCGCCCAGCCGGCGGCCGCGCCACCGCCCGCGCTATCCCCAACGCCCGCCTGAAGATGATCGACGGCATGGGCCACGACCTTCCCCGCCAGCTCTGGCCGCTCTTCGCCGAGGAGATCGCCGCCAACGCCGCCCGCGCCGGCAGGGGCGAAGCGGCGAAGCAGCCGGCCTAGTCCGCCGACTTACCGCTTCGGCCCGATGAACTCGTCGAGTCGTGCCACGTCGGCTTTGCGAGAGACGTAGATCGTCTTTGGCGGTGCCGCTGTCCAGTGAATATCGAGGCGGTCACAGGCGTCGCAGAAAATCCGCTTGATGTCGGCAGAAAGGTTGCTGAACGAGTAGCGAGGACAGCGCCAATTTCCACGTCCGGTATTGACGAAACGGCAACCGTCGGAGTGGATGAGACCGCGCAGGAGAAGGCCGGGGTGGTGGTCGACAAGTTCCTGTTGCCAGTCGGCAAGAACGATCTTGCGTTCGTGCTTCTTGCCTTCGCCGTGCTGGGGAAGGAGGAGGGGCCAGCTCTTGGAGCAGGCCGAGACGTCGTAGCAATTGCATTGCCTCAAATGGCGACCACGTGATTCAGAGGCAAGACGGCCCGCAGTGCGGCTTCGCACTCTTCGACGATTCCGGGGTAGCGCAGGTCCAACGTGATCCGAAGGCGATAGACGCCGCGCGGATGGGCCGAGATGCAGCCGTCACCAAGGTAAAGACCGAGCAGATACACGTACGCGCTCGGGTCGGGGATGACGGGGGAGGGGTGGGCACAGGAGCGAGGCTGCTTCCCATGGGACCAGCCTCTGATGGTCGAGCGCGGAACCCCGACGCGCCGCGAAATCTGGCAGTTGTTGAGACCGGCGGAGCGGAGGCGAAGGACCTCTGCCACGGTCGCCCGACTATGCACCGGAGTCCCTAACTATGCGGCTGAGAGGATTCGAACCTCCACGCCCTTTCGAGCAATACGACCTGAACGTATCGTGTCTGCCAGTTCCACCACAGCCGCGTGGGGCCACAAATGTAGCGGCTGCCAGGGTCTGGAAGCGCCCCGATCGAATACGAACATGTGTTCGATCATAGCCGAGCAAGCGGACACCTGTGGCAGAAAGTCCCGCGGCGGCCACGCTGTTAAAGTTCCCCACCTCGCCGCTATCGTCTAGGGGACTAGGACGCTGGCTTCTCATGCCAGAAACCGGGGTTCGAATCCCCGTAGCGGTACTGCGGGAGAAGCGCGAAACGCGCCCTCTCCCGCAGTATCGGATCCGGTTACCCGGGCTGGATGTTCTGGTTGACCCGAAAGAGGTTGTCGGGGTCGTATCTGGCCTTGATCTGGGTGAGGCGGTCGTAGTTGTCGCCGTAGCTCGCCCGCACTCGCTCCTGGCCCTCGTCCATCATCATGTTCACGTAGGCGCCGCCCGCCGAGTAAGGGTGCAGGGCTTCGAAGTAATCGACACACCAGCTACGGATGCTGTCCGCGCTGGCAGGGTCGGGGTCGACACCGGCGAAGACGGAGCCCCAGTTGGCGTCGCGGTAGGCCCACGGGGTATCGGTGGGCCCAACGTCGTGGGCGGCTCCGTCGATCGGGTACAGGTGCATGGTCGACTTCCAGGTGGGCATCTCGGCTCCGAACTTGGCATGGGCCGCAATGGCCTCGTCGGGGATCTCTTTGACGAAGTCGGCACGCCAGTACCACTGGTCCCCGGCCGGGTAGACCGGGTCGAAGGCGCCCTGGAGCGCGGGCAGCGGCATCTCCTGTGGCCCGTGCAGCAGCGGCTCCGGGGTTGCCTTCAGCAGTGGGGCCATTGCCTCGGCTGCGTCTGCCGGGTCGCCTGAGTAGCACCAGACGATGCCGCTGACCTTGCGCAGGTGGAGCTCATCGGGGAACGGCGGCGCTGGGGGAACAGAGGTGAAAGCGAAGAATCCGTTCAGCTCCCTGGGGGCGTTGGGGAGGAAGTCGCGGTAGGCCGTCAATACCTCGGCGCCGTCCTCGACCGCCCAGAAGGTCGGACCGCCGACGATCGTGTCGACCTCGTGCAGCCGGAAGACGAAGGAGGTGACGACGCCGAAGTTGCCGCCGCCGCCGCGGATCGCCCAGAAGAGGTCGGGATTCTCGTCCTCGGCTGCCCGTACCTGCTCGCCACTGGCGAGGATGACGTCGGCCTCGAGCAGGTTGTCGATGCTGAGACCGCATTTGCGAGTCAGGTGGCCCAGACCGCCGCCCAGCGTGAGGCCGCCGACGCCGGTGGTCGAGATGATCCCGCTCGGCGTCGCCAGTCCGTGCTCGTTGGTCGCCGCATCGACTTCGCCCCACAGACAGCCGCCGCCGACCCGGACCGTCCGGGCCTCGGGGTCGACCTCGATGCCCTTCAGTCCCGAAAGGTCGAGGACGACACCGTCGTCGACGGTCCCAAGCCCGGCGCCGTTGTGGCCGCCGCCGCGGACTGCCAGCGGCAGGTCGTGGGCGCTGGCGAAGGCGATGACCTTCGCCACGTCGCCGGCATTGGCGCAGGTGGCGACCAGCGCGGGGCGCCGGTCGATCATCGCGTTGTAGACGGTGCGGGCATCCTCGTAGCCGGGGTCCTCGGGGCGGGTCAGTCTTCCCTGAAAACCGGTTATCTCACTGGGCGCGGTGCTGCTCATCGGTTCCTCCTCGCGGGTCGTCTCGATCTCTTCCCGACGAGCGTAGGGCCCCGGAATCCGCCTGTCATGACCTGATCTGATCCACTTCGAGCTGCTCCGCATCTGGCCGATTTCAGGCGGAATAGTCAAGCCTGACTATCTTTTTCCCATGGATGCAGAGATCTCGGAGCTTCCGGGCCCACTCCGGCAAACCTCGATCTCCCCGTTCGTCGGGCGCGCGGCCGAGCTGGAGAAGTTGCGGACGCTGATGCCGCGTGCCGAAGGTGAGGGGCGTCGCGTGGCGCTACTCGCGGGCGAGCCCGGTGCCGGCAAGAGCCGACTGACGCGCGAGTTCGCCGCCGAGGCCGCCGCCGAAGGCGTGCTGGTTCTCTGTGGGGCCTGTGACGCGGCGGTCCGGACTCCCTACCGACCCTTCGTCGAGGCCCTCGATCAGCTCGTGCGAGTGACCGATCCTGCCGAGCTGGGCGCCGCTCTCGGGACCGGGGGCGGCGAGCTGACGCGTCTGCTACCCGATCTGCCCCTCCGCGTCGGCGAGCTGCCCAAGCCGGTCGAGGCCGACCCCGACACCGAACGCCACCGCCTCCACACCGCTGTGGCGGACCTGCTGGAGAACGTGAGCCGTAGCCGGCCGCTGCTGGTGGTACTCGAGGACGGGCACTGGGCCGATGCTCCGACGCTGCTGATGCTGCGGCACCTGGCGCGCTCCGCCGGCAGTGGCCGGTTACTGCTCCTTGCGACCTTTCGCGACACTGAGGCCGACCTGCCCGCGGGGCTGGCGGAGACGCTCGCCGACCTGCGTCGCGCCGAGGACGTCGTGCGAATGCGGCTCTCGGGTCTCTCCGGGGCGGAGGTCTCCGACCTGGTCAGCCGCGCCACCGGCAGCGATCCCGACGCCGAGCTGGGCGAGCTTGCGCACACGATCCACGACCTCACCGGCGGTAACGCCTTTCTCGTCTGCGAGCTTTGGCGCGCCCTGGTCGAGACCGGGATCGTCGAGGTCAGCGGAGGGGAGGTGAGGGTGACCCGGCCGTTGAGCGAGCTCGGAACGCCCGAAAGCGTCCACGAGGTTGTCGGCCAGCGGCTCTCGCGCCTTGCCCCGAAGACCACGGATCTGCTTGAGCTGGCTGCGGTCGCCGGGCCCGAGTTCGAGCTCGAACCGATCCGCCGCGCCGCTGGCCTCACCGAGGCCGAGTTTCTCGTTGCCCTCGAGGAGGCGGTGGGGAGCGGCATGATCGAGGAGCTGCGCTCGCAGCGGCTCGCCTGTCGCTTCACCCATGAGATCGTGCGGAGGGCACTCTACGATCGGCTTTCGCGGCTCCGGCGGGCAGAGCTGCACCTCCGCGTAGGGGAGGAGCTCGAACGCGCCGGCGGCACCTCCGACCGCGCGCTCGCGGACCTTGCCCATCACTTCGGCGCGGCAGCGCCGTTCGGTGGGACCGAGCGGGCCGTCGACTACAACCTTCGCGCCGCGAGCGCCGCGAGCGCCGCGCTCGCCTTCGATGACGCCGGGACGCGGCTGCGGACCGCGATCGGGATCGGGATCGAGGACGAGGCCGCGCGGGCCGGCATCTTGCTCGAGCTCGGCTCGGCCAGCCATCGGGCGGGCAAGGCGACCGATGCCCAAGAAGCCTTCGTGGCGGCGGCGGAGATTGGCCGCCGGCTCGAGAGCGCTGAGCTGCTGGCGCGGGCGGCGATCGGCTACGAGGAGGCCTGCTGGCGGCCCGGAATCGCGAGCCGGGTTTCGATCGAGCTGCTAGAGGAGGCGCTGACCGCGGTCGGCGAGGGGGATGCCGAGCTGCGGATCGGCCTGCTCGCGGGGCTCGCTCGCGGGCTCAGCTTCGCGGGTGAGCCGGAGAGGGGCGCGGTCGTGCGCGGCAACGCGATCGCGCTGGCAAGGGAGCACGGCGACCGCAGGGCGCTGGCGCTGGTGCTGATTCGGTCCTACTGGGCACGCGGGACGACCGCGCTCGAGGAGGTCCTGGCGATGCTGACCGAGGCGCGGGACCTCGCGGAGGAGATGGGGGATATAGAGACCCAGACCGAGGCGATGGCCTGGCGGGTGCCGACGTTTGTCGCCCTCTGTGACCTCGATTCCGCCCGGAACGAGGTCGCTGCGGTGCGAGAGATGGCCGAGCGGACGGCGCAGCCGTTCATGAACCACGTGGCTGAGCACTACGGCTCGGCAATCGCCCTCTGCCAGGGGAACCTCGCGGAAAGCGAAGCGATGGCGGAGCGCTCGCGCGAATGGGGCCGGCTGCTGATCGGACGCGACGCATCCGGCACCCACGGCATCCAGATGTTCGGCCTTCGCCGCGAGCAGGGGCGACTGGCCGAGTTGGCGCCGGCGATGAGGATCCTTGCCGGGACCGTCGACCGTGAGGGGCCGTGGCGCCCCGGGCTGATCGCCGTCCTGGCCGAGCTGGGAATGGAGCGCGAGGCAAAGCGAGAACTGGCCGCCCTCGCCGCCCAGGGCATCGACGGCTTCCGGACCTCGCTGTGGACGGCGGCACTCGTCTACCTGGCCGACGCCTGCGCGGCACTCGACGACGAGACGATGGCGGCGATTGTCTACCCGGAGCTGGAGTCGCTGGCCGGCACCAACGTGATGATCGGCCACCTGGTGGCCTGCTACGGGGCGGCCGATCGCTATCTGGGCATGCTTGCCGCCACGCTGAAGGAACCGGCAGGCGCGGAGCAGCACTTCGAGCGGGCGATGGATCTGAATCGGCGGATGGGCGCGTCGACCTGGCTGGCGCACACCGCATACGAGTACGGTCGCTTCCTGCTTGGGCGTGGCACCGGAAGCCGCAGGCGGGCCGAGGCGCTGCTCGGCGAGGCCACCTCCCTGGCCGAGCAGATCGGAATGGAGGGACTGCTCGGGAAGATCCGTGGCCTCGGAATCGGTGCCCCCGCGGTCGAGCTGCCCGACAGCCTCTCGCCGCGGGAGGTGCAGATCCTGGCGCTCGTCGCGGAGGGCCTCAGCAACCGCGAGATCGGCGACAGGCTCTCGATCAGCGAACACACCGCGGCCAACCACATCCGCAGCATCCTCCGCAAGACCGAGTCCGCGAACCGCACCGAGGCCGCGTCCTACGCACATCGACACGGGCTCGCTTCCCGGTAAGCCGAAATCCCCGCTACGATCAGCCAATGGCCCTCTATGTGATCGAGCGTAACTTCGCCGATCAGCTGGACCTCAGCGACGACGATGTGGAGTTGATCGAGGAGATCAACGGCGGCGAGGGAGTCCGCTGGCTGTTCTCCTTCCTCAGCGCCGACCGGCGCCGCACCTACTGCCTCTACGAGGCACCCTCTCCCGAGGCGATCATGGCCGCCGCCCAGAAGGCGAATGTTCCCGCCGACGTGATCGTCGAGGTCGACGCGGCGACCCCTCAATTCTCGGGGCGCCTCAGCGAGTGGGCCGACGCGGTCGGTTGAGCCGGTCAGTTGCTCCGTGCCCGGGCGCGCTGCCGTGAGCATCCCGTCCGGCCGATAACGCTAAGCGGTTCAGCGATCGGTTCGACTCATGTTCGACGTTCAGGCGCTGCGGAGCCCGCGACGGTGAGCTGCCGGAGGCGGTGCTCTCCTCGATCGCGGGCTACTACAGACGCGTGACGACGACGGCTCGGCCGGTGGACCGGCTGATCGCGCTGGTCACCATCGTCGTCGAGACCGTACGGTGGTGTCGATCGCGGCTCTGCTGGTGCTCCAGGTCACCGCGACCTGAGCTCGTCGCCTCGTCAAATGCTCCGTTGACAGTCGCGCAGAACGGACCCCGCTAGATCGTGAACTTCTTCTTCGCCGGGCTGGGGTCAGTGCCGCCGGGACCGACCGCGCGGACCTCGAAGGTGTATTTGCCCGGTTTCAGTTTCTTGTAGGTCTTCGGCGAGCTGCATTTTTTGAATTTGAACTTCGCTTTTTTGTGCTTCTTTGCCAACGCACATTGGAAGCCCGTCGACTGGCCACTGGCCTTGAACTTGAAGGTCGCGATGCCTTTCTCCGCGTCAATCTTCGCATTCGAGAGGGTCGTCTTTGGCTTCTTGGGCTTGGTTGCGGGCGGCAGCGGAAGCAGAGCCGCGAGCGTCGTGAACCCCACGTCGGGCCCGGTCGTCGTGAACCCGGCTGCGTCGGTCGCCACCACCCGGTAGTGGTAGGTCGTGTTCGGCGCCAAGCCACCGATTGCCGCGGACACCACGTGGTCGACGGCGTCCGAGCCGACGCTCGCGTCGGGCACGGGGAGCCGAGTTCCATATGCGCCCGTGGTCCCGAAGTCGAAGTGGTAGGTCGTCGCGTTCGAGTTCGGGTTGACCGTGCCGTTCAGCGTTGCGCCCGTCGACGACACGGCGGTCGCCGGCCCGGTGATGGCGGTCGCCGTTTGGACCTTGGTCACGAGGCCCGCCGCGCCGGTGGCGTCCGGGCTCAGACCACCGTGGCCAAAGCCCCCCGTGGACCTCGTGCCGGACGAGCCGCCGCTGACAAGCGCCGTTCCGGCCGCAATCAGCGTCCTGAACTGGTAGGCGATCCGGCCGCCACCGCCACCGCCACCGTCGCCGCAGCAGCCGCCCGCGCCGCCGGGGCCGCCCCTCGCGACGAGCGCCCCGTCGATCTCGACGATATTGCCGTGGACGACGATGCCGCCGCCCGAGCCTCCTCCAGAGGCTCCGGTGCCTACGGCTCCGCCGCCGCCATCTGCCAAAACCACTCCACCGGGAGTCACCGTCACCGTGGCGCCGACCAGTGCGATCGCGCCGCCGCCACCCCCGCCGCCGGTCGCCCCGCCCCCCCCGCTCCAGGTATCCCCGCCGCCGCCGCTGCCGCCCTGGAGCGAGGGCGAGTTCAAGTCACCGTAGGACGCGCCGCCCACGCCGGCCGTACCGCCAGGTTCGAACGTCGAGAGGCCGCCCCGAGCCCCCGAGCCTCCGAAGCCGCCGCCGCCGGCCCCGTTGAAGGCGGTGCTCGATACTCCGCCGCCGCCCGGACCCGCTCCGGGCTGAGTGCCGTTGGCCCCCCCGGCACCTCCGCCGGGGCCGCCGGCGTTTGGCCCCGCGGTGGAGTCGGTTGCGCTCGTCCCGCTTCCGTTGACTACCCCCGCGAGCGTGAGGCTGTCGGAGGCGAGGAGCTTGAAGGGCCGGCTGCCGTGCACGTTGATCGTCGCCGTCCCGGGGATGTTCACGTTGTCGAAGCTGAACACCGCGACGCCGCCCTGGTCGGTTCCGGTGAGGCTCGTCGCGGGGCCGGTGAGGGTCAACGCGGTGGTGTCGACCGTGTAGGTGCCCGGTCCGGGGGTGAAGTCGGCGCCGCTCGCCTCCGCCGCCACGCCGGGGGCGAACAGCATGCAGGTCACCAGTACGAGCAGTGCAGCGGTCCTACTTGGCATCGACTTCCTCCCTCGCCGATCGGCGAACCGCTAGGCGGATATATGACCCAGAGATACGGGAACCACGGTACATCGGGCGCCGCCGGCTTGCAAGGGTCAGGGTCGGTCTGCCTGAGGCTCCAGCACCACGATCGGGATCTCGCGCTCGGTCTTCTGCTGGTAGGCGTCGTAGTCGGGCCATTCTTCGACCATCGTCCGCCACAGCTCCGACTTCTCCTCCGGGCCGGCGGTGCGGGCGCGGGCTTTGAAGCGGTCGCCCTTGACCTGCACCTCGACCTCGGGGTCCTCGACGAGGTTCAGGTACCAGGCGGGCGGCTCGTCGGAGCCGCCCTTGGAGGCGACGACCGTGTAAGCGTCGCCGTGCGGCGCGTAGATCAACGGGGTGGTGCGCTGCTCGCCGGACTTGCGCCCGGTCGTGGTCAGCAGCAACGTCTGGGTTCCCTGCCAATCGTGGCCCTCCTCGCCGTCGCTGGCCCGGTAGCGCTCGACGTGCTCTTGACCGAAGAGGGGCATCCCCCGATGCTAGCCAAGTCGATTCATCGCCCTGCCGGACGGGGTTCAGCCCTGCGGGGCGAGTTCGTCGCGGCGCCGCTCCAGGAAGCCGCACTCGGCGTTTGAGCCGACCAGCTCCAGTGCCCGCTCGTAAGCATCGCGGGCGTCGTCGACCCGGCCGAGCCGGCGCAGCAGCTCGGCCCGGGCCGCGTGGAGGGGGTGGTAGCGCTCCAGGTCGAGGCGTTCGATCAGGGCCAGCGCCGCCTCGACCTCGCCTGCCTCGGCGATCGCGGCGGCCCGGTTCAGCTCGACCACGGGCGAGCCGGTGAGGCGGGCGAGCTCGCCGTAGAGCGCCGCGATCCGCGGCCAGTCCGGCGGCCGCTCGAGGTGGAGGGAGGCGATCGCCGCCTGCACCGCGTACTGGCCGCGCCCGCCCAGCGCCAGGGCACGGTCCAGCGCCACCCGTCCCGCGGCGATCTGCTCTTCGTCCCAGAGCGAACGGTCCTGGTCGCCGAGCAGGACCACGGTTCCCGCGGCGAAGCGGGCCTCGCGGCGGGCGTCGTGCAACAGCATCAGCGCCAGCAGGCCGTGCGCCTCGGGCTCGTCCGGCATCAGCTCGGCCAGCGCCCGGCCGAGCCGGATCGCCTCGGCGGAGAGGTCGTTGCGGCCGCCGTAGCCCTCGTTGAAGATCAGGTAGACGACGGCCAGCACCGTGGCGAGGCGATCGGGGAGGAGGTGGTCGGGGGGGACCCGGAAGGGGATGCCCGCGTCTCTGATCTTCTGCTTCGCCCGCACCAATCGCTTCGCCATGGTCGGCTCGGGGACGAGGAAGGCGCGGGCGATCTCGGTCGTGGTCAGGCCGCCGAGGGTGCGCAGCGCCAGCGCCACCTGGGCCTCGGTCGCCAGGGCCGGATGGCAGCAGGTGAAGACGAGCTCGAGCCGTTCGTCGGGGAAAATCGTCTCTGGGATCTCGTCGTCCACGGTTTCGGGAACCTCGAGCAGGCGGGTCTTGGCGGCCAGCGTGCGGTCGCGGCGGATGCGGTCGATCGCCTGGTTGCGTGCGGTCGCGATCAGCCAGGCCCGCGGGCTCGCGGGCGTGCCCTCACGCGGCCAGCGCTCGGCGGCGACCGCGAACGCCGACTGGGTAGCTTCCTCGGCGAGGTCAATGTCGCCGAGGAAGCCGACGAGGGTGGCGAGAACCCGCCCCCACTCGTCGCGGAAGACGCGCTCGATCAGCGTGCCACCACGGGCCGCACCTCGATCGCCCCGCCCAGCCTGGCCGCCGGGATCCGGGCGGCGAGCTCGAGCGCGGCGTCGAGGTCGTCGGCCTCGAACAGGTAGTAGCCGCCGAGGACCTCCTTGGTGGTCGCGAAGGGGCCGTCGGTGGTCAGCGCCTTGCCGTCCTCGACGCGGACCGTGGTCGCGGTCGCCGCCGGCTGCAGCTGGTTGCCGCCGCCGACGCCGGGCGTCTCGGAGATCGCGTAGTACTCGCCCATGACCGCTTGCTGCTCGGCCTCGGAGAGGTTGTCGAACTCGTTCGTGGCCTCGCCCGAGTAGATGAGGAGCATGTATTGCATCGTTGCCTCCTTGGAGTGGATGGTCGCAACTGAGACGAACGGGATCTCCGTAAATGGACAGGCCTGGCGAATCCGATCTTGAAGTAGGTTCTCGGTCGATGACGGCACCCTTCGCGATCGCGACCCGCTACGAGCGCCCGCCGGGCGAGCCGCCATCCTGGTTCCACGACGTCCTCGAGCAGGTCCGAGGCGAGCGCGACGGTGACGTTCCGATCCGGGTCGAGGCGACCACCGGCCACCGGGTGGATGGTCTCCTCGTCGCGGCCGACCCGGCCATCTCCCCTGGACCGCACGGCAAAGTCAGCCTCAACTCCCACGGCGAGGACCTGGTGATCGGCTCGGAGATGATCGCCGCGTTCACCCTGCTGCCCGGCAAGACCGCCGTCCGCCCCGACGAATCCGACGACTGATCCCCTTTTTCTCGCCGCGCGGATTGATCCGCTGGCGCTCCCGCTCCGCAGTTCCCGGGTAAATCCCCTCTCAAAGGAGCATCATGGACCCCGAAACCACCCTGGAGCGAGTTGACGTCGACGGCGACATTCGCGAAACGGCACACGAAGCGAGCGAGGCGCTCGACGGCGGCGACACCCGCCTCTCCTTCCTCAAGAAGGCCGGCCTGGCCGGCGGTGCGGTAATGGGCGGCGGCGCGCTGCTCGGCGCCCTTAGCCCGGCCGGCGCGATGGCCGCCGGCGGCAAGGGTCGTCCGCCGGCCAAATTCGGCAAGGGCGACGTCGGCATCCTCAACTTTGCCCTCACCCTCGAGTACCTGGAGGCCGCTTTCTACAACGAGGCGACCGCCAACCAGAAGAAGTCCTCGTTCATCAAGAACAAGCAGACCCAGGTCTTCCTGAAGACCGTGACCGCCGACGAGAACGCCCACGTCGCCTACCTGAAGAAGGCACTCGGCGGCAAGGCGGTCGCCGCTCCCAAGGTCGATTTCGGCGCGACGACCTCCAGCGAGGCGTCCTTCGTCAAGACCGCGATGGCGCTGGAGAACACCGGCGTCCACGCCTACTCGGGCCAGGCGCTGAACATCAAGACGCCCGCGACGGTGGCGGCGGCGCTCTCGATCCTCACGGTCGAGGCCCGGCACGCATCGGTGATCGGCCTGATCATGAAGGCCACGCCCGCAAGCATCAGCCCCGACGGGGCCTTCGACACGCCGTTCACGGCGAAAGAAGTCCTCAAGGCAGTGGAAGCGACCGGCTTCCTCAAGTAGGCCCACCAATCCCCAATCGGGAGGCACTATGCCCAACATCGGACCAATGGAGATAGCAATCGTCCTGATCATCGCCCTGATCGTCTTCGGGCCCAAACGCCTGCCGGAGCTGGGCAAGTCGCTCGGCAAGGGAATCCAGGAGTTCAAAGGAACGATCAGCGGCGACAAGCAGGCTTGAGGCAGAGCGATGCGCCGCGTAAAACCGATCTCACATGAGGATGAGGTGAGCCTCGTCGAGCACCTCGACGAGCTGCGCGCGCGCATCGTCGTCTCGATCGCGGTCTTTGGGGTCGCGCTCGCCCTCTGTTTCTGGCAGAACCACCTGCTGCTCGAACTGGCGAGCGGCCCGCTGCCCTCCGACCACAGCAAGCTGATCACCTTCGGGATCAGCGAGCCCTTCACGACGACGGTGACCGTCTCGGCCTACGGCGCGATCATCCTGGCCCTGCCGATCATCCTCTTCCAGGCCTACGCCTATTTGCTGCCGGCGTTCAGCAGGCAGCAGCAGCGGACCATCCTGCCGCTGCTCCTGCTGATCCCGGTCCTCTTCATCGCCGGTATCGCCTTCGGCTACTTCGTGGTCCTGCCGGCCGCGACGAAGTTCCTGCTCAACTTCAACGACTCCCAGTTCAACATCCAGGTCCGCGCCAAGGAGTACTACGGCTTCTTCGCGCAGACGCTGCTGGCCTGCGGCATCGTCTTCCAGATCCCGGTCGGGATCCTCGCCGTGACCAGGCTCGGCATCGTCAAGGTCGAGCAGCTGACCAAGAATCGGCGCTACGCCTATCTCGGCTGCGCGGTGATCGCCGCGGCGCTGCCGGGCGTCGACCCGGTCTCGATGCTGCTGGAGACGGCGCCGCTGGTGCTGCTCTACGAGCTCAGCATCGTCCTCGCCCGGGTCTTCGGCCAGCCGAGCGAGGCGCCGTTCGCCGAGCCCGCCGTGGACAAGCCCTGACCTTCGCCGCACGGCGGCGCGCCGAGCGGCTGCTCAGCCGAGTGCCAGCACGGCGTAGCGCAGCCCTAACCCCAGCGCCAGCACCCCGAGGCCGCGCCTCAGCAGCGTCTCGGGGAGGCGCGGCTGCAGGCGGGCGCCGAGGTAGGCGCCGCCGAGGCCGCCGAGGCCGATGGCGATGCCGAGCGTCCAGTCGGGGGCGACGTCGCCGCCGCCGAGGCTGAGCAGGGCGAAGGTGGCGACGCCGGCGAGGGAGGTGAGAAAGGTTGCGGTGAGGGCGGCGGGGGAGACCTCGACCACGGTGTAGCCGAGGCCGACCAGGATCGGGCCGAGGATCGAGCCGCCGCCGATGCCATAGATGCCGCCGACCGTCCCCACGGCGAGGGCCAGGACGACGATCAGGCGGCGGCGGTTGCGATCGGGCGGGGCGGCGGGCGAGGTCGGGTCGGCCAGGGCCAGCCAGGCTCCGAGCGGGACCAGCAGCGCGGCGATCACTACTAGGAAGGCGTCGGTCCCGGTCAGCAGCTCAGCCCGGATCACCGCCCCGGCGACCATCCCGGGCAGGGTGCCAAGCACCAGCAGCCGAGTCAGCGGCCCGGTCAGCCGGCCCTCGCGGTGGAAGCGCAGCAGCGCGCCGGGGATCGCAATCAGGTTGTAGAGCAGGTTGGTCGGGGTGACCGCCGGGCTCGGCGCGTGTAGGACGCTGACCTGGACCGGCACCAGGAAGACCGCTCCGGAGACCCCAACCGGGGTCGTGAAGACGGCGATGCCGAAGGCGATCAGCGCCCCCAGTGCGGCGTCGCTCAGCATGAGCAGTCCCGCCGACCGCGAATGTCTAGTTCGTTGATCGAGATAGGCGATTAAGCCTATCCCGACCGGGTTCTAGCGCCTTTTTACGGGCTGGTCCGGCGCCGGCAGCTTGAGGCGCTGCCGGGCCGCGGCGACGGCCGAGACCGAGGAGCGGCAGGCTTTGGCGATCGCGCCGTCGCCGTGGTCGGGGCGGCGGCTGACCTCGAACTCGATCAAGGCCGCGCGCCGCAATTTGGCGCGGACTTCGATCGGGCTGTTGTCGGGCGCCGACTCCAGCGCCGCCTGGGCGGCGCGGTCCCGCCTGCAGTTGAGGCAGAAGAGACCGTCAGCGCACTGGTCCCAGGTCTCGGGAAGCGCCACACGGCTGCCGTCGATCTGGCTGACCGAGACGCCGCACTGGTCGCAGGTCCATTTCTTCGCGGTCGAGGTTGCGGTTGCGGTGCTCATGCGGCCACCTTTGCCTTACTGCGACGACGTCGCCGGCGCCGCTTCTGCGCGGCGGAGGAGTTGTCGTTGCCGTTGTTGGTGTTGGGACGGGGGGTCGAAGCCGTTTCGGTCTGGGCGGCGCCGACGGGGCGGCCCAGGTCGAACTCGCGGCTGAGGCCGAGGTCGCGGGCGATGCGGCGCATCTCCCCGACCTGGTCGTCGAGCACGAAGCTGATCCCGGCGCCGCGGTTGCCGGCGCGGCCCGTTCTGCCGATCCGGTGCGTGTAGGCGTCCTGGTCGCCGGGGGCGTCGAAGTTGATCACGTGGGTGACGTCGGCGACGTCGATCCCGCGGGCGGCCACGTCGGTGGCGATCAGGGTGTCGACCTCGCCCTTCTCGAACCGCGCCAGGGCCCGTTCGCGCTGCCCCTGGCTCTTGTCGCCGTGCATCGCGACGGCGTCCACCTCACGGCTACGCAGTCGTTTCACCAGCCGGTCGGCGCCGCGCTTGGTACGCACGAAGACAAGGGTACGTCCGCGCTCGGCGTCCTTCAGCTGGATGGTCAGGTGGTCGAGCTTGGCGCTCTGGGACTCGACGTGGACGAAGCTGTGCTCGATGTCCCGCTCTTTGTGCTCGGTCGGCGCCTGGGTGTGGCGCTGGGCGTCGCGAGTGTAGGCGGCGGCGAGCTTGCCGGTCGCGCCCTCCAGCGTGGCCGAGAAGAAGAGGGTCTGGCGATCCCCCGGGGTCTGGGCGACGATCCGGCTGACCGCCGGTTTGAAGCCCATGTCGAGCATCCGGTCGGCCTCGTCGAGGACGAGGATCTGGACCCGGTTGAGCGAGATCGTGTTGCGGCTGAGCAGGTCCTCGAGCCGGCCCGGGGTGGCGACGACGATGTCGGCGCGGCGGGCGGCGTTGCTCTGCGGGCCGAAGCCGACGCCGCCGTAGACGGCGGCGATGCGGAGGTTGCGAGAGCGGGCGATCGAGTCGAGCTCGTCGACGATCTGGCTGGCCAGCTCGCGGGTCGGCGCTAGCACCAGGGCGGAGAGGCCGTCGCCGGGCTTGATCAGGTCGACCATCGGGATCCCGAAGGCGAGGGTCTTGCCGGAGCCGGTTGGGGACTGGACCAGCAGGTCATGGCCCGCGAGCGCGTCGCTGACGACCATCTGCTGGACGGGGAAAGGCTGAGTGATGTCACGCGCCGCTAGCGCGCCCACCACAGGGTTAGAGATGCCGAGATCGGCAAATGACTTCAAAGTTATGTGCTCCTTATATGGGCGATTCAGGGAGATCCAGCAGCCCCAAAACGCCAAAAGCGCACAGAGGAAACGGAACCTCTCGGGTGGCGTTGACGCCGAACCCGACCCAGACACCGTAGCAGGCCGGGGTTTTTGGCCTGCTTTTGGGCACTTTTTGGCCATTTCCTACACTTACCCGGTGCCCTGGCAGGCTAGGACAGAGCAGACCTACACGCTGTACCGGCGTGGGATCGAGCTGCTCGAAGACGGCGACTTCGTTGACGCGGCCGAGCCGCTTGCGGAGGCGGCGCGGCGGGCGCCGGAGAAGTCCTCGGTTCGCGAGGCGCTGGGCCGCGCCTATTACCGGGCCGGCCGCTTCGCCCAGGCGGCGATCGAGTTCGAGGCCGTCGTCGAGGCCCATCACGTCGACGACTACGCCCACTTCTGCCTCGGTCGCGCGCTCAGCATGACCGGCCAGAAGGAGCGCGCCCGGCACCACCTGGCCCTGGCCTCCAACCTGCGCCCGGACCGTAGCGATTACCGCTTCTACCGCCGCCTGCTCGACGCCTGAGTCGTGCTGTACGCAGTTCTCCCCGGTATGCGGAGACAAATGCCTACAGCATGAGGTTAGAAGCCCTTGACCAGCTTGCCGACGGTTTCGGCCGAAAAGTAGGGGCCGAAGGTGCGGGACTTGTTGTCGAGATGTAGGTAGGTGTTGACGCCGTTGATCTGGGTGCCGTCGCCGATCATCCAGCCGCCGCCGCTGGCACCCGGAGCCCAGTGGCAGCGGATGCCCAGGGTCGGCGGGCCGGGGAAGGGATTGGAGAGGAGGTCGTCGCCGATGTAGGGGGAGGAGCACTTCTGCATGTGCTTGGTCTCGCCGGGATAGCCGAAGGTCTGGAAGGTTTGGTGGCGGCTGAGGTCGGTGACGATCGTGGCGCCGCCGCCGACCGCGTCGGCGACGTTCATCCCTTCGGAGTTGGGCAGGGTGAGGAAGGCGCCCATGTCGAAGTCGGGGTTGCCGTGCTTGGTCCACTGCCGCGGGGCGCGGATTTTGTCGCGGCGGGCGACAAAGGACCCGAACGGGGCGACGCCGCCGCTGTAGGCGGGGACGAACTGGAGGTAGTTGGACCAGACGCTGGCCTTGCCGTCTTCGCGGCCGCTGTTGACGCAGTGGCCGGCGGTCAGCACCAGCTGCCGGGTGGGGCTGTTGATCGCGGTCCCCGAGCAGTAGCCGGCGAGGTCGCCGCGGCGGATGAAGATGCGCCCGTTGAAGGAGTAGGGCGGCACGTCGGGGGTGGGGACGGAGAGGAAGCTGGCGCTGGCGGCGTTCCCCGGGTCGGCGCTGCCGACTCGCAGCTTGGCCCTGCCGGCGGCGCCGACCACGAGATCGAGCGGGCGGGCGGCGCGCATCCGCGCCGGCGTCCAGTAGCGGGCGACCCGCGTCGCTTCGGCGCGAGCTTGGCTGGCGGTCACGGTCCTGGTAGCGGGGTGCGCCGGGTGCGCGGCAACCGCGGCCCCCGCCGGACAGGCGGCGATGGCCGCCAGCAGGGCGACCAGAGCCGCGAGCGGGCCCGCGACGCGTAAGTGGGCACGGTGCGAGCGTCGCTGCATCCCCCGGGAGGATAGTGGGCTCCGGCCGGTGCTTGGACCGATTGGCCGCCGGCCGCGGGGCCGCGTCAGCTGACGAGCGGGATTACGCAGCGGTATTTCTTGGTGGAGGTTGAGATCACATAGTTGATCTGGCCCGAGCTTGAGACCGTGAATACGGCATAGGCATCGAGACCAGAAGCGTTCGTTAGCTCGCTCGTCCACTCGTCCCCCGCCGCCAGGGCAATGCCGGGCTGCTGCGAGAAGGCCGCCAGCGCCAGGGCATCGGGTAGCTCGCCGCCCTGGGTCGCGCAGGCGAGCGCCGCCGCCGGCGCGCTCACCGCCGCCTCGCTGGAACCGCTCTGCCAGCAGGCGCCGGCGAAGAAACGGGCCGCCGATTTGCAGCCGGCGCTGTGGCCGTTGACCCTGGTCGCATCGATCGCGTTGACGGCGTTGAGCGCGGTCTCGGCGTCGCGGGCGCTGTCGGCCGTGTCGGCGTGGATGGCGCTCGGCACTTGACCCAGCGTCGCGGTATCCACCTGGACCCCGGTGATAGAGCCCGGCGCCAGGGCGCTACCCGCGATCGAGCCCGGCGCCAGCACGGCGGCGGATATCGCTCCGGGCTTGAGGCGGTTCGCCGGTATGGAGGCCATCGCCAGCCGGTTGCCGGGCAGCGACTTCACCTTGATCGCCCGGCCGTTGATCTTCGTCGCCGCATAGACAGTGCCGCCCAGCGCGGCGACGAGCGCCACGCACGCGACCAGCAAGGCCGGCGCCTGCCGACCGAGTCCCCGCTTGGTCCGGCACTCGCTGGCCCGCTCAGCCGGCTTTCGCCAGTCCCTCCTGCCCATGATCTCCCCCCTCATAAGTGGTTGGTGGGTCCCGAAAACGTCCAGGTTCCCTAAGGAGCCGCGAGCCTAGCCCGGCAAAACCGCCGCTTGGACGAAAATCCGGGCAGCGGGCTGGCGGATAGACTCGCCGCGTAAATACGGTCGGTGGTCAAGGGAAGTCCGGTGCGAAACCGGCGCGGTCCCGCCACTGTGACCGGGTCAAGGAAGTCGCGGGCGCCCTGCGCGCCAGCCACTGGGGAGGACACCGATTCCCCGGGAAGGTGCGACCGACCACCCCGGAAGCCAGGAGACCTGTCCCCGGCCAGCCAATTCAACCCTCGAGGAAAGGGTGGCTTCAATGCCAAGACTCATTCCATCCAAGCTGGCCGCCGCGTGCGCGCTGGCTCTAGCACTGTCCCTGCCGTTCGCCGCGAGCGCGCTCGCCAAGGGCGTCTCCGCCGAGCTTCGCGTCGTTGGCAAGGGCAGCAAGGTGCTGACCGAACAGACGCTCAGCGCCGCCACCACCACGATCAAGACCAGCCCCAAGGCCAACTGCTTCGGGGCCGGTACGGCCGGCAGCGGTGCTTCGGTGACGATCAAAGGGCCGACGGCGCTGGGCCTGCTTGGCCAGGCCGCCAAGTCGACCAGCTCATTGCGGCCGCTGTTGGTGACCGATGCCTTCGACTTCGGCCTCGGCATCTGCGGGGTCGGCGGCAGCAAGGTCAGCGGCAAGGCCTCGTGGTACCTGAAGGTCAACCACAAAGGCGCGACGGTCAGCGGCGACGCGGTCAAGCTGCATCCCGGTGACGAAGTCCTCTGGGACCTGGCGCCGTCCTACCCCTACCCGAACGAGCTCGCCCTGGAAGCGCCGGAACGCGCCGACGCCGGCGTTCCCTTCGAGGTTCGCGTCTTCTCCTACGACGAAAGGGGCAAGCGCAAGCCGGTGGCCGGGGCGAAGATCGACGGCGCCAGTGGCGTCAGCGGAGCCGACGGTCGCGCCATGGTCACCCTGACCGCGGCCAGCCCGCAGTACGAAACCCTCCACGCCACCCACGGCAAGGACATCCCCGCGCCGGCGGCGCCCGTGTTCGTCTGCGTCAACGGCAGCTGCCCGGCCCCCTAGGCAGATGCCCGGGAGCCGCGGCACGGCGGTCGCGACGGCGCTGCTTCTGGCAGCGCTCGCGGCCGCCGGCTGCGGCCTCGGCCCCGGCGCCTCCGTCGGCGGCGTCGAGCTGACGGTGACGCGGGAATTCGGCTCGGCGCCCGTGCTCGAAAGCTCGGTCGGGGCGAGCGAGTCCGACACGGCGATGCGGGTGCTGGAAGGCAGCGCCGACATCTCCACCCGCTACGGCGGCGGCTACGTGCAGTCGATCGAGGGGATCGAGGAAGCCCAGCGCGGCGGCCATCCCTTCGACTGGTTCTTCTTCGTCGACGGCGTCGAGTCGCCGATCGGCGCCGCCGACTACGCGCTGAAGGGGGGCGAGCGGATCTGGTGGGACTACCGCGACTGGTCGGCGACGAACCACGTCCCGGCCGTAGTCGGTTCCTGGCCGGCCCCCTTCAGCGCTGGCTACGAAGGTAGGTCACACCCGGTGGTTGTCGAATGCAAGGGCGGGGGAGGGGCCTGCGCGCGGGTCCGGCGGGCCCTGGAGGATGCCGGCGTCGCCGTCGCGAGCGACTCGCCCGCGAGCGCGATTCGGGTCCTGGTCGGCCCCTGGGGGCGGCTGCGCTCCGACCCGGCCGCGGCGCTGATCGAGGCCGGCCCGGCGGAAAGCGGCGTCTACGCGGATTTCGAGCGGCGCGGCGGAGGGTATGAGCTGGTCGGCCTCGACTCGGCCGGCGAGGCGAGTCGCGACTTCGGCCCCGGCGCCGGCCTGGTCGCCGCGACCCGCCGCTACGAAGCGCCGCCGACCTGGCTGGTGACGGGGGCGACGCCAGCCGCGGTGCAGGCCGCCGCCGGCTTGCTCACCGCGGCCAAGCTGCGCGACCATTACGCGGTGGCGGGCGAGGACGGGAAGGAGACGCCGCTGCCGGTGCAGGTGGGATGAGATGAGATCGCCGTTTGCCTACACGCCAAGGCCCGGGCCGCTCCAGGCGGCCTCGCCGAGCGCCGCCGTCGCCTACCTCGGCGCCCTGGCGGCAGTCGCCTTCCTCTACTCGAGCCCGCTGGTGCTGGTCGCGGCGGGGGTCGCCGTGGCGCTGGCCGGCTGGCTCGCCGGTGCCCGCACGGCGGTGCGGGCGGCGATCCGGCTTGGCCTAGCGATCGCCCTGCCGATCGTCGTCGTCAACGCCCTGGTCGTCAACCGCGGCGAGACCGTGCTGGCCCGGCTCGGCGACTGGCCGCTGCTGGGCCAGGTCGACGTCACCGCCGAGGCGCTCGTCGACGGCGCCGTCTTCGGCCTCCGCGCGGTCGTCGTGATGATCGCCTTCGCCGTCTACTCGGCCTGCGTCGATCCCGACCGGGTGCTGCGTGCGCTGCGCCCGCTCGCCGGCCGCTCCGCCCTCACCGCGACCCTCGTCTCCCGTCTGGTCCCGGTTGCCGCCGCCGACGCCGCCCGCCTGCGCGACGCCGCCCGCCTGCGCGGTCCCAGTGCCGCCGAGGCCGGCCGCGCCCCGCTCGCCCGCCGCCTCCTGGCCGGCTCGCTCGATCGCGCCGTCGACGTCGCCGCCACCCTGGAGCTGCGCGGCTACAGCCTCGAGGCGTCGCGCCAGGCGCGCCGCCGCCGCTCAGTTGAAGAGTTGTGGCGGCGGAGGGACTCAAAACCCTTCAGCCGGTCCTCCCGATTTGACCGGCGCTTCTATCTCGCGGGTGCGCTGGTGTTGGGCACGGCGATCGCCGCCAAGCTGCTCGGCACCGACGACTTCCACGCTTACCCGACGGTCCGGCTCGGCTTCGGCCCAGCGACCGTCGCTCTTGCCGTCCTGCTCGTCCTCAGCGGCCTCGCACCGTTACGCCGTAAGCCCAAGCGCCGCGCTTCCGCATTGGCCCCGCGGCCGGCCATCTCGCCACCGCGCGGTCCCGCTGCGGCCCCGCACCCGAGCAACAGCGATCGGGCCCCGCGCCTGAGCGACTCGCGGGCGACCCCAGGCCTGGGAGCCAGCGGTGTCTGAGCTGGCGATCCGCCGCGGCGCCGCACCCACCCTCGCGGTCGAGACGCTTTCCTACACCTACCCGCGAGCCCCCGGTGCGGCCCTGGCCGACGTCTCCCTGGAGATCGCCCCGGGCGAGTTCGTCCTCCTCGCCGGCCGCTCCGCCTCCGGCAAGTCGACCCTGCTCAAAGCCGCCTGCGGCCTCGTCCCCCATTTCCACGGCGGCGAGATCGAAGGCAACGTCACCGTCGCCACGCTGGACGCGATCGCCAGCGGCCCCGGCGAGCTGGCGGCGGTCGTCGGCTACGTCGCCCAGGACCCCGAGACCCAGGTCGTCTCAACGACCGTCGCAGCTGAGATCGAATTGCCGCTGGAGATGCGCGGCGACTCGCCAGCCTCCCGAGCCCGAGCCGTCGAGGAGGTTGCCCTAGCTCTCGCAATCCCCCACCTGCTCGATCGAACCGTCGACACCCTCTCCGGGGGTGAGCTCCAGCGTGTGGCTCTGGCAGCCGCGCTGGTCACCCGACCCAGTCTGGTCCTCCTCGACGAGCCCACCTCCCAACTCGATCCCGTCGCCGGCGACGAGCTGATCTGGCTCCTGCGCCGACTCAACGAGGAGTGGGGAGTAGCCGTCCTCCTCGCCGAACACCGCCTCGAGCGCTGCCTCGCCGCCGCCGACCGAGTCATCGCCATGGATGCCGGCGCCATCACCTTCGACGGTCCCCCGGCGGAGTTCCTCTCCTGGTCGCATGCTTCCGACCCAGCCCTGTCCACTCCAGCCGCCCGTCTTTTCTCCCTGGCCGGAATCGCTCCACTTCCCGTGGGAGTCCGTGCCGCTCGCCAGCTCCTCGCGTCAGCCCGCCCGGCCTGGGAGGCGGCGGGTACCCCCTCCGAACGTCTTCAACTTCTCGGCCGAAGCGCCCACGGCCAGCCGCAAGCGCTCCACCCGAGCAAGTTAAGAGAGGAGGGGGTACCCGCCGCCTTGCACACCGCGCTGGCAACCCGCGACCTTTGGGTCGAGCTCTCCCGAGACGACGCCCCCCACGACATCCTTCGCGGTATCGACCTGAGGATCGATCGTGGCGAACGGGTGGCGCTGATGGGCCGTAACGGCGCCGGCAAGAGCACCCTGCTGAAGACGGCCGCGGGCCTGATCGACCCGGTCCGAGGCAAGATCGAGACCCCCGACAGAATCGCGCTGCTGACTCAGAATCCCAGTGACTACCTGGTGCGAGAGCGGGTCGGGGACGAATTGCCGGGTGAGGTTGGTCTGACCGCGCTGCGGGTGGTCGGCTTGGGGCACGCGGTCGATGCCGACCCACGAGATCTTTCCGGGGGCGAGCGGCAGCGGCTGGCCCTGGCGATCGCCTTGGCGGGACAGATGGAGGGCGAGGAGCTGCCCGGATTGGTGGCGCTGGACGAGCCGACCCGCGGCATGGATCGCACCCGCAAGGACGACCTCGTCGCCCTGATCGGCGACCTCGCGAGCCGCGGCGCCGGCGTCGTCGTCGCCACCCACGACGTTGAGTTCGCCGCCGAGTTCGCCGAGCGCGTGGTGCTGCTCGGCGACGGTGTCGTGATCGCCGACGGTCCCGCCCGCGAGGTTCTCTCCGGCGGCTGGTACTTCGCCACCGAGGTCGCCCGCGTCCTCGACCTGCCCGGTGTCATCACCGCCGAGCAGGGCGCCGCCGTGCTGCTCGGTGAGGGAGGGGAGCACGGATGAGCTGGGAGCTGACCAGCTTCCTGATCCTCGGCGCCGTCCTGCTCGGCGGCTTCGCCTGGTACGAGCGCTCGCGGCCGCCGTCGCAGGTCGTCGCCTTGGTCGCCGCCCTGGCGGCGCTGGCGATCGCCGGCCGGATCGCCTTCGCCGCCTTCCCCAACGTCAAGCCGACGACCGACATCGTCATCTTCGCCGGCTACGCGCTCGGCGGCGCGCCCGGGTTCGCGGTCGGCGCCCTCGCCGCCCTCGTCTCCAACTTCTGGTTCGGCCAGGGGCCGTGGACCCCCTGGCAGATGGCCGGTTGGGGCCTCTGCGGCATCCTCGGCGCCGCGCTGGCGCTGGGCGGCCGCAACGCCGGCCGGCTCGGCCTCGCCGCGACCTGCGGCTTCGCCGGCATCGCCTACGGCGCCCTGCTCAACTTCTCGCTGATGGCGACCTACGGAGGGGACCTCTCGCTGGAGCGCTTCGGCGTCCTGGAGGGGCGGGCGATCCCGTTCGACCTCGCCCACGCCGCCGGCAACGTCGCCCTGGCGCTGATTGCCGGACCGGCGATGGTGCGGATGCTGGGCCGCTTCCGCGAGCGCTTCGAGTGGGGCAGAGGGGACCGCCCGGCGGCGCCTCCGGTCGGCGGTGGCGCCCTCGGACCCGGACTGCGCGGCGGCGGCCTCGCGGCCCTGCTCCTCGTCACCTTCGTGTTCGGGGGACTGGCGCCCACCCGCGCCGAGGCCTCCGACGTCAGCCGCGGCGCCGACTGGCTGGTCTCGGTGCAGAACAAGGACGGCGGCTTCGGCTCCTCGCCGGGCGACGAGTCCGGCGCCGAGATGACCGGCTGGACGATGCTGGGCCTAGAGGCGGCCGGCCGCAACCCACTCGACGTCTCCGGCGGCGGCCACACCCCGGTCGACTTCCTGCGCAGCGCCGTCGACGAACTGAAGAGCCCCGGCGACCTGGCTCGCACGATCGTCGCCCTCGAGGGGGCCGGCGTCGACCCGCGCCATTTCGCGGGCGCCAATCTCGTCTCCGAGCTGCTCGCCAAGCGCCGCGACAACGGCTCCTACGAAGGCTGGCCGAACTCGACCGCCTTCGCGGTGATCGCCCTGCGCGCCGCCGACGCCAGCGGCAGCCTCGAAAAGTCGCTCTCCTGGCTGAACAAGGTCCAGAACGACGATGGCGGCTGGGGCGACGTGCCCGGCTCGCCCAGCACCGCCGACGGCACCGGCGCCGTCATGCAGGCGCTCTCGCGCGACTCCAAGGCGGTCCAGCGCGGCCTCTCCTACCTGCGTCAGGCGCAGCGCCCCGGCGGTGGCTTCCCGCTCGGCGGCAACAGCGCGATCAACACCCAGTCGACCGCCTGGGCGATCCAGGGCATCCTCGCCGCCGGCGCCAATCCCAGCTCGTTCCGCCGCGGCGGCGCCAGCGCCCCCGACTACCTCGCCAACCAGCAGCAGAGCGACGGCCACTACCGCTACTCCGGGTCCAGCAACCAAACCCCGATCTGGGTCACCGCCGAGGTCCTCGTAGCCGCCGCCGGCGACTATCTGCCGGTCCCACCACCGCCCCGCGAACCCACCCCATCTCCAAGCAGCGCCGAAACCGGCGGCATCTCTCCGGGGGCGACGAACCCCAGCCCATCTTCCAGCGGCTCGTCCGCGGGGCTGCCCAATGCGCCTGGAGTCTCGCCCGCCTCCCCAACCGCTCCCGCGAACGGAGGTGGCGGACCCCTCCCGAACGTTTTGCGCCCCCCGGGCCAGTCAACGCCCGGTGCGCCAGCCGGAACCGCTCCTCCCGCGGGGCGAGAGAGTGAGGGGTCCGCCACCTCCGCCACGGCAACCTCGGAATCGGGCGCGTCAACCGACGACTCCTCAGACAGCAGCCCCCTCGGCGCAGTCGCCCTGGGCCTGCTCGCCGGCGCCCTCCTCTTCGCCGCCGCCCTCGGCGCCCGTCGTCTCTGGATGCACCAGCGCTACGGCCTCTGAGCGCGGTCGCCATTTCACTCGCATAGCGGTTGAAATGGCGACCGCGCCAGGCCGGTCGCGGCGGCGAAGCGCGAAACTGTCCAGATGGACGTCGAGACGGCGATACGCACCCGCCGCACCCACAAGGCCTTCGGGCCGGAGCCGCTGCCGCGCGAGCAGCTGGAGGAGCTCTTCGAGCTGGCGAGCTGGGCTCCCAACCACAACCTCACCGTCCCCTGGCGCTTCCGCGTCATCGGCCCGGGCACGCTGGGGCGGCTGAAGCAGGCAGCCGGCCTCGAGGGCGCCGCCAAGCTCGACCGTTGCCCGACCCTGGTCGTCGTCTCCGCGCTGCTGAGCGACGATCCGGTCCAGAGTGAGGAGGATCTGCACGCCACCGCCGTCGCCTCCTACATCGTCCTGCTCGCCGCTCACGCCCGCGGCCTCGCCGGCTACTGGCGCAGCCCCGGCCTGCTGCGCGGCGAGGAGGGGCGCGCCGCGGTCGGCCTGCCGGACGGCGAGCGCTTCGTCGGCCTGCTCCACCTCGGCGAGCCGCGCCAGGAGCGGCCGGTGCCCTCGCGCCCCGCCACCGAGACGATTGTCTTCCTCGACTAGATGAGTCACTGATGCTGACCCGCGCCGCCGCAATCGAGGCCATCGCCGGCCAGCACTTCGAGGTCGTCGTGATCGGCGGCGGCATCACCGGCGCCGGCGTCGCCCTCGATGCAGCCTCACGCGGCTACTCGGTGGCGCTACTGGAGCGCGGCGATTACGCCGTCGGCACCTCCAGCCGCTCCTCGAAGATGGTCCACGGCGGCCTCCGCTACCTGCAGAACTTCGACCTCGGTCTGGTCCGCGAGGCGCTGCTGGAGCGCCAGTTGATGGTCCAGCTGGCGCCCCATCTCGTCTACCCAACCCCGTTCCTTGTCGCGGCTCTGGGCGAGGAGCGCCGCGACCGCAAACTCGGCCTCGGCCTGAACATGTACGACGTGATGGCGACGACGCGGGTCGGCCGCAGCCGTCGCGAGCTGCGCGCCGCCAAGGAAGAGGACCAGGACTTCTACTGGTCGCCCGACCGCCACCGCACGATCGACCGCGAGGAGGTGCTGGAACTGGTCCCGGCCCTGACCGCCCGCGACCCCAAGGACGCCTACCTCTTCTACGACTGTCAGACCGACGACGTGCGCCTGGTCCTGACCATCCTCGGCGAGGCCGAACGCTTCGGCGCCGCGATGCTCAACGGCGCCAACGTCACTGAGGTGCTCGCCGGCAATGGCCGCGCAACCGGCGTCGCCGCCGTCGAGGCAGGGACGGGCGAGAGCTTCGAGGTCAGCGCCGATCACGTCGTCAACGCGACCGGCGTCTTCGCCGACCAGATCCGCCCCGAGGAGGTGGTCGACGAGGAGGACGTGCCGCGGATCGCGCCCAGCCGCGGCACCCATCTGATCCTCGACTCGGCCGACCTGCCGATGGGCCAGGCCGCCTGCATCGTCCCCGCCGGAGAAGGGCGGATGATCTTCTCGCTGCCCTGGTACGGCCGCACGCTGATCGGCACCACCGACAACGACTTCGACGGCGATGTCGTCCACCCCAAGCCGGCCTCCGAGGACATCGGCTACCTGCTCGAAGCGGTCAACGAGTTCTTCGGCGCCTCGCTCAGCCAGTCCGATCTGGTCGGCGCCTACGCCGGGGTACGGCCGCTGATCTCCAGTGGCGATCCCCGCAAGTCGGTCGACATCTCCCGTAAGGCCGAGCTCTATGAGACCTCCTCGGGGATGCTGACGATCACCGGTGGCAAGCTCACCACCTGGCGGCGGATGGCAAAGCAGACCGTCGACCGGCTGGTCGAGCGCGAGGGGCGCGCCGCGCCCTGTCACACGGCCGAGATCCCGCTCGGCATGGAGGCGCGCGCCGAGGACCTGTTGGCGCCGGCGGGCGTCAGCGAGGACTCGCTCGCCCAGCTCGCCTTCCGCTACGGCCACGCCGCCCGCACCGTTCTCAAGCTGGCTCGGGAGGACCCGAAGCTGGCCGAGCCGATCGTCCCCGGCCGGCCCGACCTGTTGGCCGAGGTGGCGGTCGCCGCCCGCCACGAGCAGGCCCGCAACGTCGCCGACGTGCTGCTGCGCCGCACCCGACTGGGGATCCTCGCCGCGCCGCAGCTGCGCGACGCCACCGCCGTCCGCCCGGTCGCCGAGATCCTGGGGGCCGAGCTGGGCTGGTCGCGGCGTCAGGTCAAGGTCGAGGCCGCGGCCTGGCCGCAAGCGGCGGCGCTGGAGGGCGTCGACCCCACTTTGGAACCTGCGCCGTAGCCCCGCACGCGCCTGCGGCGCAGGTTCCACGCCGGTTGAATAACCTGCCGCTTCGATGACCAAGGCAGAGTTGGAGAACAAGCACCTAGGTGAGCTGCACTCGCTGGCCGCCGCGGCCGGCGTCGAGCGCTACCGGATGCTGCCGCGCGCCGAGCTGATTGCCAAGCTCGCCGACGGAGATTCCCCCCCAAGCCGCCAGACGTCCTCGGGCCGTCAGCAGCCTTCGGGCCGCCAGCCATCCTCGAGCGCCGGGGGCGAGCAGCGCGACCGTCCGCCGCGCCGCCGCCGCCGCTCGGGCGCCAAAGCCGACTCCGGCGGGGGTCGCTCATCCGGCTCGGGCCGTGAGCCAAGGGGCCCGCGGGAGCCGCGCCAGCGCGAGTCCGCGCCGTCCCCCGAGCCCGCCGCCGCAACGCCGCCGCCCGCCGCACCGGTTCCGCCCGCCGCAGCCGCCGAGCCTTCGTCCCGTCCCAAGCGCCGCCGCCGTCGTCGCTTCGGCCGCCGCGGCAAGCAGGGCGTCACCCTGCAGGGCCTGCTGTTGCCGCCCGAGGCCGGCCGCCAGGCGCTGCTCTGCGCCGAGACCCGCGAGGCCTGCACCGCTCTTCTGCGCGGCATCGCCGCCGATCTTTCCAGTGATGCCAAGGGCCCCGACCCGGTGGCGCTGCTGATCGACCCCAGCCCCGAGGAGCTGGCCGACTGGCGCCGCGACGCCCCGCGGGCCGAGATCGTCGCCGCCGGCCAGCCGCGTCACGCCAGCGACGCCCTCGCCCAGGCGACCACCCGCGCCGCCGCTGGCGACGACGTAATCCTCCTGGTCGACTCCCTGACCCGCCTCGGCGAGGCCTACGAGGACGCCGACGCCGCCAAGCAGTTCTTCGACGCCGGCCGCGTAGCGACCGGAAGCGGCACGTTGACGGTAGTAGCCGCGCTCGAGCGCTCCTGAGCCAGTCTCCTCAGCGCCGGTAGGCGATGCGGCGCCAAGAAGGCTCCTTCGAAAGCTCGATGAGCTCGGAGGAGCGGTCTGGCTGTACGTAACCGAAGGTTTGAGTTCTCTCGTCGAAGACGACGTCGAGCTCGCCCTCCTTGACCCGCTGGTCGAGCCAGGCGCCGCGGAAGACGAGGCGGCGGATCCAGTGGACGAGGCTGCGGTTGGCGGGGCCGACCAGGTCCTCCCAGTTCTCGTTGATGTGCTCGCCGAGGCGGGAGGAGGGCTCGGCGATCTCACCGCTGACGGCGAGGTCGAGGAGGTCGTCCAGCTCCTCCTGGCTGAGTCCCTGGTGGACGAAGCCGAGCTTTACCGCTGCCTGCTCGACCCGCTGCCCGAAATCGCCCTCGTTGAAGGCGAAGCGGAGCTCTCCGTACTCCAACACGTAGTCGGAGCCAGACTCGTAATTCCCTCGACGGGTCGTTTTCTTATCCATTTGAGTTGAAGCCCAACTGCTTCCCGCAAGCCCAGCGGGAGCAGGTCCATGATCTTGCCGATGATCGTACGCCGGTGCCCGCTCGGGGCAGGTGCTGAACGGCCGTTTGCAGGTAGCGAGGGGGGAGAGGTTGAGGCTCGGGAGGACTTGGGCGGGCATGCGACGCAGCCCAGATGCCGATGCCGAGCGCCTCAGGTCGCTTCCCCGCCGCCATGTTCTCGGCCTCGACGTCCCCGTCGCCGCCGATTTCCGCAGCCGCCTGCTCGGCCTGGGCGGGCTGAGCCGCGAGCAGGCCGGCACCGGCCTGCTGCTGCCGCGTTGCGCCAGTGTTCACACCTTCGGCATGCGCTTCGAGCTCGACCTGATCTTTCTCGACTGGCAGGACCGACCGCTCGCCGCCTTCCACCGGGTGCCGCCGCGGCGCCTTGCCTGGAGCCGCACCGCCGCCGCCGTTTTGGAGATCCCCTCGCCCGCGGGGGGAGAGTTTGTGGGCGCCAGGGACTTAGGAGAGCCATGTTGCCGCAGAGACAGGAGATAGCCAGCGTCGTCGTCTGCGAGGACGACGCGATGACGCTGGAGCTGCTTTGCGACCACCTGGTCGCCGATCGCTTCGGCGTGCTGCCGGCGCCGAGCGCTTCAGACGCCCTACGCCTCTGCCGCTACAACCAGCCCGACCTGATGCTCCTCGACCTCTCGCTCCCCGATGCCTCCGGCCTCGACGTGCTGCGTGAGATCCGCGAGGCCGACGGGGTCGAGTCGCGCTTCGACCCGCAGCTGCCGGTGATCATCCTCACCGGCCGTGGCGCCCAGACCGATCGCGTTCGCGGTCTCACCGCGGGAGCGGACGACTACCTGACCAAGCCGTTCGCAATTGAAGAGCTGCGGGCGCGGATCGGCGCCGTGCTGCGCCGCCGGGCGACCCGCCGCGAGGGTCCGATCCGGGTCGGCGAGCTGATGGTCGACCCGCTGCGCCGCAAGGTCATGATCGGTGCGCTCGAGGTGCCGCTGGCGAAGAAGGAGTTCACGCTGCTGCGCGTCCTCGCCAGCGACCCGACCCGCGTCTTCTCCAAGGAAGAGCTGCTGCGGGACGTCTGGGGCTACCGCAGCCCCGGCAAAACGCGCACCTTGGATTCGCACGCAAGTCGTCTGCGGCGAAAACTGGATCCGGAGCACAGCCGATATGTCGTCAATTGCTGGGGGATCGGCTACAGGCTCCTCGACGGCTGAGCTCCGGATCGCTGCGTCTGATCCCTACTTGGACTCCTTGGTCGCCGGCGACTCAAAGTGGAGGATCGCCAGTTTGGTGCTGATCGAGTCGGACTTGGAGTCGCTCAACCGCGTCGCCGCCTCCTCCTGGATTTCGATCGTCCGGTTGAGGGTGTCGGCGAGCAGCGCGGTGACCTCGGTCCAGCCCTTGTCGTCGAGGATCAGTGGGGTGCGGCTGACGTGGGAGTCGCTGCGGGCGTCGATGCTGCCCGCCATCAGCGCTTCGGTTGCGTCCTGCCCGATGGTCTCCAGGATCGACCCCGAGATGCCTTTGCGGGCCGAAGCGGGGATCTTCTCCCAGTCGCTGGCGCTGAAGAAGGCCCGCTCGGTGGCGCGGTAGAAGTGCTCGACGGCACCGCGGCGGGGCTCCGTTTTGACCAGTTCGACGCAGTCGTACTCGAGCAGCGTTTTGACGTGGTAGCTGACGTTGCCGAGCGGCTCGCCAAGTTCCTGCGAGAGCTGGTTGGGGCTGGAGACGCCCTTGTGAAGAGAGGTGAGGATCCTCACGCGCAGGGGATGGGCGAGGGCCTTGGCGAGCTGCTGGGTAATGCCCTCAGGGGAGGTTCGGGTCTGGGCCACAGGAAGATTCTCCGATCGTTTTGGGGGGCCGGGGCGGGGTGGCTTGGGGTGGCTGCCACCTCGGCTTCTGGATCAAGTATTCCAAAACGCTCCGTCGTTTCCGCGATTGAGGGCCTTTTCCAATGCGAAAAAGTCCGAGAGATGCCCTCTCATTAAGAGCAATCAGGGAACATATGAATCTGTTCCAACGGTAGAGCGGTCTTATCCATGCGCACCCGCCGTTCTCGAGGCGCCTGGCCGAGACCGCTTTGGGATGGCGGGTGCGCTTCCGGCGGACGCGGGCATGGGGGGAGAGATCGCCAGCCCCGGCCCCTTGAGAAGCCATGTTGACTGGGGCCATCGGGGCGGACGGGAGTTGACGCTGGAGCTGGGACAGGTCGTTGCGGCCTGGCCGCTCGGCGCCTCCTTAGCGGCGGCGGTCGCGGCGCAGGGTCTGCAGGCGGGGCGGCGACGGACGGCTCTGAACGAGGCGCTGCACGAGTTGCGGCGGCCGCTGCAGGTTCTCGCTCTGGCGACCCCCGGGGCGGGTCAGTTGGGGCCGCCGGCGATCCAGGGGTCGGTGCAGATGGCCGCCTCGGCGCTGGAGCGGCTCGAGCGGGAGATCAACGGTGGGTCGGCCGCGGTCGTGAGGGCGCCGATGTTCGCCCGGCCGCTGCTCGACATCGCGGTGGCGCGCTGGAAGGCGCGCGCGGCGCTGGCGGGCGGTTCCCTAGCGCTGCGTTGGCAGGCGGGGGAGGCGATGATCGACGGCGATCGCTGCGAGATCGCGCAGGCGCTCGACAACCTGATGGTCAACGCGATCGAGCACGGCGGGCCCAAGATAGTCGTCGAGGCGTGGACTCGCCGCGGCAGGTTTCGCGTCGCCGTGGTCGATTCGGGACGCGAGTCGCGTCCCGAATCGCGGCGGGAGAGCCCGGCCGAGCTGGTCGCCCGGCTCTCGGGTCGCCGGTCCCGCGGTCACGGGCTGCGGGTGGTGCGGCGGACCGCCGCCACGCACGGGGGCGAGTTCCGGCTGCACTCCTCGGCGCGAGGGACGGAGGCGGTATTTGAGCTGCCGCTCTCGCCCGAGAGTCGCGGTGGCGCGTGAGCCGCAGAGGGCGGGCACTTGCCTTCGGGCTCGCGGCGCTGTTCGCCGCCATGGCGGCCGCGGCGATCGCCGATGGCTACGGGAACAGCGTCGCTCGCGGCTACGGTGCCCTGCGGCCGGTGGTCGTCGCTCGGGGCGGCCTCGATGCCGGTCAGGCGATCGGGCCGCGCCAGGCGGCGTCCGAGCTGGAGCTGCGCAGGGTTCCCGCCCGCTTCGTGCCACCGGGCTCGCTCGAGAACCCGGCCGAAGCGATCGGCCTGGCGCCCAGCGCGGCGATCCCGGCCGGCTCCTACCTGCTCGCCTCGCAACTGCATCCGCCGCGGGTGGATGCCGGCGGCGCCCTGGGGCTGGGCCCTGGTCGCCACCCGGTCGAGATCTCGGTCAGCGGCGCCGAGGCGCTGCTGGTCGCCGGGGGGCAGCCGGTCGGCGAGAGGGTGGACGTGGTGGTGACGGCGGAACCCGACGGCTCGGGGCCGGGCCGTACCTACGTCGCCGCCGCGGCGGTGCCGCTGCTGGCGCTTGGGCCCGGTGCGGACGGGGTGGACGGCGAAGGGATCGCGGCGGCGACCCTGGGACTGACCCGGCGGCAGGCCCTGCGGCTGATCGCCGCCGAGAGCTTCGCCCGTCAGGTGACCTTGCTGCCGAGGGGCTGAGCCGTGGAGGCGCGGGAACGGAACCTGGCTGAGCTGGCCGCGGTGCTGCGCGCCCGCCTGGTCGAACGGCGCCGTGACGAGGTGGCGCGAGGCGGCGACGGCGCCGGCGACCTGCGCCGGGCGGTGCGCGAACTGGTCGACGAGCAGGCGGTCCTGCTCGGAGCCGGCGATCGCGAGGAGGTCGCGGCTCGAATCGTCCGCGACAGCGTCGGTCTCGGCCCGCTCGAGGTGTTGCTCGCCGACCCGGCTGTGGAGGAGGTGATGGTCAACGGGCCCGGCACCGTCTATATAGAGCGCCGCGGCCGCATCGAGGCGACCGACGTCGCCTTCGCCGACGAGGAGGAGCTGCGCAACGCGATCGAGCGGATCCTGGCGCCGCTGGGCCGGCGGGTGGACGAGCTCAGCCCGATGGTCGACGCCCGGCTCGCCGACGGTTCGCGGGTGAACGTCGTGATCCCGCCGCTGGCGATCGACGGGCCGCTGGTCTCGATCCGGCGCTTCGGCGCCCGGCGTCCCGGGCCCGACGAGCTGGTCTCCCTTGGCACCTTGACCGTGGCGCAGCGGGCCGCGTTGGAGACGGCGGTGGCGGGACATCGCAGCGTCCTCGTCAGCGGCGGTACCGGCTCCGGCAAGACGACCCTGCTCAACGCGCTCTCCGGTTTTATCGCCGTGGACGAGCGGGTGGTGACGATTGAGGACGCGGCCGAGCTGCGGCTGCGGCAGCCGCACGTGGTGCGGCTGGAGAGCCGTCCGGCCGGTGTGGAGGGACGCGGCGAGGTGACGATCCGCGACCTGCTCCGCAACGCCCTGCGGATGCGGCCGGACCGGATCGTGATCGGCGAGGTCCGCGGCCCGGAGGCGCTCGATCTGCTCACCGCGCTCAATACCGGCCACGACGGCGCCCTCTCGACCGTCCACGCCAACTCGCCCGCGGATGCGCTGAGCCGTTTAGAGACGCTGGCGCTGATGGCCGGTGTGGGGCTGCCGCATGCGGCGGTGGCCGAACAGGTGCAGCGGGGAATCGACCTCGTCGTCCACCTCGAGCGTCGCGCCGACGGCGCCCGCGTCGTCACCGAGATCGCCGAGGTCGTGCGCGCGGCGGGGACCACCGCGGTGCGCACGGTGGACCCGGTCGGCGCTCCGTGATCGGCGCCGCCGGTCTGCTGCCGGCGCTGGCCGGCGCCGCAGCGGGCGGACTGCTGACGCTGGCGGCGCGGGAGGCGCTGCTGGCCAGCCCGGCGGCGGCGCGCTGGCTGCGGCTGGCGCTGGAGCCGCTGCGGCGGGCCGGGCGCGAGGGTTACGCGCCCTCGACCGCGGAGCGGCGCCGGCTCGCCGCGCTGGGAGCCGGGATGGCGGTGCTCGGCGGCTGGCTGCTGGCCGGGATCGCGCTGGCACTGCCGCTCGCGATCGCCGGCCCGGCGATCGCCGGCTGGGCGATCTCCAGCCGCCGGCGCCGCTATCGCTTCGCCGTCGAGCGCTCGCTGCCGGAAGTGGCGACCGCGATCGCCGACTCGCTCAGCGCCGGCCGCTCGCTGCGGGCATCGCTGCCCGCCGCGGCCAGCTCGCTGGACGGCCCGCCCGCTGCCGAGCTGGCGCGGCTCGGCGCCGAGCTCGACCTCGGCGCGGCGACCGCCGAGACGGTCGAGGCCTGGCGCCGGCGGATGCGCTCGGAGCGGGTCGACGCCTTCGCCGCCGCCCTGCTCAGCCAGCGGCTCGCCGGCGGCGACCTGGCCGGGCTGCTGCGCCGCTTCGCCGCCGGCGCCGCGGAGCGCGACCGGGTGGCCGAAGACGCGCGCTCGGCCACCGCCCAGGCCCGCTTCACCGGTCTGCTGGTGGTGGCGATGCCGAGCGGCGGCGCCCTCTTCGCCGAGCTGATTCAGCCTGGATTCGTCGCCAAGCTGCTCGGCTCGCCGCCCGCCGCGCTGCTGCTGAGCCTCGCCGCCGCCTTTCAGCTCGTCGGCTTCGTCGCGATCAAGCGGCTCTCGCGGGTGGTCGAGTGAGTGCCGGCGGAGTGCTGGCGGCGCTCGCGGTCCTGCTCGGTTGCGCCGCCGCCCGCGAGCTGGGCGCCGACCGGGCGGGTCGCGAGTTGCCGTCGTTGCCGTTCGGTCTCAGCGGCCGCTCCGCCGGGGCGGCGCTGCGACTCGGGCTGCCGGAGCGTCTGCGGCGATCCGGCCTGGAGGCACGGCTGCCGCTCACCGCCGTGCTGGCGGCGAAGCTAGCCGGGGCAGTCTGCGGTGGTCTCGTCGCTCTGGTCGCGGCGCCGGCGGCGCCGGGCCGGACCGCGCTGCTGGTGGCAATCGCGCTGCCGGCGGCGGGCTTCCTCGCTCCCGATGCGCTGCTGGAGCGCCGGGCGCGCCGCCGCCAGCGACGGCTGCTGGCGGCGCTCCCCGATGCCCTCGACCTGCTCGCGGTCAGCGCCGGCTCCGGCCGCGGCCCGGCGGCCGGATTGGAACAGCTGGCGCGGGCGGGGGAGGGACCGCTCGCAGAGGAGCTGCGGCTGACGGTCGCCGAGCTCTCCTGCGGGCTGTCGCTCGGAGCCGCCCTGCAGTCCCTGCGCGGCCGCGTCCCCGGCAGTGAGTTGGCGACGCTGGTCGCCGCGATCGAACGCTCGCGCCGTTTCGGCTCGCCGCTGGCCGAGCAGCTGCGCCGCCAGGCGGGCGCCCTGCGCCGCGACACCCGCCGCGCCGTCGAGGATCGCGCCGCCCGCGCCGCGCCGAAGATCCAGCTGGTCGTCGCCCTGGTCCTCGTCCCCTCGGTGCTGCTGATGATCGTCGCCGGCCTGATCGCCAACGCCGGCACCCTGCTCGCCGGCTTTTAAGAGTGCGTGTCGACTTTCTTGCCGCAGGGGCGAGAAAGTCGACACGCACTACTCCAGCGCCTCCTCGCGGAGGCGATTGGCGACGGCGGCGGTGGCGGCGCTGACCTCGTCCAGCTCCTCGGCCTTCTTGCGGTGGCCGCTGACGTAGCAGCAGAGGGTGCCGCCGACCAGCTCGAAGGCGAACTTCTTCGGCGCCGAGTCGGTCAGCCAGACGATGAAGGTGGGGGCGAAGAGCTGGCGCAGCCAGGCGGCGTCCTGGTCCTCGCGGGCGAAGATCTCGTACTTCTCGTCGAGCGCCTCGCTCTCCAGCTTGACCCGCTCCTTGGAGCCGCGGAAGACGTCCTCGAATTTCTCCAGCGAGCGCAGGCCGGACTTGCGCTGGCAGTAGAGCTCCGGAACCAGCTGGGCGCACTCGGGAACTGGAACCAGACCGACCGTGTAGCGGTAGTAGTTGGTCTGGCGGTTGCCCTCGCTGTCGGTCGTCTCGTCCTCATACGTATAGAGAGCGAGGATGCCCTCGGTGCCCGCGGCCAGCAAACCGGCGAGGGTGCGCTCGGCGTAGCGGTCGTCGCCTTTGCGCAGTAGCGGCGTCGTCGCCGGCAGCGGCGCCCGGCCACCCAGTTCCAAGCCATGCTGTTCGGCGTAGGCCTGGAAGAAGGCGTCCTCGGCGCGGGAGTCGGCGATCGCGAAGACGATCAGCAGCGAGAGCAGGAAGACCGCGACCGCGGTGGCGCCGCCCACCGCCGGGCCGACGATCACGGCGCCGGCGACCGCGGCGGCGATCGTGAAGGTCGCGATCAGGACCAGCGTCAGCGTCCTGCCCATCAGTCGCTTGAAGTGGAAGCCACGCAGGTCGTTGGCGTCGTCGGGCGCTGGTCCACCGGCGCCTTCGGGCGCCGCCGCCGCGATGACGCCGGCTTCGTCTGGCGAGCTCATGCGCTGAACCTAGCGCGCCGGGCCGGATGCAAATGGGCTTGCAGAGTGGAGTCGTGTTGCAAAGTGGGAGAGAGTGGGGTACTGTGGCGCTCGAGTTGAAGCCCAGGACCGGGGTGGTGAGGTTCCTCCCACCTCATCACTCCGGTCCCAACTCTTTCCGGCCCTCCCGCTCAGAAAGGACTCGTCGCGGTGGCATTTCGGGGTCTCTACGAGCACAGTCTCGATTCCAAGGATCGGCTCACGGTTCCTTCGCGGTTCCGCGCCTCGCTCTCTGACGGCATCGTTCTCTCCAAGGGCTTCGACCCCTGCGTCTGGGTCCACACGACCGCCGAGTTCGAGCAGCTCTCCGACACCTTCCTCTCGCCGCACAGCCCCTTCGGGCGCGACGCGCGGCAGCTGCGCCGCCGCTTCCACGGCGGCTCCTTCGACGAGAAGCTCGACTCGGCCGGGCGCATCCGCCTCCCCAAGCCGCTGATCGAGCACGCCGGCCTCGACGGCAACTGCGTCGTGATCGGGGCGGGCGAGTACCTGGAGATCTGGAACGCCGACGCCTGGGCCAAGCAGGAGGAGGAGCTCGACGCCGCCGCTCCCGAGATCGCCGAGGGCCTTGCCGCCGCCGGCGGGGCGTGATCATGAGACTTCATGCCGAGCGAATCCCAATCTCCTACAGCCGCGAGCAGCGGCCCGGCAGCATCGAGCCGATGACGCATCTGCCCGTCCTGGCGCCGGAGCTGACCTCGCTGCTCGCCCCCGAGCCGGGGCAGACGGCGGTCGACTGCACCTTCGGTGCAGGCGGCCACGCGCGGGCGATCGCCGCCCAGCTGGGACCGACGGGGACGCTGATCGCGATCGATCGCGACCCTGCCGCCAAGGCCCGTTTCACCGAGTTCGCGGTGGAGGCGCCCTGTCGCACCCGCTTCCTAAATGTCGACTTTGCGGCAGGTCTACGCACCCTGAGTGGCGAAGGCCTCCGCCCAGAGATGATTTATGTAGACCTTGGGATGTCCTCGATGCAGATAGACGCCTGGGAGCGGGGTTTCTCCTACGCCTACGACGCGCCGCTCGACATGCGCATGGACACCCGCCAGGACTTCGACGCCGCCAAGCTCGTCAACGAGTGGCCGGAGGCGCGGATCTCGCAGGTGCTGCGTCAGTTCGGCGAGGAGCGCTACGCCGGCGGGATCGCCCGCGAGATTGTCCGCCGCCGCCCGCTCAGCACCACTGCCGAGCTGGTCGCCGCGATCAAGGCCGGGATGCCGACCGCGGCCCGTTTCGGCGCCGGTCACCCGGCCAAGCGCAGCTTCCAGGCGATCCGGATCGCCGTCAACGGTGAGCTCGACTCGCTCGAGGGAGCGCTGCCGCGGGCCTGGGACATGCTCGCCGTGGGGGGCCGCTTCGGCGCGATCGCCTTTCACTCGCTCGAGGACCGGCCGGTCAAGCAGTTCCTCGCCGGCAAGGCGCGCGGCTGCGTCTGCCCGCCCGAGCTTCCCGTCTGCGTCTGCGGCCACGAGCCCGAGGCCGAGCTGCTGACCCGCCGCGCGCTCGCGCCCGGCCCGGCCGAGGTCAAGGCCAACCCGCGCTCGCGCTCGGCCCACCTGCGCGTCGCCCGCAAGCTCGAGGACGCGCCGCTGGGGGAGACCGTCTGATGGCCGTCGCCGCCCCCGCCCGCAAGACCGCTCCGGCACCGCCGCCCTCGCGGACCGCGCCGCTGCGCGAGAAGGCGGCGCCCGCTCGGCCCGGACCGCGGAAAAAGGCCGCTCCCGCTCGCCGTCCGCGCACGCGCCCGACTCCCAAAGGTCGCGCCGTCGCCGCTCCAGTGCCAGCGCGCAAGTCACCTGCCCGCAAGGCACCGGCCCGCGCTCCGCGGCGGGCCAGGCCGAGCAGCCGCGCCGCGGCTGTCGGCGGCCAGCTGATCCCCTTTGCCGGCCGCACCGCGGTGGCCGTCGGCCAGCTGCCCGACTCCGGTCTGGTGGTGCGGATGACCCGCGGCCGGGTCTGGATCGGCGTGCTCGGCGTGCTGCTGGCCGGGATCGTCGCCCTCAACGTCGTCACGCTCAGCTTCGCCGCCTCCTCGGGCAAGATCGACGAGGGAATCACCGCGCTGGAACAGGAGAACTCGGTCCTGCGCGGACGCGACGCGCGGATCTCGGGCGTCGGCCCGGTCCGCCGGGCGGCGGCGCCGCTGGGGCTGGCGATGCCCTCCAGCGAAGAAATCCACTTCACCGACGCCGGTCCCGACGACGTCGCCACGGCGGCGCAGCGCCTCGCTGCCGCCGGACCGGGGTAGGGGCGGGCGCGGATGCGCTTGATCGAGCGCCGGATCGGCCTCCTCTTCGCCGGCTTCCTGCTCTGTTTCCTGGTCATCATTGGCCGTGCCTTCTGGCTGCAGGGGGTGCAGGGCGGCGCGCTCGCTTCCCAGGCGATCTCCCAGCAGACCGAGACGGTGACCGTGCCGGGCCTGCGCGGCAGCCTGCTCGACCGCAGCGGCAATGAGCTCGCCGCATCCGAGGACGCGGTGACGATCTTCGCCACGCCTTACCAGGTGAAGAACCCGCCACAGGCGGCGGCAAAACTGGCGTCGATCCTCGATCTCAAAAAAGAGGAAGTGCTGGAAAGCCTGACCGCCGACAACGGCTTCTCCTATGTCGCCCACAAAGTCAGCCTCGAAACGGCCGCCAGGATCGAACGGCTGAAACTGGAAGGGATCGGCGAGCTGCCCGACAGCCGCCGCACCTACCCGCAGGGGGAAATGGCCGGCCAGGTGGTCGGCGCCGTCGGCTCCGAAAACCAGGGGTTGACCGGGCTCGAGGCGGGCGAGGAATCGGTCCTCAGCGGCAGCGATGGCGAACGGCGCATCGTCAGGGACGCGCTCGGCGATCCGATCCGGCTGGAAACGGTCAGCGACGCCAGCGACGGCGAAGACATCCAGCTGACCCTCGATCCGCTGATCCAGCACAAGACCGAGCAGGTCCTGGCCGAAGTCGGCGAAACCTACGCCCCCAAAGGGGCCACCGCGATCGTCATGGATCCGCGCAGCTCCCAGGTCCTGGCGATGGCGAACTGGCCGCCGGTCGACCCCAACGACCTCTCCAGCGCCAGCAACGACGACCTGATCAACAAGGCGACCGGCTTCACCTACGAGCCCGGCTCGACTTTCAAGGCGTTCACCGTCTCCGCCGCTCTGGAGGAAAAACTGGTGACGCCGACCTCCTCGTTCGTGCTGCCGCCGAGCATCCAGGTCGCCGACCGGACGATCGAAGACGCCGAGGCGCGGCCGACCGAGACGATGAGCGTCGCCGAAATCCTCGCTCACTCCTCCAACGTGGGCGCGGTGACGATCGGGCTCGAGATCGGGGCCGAAAAGTTCAGCAAGTGGATCAGCCGCTTCGGCTTCGGCCGCCCGACCGGGGTTCAGTTCCCGGCCGAGGAGCGGGGGATCGTGCCGGAACTCGACCAATACTCGGGCTCCTCGATGGGCAACCTGCCGATCGGCCAGGGCCTGGCGGTGACGCCGATGCAGATGATGGCCGGCTACGCGGCAATCGCCGACGGCGGCATCCTCAGGCAGCCGCAGTTGATCGAGCGGATCGGCGACGAACCGGTCCATGAGCCGAAGGGGCACCGGGTGATCGAACCGGGTGTGGCGGCCGAGGTCCGGGAAATGCTCGAGGGAGTGCTGGCTGCCGGGGGTACGGCGTCGGAGGTGAGCGTGCCGGGATACACGCTGGCCGGGAAGACGGGGACGGCGCAGGTGGCGGAAAACGGGACTTATTCCGAAACCAAATACGTGGCTTCTTTCATTGGCTTTGCGCCGGCGCAGGATCCAAAGTTCCTGGCGGCGGTGATTGTTGATCAGCCGCAGGGAGATATCTACGGGGGGTCGGTGGCGGCGCCGGCGTTTGGGCAGATCGCGGGTTTTTCGTTGCCTTACCTCGGTGTGGCTCCCGAATAGCAGGGCGGGAATCAGGTGCCTCTCTTGCTCGGGTGCGGGATAGGAGGTCGGGTGCCCCTCGCGCTTGCTGGGATTTTCGCCGGGGAGCTTCTGATTCTCTCGCCAAGTAGGGAGGGGCGAAAATCAGGACGCCGCGCGCGCGAGGGGCACCCGACCTCCTACCTAGAATCCGGGATCTGATGAGGGTTGAGGAGCTTGCTGCGGAGGTTGAGGGGGCCCGGGTTGTGGGGGATGGCTCAGTTGGGGTGGTCGACCTTGCCTATGACAGCCGCAAGGTTGGGCCAGGGACCTTGTTCTTCTGCTTTCCAGGGGAGAAGGCCGACGGACATGACTTTGCTGCCGGTGCCGTCGAGGCCGGAGCGGTGGCGTTGGTGGTCGAGCGGGAGCTGGATGTGGGGGTGCCGCAGGTGGTTGTGGGGGATGCGCGGGCGGCGATGGCGCCGCTGGCGGCGCGGTTCTTCGGGGATCCGACGAGCGAGCTGCGGGTGGTGGGCGTTACGGGGACTAACGGGAAGACGACTACGGCGTTCTTGATTCGGGAGATCCTCGAGGGGGCGGGTATTTCGACGGGGTTGCTGGGGACGGTCAAGCAGGTCGTCGGCGGGAGTGAGGAGGCGGTGGAGCGGACGACGCCGGAGGCGATCGATCTGCAGAGGACGTTTCGGCGGATGCTGGATCGGGGGGACACGGCCTGTGCGATGGAGGTCTCCTCGCATGCGATGTCGCTGCGGCGGGCGGACGCGATCCACTGGGAGGTGGCGCTGTTCACCAACCTGACCCAGGACCACCTCGACTTTCATGCGGACATGGAGGACTACTTCCTCGCCAAGCGCAAGCTGTTCGAGGCCGGGCCGGGGACGGCGATCGTCAACGTCGACGATCCCTACGGGAGGCGACTCGCCGAGGAATTCGAGTGCGTCACCTTCTCCGCCGACGGCGCCGAGGCCGACTACAGCGCTCGCGACGTCTCCTTCGACGCGAGCGGCGCCCGCTTCACCATCGTTCAGGGGCCGATGGGCCGGGAGGTTGAGGTGCGGATGGGGCTGCCGGGGCATTTCAACGTGGCGAATGCGTTGGGGGCGTTCGCTGCGGCAGAGGCGCTGGGGGTCGGGGCAGAGGAGACGGCGGCGGGATTGGCGCGGGCGGCGCGGGTTCCCGGGCGCTTCGAGCCGATCGACGAGGGGCAGGGGTTCTCGGTCCTGGTCGACTATGCGCACACGCCGGATTCGCTGGAGAACGTGCTGCGAGCGGCCCGCCGGTTTACGGAGGGGCGGCTGATCGCGGTCTTCGGCGCCGGCGGCGATCGCGATCGCGACAAGCGGCCGAAGATGGGGCGGGCCGGGGCGGAGCTCTCCGACCTCGCGGTGGTCACCTCCGACAACCCGCGCTCCGAGGACCCGGAGGCGATCGTCGCCGAAGTGGTCGGCGGGACGAGCGGCGGCTCGGGCGTCGAGGTCGAGGTCGACCGGCGCGCCGCGATCGCCCTGGCGCTTGCCCAAGCGGAACCCGGCGACACTGTCGTCATCGCCGGCAAGGGACACGAGCAGGGACAGGAGTTCGAGCGCGGCCGCAAGGTCCCCTTCGACGACCGTGAGATCGCCCGCGAGGAGCTGCGGAAGCTGGGCAGCCCGGCGTGAAGCTGACGGCGGCGGAGATCGCGGCGGCGCTGGGGGCCGAGGTCGTGGCCGAGGGCGCGGCTGGTGCGCCGGCGCGAGCCACGATCGACTCCAGCGCCAGCGGTCCCGGCGATCTCTTCTTCGGCCTGCGCGGCGCCAACCGCGACGGCGGCGAGTTCGCCGCGGCGGCGATCGACGCCGGGGCCTGGGGGGTCGTGGCGAGTCCCAAGCACGCCGCCGCCCTCGTCGCCGAGGGGGGCGGCGGACGCTCCGACGCCACGGGCGAGGGCGTCGGCCGATCCGGCGCGATGGCGCCCGCCTGGGTCTTCTCCGCCCCCGACCCGCTCGCCGCGATGCAGAGCCTGGCCCGCGCCTGGCGGCGGGCGCTGGGAGCCCGCGTGGTCGGGGTCACCGGCTCGGTTGGCAAGACCTCGGTCAAGGACATCGCCCGGGCGCTGCTGCCCGGCAGCGTTCACGCCAACCGCGAGAACCTCAACACCGAGATCGGGCTGCCGCTGACCGTGCTCGAAGCCCCCGCGGGCGCCGACCTGCTGGTCCTGGAGATGGCGATGCGCGGCGCCGGCCAGATCGCCGAGCTGGCCGGGATCGCCGAGCCCGAAGTGGCGGTGATCACCAACGTCGGCCCGGTCCACGTCGAGCTGCTGGGCTCGGTGGCGGCGATCGCGGCGGCCAAGGCCGAGGTGCTCGACTCGCTGCCCGCCGACGGCGTCGCGATCGCGCCGGTCGAGGCCGGGGAGCTGGAGCCGCACTTGGCGCGGGCGCCGCGGCTGCTGCGCTTCGGGCCCGGCGGCGACGTCGAGGCGAGTGAGGCGAAGGTCGCGGAGGGGGTGACCGAGGCGCTGGTCGCGACCCCCGCGGGGAGCCAGCTCTTCCACTTTCCCTTCGCCGAGCGGCACAACCTCAGCAACGCCCTGGCCGCCGTCGCCGCCGGCGTCGCACTGGGAGCGCCGCTCGCCGGGATGGCCGACCGCGCCGCGGACATAGGATTCTCGCGCTTCCGTGGTGAGCGCATCGAGCTCGCTGACGGGATCGTCCTCGTGAACGACTGCTACAACGCCAACCCGGTGTCGATGCGCGCGGCGCTCGACCATCTCGCGACCCTCGGCGCGCCGCGCACGGTCGCCGTGCTCGGCGAGATGGGCGAGCTCGGGCCCGGCGCCGCCGGCTTCCACCGCGAGGTCGGCGAGCACGCCCGCGCCGCCGGCGTCGACATGCTGCTCGGCGTCGGCCTGCCGGCACGCGATTACGACCCCGACGAGCTGGTCGCCAACCCCGGCGAGGCGGCCGAGCTACTGGCGGCGCGGCTGCAGCCGGGCGACGCCGTCCTCGTCAAGGGCTCGCGCTCGGCCGGCCTCGAGGCCGTCGCCGCCGAGCTGGCGGAGCTGGTCTGATGGGCGGCCGCTGATGGGCGAAGTCCTGATCGCGGGGATGGCGGCGATGCTGATCTGCATCTTCCTCGGCCCCAAATTCATCGAATACCTGCGAGTCCGAGAGTTCGGCCAGCACATTCGCGAGGACGGCCCGCAGGAGCACCATGCCAAGGCGGGCACGCCGACGATGGGCGGGCTCATCATCTTCGTGGCGATCTGCGTTCCCTACCTCGTCCTCTCCGATCGCGACGCCCAGAGCATGACCGTCTTCGGCGTCGCCCTCGGCTGCGCCGCGATCGGCTTCGCCGACGATTTCATCAAGATCGTCAAACGCCGCTCGCTGGGGCTCTCGGCACGCTGGAAGATCCTCTTCCAGGTGGCTCTGGCCCTGATCCTCTGGTGGGTGGCGCGCCACGAGGTCGGCCTCGAGCCGATCCTCTACTTCCGCATCGGCGGCGCCAGCCTCGACCTCGGCCCGGTCCTCTACTTCGTCCTTGTCTTCCTGGTGCTCTCCGGGTTTTCCAACGGCGTCAACCTCACCGACGGCCTCGACGGCCTCGCCGCCGGCTCCTGCGCGATCGTCCTGCTCGCCTACACGGCGATCGCCTTCGTCGCCAACGAGCAGCAGGACCTGGCGCTGCTCTCGGCCTGCCTGGTCGGCGCCTGCATCGGCTTTCTCTGGTTCAACGCCTTCCCGGCCTCGATCTTCATGGGCGACACCGGCTCGCTCGGCCTGGGCGGCGCGATCGGGGCGCTGGCGGTGATGACCCAGACCGAGGTGCTGCTGCTGATCATCGGCGGCATCTTCGTGATCGAGGCGCTCTCGGTGGCGATCCAGGTCTTCTCTTTCAAGACCTTCCGCCGCCGCGTCTTCCTCATGGCCCCTCTCCATCATCACTTCGAGATGATGGCCTGGTCGGAGACCAAGATCATGCTGCGCTTCTGGATCATCGCCGCGGTCTGCTCGGGGATCGGGTTCACGCTTTATCAGCAGAGCATTGGGCGCTGAGCCTGCGGATCGTCGGATGTCCACTCACCCTGCGCTCAGCACGCCGCGCCTGGAGCTGCGGCGCTGGCGACAGACCGACTACGAGCCCTTTGCCGCTCTGAACGCCGACCCGGCCGTAATGGAGCACTTTCCTGCCCGCCTCACCCGGCGGGAGAGCGACGATCTCGTCGAGATGATCGAGCTGGGCTTCGAGCGGAGCGGCTTCGGCCTCTGGGCCGTGGAGGTGCGAGCGACTGGCGAGTTCGTGGGATTCACCGGCCTGGCGGCGCCGCCGTTCGAGGCCCACTTCACTCCCGCCGTCGAGGTCGGCTGGCGCCTGGCGCGCTCGGCCTGGGGCAACGGTTACGCGACCGAGGCGGCGCGGGCGGCGCTTGCCTTCGGCTTCGAGGAGGTCGGTCTGGCCGAGATCGTCTCGTTGACGACCGTCGGCAACACGCGGTCGCGGGCGGTGATGGAGCGCGTCGGCATGAGCCGCGACCCCGCTGACGACTTCGATCACCCCGGCCTCCCGGAGGACGATCCGCTGCGCCGCCATGTCCTGTACCGACTTCGCGCACCAATCCCTCCTCCCGAACAGGTCCGCCGCCCCCCGGCTTGAAGATAGGTGCGATGAGTTTGCCCCCACCCAGGGAGATCCGGCCGCCGTTGCCGCAGGGCCCGATTCTGGTGGTGGGGCTGGCACGCTCCGGCCAAGCTGTCGCTCGGCTCTTGGCGGGGCGGGGGGAGAGGGTTCGGGGGGTCGATTCGGGGTCGCCGAAAGAAGCGAAAAGGCTTTCGGAGCTCGATGTCGAAGTCTTTTTGGATACGGATGGAATCGCACTGCTCGAGGGGACGCGGACTGTCGTCAAGAGCCCGGGGGTTCCTCGGGAGGCGCCGGTGATCGCGGCGGCTCTGGAGCGGGGGATCGAGGTTGTCGGGGAGCTGGAGCTGGCCTGGCGGGCGATCCCCAACCGGTTCGTCGGCGTGACCGGGACGAACGGCAAGACGACGACGGTCGAGCTGCTCGGGCACCTCTATCGCAGCGCCGGTGAGCCGGTCGCGGTGGCCGGCAACGTCGGCAGGCCGCTCTCGGAGCTGGCCGGCGAGGTCGAGGCCGACGCCACCGTGATCTGCGAGTGCTCCAGCTTCCAGCTCGAGGACACCAGCTTCTTCGCGCCGGAGTGCGCGGTTTTCCTCAATCTCGCCCCCGATCATCTTGACCGCCACCACGACCTCGAGTCCTATCTGGCGGCGAAGCTGCGGATCTTCCTCAACCAGGGCAACGACGACGTCGCCGTCTACAACGCCGACGATCCGGAGCTGGCCGGGGTCGACCTCGGCGGCTGTGCCCGGCGGCTCGCCTTCTGCGTCGGGGCGGCCCCCGACTGCGAGGTGGCGCTGGCCGAGGGGACGATCTTCTACGACGGCGAGCCGCTGCTGGCGGTCGACGAGCTGGGGCTGTTCGGCGAGCACAACGTCGCCAACGCGATGGCCGCCGCCGCGGCGGCGCTCTCGATGGGGCTCGACCGCGACGCTGTCCGCGAGGGACTGCGCGGCTTCGCCGGCGTCCCGCACCGGCTGGAGCTGGTCGCCGAGATTGGCGGCGTCCGCTTCGTCAACGACTCCAAGGCGACCAACGTCGCCTCGGCGACGGTCGGCCTGCGGGCCTTCGAGGGCGGCGTCCACGCGATCCTCGGCGGCAGCGAGAAGGGCGAGCCGTTCGCGCCGCTGCTCGACCCGGTCCGCGAGCGCTGCGTCGCCTGTTACCTGACCGGCGCTTCGGCCGACCGCCTCGCCGAAGAGCTGGCGCCGGCCGCCGCGGCCGGCGTCGAGCTGCACCGCTGCGAGGACCTCGAGGACGCCGTCCGCCGCGCCGCCGCCGCGGCCCGGCCCGGCGAGGTCGTCCTGCTCTCGCCCGCCTGCGCCAGCTTCGACGCCTTCGACAACTTCGAGCGGCGCGGCGAGCGCTTTCGCGCGATCGTCGGAGATCTGCGGTGAGCGCCTTCCCGGTTGCCCTCGGGCGCCTCGGCCTCGGCAAGCCCGCCAAGGGGAAGGCGAGGAAGAAAGCGAAGAAGCGCTCGCGGGCGCGTCCCGTCTCCGCCGAGTACAACATGCTGCTGACCGCCACCCTCTGCCTGCTGGCGCTCGGTGCGGTGATGGTCTTCTCGGCCAGCTCGACCACCCGGATCCTCCAGGACGGCGGCCTCTCCGACAGCGCCTTTTATCTGAAGCGGACGCTGATGTTCGGCGCCGTCGGCCTGCTGCTCATGCACCTGACCGCGCGCCACGGGCTGCAGGCGGTCCGCAACCTGACGCCGGCGATCCTCGGCGTCTCCCTCTTCCTGCTGGTCGCCGTGCTCGGGATCGGCACCTCCGTCAACGGCGCCAGCCGCTGGATCGGCTCCGGCTTCCTGCAGATCCAGCCCTCCGAGCTGGCCAAGGTGGCGCTGGTCCTCTACGGCGCCGACCTGCTCGCCCGAAAGCCGAAACGAGCCCGCTCGATCGAAGGCTTCATGCCCTTCCTGGTCGTCGTCGGCGCCGCCTGCCTGCTGATCATGCTGGAGCCCGACATGGGTACGACGATGGTCGTCGCCTTCTCCGTCGGCGCCACCCTGATCGCCGCCGGCGCCCGCCCCCGTGACCTCGGCCTGATCGCGCTCAGTATCGGCGCCGTCGCCCTCTTGATGACGATCGTCGAGCCCTACCGGATGGCCCGCCTGACCGGCTTCCTCAATCCCGGCGCCGACGCGGCCGGGGCGGGGTTTCAGGCGGCCCAGGCGAAGATCGCCCTCGGCTCCGGCGGTCTCTTCGGTGTCGGCATCGGCAACGGCGTCCAGAAGGCCTTCTACCTGCCCGAGGCCCACACCGACATGATCTCGGCGGTGATCGGCGAGGAGCTCGGCCTGGTCGGGATCGTCGGCGTCGTCGGCCTCTTCGCGATGTTCGGCTACGCGGGCCTCAAAGTCGCCCAGAAAGCGAAGGACAACTACGGCCGGCTGCTGGTCGCCGGGCTGACCTCGCTGATCCTCGTCCAGGCGACGATCAACCTCTTCGCGGTGATGGGGCTGGCGCCGCTGACCGGGGTGCCGCTGCCCTTCGTTTCCTACGGCAACAGCAGCCTGATGGCGACCCTCTTCGCGGTCGGGCTGATCCTCAACGTCGCCCGCGGCGGCACCGCCAAGGCGGCGGGCGCCTCGACGGGCTCCCGCGCTGGCAAACTGCGCGTCGTCGAAGGCGGGCGCACGCCCAGCCGCGAAAGGAGCCGAGCGAGCGGTGCCAGGAAAGCCAAAGGTCGTGGTGGCAGCGGGGGGAACCGCGGGTCACGTGGTGCCCGCCATGGCGGTCGCCGCCGAGCTTCGAGCTAGCGGCGCCGAGGTCTCCTTCCTGGGGACCCGGGAGCGGATCGAGGCCGAGCTGGTCCCCGCCGCCGGCTACGAGATCGACTTCGTCAAGGTGCGCGGCATCGACCGCCGCAACCCCCTGCGCGCGGCCCGGGCCGGGTTTGAGGCGCTGGGCGCGGTCGCCGCGGCGCGGCGGGCGCTGCGCGAGCGCGAGGCCGACGTGGTCATGGGCGGCGGCGGCTTCGTCGCCGGCCCAGCCGGGCTGGCGGCGGCCCTCAACGGCACGCCGCTGGTGCTGACCGAGGCCGACAGCCACCTCGGGCTCGCCAACCGGCTGCTGGCGCGGCGGGCGCGGCGGATCTGCCTCGCTTTCCCGATCGAGGGGCGCGAGGGCGAGCCCTACCTGGTCACCGGCCGGCCGGTCCCGCAGGAGATCCTCGAAGCCGACCGTGCCGCCTCGCGGCGCCGCTTCGGGATCCCGCCCGAGGCCCACTGCCTGTTCGTGGTCGGCGGCAGCCAGGGCGCCCGCTCGGTCAACTTCGCCGCCGTCGAAGCCTTCGCCGAGCGCGACGGGCGCGATTTCCAGGTCCTCCATCTGAGCGGCCGCCGCGACCATGAGGAGCTCGAGCGGCGGCTCGCCGCGGCGCCCAACCGCGACGGCTACACGCTGATCGGCTACGACCCCGCCGGCCTCGGCGACTTTCTCGCCGCCGCCGACCTGGTCCTCGGCCGTTCCGGCGGTTCGATCTTCGAGCTGACCGCGGCGGGGCGGCCGGCGGTCCTGGTCCCCTATCCCCACGCGACCGGCGACCACCAGAGCGCCAACGCCGCCTGGATGGAGCGAGCCGGCGCGGCGACGGTGCTGTCGGACTCGGAGCTGGGCGGAGCGGCCGGTGCGGAGCGGCTGCGGGCCGAGGTTGCGGCGATCCTCGGTGAGGACGGGCGGCTGCAGCGTATGGCGGCGGCCGCGCGCGCCCTGGCCAGGCCCGACGCGGCGCGGCGGATCGCCGACGAGGTCCTGGCGGCGGCGCATGGCTGACACGGGCGCGAAGCGAAACTGGTCCGCGCGCCGGCTGCACTTCATCGGCATCGGCGGTGCCGGGATGAGCGGGCTGGCGCTGGTCTGCGCGCGGCTGGGGGCGACCGTCAGCGGCAGCGACCGCAGCGACTCCTCTTATATGGAGCGCCTGCGCCAGGCCGGCCTGGAACCCGCCGTCGGCCACGACGCCGCCAACCTGCCGGAGGGGGCCGAGGTGGTCGTCTCGACCGCGATCGGCGCCGAGAACCCGGAGCTGGCGCTGGCCCGCGAGCGCGGCATCGAGCCGATCCACCGCGGCGCCCTGCTGGCCGAGCTCTGCGCCGAGAAGCGGCTGATCGCCATCGCCGGCACCCACGGCAAGACGACCACGACGGCGATGGCGGTCTGGGCGCTGCGGGCGATCGGCGCCGACCCCGGCTTCTTCGTCGGCGGCGAGGTCCCTGGGGTGGGCGAGGGCGGCGCCGCCGCCAACGCCGGCTGGGGTGAAGGGGAGTGGGTCGTCGCCGAGGCCGACGAGAGCGACGCCAGCTTCCTCGAGCTGAAGCCGGAGATCGCCGTCATCACCAATGTCGAGATGGACCACCACACCCGCTGGGGCTCGCTGGCCGAGCTGCAGCGGGCCTTCGAGCGCTTCGCGGCGCCGGCTGGCGCTGCGGTGCTGCCGGCTGCCGCCGGCGGCCCGGCCGGCCCGGCCGAGCCGCTCTACGAGCGGATCGCGACGGGAAAGGACGTCCTTCGCTTCTCGGATCGGGCTCCCGGGCCCGCCGACCTCGCGCTCGCCGTCCCCGGCCTCCACAACCGGGCCAACGCCCGCGCCGCCCTGGCCGCGCTCGAGCTGGCCGGTCTCGACGTCGGCGCCGCGGCGAGCGCCCTGGGGGACTTCCCCGGCGTGCGGCGGCGGCTCGAGCTGAAGGGCTGGCGCGGCTCCACCCGCATATATGACGACTACGCGCACCACCCGACCGAGGTCCGCGCCGCGCTCTCGGCGCTGCGAGAGCTCGATCCCGAGCACCTGATCGCCGTCTTCCAACCCCACCTCTACTCGCGCACCAAGGCGCTCGGCGAGGAGTTCGGCGCGGCGCTGGCCCTGGCCGACGAGGTGGTGGTGCTCGACGTCTACCCCGCCCGCGAGGAGCCGGTCGGCGAGCTGGCCGGGGTCAGTGGCCTGCGGGTGGCGCAGGCGGCGGCGGAGCGGATGGGTGGGAAGCCGGTCTGGTGGCTGCCCGACGCGAGTGCGGCCCGCCGGGCGATGGCGGAGCTGCTGGATCGGGGCGATCGGTTTCGAACCGGGGACCGCCTCGACTCAGGCCTGGGAGGCCCGGTGCTGGTCACGATCGGCGCCGGCGACGTCTTCAAGCTCGGCGAGTCGCTGGTCGAGGCCGGACCGTGAGCGCGCCGCCCGAAGGGGTCGAGCGCGATCGTCCGCTGGCCCGCCTGACCACGATCCGCACCGGCGGCGCCGCCGACTGGTTCGCCCGTCCCAGCGACCAGGGGGAGCTGGTCGAGATGCTGCGCTGGGCCGACGCGGAGGGCCTGGCGGTAGGACTGGTCGGGTCCGGCTCGAACCTGCTGGTAGCCGACGATGGATTCCACGGACTTGCAATCAAGCTGGACGGCGCCCTCGCGACAATTGAGCGCGACGGCGAGGTCATCCTCTGCGGCGGCGGCGCCCGCCTGCCTTCGGCCGCGGCCAAAGCTGCCGGCTGGGGCCTCGCCGGGCTCGAGTTCGGGATCAACATCCCCGGCACCGCCGGCGGGGCGGTGCGGATGAACGCCAACGCCTACGGCGGCCAGCTGGCTCGCGTGCTCGACTGGGTCGAGGTCAGCACCGCGGCCGGCACGGAGCGCCGCACTCCGGACCAGCTCGGCTTTTCCTACCGGCGTTCGAACCTGGGCAGCGGCGAAGTCGTCTCCCGCGCCGCGTTCCAGCTGCGCCCTGGCGACCCGACCGAGATCCGCGCCACCCTGGCGACGATGCGCGAACGCCGCCGCGAGGCCCAGCCGTCCGGGATCAAGACCTTCGGCTCGACCTTCAAGAACCCCGAGGACGAGCGCGCCGGGGGCCGCTCGGCGGGTCAGCTGCTCGAGGCCGCCGGCTGCCGCGGCCTCAGCCACGGCGGCGTCCGCTTCTCCGAGGTGCACGCCAACTTCGTCGAGAACAGCGGCGAGGCGACCACCGAGGACGTGCTGGAGCTGATGGCCGAGGGTCGCCGCCGGGTCCACGCCAAGTTCGGCATCGAGCTGGAGCCGGAGGTCCAGGTGCTGGGTGAGGTGCGCTGGCCGAGCGGCTGGGAGCTGTGAGGCGCCGGTTGTGGAGGGGGGTTGTGGTGATCCTGGCCGTGATCGCCGCCGGGGCGCTCTTCCAGATCTTTTTCGGCGACAAGACGGTTACCGGAACGGTGCTGGTGCCCGAACCGGCGGCGACGATCAGCAGTGGTGAAGACGCGATCGCGGTGACGGCCAGAGGCGCGATCGTCCCCTGGTTCCCGCTGCCGGACGAACCCGAACTGCCGACGCTGCCCCTCTCAGAACCGCCAAAGGGCAACCGGCTGGCCGGCCCGATGCTGCAGCAGGCGCGCGTCCTCGGCGCCGCTCCGGCCGCCCTGCGTCCCTATCTCGCCAGCAGCTACTACGGGGAAAGTGGGGTGGACGTCGAAACCACTGCCGGGATCGAACTGCGGTTCGGCGACGCTTCGCAGGCGGCGCAGAAGTGGAAGTCGGCTGCAGCCGTGCTCGCCGATCCGACGATCACGGCGCTCGATTATGTAGACCTGTACGCCCCGAAACATCCAGCCTACGGCGGCTCTGGCCATACGCTTCCGCCGCCTCCTTGAACCCTCGACCAAAGGGTTAGAGAAAGCAAAGCCTCAAGTTAGGGTCGAGACTCTGACATTGCAGGATGCCTGTCGGCCGTTTGACAGAGGCGCGACAATGCCCTACGTTCAGCGGAATTTCCGTACTTGAAGCGAAGGCTTGAACCCTTAAGCCTCGCTGAAGGCTCGGACGGAACGAAGGCTCAACTCAAACGCCGACCCTCGAGTTGGCGAGCTGGAGAAATCGGGAGATGGAATCCACTTACCTTGCGGTCATAAAGGTCGTCGGAGCTGGCGGCGGCGGTACCAACGCGGTCAGCCGCATGATCGACGCCGGCATTCGCGGCGTCGAGTTCGTCGCGGTCAACACCGACGCGCAGGCACTGCAGGCCTGCGACGCCGACATCAAGCTCTCGATCGGGCAGGAGCTGACGCGCGGCCTCGGCGCCGGCGGCAACCCCGAGGTCGGAGCGGGCGCGGCGGCGGAGAGCCGAGACGAGATCAAGGAGGCGCTGAAGGGCGCCGACATGGTCTTCGTCACCGCCGGCGAGGGTGGTGGCACCGGCACCGGCTCGGCGCCGGTCATCGCCGAGATCGCCAAGGAAGAGATTGGCGCCCTGACGGTCGGCGCCGTCACCAAGCCCTTCGAGTTCGAGGGCAAACGCCGCATGCAGCAGGCGCTCGAGGGCATCGAGAAACTGCGCAACAACGTCGACACCCTGATCATCGTCCCCAACGAGAAGCTGCTGCAGGCGGTCGAGCGGCGCACCAGCGTGCTGGAGGCGTTCCGACAGGCTGACGACATCCTCCGCCAGGGCGTCCAGGGCATCACCGACCTGATCACGATCCCCGGCCTGATCAACCTCGACTTCGCCGACGTGCGGACGATCATGCGCGACGCCGGCTCGGCCCTGATGGGCGTCGGCTCCGCCTCCGGCGAGGCGCGGGCGCTCGACGCCGCCAAGGCGGCGATCACCTCGCCGCTGATCGAGGAGTCGATCAAAGGCGCGACCGGGATGCTGCTCAACATCACCGGCCCCGAGGACCTCGGCCTGTTCGAGGTCAACGAGGCGGCGCAGCTGGTCCAGGCCGAGGCCGACGACAACGCCAACATCATCTTCGGCTCGGTCGTTGACCAGTCGATGAAAGACGAGGTCCGGGTCACCGTCATCGCCACCGGCTTCGAGGGCTTCGAGCTTCTCGCCCGCTCGCCGCAGCGGGTGCGGCGGCGCTACGAGGCCAAGCCGCGGATCGCCGCCGACGACACTGATATCCGGAAATTGCGGGTGTCGGATGACGACATCGACGTGCCGGGATTCTTAAAAGACTAGTCGGAGAAGGCACCATCAGGGGTCCCTTCTCCCGCTGCTGTCGCAGGAGTTCGTGAGAAGGGACCCCTGATGGTCCCTTGCCCAACGCAGTCAATAGCCTCCGGGGAGTGAGCGACCTCCGGCGCACGCCTTTGTACGAGCAGTACGTCGAGCTTGGGGCGAAGGTTGTTCCGTTTGCCGGTTGGGAGATGCCGGTTACTTATGAGGGGATCCGGGAGGAGCATTCGGCGGTGCGCAGGCACGTCGGCATGTTCGACGTCTCGCACATGGGCGAGGTCGAGGTCGAGGGGCCCGGTGCGCTCGCCTTCCTGCAGCTGCTGCTCTCCAACGACATCGCCAAGCTCGAGATCGGTGGCGCTCAGTACTCCTGTCTCTGTGCTGAGGACGGTGGCGTCCTCGACGACCTCTTCGCCTACCGGCTCGGCGGCGACCGTTACCTGATCGTCACCAACGCCGCCAACCACGGGACCGACCTGGCCTGGCTCGGCCGCTGGAGCCGCAGCTTCGATGTGATCGTCCGCGACGTTGCGGACCGCTACGCGATGCTCGCCGTCCAGGGACCGCACGCGCGAGCGGTCCTCGGCCGCGCCCTCGGCATCGAGCTGCCGCCGCGGATGCGGGTTGCGCCGGTCCGCGTCGGCAACCGTCCGGCGCTCGTCTGCGGCACCGGCTACACCGGCGAGGACGGCGTCGAGCTGCTGCTCGACCCCGAGGTGGCGATCCCGATCTGGGTCGAGCTGCTCGACGCCGGCGTCGTCCCCTGCGGGCTCGGCGCCCGCGACACGCTGCGCCTCGAGGTCTGCTTCCCCCTGCACGGCCACGAGCTCACCCCCGACCGCAACCCGATCGAGGCCGGCCTCGGCTGGTGCTGCGCGGAGGCCACGGGCTTCCTCGGCTCTCAGGCGGTCGCCCGGGCGCGCGCCGAGGGCACGCCCGAGCGCCTGGCGCCGTTCCTGATCGAGGGCGCCGGCATCCCCCGCGACGGCAACCCGGTGTTGGCCGGCGAGGAGCGGGTCGGGATCGTCACCAGCGGCACCTTCGCGCCGTCGCTGGAGCGCGGCGCCGGCCTGGCCTACGTGCGCGCCGATCTGGCCGAGCCCGGCACCGAGCTGGCGATCGACGTGCGCGGCAAGCGTCGCGCCGCCCGGGTAGCTTCCAAGCCCCTCTACGGGAATCCCCCACACCGGAAAGCGAGCTGAGCCTTGTCCGAAGACAACTACCCCGACGACCTCCGCTACCACGACCAGCACGACTGGGCGCGGCTGGAGGGCGACGAGCACGCCGTCTTCGGGATCACCTGGTACGCCCAGGATTCGCTCGGCGAGGTCGTCTTCTACGACCCGCCCGAGGTCGGCGGGACGATCGACAAAGACGCCTCCTACGCCGAGGTCGAGTCGGTCAAGGCGGTCTCCGACGTGATTGCGCCGATGTCGGGGGAGATCGTCGCCGTCAACGACGCTCTCGAGGACACGCCGGAGAAGATCAATCAGGATCCCTACGGTGAGGGCTGGCTGGTCAAGGTCCGTCTCACCGCCCCGCAGGAGGCCGAGGGGCTGCTCGACGCCGGCGAATACCGCAAGCTGCTGGAAAATTAGCGGCGAAGCCCCTCATCGCCTTCCGTAGCCTTACTGCGGTGACCCGCTACACCTCAGCGACCCCCGGCGACCGCGCCGAGATGCTCGACGCGATCGGCATCGACTCGGTCGACGAGCTGTTCGAGCAGATCCCCGCGCCGCTGCGCCTCGGCCGCCCGCTGGAGCTGCCGGACGGGCTTGGCGAGGCCGAGGTCCACGAGCGGCTGGCGGGCCTGGCGGCGCGCAATGCCGACGCCGAAGCGCAGGTCTGCTTCGTCGGCGCCGGGATGTACGACCACTACGTGCCGGCGATCGTCGACGCGATCACCTCGCGCTCGGAGTTCCTCACTCCCTACACGCCCTACCAGCCGGAGATCTCCCAGGGCGGGCTGCAGGTGATGTTCGAGTTCCAGACGGCGATGTCGGAGCTGACCGGCCTGCCGGTCTCCAACGCCGGTCTCTACGAGGGGCCGTCCTCGCTCGCCTCGGCCGGCTACCTGGCGATCGGTGCGACGCAAAAACGCCGCTTCGTCGTCTCCCGCGGCGTCCACCCACACAGCCGCGAAACGCTCGCCACCTACTCGGAGGGCTACGGCGCCGAGGTCGTTGAGGTCGGCTTGGAGGGCGGCCTGACCGACGCCGCCGCCCTCGCCGCGGCGGTCGACGGCGACACCGCCGCCGTGATCCTGCAGAGCCCCAACTTCCTCGGCGCGGTCGAGGACGTCGAGGCGCTCGGCGCGGCGGCGAAGCAGCACGGGACGCTGCTGGTCGTCGCCTGCGACCCGATCGCCCTGAGCGTCTTGAAGCCGCCCGGCGAGTGCGGCGCCGACATCGCTCTCGGCGAGGGGCAGCCGCTCGGCAACCGCCTCGACTTCGGCGGCCCCTCGTTCGGCTTCTTCTGCGCCACCACGGAGCAGATCCGCCGCATGCCGGGGCGGATCGCCGGCGAGACCGAGGACGTCGACGGCCGCCGCGGCTTCGTCCTCGCCCTGCAGACCCGCGAGCAGCACATCCGCCGTGAGAAGGCGACCAACAACATCTGCACGGCTCAGGCGCTGAACGCGCTGGGGGCGATGGTCCACCTCGCTTGGCTCGGCCGCGAGGGCTTCCGCGAGCTCGGCGAGCTGCTGGTCCAGCGCACCGCCTATGCGCGCCAGCGCCTGGCCGCGGTCGAGGGGGTTGAGCTGTTGCACGAGGCGCCGGTCGTGCGCGAGTTCGCTCTGCGGCTGGACGCCCCGGTCGCCGCCGTCCTCGACCGCTGCGCCGAGCGTGGCATTGCCGCCGGCTACCCGCTCGGCCGCGAGTACCCCGAGCACGAGGACGGCCTGCTCGTCGCGATCACCGAGCGCCGCACCCCTGAGCAGATCGACGAGCTGGCCGAGGCCCTCGGCGCCGCGATCGCGGCCGAGCGAGGCGCTTTTGTCACCCAGGGGGTTACAAAAGCGCCTGGAGGGGTCGGATGACGAAGCTCGCCGAGACGCCGATGCAGGGCGAACGCGCCAGGACGATCTACGAGAAGTCGAAGCCGGGGCGGCGCGCCGCCGTGCTCCCGGACGCCGGCGTCCCCAAGCAGCCGCTGGAGGAGCTGATCCCGGCGAACCTGCTACGGGCGGAGCCGGCGCGGCTGCCGGAGATCGCCGAGCCGGAGATCGTTCGCCACTACAACAAGCTCTCGCGCCGCAACTTCGACCTCGACAGCGGCTTCTACCCGCTTGGCTCCTGCACGATGAAGCACAACCCGCGCCTCAACGAGCGGGTGGCGGCACTGCCCGGCCACGCTCGGCTGCATCCCGCCCAGGATCCGCGCCGGGCTCAGGGGGCGCTGGAGCTGATGTGGCTGCTGCAGGGCGCGCTAGGGGAGATCTGCGGCCTGCCGCACGTCAGCCTGCAGCCCTCGGCCGGCTCCCACGGCGAGCTGGCCGGGCTGCTGCTGACCCGCGCCTACCATGCCGATCGCGGCGAACAGCGAACCAAGGTGCTCGCCCCTGACACCTCACACGGCACCAACCCGGCCTCGGTGACGATGGCCGGCTATGAGGTGGTCAAGGTCGCGACCAACGAGCGCGGCGGGGTGGAGATGGACGACCTGCGCGCCAAGGTCGACGATGAGGTCGCCTGCCTGATGCTCACGAACCCGAATACGCTCGGCCTCTTCGACGAGAACATCGCCGAGATCGCCGGCCTGATCCACGCGGCGGGGGGGACGCTCTATTACGACGGCGCCAACCTCAACGCGGTGATGGGCCACTCGCGCCCCGGCGACATGGGCTTCGACATCGTCCACGTCAACCTCCACAAGTCGTTCAGCCAGCCGCACGGCGGCGGCGGCCCGGGGGCCGGCCCGATCGCCGTCTCCGACCGCATCGAGCCCTTCCTGCCGCGCCCCCAGGTGATTCGGCGAGAGGGCGATAACGGCGTCGGCCCCAGCTACGACCTCGACTTCGAGCGCCCCCAGTCGATCGGGCGGCTGCGCGGCTTCCAGGGCAACTTCGGCGTCTTCGTCCGCTCCTACGCCTACATCCTCAGCCTCGGCGCCGACGGCCTCGCCGAGGCCTCCGAGACGGCGGTGCTCAACGCCAACTACCTGAAGGCCCGCCTGGCGGGAGGCCGGGCCGGCGAGCGGCTGCCGATCGCCTTTGACCGCCACTGCATGCACGAGTTCGTCCTCTCCGGCAAGCCGATGAAGAGGGAGCTGGGCTTGGCCACCCTCGACCTTGCCAAGCGCCTGCTCGACTTCGGCTTCCACCCGCCGACCGTCTACTTCCCGCTGCTGGTCGACGAGGCGCTGATGGTTGAGCCGACCGAGACCGAGACTAAGGAGAGCCTCGACGCCTTCGCCGACGCCGTCGAGCAGATCCTCGCCGAGGCTGAGTCCGACCTCGAGATCGCCAAGAACGCGCCGTACACCACCCCTGTCCGCCGTCTCGACGAGGTGCGCGCCACCCGCCACCCCATAGTCCGTCAGCCCCTCGACTAAAGGGGCCGACGGGCCTCAGACGTCCAAATGGTGGACGTTTCAGGCCCATCGGCGGGCGGCTAGAGATCCGGCAGCGTCTGCTCGAGCTCCAGTACTGGGGCGAAGAGGTCGCCATGGCGCTCGATGCGGTCGAGGACGGCGTCGGACTCGAAGACGAGCGAGCTGCCGTCGCCGCTGTCGGCCACGGTCTCGACCTCGTCCCAGGTGACCGGCGTCGATGCCGTCGGCCGCTCGCGCGCTCGCAGCGAGTAGACGGCGATCGTCGTCTTGCGCTGGTGGTTCTGGGACCAGTCGACGAAGACCTTGCCCTCGCGTTCAACCTTTTTCATCTTCGAGACGACCTTGTCCGGAGTCTGTTTCTCGAGCAGCTGGGCGATCGCTTTGGCGAACGGTTTGGTCATCTCGTAGTTGACCTTTTTGGAGTTGAGCGGCACGTAGACCTGCAGGCCCTTCGAGCCCGACGTCTTCGGAAATGACTCGACCCCGAAGTGGGCGAACAGCTCGTGCAGGCGCAGACCCACCCGGCAGCAGTCGACGATGTCCGCCGGGGGGCCGGGGTCGAGGTCGAAGGCAAGCACCGTCGGTCGTTTCGGCGCGCGGGCCAGCGAGAGCGATGGGTGCAGCTCGATCGAGGCCAGCTGGGCCATCCAGACCAGCGTCGGGCGCCCGTCGCAGACGCAGAAGTCGATCTTGCCGGCGTTGGGACCCGCTTCCACGTGAGCCGTCTTCACCCATTTCGGCCGATGCTTGGGACAGCGCTTCTCGAAGAAGGCGGCGTCGAGGTCCTCGACGCCTTCGGGGAAGCGCCGCAGCGTCACCGCGCGGCCGCTCAGGTGCGGGACCATCGCGTCGGCCACCTTGGCGTAGTAGTCGACCACCTCGCCCTTGCTGAAGCCGGCCTTCGGGTAGAGGACCTTGTCGAGGTTGGTGAGCTTCAGCTCACGCCCGTCGACCTCGACCTGATGGCTCGAGGCCACGGCCTATTTCGAGGACTTCGACTTCGCGCGCGACGACGAGCTTTTCTTGGCTTTCGTCGCTTTCGCTTTTTTGGCCGGCGCTTTGCTTTTTTTGGCCGCCGCTTTGGGCTTCGCGCCCTTCTTGTCCTTGACCGCGGCGATGCTCTCCTCGAGGGCGGCCATCAGGTCCGGGGCCTTGGTCGCCTTCGGCGCCTCGCTCTCCGAGCTGACGATCTCCTTGCCTTCGGCCTTGCGTTCGATCAGCCCCAGCAGCTGCTCGCGGTACTCGTCCCGGTAGGCGCTGGGGTCGAAGTCGGTGCTGAGCGACTCGATCAGCTGCTCGGCCATCTCCTGCTCCTTCTTGGCGACCTTGGGAGCCTTGTCGGGCAGCACCTCCTCCAGCTCGCCAGGCGGCACGACCTCGTCGGCGAAACGCATCGTGGTCAAGGTGAGGACGCCGCCGGAAGTGCGGATCGCCGCCAGGTGCTCCTTGTTGCGGAAGACGAAGCGGGCGATCGCCACCTTGCCCGAGGCCTCCATCGCCGCGGCCAACAGCGAGTAGGCCCGCTCGGCGCCCTCGGCCGGGCCGAGGTAGTAGGGGCTGTCGAAGTAGATCGGGTCGATCTCGTCGAGGTCGACGAAGTCCTGGACCTCGATCGCGCGGGTCTTCTCCGGTGCCAGCGCCGACATCTCGTCTTTGCTGATCGGCACATACTGGCCGGGCGTCACCTCGTAGGCCTTGACGATCTCCTCGTAGGGAACCTCCTCGTCGGTCCCCTCGGCGACCCGCCGGTGTTTGATCCGGGCGCTGTCGGAGTCGCGGATCTCGCGCAGGGCGATGTTGCGCCGGGCGACGGCGCTGTAGAGCTTGACGGGCACGTTGAGCAGCCCGAAACTGATCGAGCCGCTCCAGATCGCTCTAGCCATGGACGGTCACCTACCCGGATTGTTCCAATCAATCGCGTCGGTCGCACGCGGCCGCCAGGGCGCGGGAGCCATCTTGCGTCGGCGCCGGTGGGATCATGCGGCGGTGCTGTTCGAGTTGCGAGAGGTCGGTCTCACCCGCGGCGGCCGCCCGGTCCTCGACGCGGTCAACGCCGCGATCCCGGTCGGCGCGACGGCGATCGTCGGCCCCTCGGGCAGCGGCAAGTCGACGCTGCTGCGGCTGCTCAACCGCCTCGCCGACCCCGACACTGGCGAAATCTCCTACCGCGGCAAGCTCCTCGCCGGCTACGACCCGCTGGCGCTGCGGCGCGAGGTGGCGCTGGTCCCGCAACTGCCGGCGCTGCTGGAGGGAACGGTCGAGTCGAACCTCCGCTACGCCGCCGGGCTCGCCGGCCGGCAGCTCGACGCGCCCCGCTGCCTGCGGCTGGCCGGCCTCGACCCCGAGTTCGCCGGCCGCGACGTCGCCAAGCTCTCGGTCGGCGAGCAGCAGCGGGCGATGCTGGGACGGGCGCTGGCGCAGCAGCCTCGCGTGCTGCTGCTCGACGAGCCGACCTCGGCCCTCGACCACCTCGCCCGCGACGCGATCGAGGCGGCGCTGGCCGAGCTGCGCCGCGAGCTGGAGATCTCGATCGTCCTGGTCAGCCACGACCCCGAGCAAGCGCGCCGCCTGAGCGACTGGGTGCTGCGGTTGGAGGCCGGCCGCGCCGTCGACGCCGGTCCGCTGGGGCGGGTGCTGGCGTGATCTCCGCGGCGGCGCTCAGCACCTCGATCCACGTCGCCGTCTGGCAGGTCGCCGCCTCGCTGAGCCTGGTCGCCCTGGCCGCCGCGATCTCCTTCTGGCGCAAGGCGGACCTCGAGCGCGACATCGTCCTCGCGACCGTCCGCTCGATCGTCCAGCTGACCCTGGTCGGCTACGCGATCAAGCTGATCTTCGAGGCCGACACGATCTGGCTGGTCCTGGCGCTGCTGGCGGTGATGGTCTTCTTCGGCGCCCTCACCGCCCGCCACCGCGCCGACCGCGTGCCGCGCTCCTTCCTGCCGCTGCTGATCGCTTTGGCCCTGGCCGGGGCGAGCACGCTCGGGCTCGTCGTCGCCCTCGGCATCTTCGAAGCGACGCCGCGTTACCTCGTCCCGGTCGGCGGCATGGTGATCGGCAACGCGATGACCGCGGCGGCGGTGGCGCTGAACCGGCTCGGCGACGAGATGCACGACTCGCGGGCGCGGATCGAGGCCACCCTGGCACTCGGCGCCACCGCCCGCGAAGCGGCGCTGCCGACGGTCCGCCGCGCCCTGCGCTCGGGGATGATCACCCTGGTCGACTCGACCAAGACCACCGGCCTGATCTTCTTCCCGGGGACGATGGTCGGGATGCTGCTGGCCGGCGCCAACCCGACCGACGCCGTGCGCCTGCAGTTGATCCTCCTCTACACCCTGCTCGGCAGCGTCTCGATCGCCGCTCTGGTGGCGACGACCCTCGCCTACCGCAACTTCTTCACCCCGGCCCAGCAGCTCCGCGAGCCGGGCGCCTGACCGGCGCATCTCGGCGTCCTCGGTCGGTCATGTGCAGAGCACACTCCCTCCTTCGTCCTTGACCTGCTTGGTCAGGTGCCCGGCGGTTGATTGCAGCACCAGGCCTCGACGCGGGGAAAGGAGGAGCTGCGGGGCTTACCCGGGTCGAAGGCGGCGGCGATGCCGTCGACCGCGCGCACCCGGCCCCGGCCGTCGGTCGGGATGAAGATCCACTGATCTGCGTCTGGCCAGGAGGTGAGCAGCCGCTTGCCGCCGGGGGACCAGGCCAGGCCGGAGAGCCTGCCCCGAACAGCGAAGATCCGGCGCGGCGAGCGGCTCGCGGTGTCGATCAGGGCGACCTCGCTGCGGAGGCCTGCGGCGGCGCTCGCCGGCAGCCCGAGCAGCACGGCAACCGCCTTGCCGCTCGGCGAGAAAGCCGCCGAGCGCACCGTCGCCCCATCCGGTAGGCCGACCGGGCGAGCAGGGCCGAGGTGGAGATTGCTGGCGAGCTTGCTCATCGTCACCCGCCGCAGCGCCAGCGAGCGCCGCGACGCTTCCAGCAGCAGCGATCCATCCGTGGTCCAGCCGAGCGTTTCGATGCCGTCGAGGGCGCCGGCCGAGCCGACTATCTGGCCGGTCTCGGTGTTGGCGATCCGAATCCCGGCCCCGGTCTCGACATAGGCGATCAGGCCGAGGCCCAGGGGGGACCAGACCGGTGGGAGATCGGCGACGTTCGTCGCCACCAGGGCGTCGCCGGTCCCGTCCCCCGCGACCACCCGCAGCGTGCGGCCGGCGCGGTAGGCGATCCGGAAGCCCGAGGGCGACCAGCGCGGGTACGTCGCCGGCGCCCTCGCCGATAGCGACCAGCGCGGAGTGCCGTCGGGCTCGATGGCGTTGAGCGTGTGCCCGGAGGTGGCCGCGACGAAGTACCCGTGGGGAGACCAGGTCGCGTACCGGTAGCCGCCGAGCAGGCGCCGCGAGCCGTCCGGGTGCACCATCCACGGGCCCGCCGGAGTCTGGACCAGCAGGTGGCCGCCGCCCGGGATCTCGGTCAAGCCCGGTTCGGCGTCGGGGACTCCGGCGGTGAAGACGTCGCCGACCCAGTCGCGGACGGCGGCGCCGGCCGGGGAAAGCAGCAGCGCCGCCAGCAGGGTCGCGATCGCCAGCGCCAGGGCGAGCCGTGGCAGCGAGCTGCGCCTGGCCCGGCGGCCCTGCGCGAAGGCCTCGCTCACCACCTCGAGGCCGCGCCGCTCAGCGTCCTCGCCAAGCGGGATCGGCGCCTCGCGCAGGAGCGATCTGAGCCCGGCCTCGTTCATCCCTCCACCTCGACCAGGTCGCGCAGCCGGTCCAGGCCGCGGCGCAGCCGCGAGTTCACCGTTCCGCGCGGCAGCCCCAGCATGCGGGCGATCTCACCGGGCGTGTACTCGAGCAGGTACCGGAGCACGACCACGGCGCGCTGCTCCGGGGGCAGTTGCGCGAGTATCTCCATCAGCTCACCGCCCACCGCGTCCGGCGACGTTTCCGGCTCCGCCAGCGAGTCGGGGTCGTCGAGCTTGCGCCGCAGCGCTTCCCGCCGCGCCCAGTCGATCGCCCGGTTGACGACGATCCGGTGCAGCCAAGGGGCGAAGGGCCGGCGCCGGTCGAAGCGGTCGAGGGCGTCGACGGCGGCGAGGAAGGCGTCCTGGGCGATGTCCTCCGCGGCTGCCGCATCGTGGACGACGAGATAGGCCGCCCGGTGGGCCTGGCTCCAGTGGGCGGCGTAAAGGTCCGCCAGGGCGTCCCTGGATCCGCGCTGGGCCTCGCGGATGAGCTTTCGTTCCAGGCGGAGAGGGGGGAGCTCGCGCCCTCCCAGCTCCTCGACCGTGCCGCCCTCAGCTGCCAAGTCTCACCTCTTCCACGGGACATCTCAATCTTCGCTGACTTCCCGTCCCAGCCTGACGATCGAGTCGTCGAGCCGCCGCCGGCCGAGGATCCAGATAAGCGCGGCGGCGAGGATCGCGGCCGCGATGCCGATCGGCAGCCACGCTGGGCCCTCGCTCGAGGCGGTCGCCGGCGGCGACGGCTTGTGTACCGCGAAGGTCTTCGTGTCGACGCTGAGCAGCGGCGGCGAAGGCGCGGCGCCCTGGACCGTTGGGCTGTTGAAGACCTCGATCTCGTTGCCGCCGTCGGCCAGGCGCATCCTCAGGAGGAAGGCGTTGCGCCGATCCCGCAGCTGTGGCAGGTCCACGCAGACGGCGCGTCCCCGCACCGTGTCCAGCGCATGGATGAACGGCACGCCGCCGTTGCCGTCGTAAAGCGTGTAGGCCCAGCGCCCGTCGCCGCTGTTCGCGCGGGTGATCGGCAGCCCCTGCATCTGCTCGTCCGGCTCATCCGGATCGACGATCGGCCGCGGCAGCAGCCGTCCGTCGGCGCTGTCGAGGGCCCTGACCTCGTAGCCGCTGGGCCGGCCGCGGGAAAGGAGATTGTGGATCAGATAGATCGTCGACCCATCGGGGGAGATCGCGTCGAAGCTGAAAGAGCCATGGAGGCGGAGGCGGCGGATCGCGTGGGCGGGCCGGGACTGCCCGGGCCTGCGGGGGTGCCTCAGGTAGACGTCGGTATCGAGAACGGCGAGGCGCGTCCGCTGCGGCGGGTACGCCCGCGAGAACTCGGTCAGGACCAGCGTCCTGCCGTCGGCCGAGAGCCCGCCGCCGCTGCCGTCGTACGCCACCGCCGGCACGTAGTAGTTGCCGGGCAGGTACCACCAGCGGTCGATCTTGCCGCCGTCGCGTTTGATCCGCTCGACCACGGTGACTCGCGGGGCCGAGCTGGGGGACAGGGCGACATAGCGGTAGGGGGAGCCGGCGACGCTGACTCCAGCGGCCGACCCGGTGACGCCGAAGCCATCGCCCGAGGCATGGCTCGCGACCGACCCGCAGGCTGCCGCGGCAACGAACATCATCAGCAGAGCTCTCTTCGCCATCTCTTCCTCCTCGCGGTTTCACCATGAATACGGACGAGGGGGCGGCAGAGGTCCCGCCGCCGCTGCCGGGCATGAAGAACACCTGCCTAGACTGGCCGGGTGTCCCGCCAGCAGCGCCTGACCCTGGTCGCGACGATCCTCGGCTCGACCGTCGTCTTCCTCGACAGCACCGTCATCAACGTCGCCCTGCCGGCGATCAGCGACGACCTCAACGCCGGCCTGGCCGGGCAGCAGTGGGTGGTCGAGGCCTACATGCTGACGATGGTCTCGCTGCTGCTGGTCGGGGGGTCGCTGGGCGACCAGTTCGGGCGGCGGCGAATGTTCGTCGCCGGGCTGCTTGGCTTCGGCGCCACCTCGGCCCTCTGCGCGATCTCGCCATCGGAGGAGTTCCTCGTCGGCGCGCGGGCGCTGCAGGGCGTGGCGGGAGCGCTGCTGGTGCCGGGCTCGCTGGCGATCGTCGCCGCCACCTTCGAGGGCGCCGAGCGCGGCAGGGCGGTCGGCACCTGGACCGCCTGGACCGGGATCGCGACCGTCTTCGGGCCGGCCGGCGGCGGCGCCCTGATCGGGCTGCTCTCCTGGCGGGCGATCTTCTGGGTCAACCTGCCGCTGATCGCGGCGACGGTGACGCTGACCCTGCACTCGGTGCGGGAGAGCAAGGACCCCGACGCCTTCCGCGGCATCGACTGGACCGGCATCGGCCTCTCGGCAGCCGGGCTGGGCGGCCCGGTCTTCGCCCTGATCGAGCAGCCGACCCACGGCTGGGGCGACCCGCTGGTCTGGGTGCCGCTGATCGGCGGCATCGCCTGCCTCGCGCTCTTCCTCCTCTACGAGGCTCGCGCCCGCCACCCGATGCTGGACCTCGGCCTCTTCCGGATCCGCAACTTCGCGATCGCCAACCTGACCACGCTGGCCGCCTACGCGGGGTTGATCGGCGGCCTCTTCTTCGTCGGCCTCTACCTGCAGCAGGTGGTCGGCTACACGGCCTTGGAGGCGGGGCTGGCGACGACGCCGATCTCGGTCCTGCTGTTCGTCCTCTCGCCCCGCTTCGGCCGGCTCGCCTCGGGCACCGGGCCGCGGCTGCCGATGACCGCCGGCCCGATCGTCGCCGGCGTCGGGCTGCTGCTGATGCTGCGGGTCGGCTCCGACGCCGACTACCTCGCCGACGTGCTGCCGGCGATCCTCGTCTTCGGCCTCGGCCTGGCGGCGACGGTGGCACCGCTGACCGCGACCGTGCTCGACTCGGTCGAAGAACGCCGCGTCGGCATCGCCTCCGGGGTCAACAACGGCGTCTCGCGGGTGGCGGGGTTGCTGGCGATCGCCGTCCTCGGGGCGGTGATCTCGGCCCACTTCGGCACCGTCCTCGACAGCAACCTCGGCAAGGCGCCGCTGAGTCGGGCCGCCGAGAAGACCGTCGCCGACGCCAAGGCGCAGCCGCTCGCCGTCCCCGGCACCAAGCGCCTGGCGCCGACCGAAGCGACCCGCCTCCGCGCCGCCTCCGCCGACGCCTCGACCTCGGCCTTCCACCTCGGCGTGCTGATCGCCGCCGTGCTGATGATCCTCGGCGGCATCGCCTCCGGCTTCGGGATCCAAGACCCACGCCGGAAGGTCGACCCCATCTCTGAAGAGCCGGCATCAAGACAGCCCGCCTGAGTCGGGACGGGGTGCCCCTCAACCGAGCCTCCCCGCTGTTGCGAGGCGAGGGGCACCCCGTCCCGACCCCGAATAGGCTGCCATCCATGCCTGCGCCGATCATCTTCTCCGGCATCCAGCCGACCGGCCGCAAGCACCTCGGCAACTACATCGGCGCCATCCAGCAGTACGTCGAGGGGCAGGAGCGGGGCGAGCCGGCGATCTTCTGCATCGTCGACCTGCACGCGATCTCGGTCGCCTACGACCCGGCCGAGCTGCGCGAGCGGCTCTACGACACCGCCGCGATCCTGCTCGCCGCCGGACTCGACCCGGCCCGCTGCATCTTCTTCCGCCAGTCCGACGTGCGCGAGCACACCGAGCTGACCTGGTTGCTCTCCGCCGTCACCGCCCATGGCGACCTCAATCGCATGACCCAGTTCAAGGATAAGTCGGCACGCCAGCGCGAGCTGGTCTCGGCGGCGCTCTTCTTCTACCCAGTGCTGATGGCCGCCGACGTGCTCGCCTACCGCGCCACCGAGGTGCCGGTCGGCGACGACCAGCGCCAGCACGTCGAGCTGATGCGGGAGATCGCCCGCCGCTTCAACGAGCGCTTCGGCGAGACCCTCGTGGTACCGGAGTACCGGATCCCCGAGGTCGGGGCGCGGATCATGGACCTGCAGGAGCCGCAGCGGAAGATGTCGACCACCGGCGGCACCGAGGCCGGGACGGTCCTCGTCCTCGACGAGCCCGCGGCGATCCGCAAGAAGTTCGGCAGCGCCGTCACCGACTCCGGCCGCGAGGTGCGCCGCGGCGAGGACAAGGCCGGCATCACCAACCTGATCGACATCCTCGCCGTCGCCCGCGGCAGCGACCAGGAGGCGGTTGAGCGCGAGTTCGAGGGTGCCGGCTACGGTGACTTCAAGCAGGCGGTCGCCGAGGCCGTCGTCGAGCTGCTCGCCCCGGTCCGCGAGCGCTACGCCGAGCTGCGCCCCGACGAGGCGGCGCTGGAGGCGGCGCTGGCCGAGGGCGCCGAGAAGGCGCGCGAAATCGCCGCCGTCACCCTCACCGACGTGCGCGACCGTATGGGGTATCGGTCCTCGCGGTGAGCGAGGGAGGCAGTCAGGCGCTGGCGTCCTCGCGCCCGTAGCGGTCGGCGAGGCGCACCACGTCGTCGACCTCCGGACTCGAGACCTCGATCACGACCGAGTCCTCGATCGCCTCGATCGAGTGGACCATTCCCGGCTCGTTGCGCCAGGTGGCTCCCGGCTCGATTTCGCGGCTCGTCAGCGCCTCCGCGCTCGGGCCCTGCAGGACCAGCAGCCGTCCCCTGAGCAGGTAGGAGGTCTCGTCCTTGCGCTTGTGGAACTGGATCGAGAGCCGCTGGCCGGCGTCGATCCGCAGCAATTTCCCCGCGTAGAGGTCGGTCTCGGCAAACCAGACCTCCTCGCCCCAGGGCTTTGCGACCGTCGTCAGTCGGCTCTCCGCCATGCCGGCAGTATCGCTACCGCGTCGGTCCCGACCCGGGGCGTCCCCAGACCGATCTAGGCTTCAGCGATGGCAGTCGCCGAGCTGGACCTCGATCTCGACATCTTCGCCGGGCCGTTCGACCTCCTGATGGCGGTTGTCCTGCGCGAGGAGGTCAGCCTGCTCGACCTGCAGCTGGGCGAGGTCGTCGTCGCCTACATCGAGCACCTCGAGCGCGAGGGCGAGCTGGAGCTGGAGGTGGCGACCGAATTCCTGGTCCTGATCGCGGCGCTGCTGGAGCTGAAGTCGCGGCTGATGCTGCCCGGTCCGGAGGACGAGCTCGACGACCTCAGCCCGGAAGAGGCGATCGAGGAGCTGCTGGCGCGGATGCTCGAGTACCGCCGCTACCGCGACGTCTCGGCGGTCATCGCCGACCGCTTCGAGAGCCAGCGCGGTTACCTGTACCGCGCGGCGCCGCTGCCGGTGGCGCTGCGCCAGATCGCCGTCGACGCGGCCACCGCCGTCTATGAGCCCGAGGCGCTCGGCGCCGCGCTCGGCGACCTGCTGACCGAGCCGCCCGACGTCGACGTCAGCCACATCCGTCCGACCGTCTCCCTGGAGCGCCGCCTGCGCGCCCTGCGCGACGTCCTCCGCCGCCGCGCCAGTTTCGACTTCGACGAGGAGTTCGGGGGCGAGGACCGGCTGACCCAGGCGGTCACCATTTTCGGCCTGCTGGAGCTGTACCGCAAAGGCGAGATCACCTGGGAGCAGGCGGAGCCCTTCGGGCGGATCCAGGTGCGCAAAGCGGTGGCAGCGGCGTGAGCGACCTCCGCCGCACCGTCGAAGCGCTGCTCTTCCTCTCGGCCCAGCCGGTCGCCGTCGCCGACCTGGCCCAGGCGACCGAAACGACCGAGGGACAGGTCGCCGAGGCGATTGAGTTGCTGCGCGAGGACCTCGCCGAGGGCCGGCGCGGCATCGTCCTGCGCGAGGTCTCCGGCGGCTTCGCCCTGGCCAGCGACCCCGGCAGCGAGGCCGCGGCCCGTCGCCTGCTCTCGAATCCGCGGACGCCGCCGCTGACCCAGGCCCAGGCCGAGACCCTGGCGATCGTCGCCTACCTGCAGCCGGTCACCCGCCCCGAGGTGGCCCGCATCCGCGGCGTCTCCTCGGAGTCGGCGGTGCAGGGACTGGCCGAGCGCGGCCTGATCGAGGAGGCGGGGCGCTCGCAGTTCGGCGCCGCGATCTTCAAGACCACGGAGCTGTTCGAGCGGCTGTTCGGCCTCTCCGGCCTCGACCAGCTTCCCGATCCCTCGCGCTTCGATCCCAGTCCCGAGGACGCCCGCGAGCTGCGCGAGCGTCTCTTGAAGGCCGGGGAACAGCGATCAGAGCCATGAGCTGCGGGAGCATGGCTCCGAACTCGTGAGGCTGGTCAAGTACCTGGCGCACGGCGGTGTGGCATCCCGGCGAAAAGCTGAGGTGATCATTGCCAACGGGCGCATCACGGTGGACGGCAAGGTGGTCACCGATCCCGCCCGTGACGTCGACGAGGACAACGACGTTCGCGTCGACGGCAGTCCGGTCGGCGTCGAGGCGCATGAGGTCTGGGCGCTGAACAAGCCGGCCGGCGTCGTCTCGACCGCGAAGGAGCCGGGGGAGCGCCCGGCGGTCGTCGAGCTGGTCGATTCCGCCGCGCGGCTCTATCCCGTCGGCCGCCTCGACGCCGCCTCGACCGGCCTGCTGCTGCTGACCAACGACGGCGAGCTGGCCAACCGGCTCACCCATCCCCGCTACGGCGTCGCCAAGGCCTACCGGGCGCAGCTCGGCAAGGCGCCCTCCGACCGCGACCTGGAGCGGCTGCGCCGCGGCGTCGACCTCGAAGACGGCCGCACCGCGCCAGCCGAGGTCACTCGCCTCAAGGAGCGCGAGATCGAGATCGTCCTGCGCGAGGGACGCAACCGCCAGGTCCGCCGCATGGTCGAGGCGATCGATAACAAGGTGGTGGCGCTGCGCCGTGTCCGCTTCGGCCCGCTGGCGCTGGGACGGCTCGCCGAGGGAGGCAGCCGCCGCCTCTCCGACGGAGAGATCGCCCGGCTCTGGAAAGATGCGGAGCTGTGAGCGAGACGAACGCGGGTGCCTACGAGGGGCCCCGGCAGCGGCTCTTCGCCGTGCGCGGGGCGACACAGGCCGAGGCCAACGAGGCCGGGGCGATCCTCGCCGCGACCGAGGCGCTGCTGCGCGAGCTGATCGAGCGCAACGGGGGGATCGAGCCCGAGGCGATGGTCAGCTGCCTCTTCACCACTACCGAGGACCTCGATGCCGAGTTCCCAGCGGTCGCCGCCCGCGCCCTCGGCCTCGACGCGGTGCCGCTGCTCTGCTGCCGCGAGATTCCGGTGCCCGGCTCGATGCCGCGGGTGATCCGGGTGATGCTCCACTTCTACGCCCCAGAGGGCCACGCCCCGGCCCATGCCTACGTCGGCGAGGCGCAGAAGCTGCGCGCCGATCTCGAAGCCGCGCAGTAAGCGGCTGGCCGCCGAGCCGTGCGTCCGTCAGAATCGACGCGATGACCGTCACCTTCGCGGAGAAGCTGGCCCGGATGCCGGGCTACCAGGCCGGCGTGCCGACCGGGCAGGCGCCCGAGCAGGTCGCCGCCGGCGGGATCGCCCAGCTGGCCTCCAACGAGTCGCCGTTCCCGCCGCACCCGCGGGTGGTCGAGGCGATCGCGCGGACCGCCGTCGCGATGAACCGCTATCCCGACCCCGACGCGACCCTGCTGCGCCGGCGCCTCGCCGAGCGCTACGAGACCGACCCCAGCCGGGTCGCCGTCGGCAACGGCTCCTGCGAGATCCTGCTGGCCGCCGCCGAGGCGCTCTGCGAGCCCGGCGCCGAGATCCTCTTCGCCTGGCCGGCCTTCTCGATCTACCCGTACTTGGCGGCGCTGACCGGCGCCCGCGAGATCCGCGTGCCGCTCGCCGAGGGCGACGTCCACGACCTCGACGCGATGGCCGCCGAGATCACCGCGGCGACCCAGCTGCTGCTCGTCTGCAACCCCAACAACCCGACCGCGACCCACATCCCGGCCGCCGAGATCGCCGCCTTCTGCGAGCGGATCCCGCCGCATGTGACGGTCATCCTCGACGAGGCCTACGTCGAGTTCCAGGTCAACGACGACCCCGATGCGACCCTCGACCTGCTCGCCGACTTCCCCAACCTGGTCGTCCAGCGCACCTTCAGCAAGTGCTACGGCCTGGCCGGGCTGCGGGTCGGCTACGCGATCGGCTCCTCGACCTTCCGCGCCGCGGTCGACGCGGTGCGCCAGCCCTTCAGCGTCAACGCCCTCGCCCAGGCGGCCGGGGCAGAGGCGATCCTGCACTCCGACGACGTCCTGATGCGGGTCGAGAGCACGGTCGCCGAGCGCCTGCGGGTCGAGGAGGGGCTGCGTGAGCTCGGCCTGCGGACCGCCGAGACGCAGGCCAACTTCTCCTGGGTCGACCTCGGCGATGCCGACGAGGGCGAGGTCGTCGCCGGCCTCGCCGCGCGAGCGGTCGCCGTCCGCCCGGGAACCCCGCTCGGCGACCCCGGGCACATTCGCGTCAGCTACGGCGCCCCCGAGGAGAACGACCGCTTCCTGCGCGGTTTGTCAGAAATACTCGACTAATCGTTTGGAGCGTGCTACTCCTAGTACTCCGCCCGGCAGCGGGAGACCAGTGAGTACGCTTTCGACGGTTTGGAGAAAGGCGACGGCAAAATGATCATCGGGATGCGGGCGGGCGCCAAACGGGACGGGGTGCGGGACCAGCGGATCGCGAAAGTGGTCGAGCTGGCGCCACCGGAAAAACTGCTCGAGGAGCTGGCGCTCGGCAAGGAGGGGGCGCAGGCGGTCGTCAAGGCGCGCGAAGAGGTGGTCAACGTGCTGCACGGCAAGGATTCCCGGCTGCTGGTGGTGGTCGGGCCGTGCAGCGTCCACGACCCCAAGGCCGCCCTGGACTACGCGCGCCGGCTCGCCGTCGTCGCCAAGGAGCTGAAGGACCGCCTGCTGATAGTGATGCGGGTCTACTTCGAGAAGCCACGCACGACCACCGGCTGGAAGGGCCTGATCAACGACCCCCACCTGGACGGCTCCGGCGACGTCAACGCCGGCCTGCGGATGGCCCGCAAACTGCTGCTCGAGGTGGTCGACCTGGGGCTGCCGGTCGGCTGCGAGTTCCTCGACCCGATCACGCCGCAGTACATCTCCGACACCGTCGCCTGGGGCGCGATCGGCGCCCGCACCGCGGAGAGCCAGACGCACCGCCAGCTCGGCTCCGGCCTCTCGATGCCGATCGGCTTCAAGAACCGGACGGACGGCAACATCCAGGTGGCGGTGGATGCGGTTCGCGCGGCCGCGGCTGCGCACGCCTTCGCCGGGATCGACGACGCCGGCCAGCCGGCGATCCTCCACACCACCGGCAACCCCGACTGCCACATCATCCTCCGCGGCGGCCACGGGATGCCGAACTACCACGTGCCCGACGTCGAGGACGCGCTGGTGACGCTCGGCGTCGCCGGGTTGCCGGAGCGGCTGGTGATCGACGCCTCGCACGACAACAGCGCCAAGGACCCAGAAAAGCAGTTCTTCGCCGCCGGCGAAATCGCCGACCAGGTCGCTGACGGCAACAAAGCGATCGTCGGAATGATGATGGAGTCCTTCCTGGTCGAGGGCCGGCAGAATCTGGTCCCCGGCGAGCCGCTGACCTACGGGCAGTCGATCACCGACGCCTGCATCGACTGGGAGGACACCGCGATAGCGCTGGAGCGCTTCGCCGCTGCCATCGAGGCGCGGCGCGGTTCATGAGGGGCGCCGCCCGCAGATGAGAATCGCCGTCCTCGGAGTGGGCCTGATCGGAGGCTCGATCGGGCTTGCTGCGCGGCGGCGGCTC
>DATBDU010000018.1:0-42739 GCA_036269775.1 Solirubrobacterales bacterium
TCAAGCCCCTGGGCGACCGCCTGATCGTGCAGGCGATCGAGGAGGAGGAGGCCACCGCAAGCGGCATCGTCCTCCCCGACACCGCCAAGGAGAAGCCGCAGCGCGGCAAGGTCCTGGCGGTGGGTGACGGCAAGTGGGACGAGGATGGCGGCAAGCGCATCCCGCTCGACGTATCGGAGGGCGACGAGGTCCTCTACTCCAAGTACGGCGGCACCGAGATCAAGGTCGAAGGCGACGATTTGCTCGTCCTTCGTGAGTCCGACGTACTCGCCCTAGTCCAGTAACGAAGCAATCGGAGGATTGAGACCAGATGGCCCATAAGGACATCAAGTTCGACCAGGACGCACGCTCGGCGCTCGAAGCCGGCGTCGACGCGGTCGCAAACGCAGTCAAGGTGACGCTCGGCCCCAGGGGCCGCTACGTCGTCCTCGACAAGAAGTTCGGAGCCCCGACGATCACGAACGACGGTGTGACCATCGCTCGTGAGATCGAGGTCGAGGACGTATTCGAGAACCAGGGCGCACAGCTCGTCCGCGAGGTCGCCACGGCGACCAACGACGTCGCCGGTGACGGTACGACCACCGCGACCCTGCTGGCCCAGATCATCGTTCGCCAGGGCCTCAAAAACGTGGCCGCCGGCGCCAACCCGCTGGCCCTGCGCCGCGGCATCGAGAAGGCCGTCGACGAGGTAGTCGACAACCTCCGCGACAAGCAGTCCAAGGAGGTGGCAGGCAAGGATCAGATCGCCCGCGTGGCGGCCATCTCCGCCGCCGACGACGAGATCGGCAACGTCATCGCCGACGCGATCGAGAAGGTCGGCAAAGACGGCGTCGTCAATGTCGAGGAGGGCCAGACCTTCGGCATGGAGCTGGAGTTCACCGAGGGGATGCAGTTCGACAAGGGCTACATCTCGCCGTACATGGTCACCGATCAGGACCGTATGGAGGCTGTGCTCGAGGACCCCTACATCCTCATCGCCAATCAGAAAATCGGCTCCGTGCGGGACATCCTGCCGGTCCTGGAGCAGGTCATGCAGGGCGGCAAGCCGTTGCTGATCGTCGCCGAGGACGTCGAGGGCGAGTGCCTGGCGACCCTGGTCGTCAACAAGCTGCGGGGCACCTTCACCGGTGTCGCCGTCAAAGCCCCCGGCTTTGGCGACCGCCGCAAGCGGATGCTCGAGGACATCGCGACCCTCACGGGCGGCGAGGTTATTACCGAGGAGATGGGTCTCAAACTCGAGAACACCCAGCTCACTCAGCTCGGCAAAGCCCGCCGCGTGGTCGTCTCCAAGGACACGACCACGGTGATCGACGGCGCCGGCGAGGCCGATGACATCAAAGGCCGGATCAAGCAGATCAAACAGGAGATCGAGAACACTGACTCCGACTTCGATCGCGAGAAGCTCCAGGAGCGCCTCGCGAAGCTCGCCGGAGGTGTCGCCGTGGTCAAGGTCGGCGCCGCCACCGAGACTGAGATGAAGGAGAAAAAGCACCGCGTCGAGGACGCGCTGCAGGCGACCCGCGCCGCCCTCGAGGAGGGTGTCGTCCCGGGTGGTGGCGTTGCTCTGCTGAACGCCCAGTCGGGCTTGGACCCGGACAAGCTGGTCGACGACCCGGACGAGCGCACCGGCGCCCGGATCATCCACCGCTCACTCGAGGAGCCGGTCCGTCAGATCGCCGAGAACTCCGGCCTGGAGGGCTCGGTCGTCGTCAACGCCGTCCGTGACCTCAAGCCAGGCGAAGGCCTGAACGCGGCCAACGGCGAGTACGGCAATCTGATCGAGGCCGGCGTCATCGACCCGACCATGGTCACCCGCTCGGCGCTGCAGAATGCCGCGTCGATCGCCAAGAACATCCTCGTCACCGAGGCGATCATCGCCGAGCCGCCGGAGGAAGGCGGCGCCGGCGGCGGCATGCCCGGCGGTATGCCGGATATGGGCGGCATGATGTAACCACGCCGTCCAGGCGTGTGATTCGAGAGGCCCGGGGAGACCTGGGCCTCTCTTTTTTAGGGCCGCTTCGCCATGGCGGACGTCGGGGTCGGTTCCGGTGCTGGCGTTTCGGGCGCGGGAGTCGGGGCCGGGGTTGGCGCCGGTTTCGCCGGCACTTTCTTCGGCTTCGGGGGGAGCGGCGGCAGCAGGCCGGCGTTGTAGTCGGCGTAGGAGAGGAAGCTGGCGCGGCGGATCTTCAGGCGCAGGGTGTTCGCCGTGCGCGGGTAGAGGCCGAGGTCGTACTGGTTGCCGGCGCCGAAGCCGGTGTAGTAGACGAGCATCCGCACCCGGGGGCGCCTGACCGTCCAGCTGATCAACTGTTTGACGAAGCGCGGTTCGTCTTCGGCGGACATCGCCCACTCGGTGACCGCGACCGGCTTGCCGCGCCACTGTTTGCCTATGTAGAAGCGGTTGAGGTCTTCCCAGACGGGATATTGCGAGTAGAAGTCGGTGCCGACCCAGTCGACCCAGCGGCTGCCCGGCCAGTAGTTGCCCGGGAAGTTGCCCTTCACTCTCGGTGAGCCGCCGGGCAGCGGACTCCAGATCATGCTCACCGGCGCCGCCGGCAGGCTTTCCGGGTTCGGCCCCTTGGTGCGGTGCAGCGGCGGCAGGCCGATTTCGGCCAGGGTCAGGTCGATGCCTTCGAGGGTCTGGCCGCCGCGCACGATCGCCGCGATGCGGCGGAAGGCCTGTTTGTACCAGAGGGGCGAGTGTTCGCCGCCTTTCTGACTGCCGTCGCAGTTGACCGCCGACCAGACGTTGAGGCAGCGGTTCGGCTCCCCGAGCGGGCGGATGTAGGCGGGCAGCCCATGCGAGGCGAAGAAGTCATTGAGCTGCAGCAGGTAGTCGTCGCCGGCGCCGAGGGCGATCTGCTCGGGGGTGATCAGCTCCGCTAGCGTCTGGTCGTCGGCGGTCGAGATCGCCAGGATCGGCCGCGTCCCGGTTTCGCGCCAGCGTTCGTAGGCGGCGTTGAGGCTGTTGCCCCAGGGATGGAAGGTCTCCAGCAGCGCCGGGTGCTTGGCGGTGAAGACCGCGAATTCGTTGAACTCTTCAGTGCTGCCGCGGTCGCTAACGCCGAGGAAGACGTTCGGCTTCGGCGGCACCAGGGTTACCGCCGACGCCTGCCCGGCCAGCAGCGCGGCGCCCACGGCACCCAGCGCGACAGCTCTACGTAGGGCCTTCCAGGACATCGCTCATCCTTCGTGGCTCGACTCCGAGCGCCTGCACGTCGTCGGCGCCGCGCTCGCTGACCATGGAGACCTCCATCAGCTCGGCCTCCTCCCAGGTCGCAAACACGGCCTCGCCGAAAACGGAGCGCAGCGCGATCAGGCTGGAGCGGATCAGCGGCAGTGGCACGTGGACCAGCGGCCGCGGTCGACCGGCGATGCGGCTGACCAGGTCGGACATCTGGTCGTAGGTGAGTGTCTCCGGCCCGGCCAGCTCGTAGCGCGGCCGCGCCTCGCCGGCCTGAGCCGCCACCACGCAGCGGGCCACGTCCGCGGCCCAGATCGGCTGGAAGGCCGCCCGCCCGTCGCCGGAGACCGGCAGCACCGGCAGGAAGGAGAAGCGCCGCAGCAGCGTGATCCAGGGGTCGCTGTGGTCGTAGACAATCGAGGGTGCGAAGACCGTCGTCTGCAGCGGCGAGGAGATCACGGCCTGCTCGGCCAGCCACTTGGCCCGGAAGAACCGCGTTCGCTGAGCCGCGTAGGCATCGAGGGCGCTGAAGAAGTGAAAGCGCTCGACGCCGCTGCGCTCAGCCGCCCGCAGCAGCCGCACCGTCGCCAGCCCGTTCAGCTCCTCGATCCGTTTCGGCGGCTGGTCGCGAATCGTCGCCGCCAGGTGGATCACCGTGTCGACCCCCCGCAGCGCCTGCCGCACCAGGTAGGGATCGGACATCTCGCCGAGGTCGCCAAGAGCGATCTGCACGTCGACCCGCCGCGCCCCCAGCCGTCGCGGCTCCCGCACCAGGCAGCGCACGTCCTCGCCGCTCTCCAGCAGCAGCGGCAGCAGCCGTGACCCAATGCTTCCCGTCGCCCCCGTCAGCAGCAGCATCGCCGCCACCCTTCTTTCCTCGCCTGTCTCATTGCAGCGACCAACCCTAATGACGCCGGCCGCCGCCGTATATCCCTAGAATGAGCGCTCGCTTTCGGCGGGGGCCCATTGCCCCGGTCGAGCACCGAAATCGACTTAGGAGACCCTCCCGAATGACCTACGTCATCGCCGAGCCGTGCATTGGCCAGAAGGACAACTCGTGTGTCGAGGTATGTCCCGTCGATTGCATCCACCCGACGCCGGACGAGCCCGACTACGACTCGGTCGAGATGCTCTACATCGATCCGGACGAGTGCATCGACTGCGATGCCTGCGTAGAGGCCTGCCCGGTCGATGCCTGCTTTGCCGAGGACCAGCTGCCGGCCGAGTGGGCCAAATACGCCGAGATCAATGCGAACTACTACAAGAGCAAGGCCGCGTAGCCGGTAAGTACCTGAACGAGATCCGCCGCCCGAGGGGCAGGCAGCGGATCTCGGCACTGCCTAGTCCCGACCGTCGCCGTCGCGCTCCGTGTATGGCTCGCGCGAACCGGACTTCGCCAGACCGCGGCTGATCATGTAGCCCACCGCAACTATGGCGACGAGAAGCCATGCCTGCCGAGCGATGAACTCGTCCGTCCCCGGCGCGGTGTCTCCCCCCTTTATCGTGGCGGCGCTGATCAGAATCGCCACGATCACTCCCACCATCGCCCAGAACTCGGTCGTCTTCAGGGCGCTCTTAGTCTCCGTCGTCAGACGCGACAGGGACCTCGTCCGGTTGCTTGCCGGAGGGGTGCTGCGGGCTGCGGATCGAGCCTCCATGGGTTCCTCCTTTGGTTGTTTATCGGGCGCTTCGACCACTCGCGATGCACTCGGCGGTGGCGCAGCGTCGCCGCGTAGCAGAGGCCCGCAGGACAGTCGCGAAAGCGCCTGCCTCTGGTCCCAGGAAAGGATGTACCCCAGCCAGCTAGAGCAAAACCGAGCGGCCGCTACTGGACGACAGGCAGCGGGATGCCGCTGACCGGCGGCGCTTCGGCGGCGTTCGGCACCGCCTGCAGCACCGGCAGGTCCCGCGGCGTCGCCGCGACGATGCCTCGCGCTGCCTGGCGGATCGCCTGTGAGGCGGGTGCGTCGGGCTCTGCGGTGACCAGCGGCGTGCCGGAATCAGCGTGCTCGCGCAGCGGCTCGGAGAGCGGCACCTTGCCCAGCAGCGGCACGTCGAGCTCGTCGGCCAGCAGCTGGCCGCCGCCCTCGCCGAAGATCGTGAAGCGCTCGCCGTTGGGGGTGGTGAAGCCGGACATGTTCTCGATCACACCGAGAATCTCGAGGTCGAATTTGGCGGCCATGTCAGCTCCCCGTTTGGCAACCGACTGAGCCGCCGGCTGCGGCGTGGTGACGACGACGAACTTGGCCTGCGGCAGCAGCTGGGCAAGCGTCATCGAGACGTCCCCGGTCCCCGGCGGCAGGTCTAGCAGCAGGTACTCGAGCTCGTCCCAGGCGACGTCCTCGAGGAACTGCTGGATCGCCTTGTGCAGCATCGGCCCGCGCCAGACAACCGCGGCGTTCTCCTCGACGAAGAAGCCGATCGACATCACCTTGACGCCGCTGGGCGCGTCGAGCGGCAGGATCTTGCGCTCGCCGTTGACCTCGGGCTTGGCGTTGACGCCGAGCATGCGCGGGATCGAGTAGCCGTAGACGTCGCAGTCGAGAGCACCGGAGGGGTGGCCTTCGGCGGTCAGCGCCGCGGCCAGGTTGGCGGTCATAGTCGACTTGCCGACGCCGCCCTTGCCGGAGGACACGCAGATCACGTTCTTGACTTTGGCCAACGCGCCCTGTGGCAGCTTTTTGCGGCCGAGCGTCTGCTGGAGGGTGCCTTTCTCCTCATCAGAGAGGACGTCGAAGCCGACGCCGACCGCGGTCACGCCTGCCAGCTCGGAGACCTCTCTAGCAACCGCCTGTTCAAAGTGGGAACGGATCGGACAGCCGGCGGTGGTCAGCGAGACGATCACCTCGACGCGGCCGCTTGCCTGGACGTCGATCGAGCGCACCATGCCCAGCTCGACGATCGAGCGGCGCAGCTCGGGGTCGATGACCGCGCGCAGCTGCTCGGTGATCTGATCCTTGGTCGGAAGCGCCATTGCGGCCATTCTCGCAAAGGCATGGGTCCGGCACCCGGCCCGTCGCGCAGGGGGGAGAGATTCCGCCGCCCCAGGCCTTGGCCACCCCGTACGCAAGCGAGCGAGCGGAGGACCGATGTCGGGCACGCGAGGTGTGGCGCGGATGGTGGCGATGGGGATCGGGCTGGCGGTGGCACTGCTGCTGCTGATTGTCAGCGAGGCGCGGGCCGGTAAGTACGAAGTGGCCCAGTGCGGCTGGTATGTCGGCGCCGATGCCGACTGGTGGGATGCCACCGGCGGCGCCAAGTTTCGTTCCGACGCCTACTGCGTGCCGCCGGCCGGCGCCGACCCGTTCGACGGCGCCCACCTCAAGAGCTTCAGTCGCGACGGCCAGGGAACGGTCTCCGGCACTCGCTTCGCCCGCTGGCGCTGGACGGCGCCGCCCGGGGCCGGGATCACCCAGGTCAGCGGCACCTGGTGGCACACCCTCCACGATGGGATGGAGCAGCGAATCGGCGGCGTCAACTGGGGCGGTGGCTTCGAACCCTTCCAGGCGGCCTCTACGACCGACGTCACCCCGCGCGACTTCGTCGCCGGGTTCTCGCCCTGGGCGGCGGCGATCGAGGACAGGCTGCTCTGCGCCAAAGCCGAGAGCAAGTCGTGCTCGCTCGATCCCGGCTCCTGGTCGGGGCTACGGGGAGTGACCATTACGGTCGAGGACGACGCCGCGCCAACGGCCTGGCTGGGCGGCGAGCTCACCGCCGGCGGCTGGCGTCACGGTCTCCAGGGCATCGACTTCTCCGGCGGCAACGAGCTCGGCGGCGGCCTCCGCTATGGCGAGACGAGCCTGGACGGTGCCAGGGTCGACCTGACCGAGTATCCCTGCGCCAAGATGCTGATCGGCGGCGTCTGGCGTGCCACCCAGATGCAGCCCTGCCTGACCGGGGTCTCCGGCCACGCGACGATCGACACCACCCACTTCAGCGATGGCAACCACAGCATCCATCACTGCGTCACGGACTTCGCCGGCAACGCCGGCTGCACGCCGGACCAGACCGTCGGCATTGACAACAACGCCCCGGCCCACCCCCGCAATCTGACCCTGGCCGGCGGCGAGGCCTGGCGGCGAGTCGACGACTTCGATCTCGGCTGGGTCAATCCTGACCAGGGCCCGGCCAGCCCGATCTGGGGCGCCTACTGGCGGATCACCGGTCCCGCTGGCTACGACAGCGGTGTGAATTTCGCCGCCGGCCGCGATATCGCTGCAATTCCCGACCGCTTCGTGCCGCGCCCGGGTCTCTTCGACTTCCAAGTCTGGTTGCGTGACGAAGCCGGCAACGCCAACCCGGCCTCGGCACTCGACCTGCCGCTGCGCTTCGACGACGTGCCGCCTGGGCTGGCCTTTGTCGTCAGCGATGGCCCCGACGTCCCCGAGCAGATCCGCGCCGCGGTGAGCGACGCCCACTCGGGACCGGCCGCCGGCACGATCTCCTACCGCCACCTCGGCGGGGAGAGCTGGACCGAGCTGCCGGCCAAGTTGCAGCCCGACGGCGCGGCCGGAAAGGCGGTCCTCCTCGCCCGCACGCCCGATCTGGCGCCGGGTACCTACGTCTTCCGCGCCGACGTCGTGGACGGCGCTGGCAACACGACCTCCACCACGCTGCGCGCCGACGGCACCGAGATGGCGATCCGCAAGACGCCGCCCGCCGTGGCGCCGAGCAGGCCCGTGACGCCGGCCAAGCCGGCGCCGCCCTCGCCGCCGCGGGGGAAGGCGCGACTGTTCGCGCGGCTGCGTGGCGGTCACGGCCGCGGCGATGCGCTCACCGTCCCCTTTGCCGCCCCGGCGCTGCTCAACGGCCGCCTCACCCGCGCCGACGGCGCCGGCGTCTCCGGGCGCGAGCTGCGGGTCGTCTCGCGGCCCTCGCACGGCGCCCTGGCGCCGACCGCGAGCGCGACCGCTGTCACCGGCGAGCGCGGCGGGTTCGAGCTGCGGCTCGGGCCAGGGCCCTCGCGGCGGATTGCCGTGATCTTTCCCGGCGACGGCGGCCTGGAGCCGGCGCGGCGGGCGGCGCTCGAGCTGCGGGTCCGCTCCGGCGTCTCCCTCCACGCCGTGCCGCTGTCGCTGAAGACCGGCCAGGCGGTGCGGCTCAGCGGCAGGGTCCGCGGCCGCGGCGCCGCGATCCCGCGCCGCGGCAAGCTGGTCGCGATCCAGTACCTGGAGGCGGCGACGCATCGCTGGCGCCCCGTCCTCGTTACCCGCAGCGACCACGGCGGTCGCTTCCGCGCTCGCTATCGCTTCCGCTACGTCGACGGCGCCGCCTCGATCCGCCTGCGGGCGACGGCGCTGGCGGAGGAGCGCTGGCCCTATGCCCCCGGATCCTCACGGCCGGTGACCGTCCACGTCACCGGCTGAGCCCGGATCGGTAGGGTTGACGCCGATGTCGCAGGCGACTCTCCATACGAATGCCGGGGCGATCGTGCTCGAGCTGCACGATGAGGACGCGCCGAAGACGGTCGAGAACTTCCGCAAGCTCGCCGCCGACGGCTTCTACGACGAGCTGATCTTCCACCGCGTCATCCCCGACTTCATGATCCAGGGAGGCTGCCCGCAGGGCACCGGCACTGGTGGTCCCGGCTACACCTTCGAGGACGAGTTCAACGACAACAAGGTGGTGCGCGGGGCGCTGGCAATGGCCAACGCCGGGCCCAACACCAACGGCTCCCAGTTCTTCATCGTCACCGCCGGCGCGGCGCCATGGCTCGACGGCAAGCACACCGTCTTCGGCACGGTCGTCGACGGCATGGACGTCGTCGACGCGATCGAGTCGACTCCGACCGATGGCTCCGACAAGCCGCTGGAGCCGAAGACGATCGAGCGCGTCGAGCTCTCCGACTAGGAGGGGCTAGTCGAAGATCAGGGCTCCTCGCCCTGCTCGACCAGGTCCCAGAAGCGCACCCACTCGCGCTCGTGACCGATTCCGGCCCGCAGTGTCAGCAGAAAGCCGGTGGAGACGTGGCCGCCGATCCGCTCGGCCAGCTCCTCGAGCTCGGTCAGCCGCCTCCGGTGCGTCGATAGCTGCGCCTCGGCCAGCTGCTTGGGGTCGCCTCCCAGGAAGAGCTTGAGCATGCCGGGGTCGCGCAGCTCGGCCATCTCGCCGGTCGGCTCGGCCAGCCACAGACGCAGAGCTTTCTTCCCTGGCGCCGTCAGCTTGTAATGTCGCCGCCGCCGGCCGCCCCGCTCGCGGCGCTCGCTCAGGTAGCCAGCCTCGGCCAAGCGCTCCGGCTCCGCGTAGATTTGGGCGTGGGGGAGCGACCAGAAGTTGCCAAGGGTTGTCGCGACCACCTGCTTGAGGTCGTAGGGGGTGGCCTCCCCGGCAGCGTCGATCAGGGCCAGGACGATGTAGGAGGTTGGAGATAGGCGGTGCTCGCTTGACATGGCCGCGCAGGCGATGGTATTACTCACACCGTCCGAAACAGATCATCGGACCGGGGTTGCGGATCGAGCCGGGCGGACAGTAGTAGCCACCTCCGGCGACTCCGATCGCAACCACCAGGGCAAGTTCGACGCCGGCGACATGCCACCAATGGCAGGGGAACGCCGAACTTGTGCCAGGCGCCCCAGTCCTCCGCCGCCGAAGCCGCCGGCTCGGCGGTGGAGGGCGCCTCTTCGCGCCGCGGGGCGGGGTCAGCTTTGGGAGCGTTTCGCCTGGCGCTGGCGCAGCGCCTCTCCCGGCCGCCAGAGGCTAACCAGGCCGGCCACCAGGGTGACGAGGAAGATCTGGCCCAGCATCATCTCCAATCCCGCGAGCATCCGGCCCGGCTGGCCGCCGGGGACGAGGTTGCCGTACCCGGTCGTGGTCAGGGTCGTGTAGCTGAAGAAGAGAAAGTCGCTGCTCTGGGGGTGCGTCACTCCCGCGAAGAAGGGGCCGTCCTGGATCCGCTCGACCGTTCCGTAGAGGAAGGTGAAGAGGATGCCGAGCACGGTGTAGACGCTGATCGCGCCGAGGATCGTGCGGGCGCCGACCTCCGCGGTGGTGACGACCCGGTGCAGCACCGCGCCCATCGCGATCGTCAGCAGGCCGATCTGGATGACCGACGCGAAGTTGAGCCAGGTGCGGCCACCGCTGGTCGCGGCCGCCACGGCCAGCAGGATCGTCAACGCCGAGAGCCAGACCGCGGCCCGCACCGCGCCGGCGCGGACATGGGCGCTGGTCAGGGCGATCACGCTGGTAGCGCTGGTGGCGACGGTCAGCAACACCGCCGACCAACCGCGGTTGGAGAGCAGCGAGGTCAGCACGTACGTCGTCAGCACCAGGATCAGGACAAGACCGAACGCGTCGCTGACCCTTTCGGCGCGCTTCACCCAGCGCTCGCTGCTCATCTTCGGTCGTTTCGGGCGCGCAACCCCCAATCCTCCCTGGACGAACCGGAGCGGAGGGGGTGGGATTCGAACCCACGAGCCCCCTTGCGAGGGCCACCGGTTTTCAAGACCGGCGCATTCAACCGCTCTGCCACCCCTCCAAGGGCGGTGCTTGCGATGCTAAAGGTCGACACCCGCTCAGGTTTGCTTGTACTGATTGGATTGACTGATGCGGCGGTTGCTCTTCCTGGCCTCGGCGATGATCTTCTTCGACGTCGCCTTTTTTGCCGCGATTGCCCCGCTGTTGCCGGACTACGTCGACCAGCTGGGCCTCAGCAAGGCGCAGGCCGGAGTCCTCTCCGCCTCCTACGCGGCGGGCACGCTGCTCGCCTCGCTGCCGGCCGGCTTCGTCGCTAGCCAGGTCGGCCCGCGGCGCAGCGTCATCTACGGCCTCCTGCTGCTGGGCGTCTCCAGCCTCGCCTTCGGCCTGGTCGACGAGATCAACCTCCTGGACGCGGCGCGCTTCACCCAGGGCATCGCCGGGGCGTTGATCTGGGCGGGAGCGCTGACCTGGCTGATCACCTCTGCCCCCGAGGAGAGCCGCGGCCGGGTGATCGGGACGGCGCTCGGTACCGCTGTGGCCGGCGCCCTGCTCGGTCCGGTGCTCGGCGCGCTGGCGGCTTCGATCGGCACTGAGCCGGTCTTCGGCTCGGTGTTGATCATCACCTGGGGCCTCGCCTACGCCGCCTCGCGACTGCCCGAGTCGCGGGCGCCCGAACGCCAGAGTCTGCGGGAGGTGGTCGTCACCCTTCTGAGCAAACCGATCCTCGACGGCGCCGCCTTCGTCGCCGTGCCCTCGGTGATGTTCGGCGCGATCGAGGTGCTGGTTCCGTTGCGGATCGACACCCTCGGCGGTGGCCACGGCGTGATCGCCGCCGGCTTCATCGCCGGTGCCGGCCTGGAGGCGGTGCTGGCGCCGTTGGCCGGCCGCCTCTCCGACCGCGTCGGCCGGCGGCTGCCCTACGTCAGCGGGCTGGCAATCTGCGCGGTCGCGATGATTGGAGTCGCCCTTGCGCAGACGCTTGGCGGGGTCCTGGCGGCGCTGATCCTGACCTCGCTCGGCGCCGGGCTCTGCTTCGCCCCAGCCCTGACGCTGCTCTCTGACATCGCCGAGTCCAGCAGCCTGCACCAGGGCTTTGCCGCCGGTCTCTCGAACATGGCCTGGGCCTCGGGCCAGGTGGTCGGCGGGGTCGGCGGCGGCGTCGTCGCCAGCCTCACCGGCAACGCTCTGCCCAGCATCGCGATCACGATCCTGCTGCTGATCACCGTCGCTTACGCGTTCCGCTCGCTGGCGCCTCCGGTGGGCGCCCGGCCGGCCGAAGGCTAGGCTGCGCCGATGGCGGCTGGGCAGGCGAACGGGCGGGAGCGCGGCTGGGTCAACTGGGCGGGGGACCAGGCCTGCCGGCCGGTGGAGGTGGCGCGGCCGGCGAATCGCGATCAGCTGGGGGAGGCGGTCGCCGCCGCCGCGGCGGCGGGGCGCAAGGTCAGCGTCGCCGGCTCCGGGCACTCGTTCACCGAGGCGGCGATGACCGACGGCACGATGGTGCAGATCGAGTCGCTAAGCGGCTTGATCGACGCCGATCCCGCCTCGGGCCTGGTCAAGGTGGGAGCGGGGACCGTGCTCGCCGACCTCAACGAGGAGCTGGCCCGGCTCGGGCTGGCGATGGAGAACCTTGGCGACATCGACCGCCAGACGATTGCCGGCGCGATCTCGACCGGCACCCACGGCACCGGGGCCAGGCTGCGCAATATCTCCGCTCAGGTGGAGGGGATGGAGCTGGTCTTGGCCGACGGCGGCGTCCGCCAGCTCAGCGCCGCCACCCACCCCGAGCTGCTGCGCGCGGCCCGGGTAGGGATCGGCGCGCTGGGCGCGATCTCCGCCGTCACTCTGCGCTGCGTCCCCGCCTTCACGCTCGACCGGCTCGACAGGCCGCGGCCGCGCGAGGAGGTCCTCGACTCCTTCCAGGAGAGTGCCGACGCCAACGACCACTTCGAGCTCTTCACCTTCCCCTACGCCGACAGCGCCCTGGTCCTGGAGCGCAACCGCACCGAGGCGCCGGCCCGCCCGCGCGGCCGGGCAGCGGGCTATCTCAACGACGTCGTCCTCGAGAACTGGGCGCTGGAGGCGCTTTCGGCGACCGGCAAGCGCTTCCCGGCGGCGATCCCGTCGCTGTCGCGGCTGGCCGCCCGGGTCGCCTCCGGCAGCCGCACGGTCGACCGCAGCGACCGCGTTTTCGCTAATGACCGCCGGGTCCGCTTCACCGAGATGGAGTACGGCGTGCCCCGCGAGCACGGGCCCGAGGCGGTACGGCGGGTGATCGAGTGGGTCCGCTCCAACCGCTACCCGGTCTTCTTCCCGATCGAGATGCGCGTCGCCGCCGGCGACGACGCCCTGCTCAGCCCCTCGCACGAGCGCGACACCGCCTACGTCGCCGTCCACCAATACCGCGGCATGGAGTGGCGTCCCTATTTCGAAGCCGTCGAGGAGATCATGAACTCCTATGGCGGCCGCCCCCACTGGGGCAAGCGTCACTTCCAGATCGCGGCGACCCTGGCCCCGCGCTACCCGGCCTGGTCGGAGTTCCAGCGCGCCCGCGACGAGCTCGACCCCGGTCGAATCTTCACCAACGAGTACGCAGAACGGGTCCTGGGCGCTTAAAGAAAGGCCTTGCCCTCGCCGCGGTAGGTGGGGACCTCGTCGACGATCTCTTCGCCTTCGACCAGGTGGAGGGTATTGAAGTGCTCGCAGAGCTCGCCGGCCTTGGCATGGCGCAGGTAAACGCGGTCGCCGATCGCCAGCTTTGCGGCGGCGTCGCCGAGCAGGGGGGTCTGGACCTCGCCGGCGCCCTCCTCGGGGTCGAGGGCGAGGCCGGGGGGCAACCAGGGGGCCGGCAACCGGGCCGGGTCGCCGCTGCCCGAGGCGAGGTAACCGCCGCCGAGCGCGGTTGCAATCCGGGGCGAGGGCTTGCGGACGATCGGCAGCGCGAAGCCGGCGGCGGGGGTGAGGCTGAAGCGGCTGTAGTGATCGAAGAGGGCGGGCGCGTAGAACCCCGAGCCGGCGGTCAGCTCGGTCACCGCCTCCTCAGCTCCGGTCAACTCGAGGCTGCCGGTGCCGCCGCCGTTGACGATCTCGAGGTCGGTGAACTCGCCAACCGCGGCGGCGATCGCGCCGCGGCGCCCGGCCAGCTCGGCGGCGGAGCGCCGCTGCATGAAGCGGATCGCGGCGCCACGCAGGCGCTGCCCGGGCGGCCGATCGCCGACGCCGGCGATCTGGCCCTCATAGGCCATCAACCCAACCAGCTCAATCTGCGGCCGCCGCTCGATCTCCCGCGCCAGCGCCACCGCCTGCTCGACGCTGTGGACCGGGGAGCGCTTGGGCCCTACCTTGATCCGCCCACCCAGCGCCCACCAGCCGGCGTCGAGGTCGATGCAGACGCGAACCGGCGCCGCGCCGGCGCCCAGCACCGACTCGATCGTCTCCAGGTGCTCGACGCAGTCGGCCATCACCACCGGCGCTCCGTCCGGGTTGGCGACCGAGCGCAGCGCCAGCTCGCCGAGCGCGCCGGCGTCGACGGTCGGGTAGGCGAGCAGCAGGTCCTCGAACCCCTGATCGGCCAGCCACAGGGTCTCGGGCAGCGTGTAGGTCATCAGCCCGGCGAAGCGCTCGTCGCGGCCCAGGATCGCCTCAAGCAGCGCCCGGCAGCGGATCGACTTGCTGGCGACGCGGACCGGCTTGCTCCCGGCCCGGTCCAGCATCGCCGCGGCGTTGGCCCACATCGCGTCGAGGTCGACGAAGGCAAACGGCGCCTCCACGTCCGCAAAGATCCGCTCGTAGCGCTCGTGCGATTGGCTGGGCGGAGGGGACACCCGCATGACCCTATCCCCGCCTGAAGCGGAGAGGGAGGGATTCGAACCCTCGAGAGAGCTTGCGCCCCCTACTCGCTTAGCAGGCGAGTGCCTTCAGCCACTCGGCCACCTCTCCGGGCACTGCGGCCTCGATTGTAGGAACTAAGTGGACCAGGCGTTATGGCGGCGCCTGGCCGGGCGCTCAGCTGTGGCGCGAGCGCAGTACGACCCGGCCGCCTCGGGCCGGGATCATCGTCACGTTGCGGTGCAGGGCGCGCTCGGGGGCCGGGTCGTCGGCTTCGAGGTCGAGGCGACGGGCCATCGCCTCGAGGACGACGCGCTGCTCGGCCATCGCCAGGGCGGCGCCGAGGCAGCGGCGGATACCGCCGCCGAAGGGGATCCACTCGTAGGTCCCGGGCTTGCGGCCGATCCAGCGCTCGGGCACGAAGTCGAAGGGCCGCGGGTAGAGATCCTCGCGGTGATGGATGAGGAGGATGCTCATCGTCACCGCGGACCCGCCGGGGACGCCGTGCTCGCCGAGCCGCCAGGGCACGGTGACGCGGCGGCCGATGATCGGGATCACCGGTCGCGAGCGCATCGTCTCGACGATCGTCGCCTCAATCCGCTCCTCTGCCTCCTCGCCGGAGCGGACCGCGGCCAGCAGCGCCTCGTGGGCGTCGGGGGTGCGGACCAGGCGCTCCCAGGTCCAGGCCAGCGAGTTGGCGGTGGTCTCGTGGCCGGCGAGGACGAGGACGAGCAGCTCGTCGCGCAGTTCTTTGTCGCTGAGCGCCTCGCCCTCCTCGGTACGTGCCTGCAGCAGCAGCGAGAGGATGTCGCGGCGCTCGTCGAGGTCGGTGGCGCCGCGCCGCGCCGTGATCACCGCGTAGACCTGCTTGTCGAGCAGCGACAGCCCGAACTTCATCGCCCCGACAGCCTCCTCACGGCCGATCTGGAGCAGCTCGCCGATCTGCGCCACCGGCTGGGTCGAGGCGGCGACCAGCCGCCGGATCATCTGGCGCAGGCCGTGCTCGGGGGTGCCGCGCCGTGGCCTGCCCTCAATCCCGAAAATTCCGGCCATGATCACGTCGAGGGTGATCGCCTGCATCCGCGGCGCCAGGGCAAAGGGCTCGCCGACCGGCCAGCGGTCGATCTCGCGTTCGGTCGCCTCGGAGATCATCTGCGTGTAGGCCTCGATCGCCTCGCCGTGGAAGGGGGGCAGCAGCAGTTTGCGCTGGCGCATGTGGCGCGGACCGACGGCGGTCAGGACCGACTCGGTGCCGACGATTGGCCGCAGCGGCGACTCGCCGGTCAGCGACGGCGCCTGCTCGGGGCTGGCGGTGAACAGCGAGCGGACGTGGTCAGGGTGGCTGGTGACGACGACGGCGTCCTCGCTGGCCCCGTGCATGCGGAAGACTTCGCCGAGCTCGCGGCGGGCGCGGAAGACGAACTCGATCTGGCGCTGGTTGAAGCGCAGCGACTGAGCGAGGCGCGGCAGCGGGACGGCGGGGGGTGAGGAGAGGCCGTCCAGCTCGGCGGCCTCGATCGGCCCGGCCGGGGAGGAAGGCGCCTGCCCGACCAGTCCGGCGGCGACATCGGTGGCGGTCGTCACGCAGGCGAGGTTAGCGTGCCCTTTACAGTCAGCAGATGCAGGCGAATCCGAGAGCCGGGACCGGCGCCCACATCGAGCGGCGCACGAAGATCATCGCCACCGTCGGTCCCGCCAGCTGGGACCCCCGCACGCTCGAGCAGCTGATCGCCGCCGGCGCCGACGTCTTCCGCCTTAACTTCTCCCACGCCGGTCCCGAGCGCCAGGGGCAGACGATTGCCGACGTCCGCGCCGCCGCCGAGCGGGTCGGCCGCGAGGTCGCGGTGCTCGGCGACCTGCCGGGCCCGAAGCTGCGGATCGGCGACCTGCGGGGCGATTTCGCCGAGCTGGAGACGGGGATGCACGTGACCCTGACGCCGCGTCAGATCGAAGGCGACCGCGAGACGATCCCGGTCTCCTGGGCCGGTATCTCGGACCTGCGGGAGGACCAGCTCGTCTATTTGGCCGATGGCGCGATTCGCCTGCGGGTCAAAGATCCGGACCAGGGCGACATCGATTGCGAGGTCGAGGTGGGGGGGACGCTCACCTCGCACAAGGGGATGAACATCCCCGGCGGCGCCGACCTGCCGGCGACCACCGGCGTCGACCTCGGCTGGGTCGAGTTCGCGGTGAAGAGCGGCGTCGACCTGCTCGCCGTCTCCTTCGTCTCCAGCGTCGAGGATCTGGCGCCGGTGGCGCAGCGCCTCAAGGAGCTTGGCTCAGACATCCCCCTAATTGCCAAGATCGAGAAGCAGGAGGCGGCGGCGAATGCCGAGGAGATCATCCGCGTCGCCACCGCAGGGATCATGGTCGCGCGCGGCGACCTCGGGATCGAAGTGCCGCTGGAGCAGGTGCCGGTCGTGCAGAAGCGGCTGATTCGCGCCGCCGGCAAGGCCTCGAAGCCGGCGATCACGGCGACCCAGATGCTGGCCTCGATGGTCACCGCGCGCCGCCCGACCCGGGCCGAGGTGACCGACGTCGCCAATGCGATCTACGACGGCACCGACGCGATCATGCTCTCCGAGGAGACCGCGGTCGGTCAGCATCCGGTTGAGGCGGTGCGGGTGATGGACCGGATCGCCCGCGCCACCGAGCCCGACCTGCGCTACGGCGAGTGGCTCTTCACCCGCACCGACCAGACGACCCAGGACGTCGCCGACTCGGTCGCCCAGAGCGCTGTCGGCGCCGTCTACCGGCTCGGCCTCAAGGCCCTGGTGGTGCCGACCAACAGCGGCCGCACCGCGCGCCTCGTCTCCGCCCACCGGCCCAACGTGCCGGTGCTGGCGGTCTCGCCCCACATCGAGACGGTGCGGCGGCTCAACCTGCTCTTCGGCGTCACCGCGGTCCTCAGCGACTTCGGGACCGAGCTGCGCGGCCTGCTCGGCCACTGCGCCGGGCTCGCCGCCCGCCACGGAATCGCCGCACCCGGCGAGCTGGTCGCGATCACCGCCGGCCTGGACGGTCAGGAGCTGGGCACGAACCTGTTCGAGGTGCATAGGGTGCCGCAGCTATGAGCTCGGCGGCACCACTGGAGCGCGAGGAGAGCGGCCTGGCCGTGCTGACCCTCGACAGTCCGCCGCTCAACCTCTTCGACCAGCGGATGATCGACGACTTCCGCGCCGCGGTCGAGGACGTTGCCGCGACGCCGCCGCGGGCGTTGCTGATTCGCGCCGAGGGCCGCGCCGTCTCGGGCGGCGTCGACGTCCACGTCTTCGACGGGCTGACGCCGGAGCAGGGCAGCGCCCTCTGGGACGAGCTGCTGGGGATGATCGACCGGCTGGAGCGGCTGCCGGCGCCGATCGTCTTCGCCGCCCACGCCCTGACCCTGACCGCGGCCTTCGAGATCGCCCTCGCCTGCGATCTGATCGTCGCCAGCCCCAGGGCCAAGTTCGGCCTGGTCGAGAAGGTGGTCGGGCTGACGCCGTCGATGGGCGGCACCCAGCGTTTCGCCGAGCGCGCCGGCAGCGGCCGCGCCCGCCAGTTCGTGATGAGCGGCGAGGTATACGGCGCCGAGGAGCTGGAGCGCTGGGGCGTCGTCAACACGATCTTCGCGGCGGAGGAGTTCGAGGAGCGCTCGCGCGCCCTCGCCGCCGAGCTGGCCGCCGGCCCGACCAGGGCCCACGCGATGACCAAGCAAATACTCCGCCGCTTCCGCGAAGGCGGCATGCCGGCCGCCGACGCGGCCGTCCGCAGCGAAGCCGCCGACCTCTTCGCCAGCGAGGATCTGCGCAACGCCGTCAAGACCTTCCTCGAGCACGGGGGCCCTGGCCACGCCGAGTTCACCGGCCGCTGAGCTGCCGGCGGCGTTAGGGTTCCCGGCGTGACCGACTTCGACGCGATCGCAAAGGGCATGACCATGGCGATCCCCTTCGCCGGCCACCTCGGTGTGGAGGTCACCAGCCTCGCCGAGGGGAAGGCGGTGGCCCTCCTGCCCGAGCGCCAGGAGCTGACCAACCACGTCGGCTCCCAGCACGCCGGCGCTCTCTTCACCGTCGCGGAGACCGCGTCGGGAGCGGCCTTCGTCGGCGCCTTCGCCGAGCGGATGGGCGACGTCACGCCCCTCGCCCGCGCCGCCGAGATCGCCTACGAAAAGATCGCCAAGGGCCCGATCGAGGCCACCGCCACCCTCGGCATGCCCAAAGACGAGGCCCTCGCCAGCCTCGACCGGGACGGCAAGGTCGAGTTCCCCTGCGAGGTCGTCCTCACCGATGCCGACGGCACCCGCGTCGCCACCGCCACCGTCCGCTGGCACGTCCGCCTCAACAAGCCAGCCGCCGCCTAGGTTCTCTCAGAGAACCCCTAGAATCGCCCCGCGGGCCGCCCGGCCCCAACCCTCGCGCCAGTAGCTCAGTTGGATAGAGCGTCGGTCTACGAAACCGAAGGTCACAGGTTCGAATCCTGTCTGGCGCACTAACACCGCATCGCACCGTCGAGCGGAGATCTGAACCCGTCGGGCCGACGACCGACGAGATCGGCCTAGTCCGCCGTTTGAGCGCGACGGAGCCGTTTGCTTCAATTCTCGGACCAGAGAAAGGAGGTGGTCCTATTTTGAGTCACATGCTTGAGGGGACTCTGGAGGTGCAGGGCCGCTAGGCGCCGCACTGGTTTGGGCGCCCGGCGGAATCCACCCCGGGCACCGGCGAGCGAAGGAAGGCCGGGCGTTGTCCCACCCGGTCGCGGTTTCCGAGTTCGTTCCATGCACCAGCGCAAGGGCCGTCTCCGGGCGGCCCTTGCCCGTTCCAGTGGGAGAATCGCGATCCCGACCGAGGAGGAACCATGGACGACAGCACCAAGGCCAGACTCGCGCAGCTGAGTCCGCTCGCCGGCCAGTGGACCATCGAGGCGGTCTTCCCGCAGGCTCCGCCCAGCGACGTGCGTGGCCATGTGATCTTCGAGTGGGGGCCGGGTGAGGCCTTCCTGGTCCAGCGCTGGGAGGTCTCCATCGACGAGGCTCCCGACGGCGTCGCGATCATCGCCGCCGACGAGGACAGCGACAGGCTGATCCAGCACTACTTCGACTCCCGCGGCGTCGTCCGCCAGTACGAGACGAGCGTCGAGGACGGTACCTGGACGCTGGTCAAACTCTCGCCGGGCTTCGCCCAGCGTTTCCGCGGCGAGTTCAGCGCCAGCGGCGAGACGATCGAGGGTGCCTGGGAGAAATCCGACGGCGGCAGCGACTGGGAGCACGACTTCCGGCTGATCTACCGGAAGGCCGCCTAGTCCGGCCGGGCCTGCCGCCTCAGCCGCTTGGCTCCGAGCTCACTTCGTCCCGAAGCCGATCGCTCGCGTAATACCGCGTGCTTCTCCCTTTGCCTTTCTGTTCGACCAGCCCCCCATCGAGCAGACGCCTGAAGTCAGCGCTCGCCGTCGCCAGGGAGACCTCGGCCTCCAGCCCGAAGCGGCCCCGGTCGGTGCCGCCTATCAGGCTCTGCTCCAGCGCGATCACCAGGCGGTCTGGCCAGCCACGGTTCTCGGCAAGCGCTTCGAGGCGATCCCAGCGCGCCGCGGCCTCCTTGATCTGCGCCAGGCGTCGCTCCGCCTGGGCGATATGCGCGTCGACGCAGAAGGCGACCCAGCTCGACGCATCTCGCTCGGGCTTGTAGCCACCGTCCTGCACCTCGCGCAGGGCGGCGTAATAAGCGGGCGTGTTCTCGCCGAGGTATTCCTCGATCGACGAAAACTCCGGCGACATCAGCCCCTCGCGGGCGAGGACAAGCGACTGCAGGATGCGCGAGACGCGGCCGTTGCCGTCGCCAAAGGGGTGGATGGAGGTGAGATGCAAATGCGCCATCGCCGCCCGGACGACGACGTTGGCATCGACGTCGTCGTCCTGAAGCCACGCGACCAGTTCCGCCATCAGGCCCGGAACGGCCTCCGCATCGGGGCCTTGGAACTCGAGCGACCCGTCGCTGGCGGTAACGCCGATCGGCCCGCTGCGCCAGAGGCCCGGGTCCTTGTCCCGCTGGAAGTAGCAGGCGTCGAAATGCAGGTCGAGGATGACGCGGTCGAGCCACCGAAACGCCGGGTCCTGGGCCAGAGCGCCGACGTGATCCATGGCGCGGGCGTAACAGGCGACTGCCCTCCGGGTCTCGTCCTCGGGTTCGGCCGGGGCCCGGCCGCTGATCAGGGCGATGGCATCCTCGGGGGCGAGGCTGTAGCCCTCGATCGACGTCGAGCTCTCGATCGAGCTAGCCCGGAGGGAGCGGCGCAGGGAGCCCATCCATCGCGTCGGCCGGCTGACCTCGTTGCCGAGGGCGCCACGCAGCTCGTCGAGCTTGTCAAGACGGGCTTTCAAGCCAGGCGTCAGAGCCGGAGTCGCATAGAGCATGTTCTTATCTTAGACGATTAATCGTTTAATCGTCAAGACGTTTAATCCTTGGAAACGCTGGTACCAGGAGCGCGGCACTCAGCCGGGAACGATCTTCGCCATCGCCTGTTCGAGTTCGGAGACTCCATAGGCGCCCTCGATGCGGTCGCGGACGATTCCCTCGCGGTCGATCAGGAAGGTCCAGGGCTCGGTCGGCAGCCCGTAGGCCCGCAGCTGCGGCCGGATCCCCTTGTTGGGATCGTTGTCGTTGTAGACCTCCATATGGATGAAGTCCGCCTGGCCGCTGTATTTATCTGCGACCTGCTGGTCGATGTCGACGACCGGCCCGCAGACGCGGCTCTGGCAGAGCGCGGGGGTGGCGAAGACGAGCACGACCGGTTTCCTGCCGACCACGTCGGCGAAGTCGACCGCGTGCATCTGGTCGGGCGGGACCCGCGTGTCGATCTTCGCCAGGTCGCCGCCGACGTCGGCGGCAGTCGGCGTGTGGATGACGGGCGCTTTCTGGCCCAGCTTCGGGATGCCGGGGTGCTCGCCCACCGTCGGGCTCGGCACCCGCGAAGCTTCCAGCCCGTGCGCCCCTTTCAGCATCGCGATCGCCAGCCAGGGCCCGCCGCGGTCGAAGTCGACCTTGGGCACCACATAGGCGGTCTTGGCCTCGCCCGGCCCTTCGCTGCCCTGGGCGCGGTAGGCCGGCTTGGTCGCCAGTGAGGCCACCTGTGCCGGCAGCGGCCCCTGCACCGGGCTTCTGGCATCCCGGGCGAAGTAGAGCGCCGCGTCGGCGTCGCTGATCTGGTCGCCGGCGACGGTGAAGACGCCGAACGGATAGCGGTTCGGACCCAGTTCGAATACCTGCGCCGCCGGTGCGATCACCAGCTTGGTCTGCTTGGCGCCCGAGCTCTCGAGCAGCTGCTGGATCGTCTTGCCCTTGGCGACGGGGAACTCGGCCGGCGACGGAGCGGGGCGGCTGGCGGCTTCGCCGGAGTCGCCACAGCCCGAGGCCGCGAGGACGATCGCCAGGATCGCGCCGGAGAGCAGCAGGGAAGTCCACACGGTTCGAGTCCGGGTCATGGCGAGCCAGGCTACCGAGGGCTTGGCGTCGGCCGCCGCCGCGATTTAATGCGTCGATGGCGGCGGCGGACAGATACGTCACGGCGACCGGCCTGCGCGGCCTCACCCGCTTCTATGACTCGATCGTCACCGTGACGATGCGCGAGCGGCTGTTCCGCGGCAGGCTCACCCGCCAGGTCCTGGCCGACCTGCCCGCCGGCGGGCGCATCGCCGACGTCGGCACCGGCACCGGCACCTTTGCGATCGCTCTCGCCGCCGCGGCCCCAGCCGCCGAGGTTGTGGGGATCGACGGCGACGCGGAGATCCTGGCGCTGGCCGAGGCCAAGCCGGGCGCCGCGGCGGTCGAGTGGAAGCTCGGCCTGGCGGACGCGCTGCCGCTCGCGGACCGCAGCTGCGACCGGGTGGCGATGTCGCTGCTCCTCCACCACCTCGACGCCGACGGCAAGCGCGCCGCCCTGGGGGAGGCCCATCGGGTCCTCCGCGCCGGCGGCAGCCTCCACATCGCCGACTGGGGCAAGCCGCAGGACCCGCTGATGCGCGCGGGCCTCTTCACGCTGGCGATCTTCGACGGCTTCGACGGCATCCGCGACCACGCCGCCGGCAACCTACCGCGCTTCGTCGAGGATGCCGGCTTCGGCGAGATTCGCCGCCAGGACCGACTGCGCACGGCGTGGGGGAGCCTCGAGCTGCTCAGCGCCACCCGATCCGCGTAGCCGAATCGATTTCGCCCGCCCCGGGTAATGGGACCAAGATGCGATCCCTTACGGGGAGCTTTTTGGCTGCCCTTCTCCTCGCCCTCGCCCTCGCCCTCCCGGCCAGCGCCGGGGCGGCCGAATCGAGCCCGCTGGCGATGCCGAGCTGCGCCGAAGGCCCGGCCACGGTCGGCAATACGACCTACGGCACCCCGTGCGACGACGTCATTGTCGCGCCCGCTGCAGTCGATGCGGTCAAAGGTGGTGGCGGCGACGACACGATCCTCGGCAGCGTCACGACGGCGGCCTCCGGCTCCCCCGAAACCGGCCTTCACCTCGAAGTCGGCAGCCAGACCTTCGAAGGCGGTCCGGGTAACGACATCGTCTACGGCGACCGCGGCAACGACACCCTGCGCGGCAACGGCGGCAACGACCGGCTCTACGGCGGCATCGGCGACGACGTGCTCGAAGGCGGCGAAGGCGACGACCTGCTTGCGGGCGGCTTCGGCGCCGACAAGATCGACGGCCAGGCGGGCAACGACTACGTCCGCGGCGACACCACGATCGACCACATCTTCGACAGCGGCGGCGGCTTCGACACGCTCAGCTTCTCGACCGGGGTCACGCCGGGGTTCACCGCCGAAAGCAATCCCACCGGCGCCGCTGGCTTCCCAGGTCCCGACGAAGAGCGCGGCATCTGGCTCGAACTCGGCGAAGGAGGCAGCAACGCGATCGACGGCGAACCCTCGCTGGGGGGCGGCAACGACGAAATCCAGCCGGGCGTCTTCGAGCGGATCATCGGCACGCCCTTCTCCGACTACATCGTCGGCAGCTCTGCCGACGAGCAGATCTATGGCGGTGGCGGCGCCGACGCGATCAAGGGCGAAGGGGGCGATGACAAGCTGAACGGCGGTGCCGACGGCGACTACCTCGACGGCGGCTCCGGCAGCAATACGATCGAAGCGGGGGCCGGGGACAACTGCTTCAACCCGACGGTCGGCGGCTGCGGCAGCACCGCCGCGGTGAAACTGCGCAAAACGAGCGAGATCAGCGTCGGCGAGACGACCGGCTCCTCGGGGACGACCCAGATATACGTCGTCGGCAGTGAGAGCTCCGACACGATCACCGCCTCCTACAACGGCTCGAGTGTCACCGTCTCAATCCCCGGCGGCTCGTTCAATGCCGATGCCGACGGCTGCAGCTTCAGCACCACCACCGCCAGCTGCCCGCTGACGGCGCCGCTCGACTCGATCGTGCTCGCCGGCATGGGCGGAAACGACACGATCACCGCCCAGAACTTCCCGGATGGCGTCGGCCTCGTCGCGATCGGCGGCGCCGGGGAAGACACCCTCACCGGTGGCGTCGCCGAAGACATCCTCGTCGACGGTCCCGGCGACATCCACGACATCCTCTCGGCGGGCGCCGGCGACGACGCCCTCACCCACAACGGCGGCCCCGACCTGCTCGACGGAGGCGAAGGCTCGGACCTCTTCCTCTCGGTCTCGATCTGCGACAGCGAGACGATCTCCGGGGGCGCCGCCGGCGCCAACGACCGCGACAACGCCTCCTGGGCGCGGCTGTCGGGGATCGGCGTCGACGCCCGGCTCGACCTCGGCAGGGTGGGCGAAATCGGCGCCAGCGAAGAACCGCAGTGCCCGGGCGGCAGCTTCGACGCGCTGACCGGCATCGAGGACCTCGAGGCCTCGAACCAGAGCGACGTCCTCTACGGCGACGAAGGCGCCAACCAGCTGCTCGGCCACAAAGGCGAAGACACCTACCACGCCCGCGGCGGAAACGACAGCATCCTCGCCAACTCCGGCAGCCGCGATCGGGTCATCGACTGCGGCCCGGGCCTCGACCAGGCGACCATCGACTTCGCCTCGATCGGCGACCCGACGCCGATCGAATGCGAGCGGGTGCGCGAAGGCGCGGCGGAAGAATTCAACGAACTCGAATTGCTCACCGAACCGCCTCCGCCGCCTCCTCCGCCGCCCCCCGATCGCAGGCCGCCGCGCACGAAGCTGCTGCGGCACCCGGCGAAGGTCCTGCGCGTGGCGCCGGGCCGACGCAAGCTCGTCGCCTTCCGCTTCGCCGCCAGCGAGCCCTCGACCTTCGAGTGCAAGCTCGACCGCAAGCCGTACAAGCCATGTCGCTCGCCGCGGGCGTTTCGGGTCGGCATCGGCCCGCACAGCTTGCGGATCTTCGCGATCGACGCCGCCGGCAACCGCGACCCGACGCCGGCCCTCTTCAAGTTCCGCGTCGTCGCCTTAAAGCGCCACCGGGTCAAGCAGGCCGCCCGCTAGTCTTGGCGCGGTGAGCAAGGAGCTCTACACCGCCGAGGCGCACGTCACCGGGGGCCGGGCCGAAGGCCATGGCCGCACTTCCGACGGCGCCCTCGAGGTCGACCTCCGCACCCCGCCCGAGATGGGCGGTGAGGGCGGCGGCACCAACCCCGAGCAGCTCTTCGCCGTCGGCTACGCGGCCTGCTTCGAGGGCGCCCTGGCCGCCGTCGCCCGTCGCCAGAAGCTCGAGGTCGGCGACGTCGGGATCGACTCCAAGGTGAAGCTAATGACCGGCGAGGACCGCGGCTTCACGATCGCCGCCGAGCTGCACGTGACCCTGCCCTCGGTCGAGGGCGAGGACGCCGTCGAGCTGGTCCGCGCCGCCCACCAGGTCTGCCCCTACTCCAACGCGACGCGGGGCAACATCGAGGTCGTGCTGACCGCCAACGGCGCCACGGTCGACGCCTAGACAGTCAGCCCAAGTCTTCCTCGACGAAGCGCTTCAGCTTCTCCGGCATGCTGTCGATCAGCTGGCCGCGCAGCACGCCGACCAGCGGCCCGCGGATCACCATCCCCAGGACGCGGCCGAGGTCGACCTCCAGCCAGTAAGTCGCCCGCGTCCGTCCGTCGCCGAGGTCCTCGAGCTCCCAGCTGCCCTCGACCGACTTCAGGTCGCCGTCCTCCTGGGCCCAGGCGATCAGGGTGGGCCGCTGGTAGCTGAAGTGGATCGTCGAGCCGAGCCGGCGCACCTTGGCGTCGGTCTCCATCCGCACCAGCGCCTGATTGCCGTCGCCGTCGCGCTCGACGCACTCGGCGAGCTTGATCTCAGGCTGCCAGCGGGGCGAGCCCTCGACGTCGGCGGCGACCGCGTAGACCGCCTCGATCGGCGCTTCGATCTCGGTGCTGGCGGAGCCGTCGATCGTGCCCATTGTTCCCTCAGACCCTTTGTCGCAGTGCCGTTTCGCCGCCAGGCGCGACGGGTACGAATTTCCCAACGGGTTGCAAAATCGAAAGGAGAGGTCTCATGGGGATCATCGGATGGATAGTTCTCGGGCTGCTCGCCGGGGCGATCGCGAAGCTGATCATGCCCGGTGACGACCCTGGTGGCTTCATTGTGACCACTCTGATCGGCATTGCCGGCGCGATCGTCGGAGGGCTCATCGCCAGCGCCCTGAACATCGGTGACCTCGACGAATTCTTCGACCTCGGAACCTGGCTGATCGCCATCGCCGGCTCGCTGCTGCTGCTGTTCATCTACCGGATCGTCGCCGGAGACCGGACCAGCGGTCGCGGCGCCTACCGATAGGGAAGGGAATGCCGCTCTGGATCGCCCGCCGCGCCGCCCCAGCCGTCTGGAAGCGGATCCCGTGGAAAATGGTCTGGGCCATCGCCGTCTGGCTGGGCAACAAGGGAAGGGAGCGTGTCGAGAACAACCTCACCCAGCGAGAGCAAAGTGAGTTCTGGACCCTCCTGAAGAAGTCGAAGGGGCGTCCCGACAATCTTTCCCAGCGGGACCGGACGCGGATGAAGAACATCGCCGGCAAGGCGATCCGCGGCAGCTGACCCAGCCTTGACGACGGGGCGCAGCGGCTACCGTCCCTGACGTGCCCGCCGACCTCCGCCTCAGCGTCCTCGACCAGACCCCCGTCTCCGAGGGATCGAGCTCGGCCCAGTCGCTGCGCAACTCGCTCGACCTCGCCCAGTTGGCCGAGCGGCTCGGCTACCACCGCTACTGGGTCGCCGAGCACCATGGGGGAGGGCTGGTCGCCGGGCCCTCGCCAGAGGTGCTGATCGGTCCGATCGCCGCCGCGACCAGCCGCATGCGAATCGGCAGCGGCGGTGTGATGCTGCCCCACTACAGCCCGCTCAAGGTGGCGGAGAGCTTCGGCGTTCTCGCCGGCCTCTTCCCGGGCCGCATCGATCTCGGCATCGGGCGCGCCGCCGGGACCGACCCGATGACCACCCACGCCCTGCAGCGCGACCGCTCCCGGGCGCTGCCGGACGACTTTCCCGAGCAGCTTGCCGAGCTGCTCGCCTACTTCGAGCGCGGCTTCCCCGCCGGCCATCTCGCTCGCCTCGCCGAGATCCTGCCCGGTGAGCCCGAGGTCCCCGAGCCCTGGCTGCTCGGCTCCTCGGAGCAGAGCGCGCTGTGGGCGGGGGAGATGGGCCTGCGCTATGCGTTCGCCGACTTCATCAACCCGCGCGGGGCGCCGATCGCCGAGACCTACCGGCGCGGCTTTGTCGCCGACAAGCGCCTGCCGGAGCCCCAACTGGCGGTCGCCGTGCGGGCGGTGGTCGCGGAGACCGAGGAGGAGGCGGAACGGCTGGCGACGAGCTGGCGGATGGCCTTCGACCTGCTGCGCCGTGGCCGCCTCGTCGCCGTACCGCCGCCGGAGAAAGCGCAGCGCTACTTCGAGATGCACCCGGAGGAAAGCGAAGCGCCGACGGCCGAGCGCCGCCGCCTCACCGGCACCCCCGCCCAGGTCCGCGCCGACGTCGAGGAGATCGCCGCCGCCTACGGCGCCGACGAGGCGATCGTGGTGACGATCACCCACGACCACCAGGCCCGCCGCCGCTCCTACGAGTTGCTGGCCGCCGAGTTCGGCCTCGCGGAGTCCGGGTAGCGTGACTGTTCCAGCCAGCCCCGAGAGGAGAAACCGATGACGGCAAGCAGCGACTTCACCCCTGAGGAGTGGGAGGCGGTCCGGGAGGGGCCGACGAGCGCCGGCATGATCGTCTCCACGGCCCAGCGCGGCGGCAGTTTCCGCGAGGCCTTCGCGATGGCCAAGGCCTACACCGAGGCGCGCAAGGAGCACGGCGACTCGGCCCTGCTCGACGAGCTGGTCTCGCACAAGCCAGAGATGGACCGCACCAAGGCCCACTCGGCCGAGGAGCTGAAGGAGCACGGCCTGCAGCGCATCCACGAAGCGGTGGCGCTGCTCGAGCAGAAAGCGACCCCGCAGGAGGTTGACGACTACCGCAGCTTCGTCACCTCGCTTGCTCAGCGGGTTGCCAGCGCCAAGACCGAGGGCGACGACCAACCTGTCAGCGAGGCTGAGACCGCGGCCATCGCCGAGATCGCCGAGGCGCTCAGGGGCGGGTGAACAGGTCCCAGTTCTTGGTCCGGCCGTCGCGCGGCCGTGACATGTACTGGCCGGCGGGGAGGGGGCCGGCCTTGGCCTCCAGAGCCGCGAACGCGGCATCCCGGGTCTCCCCCTTGCGATGTCCGCTGGACTTCCACTTGCCTTCGATGTTCTTGTGCCGGAAGTCAAAAACCATGCACCGGACGGTAGCCGATGCTCGCCGTTGCGGTCCTCCGCCCCGCCGCCAGGCAGGGATTGGGAGTGGCAACGCATCCGGCGGGCAACCTAGGCTGCCGCCACCGTGTTCCGCGCCCTCCGCCCCCGAATCCTGATCGCCCTGGCGCTGATCGGCGCCTTCGCGCTCGGCGCCGTCCTGCCCGGCGCCTTCGGCCAGTCGAAGGCGGCACCGACGGCGATCCGCAACGCCCTGGCCCAGTCCAGCCATGTCCAGGGCGCTCCGAACCGGACCATGGTCCTCAGCCGGGTCGAGGTTGAACCGGGGGCAAAGCTCGCCCTCCATCACCATCTGGGGACCCAGGTCGCGCACATCGAGGCCGGCACCCTCACCTACACCGTCCGCCGCGGCTCCGTCGTCGTTCGCAAGGGCGAGTCCGACCAGGACCCGCAGACCGTGCGCACGATCAAGGCCGGCCAGACGGCGCCGATCCGCACCGGCCAGTGGATCGTCGAGCAGCCCTCCGACATCCACGAAGCCGCCAACCGCGGTTCGGATTCCGTCGTCATCTACTTAGCGACGCTGCTGCAGGCCGGTGCCCCGGCGGCGACTCCGGTCACGCTGCCCTAAAATCGCCTGACCCGCCCGGATAGCTCAGTTGGTAGAGCACTTCCATGGTAAGGAAGGGGTCACGAGTTCGAGTCTCGTTCCGGGCTTAGGAGAAACCCCCGCTCAGGCGGGGTTTTTCTATGCCCTATTGACCACCCGGGGTAGTCAAATCGCCCGAATGGGCAGCGTGGGGGCAGCATTGACGCTCTGGACCCCCCCTATTGATTCCTCCTCGGGGGGTTACCTGAGAGGGCTGCTACGGGTGTACGGCCGTCTATATCGATGCTGAATTGACTACCTCCCTGTGAAAGATCAACGGACAGAAGCGCTAGGTTCGCTCTGTCGCGTTTCAGGGCATAGAGACCGCAGGGGGATGGCACGATGCGCTTGGAGAATCTGAGGACGACCGGGGGCGACGAGCGGCAGGAGGAGTGTCGGCCCTGACAGAGTGGGGGCGGCGACGGCGACGTTTTGGCGCTCGATCTGGGCGAGAGGCTACGGCGGTGATCTGGGGACCGAACGGCGAGGTCATCCGCCGAGTTCCGCTTCCGGAATCAGCAAGCGACGAGGCAGCCGAACGAAACGTGGATTGACCACCTGTTCAGCCCCGCCAAGGGGCGGACAAGCAGTCGTCGCCATAGAGGATCACCGGATTGCGACCCGCACCCTCGGAGCCCTTCGAGCCGCATGGCGCTCAGAAGCGATATCGCGACAGTCGCAACTGAGGAGCCTTAAGGACCCCGCCCGTTATCGCCTTCCCCAGGAGCGGGGTTCCTCAGTTCTGGGATCAATTGACTACCTCGGTTGCGGCAGCGGAGACGCTGACAATCTGCAACCGTCCGATCACTCAGGCAGGCTGTGGGCATGGACGATTCAGTGCAGTGGCCGAACGCCGACATTACCTGGAGCCGCGAGCAGGGCTACACGCTTCGCCTTCCGCTCTGGGCCGATAGCCGTGCTCTGTCGCTCCGCGAGGACGAGGTAATCAAAGCGATAAATGAGGCGATGCCGGGCCGTTCGCGGATCGTGACGAGTCTGTCCCCGATGGTGCTATGGGAGGACACCCGGAGTAGCAATTCTGAGCCGGGAGAGATCGCCATCGGCACCGAGACGATCATCACCGTCACCGAGGCGCGAGAGCTTCGCGACGGGATTGCAGAGGCGCTTCACGGCGCTACTGAGGAGGCAGAGCGAGCGGTCGCGGCGGACAAAGAGGCGGCCGACGAAGCGCTCTCGATCCTCCGTGAGCCCTCGTCTTAGGGCAAGCGACGATCGAGCCGGTTGACCAGCTCACCCGGTTCGACGCCGAGGCCATGCGCCAGCTTGAGGATCGTCGTCAGCCGAGGCTCGCGACCTCCGCGCTCGATCCGGCCTATCGAGGTCGAGTGGATGCCCGACGTGTGCGACAACCCGTCCTGCGAGATGCCTTCGCGGGCTCGCAGCTCGCGCATCCTCTCGCCGAAAGATCGGCTGGCGAGGTCGGCGTCGTCGTAGAGCGGTGCGGCCATCGTTGGAAGCGTGGCGGCTCCCAACCGATCGGACCAGAGCGTAGCGGCAGGGAGCGCATTGGTCTAGGTTGCTGACGCCCGGCCGCTCGCCACCCCCGGCCGGGCCATTAGGTAGGGGGAGGCTAGGAGGTGGTCATGAAGCGGATTGCAACAGCGGTGGCGGTCTCGATCGTCGCTCTCGGTCTCGCAGCTTGTGGGGGTGGCAGCAGTCCGACCAGCTCAAAGCAGCAGCACCTAAGCGAACTGGCGGAAGGCGCGCCGGACGAGATGCAGGCGGCGGGAGTCTCGGCCGCTCTCCTAGACCTCGCGGCAGGCAACAACGCTGGCGCTCGCGAAGCTCTGGCGACCGCCTGTCCCGGCACCTCGCCAGACGACGCGCTCGAAAACCTGCGCGAAGCGAAAGGAGACATCGCGCTGAGCGAAGAAGCCGGCCACCTCAGCCGGATGCGACAGCGCGAATACGTCGAAATCGAAATGGGAAAGGTCTGCTGAGAGGGAGGGGGTGGGGGTCCAGAGTTGGAGGACGCCCTGCCCATTACTATCGGCCGATCCGACCAGACCGTAGCGGTAGAGAGCGCATTGGCCCGGAGCGTATTGGTCTGTAGAGTCGGGGTAGTCAATTCACTTCTAGCTGTAGCGAGGGGAGTCAATGAAGCGACGGAAACGGTCGATCAAGGAAACCGTCGAACATCCGACTAGGCGCAAGTGGATCGAAGCGCTATGGCATTCGAGCGAGGCTCTATCGCCAAAGCGCTTCCACTCCGAATTTCTCGACGCCGAGACGGCCAGCCACTCGACAGCCGTCTACCACGTGGAGGTCTTGGTCAGCGAAGGAATCGCGACACTCGATCGAGCCGTCCAGGGCGGCAGCGGCGGGAGGGAGTCTTTCTTTGTGCTTGGCGGACCGAATAGCGTCGAGGCTCTACGCCGCTTGGAGCTGACAACCACGTAGGCCCGTCTGGGGTTCGGGTATTGCCCACGCCGGGAGGCGGGGCGACGGCTAGTCAGGAAGTTGGCAGCCGCCGCCCGAGGTCGCCCCTCGTGCTCGCTGAGGTGACACAACACAAGCCCCTACAGGGTACGGGCTCAGTCGCCCAACAGGGCCGAGAAGACGCGACCGAGACCACGCCCCGCCTCGGTCCAATGTTCATGGAGGGCAGCCCCCGCGACAAAGGGATCAGCCGGTTTCTGTGGGGGGCGGGAACGCTGGAGAGTCGGCGGCGGCTTCCTCGGGAGTGGCCGGGGTGCTTCCCGCCGAGTAATCGCCTCTAGCCGCTCGGGTTCGTATCGCGCCACCATCGCGGCGAAGCCATCGCGCAGCGTCCCCGTCCTCAACATGACGCCGAGATCGACCAGGCCGACGACGGCCCCGACGTAGCCGAGCGCCCGTCCGTAGTGGCGGGTTCCGCCGTCGAACACCACGTCATCGCGAACCGCGAATGAGTAGACCATCGGCCCCGATTCGCCGGCTCGCAGCACGTAGCCGATCGCTACCTCGGCGTCCTCGAAGAGACCCGCGATCCGCTGAGCTGATCGGGTGCAGGACACCGGGTTGAAGTGCCGCGCCAGCTCGGGGGTCGAGCGAGCATCTGCGCCGTCCCAGAACCGCAGTCGCTTTTCCTTCGCCGCTGCCCACATGGCAGCCGTGGCGATGCTCGAACCATGGGAAGCGACGTGCTGGCGCAGGATCGCCTCCACCTCTTCCGAGGTCGGCATCTGCATCACGTCAGCCACCGAGCAGGGAGGCGAGGCCGCGACCGAGAGCGCCGACCTGGCTAGCTCCCTCCCGCAGTCCCCCGAGGGGATCGGAAGCGCGCTCCAGGCGCTCGACCTCGAAGCTCTCCAGCCGCTTGCCGAGATAGCCGTCAGCGACCCTGCGCCGTCGAGCTGCATCGACTACCTCGCCGCTCGGGGCAACGTTCCAGTAGTGCCAGACCGGCCGCTCTGGGTGGGCTTGGCTGAGGACCGCGCCGTAGGCGACTCCGAGGTCGAATCGGCGTCCTACTTCGAGCGCGACGGCTTCACACTCGCGGGGCTTGTCGAGCGCCTCGACACCTTCCATCGAGAGCACCGCGATGGCGGGCCAGAACTCCTCAACGCCAGTCAGCATCCGGTAGCCGAACGCGCGGAAGCCGCTCTGCCGAGCCACCCACTCCCGCAACTTGCGCTCGGCGTCAACCGGGGTGGGGCGGGAGACCATCCCCCTACGCTGCGAGGCGCTGACGGTGTGCGCCGCGCTCGGCCACGGCAAGGGGATGAGTCGGGGTCCAGTTGACAACCTCCGTTGCTCGGAGCTGAACGCCGAGATAACCCTGCGCTCGGTTGTCACGGCGGATGCGACGGGCGGGGTCGATCACCTTCCCGTCACGGATCAGCCAAGCCGCCTCCTCGGGGCGGTGCTTTGGAGTGACGACGTACCCGAGCACTGCGCTCAACGTCGGGTCGAGCTTCGCAGCCTCAATGACTACTCGTTCGCTTTCACCCACTACGAACTTGCGCTCGACGTGCGTGTCCCCCACGACCTGGCAACCGTCCCAGAACTGGAGGCGGTCACGATCAGACCGGATCAGCGCGCCGAGGGCGACCCCGCGAGGGGCGGCAACTTCGCGGGCGAAGTGTCGATGTAGGGCCGCTTGGACTGCAAAAGGCTGCTCGTTCTCCATGATCGGAATTGTACCGGCTGAAAGGGTAAAACCTGCACCCGAACCTAGAGAGCAATCAGTCGGAAATCACTCCCGGCGGGTCCGGAAATCAGTTCGATCTCGCTCCTCGACAAGGTTTCCGCCAGTAACCTTCCAACCATGGGTGCGAAGACGGCCAAGAAACCGCCACTCAAACCGCCTAAGCGGTACAGCTCCGATCCGAGCGAGCGAGCAAAGGAACTGGTAGCCGAGGGGCGATTCGGTGGGAAGCGGGAGGGAGCCGGTCGCCCGCGCAAAGTGTCACCTGAGTCTCAGTCGGCCCGACCAGCCGCAGCACACATTGCCGCAGGGGTGGCCGAGCTTGGTCCGCAAATGCTCGGCGTCATCCGTGACGTGCTCGAAGACGAGGAGGCCAGCGAGGGGGCAAAGCTCCGCGCCCTGAAAGCTGCGGTCGGGGTCGAGTCGAAAGAGGCCGAACTACAGCTAGTGGAATCGCAGCTCGGCCGACCGACTCAGACCCCCGAGTTCGACACCCGCGAGGAGTCGGTCTCGGCCCTCGTCTCGAAGATGCGAGCGAACCCACTTCTAGCCCAACAGATGCGAGCCGTTCTGAGCGCCGCAGAGCTGCCAGAGGGCAATCCCCCGGATTCGGAGTGAACGGGCTCCAGCGGCCCGGAGATCGGCCCCTACGAGGTCAGTTTCGCTCGTTCCCGACGCCAGTACGCCCGTAGCGCCTCGGTGACGGGCTGAGAGCGGTAGTGCGCCAGCCGCAGCGTGTCCTCCTCGACCAGCGCCGCCAGAGGCACCGGCCAGCGCTCAATCGGGATCGGTGGCAGCTTTGCCGAGCCCCGGAAGACTTCACGCTCGCGGCAGTCGGGGCAGACCACGATCACCGGCTCGGCGCAATCCATCGTCTGCCTGCTCGGTGCTCCCCGTTCATCGACCGCGAAAGGGTGCGGAGCTGCGGCACAGCGGGGGCACTTGTTCACGGTCTCGATCGGTTCCATTTGACTACCTCTCTTAAACGGCTGCCGCCGGACATGATCATGCGTCACGCCGACCCGACGACAGCCGCCAATCCCTCGTTACTACTCCGAGAGCGTAGCGCTGCGAATGCTGAGCCCGACGCCGGGAGCCAACACCGATCCCGACGCCGAACCCAACTGCTCTATGGCAGGAGCGTTAGTGCGAAGCGTTGCCGCCACGCACACACAGCGTAGACGGAATCGGCCCCTCGCTCCAGCTCACTCGCTCCCTTCTCAGTTCCTTCATTCCCCTTAACCGCAGCACCTACACCGGGTAGTCATTAGCTGAGAGAGGGAGTAGTCAATTCCTTACGCCTAGTTCGCCTTCCCTTAATCACGAAATCGCTCTAAGCACCTCCTAGCTCAACGAACCCCTTCCTCCTCTGTCCGTTGAACTCCCTCCTAGTTCTGCGAACCCCCTTCCCGTTCGTTGAACCCCCTCCTCTACTACGTGCTGCCACGGCGTCACGGCAACTGTCTATTGACTACCTCCTCGTCAGGGTGAGTGACCCCCGCGTCAGAGTGTCATCCGGATTGACTACCTCCCGTCACGGTGAATTGACTACTTGCTTAACGCTTCGGTTACCGGGTTAAGGGTGCTTTGACCGGGTGACGGTGCAAATTGCATTGCAAAAGATAGCCTAAGCAACCGTATTGGGATCGTAGTTTGGCACCGCAGCCAGTTCGTACCCCTACGTCTAGGGGTGTCATCATCGGCAGGCAATGAACACGCCCAACCCAAGAGGTAGGACACATGCCTAAGCCAAAGCTGCAAGCTCAATTCTCAGTCTGCATGCCCGAGAGCAGGTTTCGGAAGCTGACCAAGCTGGCCGAGCAGGACGGCCGCTCGCGTTCTGACTACGCCCGTCGCGTCCTCTCGAAGCACCTTGACGAGCTGGAGGCGAAAGCCGCCTAGCTGACCCCAGAAATGCGACGACCCGCCGGGGCTTGGCGGGCCGACTCGCAGTAGTCAATGTCCCCACAGGTCTCACTCCACATGAAAACCGGAAGACACAGTGAAGTCTAGCGACCCCGCACCATTCCGAGCGGTGGCGCTGGCGCTGCATCCGCAGAGCCGGGGTTGGGTGGCTGCGATCGGTGACCGTGACGGCTTCCTTAGCCCGCTCTGGCTCGACCTCTCGCGCTCGAACTGGACCCAGCGCCTACGTCGGTTCGTCCTCGACCAGGGCGGGGCTCGCCTCTCGATCGCCACCTACCGCAGCTCGGGCTCCCGTCGCAGCTCGAACGTCGATCGCTGCTGTTGGGTGATGCTCGACGCTGACGGCTCCCAGCTCTGGCGCTTTGCCACCCCGCCACCCTCGATCGTCCTTGCCAGCGGTGGCAGCTCGAACGGCCGCGCTCACGTTCATGCGCTCTGGCAGCTCGACGGCTCCGCGTCGGTGGCCGAGGTCGGCAAGCTGACCCGAGGGCATGGAGACCTCCTCGACGGTGACGCCGGATTCAACGCAGGGGCGACGGCCACCGTCCGGCTTCCGCTCGATCCCGCCGACCTCCTCACCTTCGAGCCCGACCGAGTTGCCCGCCCTTCCGATCTTCGACGGCAGCACCGCCCGAGCGCCGTCCCCGAGCCGCCCAAAGCAACCGCGACCAAACCCCCCGCCGATCGTGCAGCGTCGGTTGCCATGGCCATCAGCCGTGCGCTCGCTGCGGTCGAGCGGGGGGAGTCGCGGAACGTCACCGGCTGGGAGCTGACCGGCGAGCTTCACCGTCTCGGGCTGACCGAGGAGGAGGCGTTGGCGGTCGGAAGGGAGCGCTACGCCGAGGTAGTCAATTTGAGCTCACCCCTTGGCGACCCGTTCGAGCTGGAGGAATGGGAGGGGCAAGTTCGTCGGCGCTTCGAGCATGGACCGGCCGTTGTCGATCGCGAGCACGTCGAGCGCGTCGATCGGTGGGAGGTCGGTTGGCTCGGGCAGCCTTGGCTCTCGGCCAGTCAGCGAACGATCGTCAGCGCGGTTGCCGGCCGAGCGAGGAGGGAGGGGGAGCTGACGGTGACGGTCTCCCGCCGGCAGCTCGGGCTAGATGCTCGGCTTGCCAGCTTGCCGACGATCGAGCGAGCGTTGAAGGGGTCGAAGACGAGGAACGGTCTACTCGGCCGAGCGCTTAAGCGGGATGGAAGGAAGCGGAACGGGGAGAGGGGAGCGCATCGGTTCGAGCTTGTAGACGCTCCCCCTTCACCCCCTGATCTAGCTACATCTACTCCAGCCTTTCCCGTTGCTTGTTATCGGAATGCCCCACCCCCTAAACCCGCTTCCCAAAGCGCTCTAACCGTTGCTCCCAGCTCAACCGTTCCCCCTAATCACGATGGCTGGAGCTGGACTGCGATCGGTCACGGTGCCCGTCTTGTCTTCGATGCTCTCCTAGCCCTCGATCGTCCCGCTTCTGTCTCCGAGCTTGCCCGTCACCCCTCCCTCTCCAACTGCCGCAAGACGATCCGCCGGCAGCTCTCCAAGCTCGAAGCTGCCGAGCTTGTCGTCGCCCTCCAAGACGGCACCCGCGAAGCTCGAACCGACGACCTCGAATCTCTCCTAGACGTTGCCGCTGAGGCCACCGAGCGCCCCGGTCCCGATGGCAAGCCCGAGCGGTTGGCCGAGCGCATCCACCGCCGCAATGAGGACGACCGTCGCCGCTACGAACAGGCCACCGAGCCCGCCGAGCGGGAGCGCCGGGAACGGGAGCGCCTACAGCGTGTGTGCCGTCGCCGGAAGCGTGGCCGTCGATCGCCCCGCCGTCCAGCTCACCCCCGATTCAGCTTCGCCATCGGCTACGTCGATCCGACTCCCGCCAGCCAACGCCGACTGAGGCCGAGGCCATGAACGCCCACCTTCAACAGCTCTCCGACCTCACCCCCGAGGCTCGCGCCGACCTCGCCCGTCGCGAACAACTGCGACTGACTTTCAGGCGGGCTGTGTTCGGCACCGGACCCCGCAACCCAACGCCGCAGAGGCGTACCATTACCACTACCGATCAAAGGAACTAGAGGCAAATGACTACTCGCTACAAACAATGGACTCCCGAGGAGTTCGAGCAGGACGCCGGACCCTCGATCGACCCGCTCTCCGAGCACGTCGCCAGCGCTGAGGATCGAGACGTTCTCCGCGACCCCGAGGCTGACGCCGCACCCGAGATCGTCCGCGTAGGCAACACGCCCCCGCAGCCGGTCCCGGCCTACGTCGATCACGGCCAGCTCGATCCCACCATGCCGGCCGTCGATCAGGTCTCCCAGCGAGGCCACCTAGACGCGCCGGCTCCCTCGACCGATGCTCACTCCGACGACATGCTCGATCGGGTGGAAGGTGTGCCGCACCATCCCGGCATCCTGCGCCGTCGCGATGCCCGAGGCCAACAGGCGTTCTCGATCCGCTACCGCGACCAGGCGGGCAACGTCAGGACGCAGCCGGTCAACGCTCGCTCCCTCGACGCCGCCGACCAGGCGCTGGCCGAGGCGCTTCTAGTCGATGGCCGGGAGGCGGTTCGATGACTCGCCTTATGCCAGAGCTGGTAGAGGACACCGGGATCAACCGGGAAGAAGTCGCGTTGCTTTTCGGCTGCCACGATGCGGACGAGGGGATGCGGACCTTCAGCGAAGCTGCCACCGACATTCCCTATTCGATGCGCACCGACAGTGAGACCGGCTCGGCCGAATATCGACTCTCCGACATCGAAACGATCGTGCTCGACTGGAAGGGAATCAAGCGGGCCGAGCGCCGCCCGATGCGTTCAAACGCACCGGCTCCAACTCCGCTCCAGCTCTCCGACGACGACGGCACGTTGACCGCGATCCTGCTGGCCGACAACGGCGGCAAGGGTGGCGCTGCCGCCTACTCGGTGACGCAGGTGGCCGAGCGCTGCGGGTTGGAGGAGGGAGAGTTGCAGCGCCGCCTTGTCCTCGGCGGGGCCAAGCTGGAGGTAGTCGATGGTCGGATGCTCGCGGCCAAAGCTGACGTTCAACGGCTGATCGGCTCGGGCTCGATCCCCGACCCGGCCAAGCGTGAGGAGGAGTCGAAGCCCCGGACGCCGGACCCCGATCCGTTGAGCCCTGCGATCGACGGCGAGGCCGAGCGTCGAACCGCTGAGGTTGCAAAGCGAATGGGGATCGAGCTGGAGGCCAAGCTCGATACCTCGGCCGAGTCGGAGCCGGTCACCACCCCTGACGCAACCACGCAGCGAGCTTCCGCAAAGCCGCGCAGTCGGACTCGGATCGGTGCGCCTCGGCGGTGGGGCCAGCGCTGAATGACTACCTCGCCGTAGCGCCCATATATAGAGAGCGGCACCCAGAGCGCCGTTCCTCGGAACTCAACGCGGTTACCGCCCCAACGTCAAGCGCTGCCCTGTCGTCTACCTAGTCGGTGGCGTTCGCGTTGACTTAGGGGCGGGGATCGTGTTGAAGCTCGGGGGTGAGTTCAACCCTCGACACTTCAACCTCCCTGCCAACTCTGGCGGTCGGGCTCGATCCCGAGACGATCGACGCCCTCGCCGCCTCGATCGCTGCCTACGTTGCTGAGCTGATCCCCGAGCCCGCCGAGGACGCTTGGCTCGATTCCCGCGAAGCTGCCGCCTATCTCGCCGTCTCCTACGCGACGCTCAAGGAACGGTCGGCGCGGGGCGAGCTGCCCGCCTACCAGGACACCCCCAGCGGCTCCCTCTACTTCAAGCGCTCCGAGCTGGACGATTGGCGGCGCTCGAATGGGTCGATCAGGTAGCCGATCCCGTGCTGCCCCCCTGCTGCCCCACTTCCGCCAGCCCGCATTGCAAGCGGGTTTGCGCGGTGAGCCCTTTCTGCCTCAGAGAGGGGTATTATCAGCCGAGTAGTCAATTCAAGTGGTCCCCCGGACGCGTCAACGCCCGAGGGACCGGCCCACTAGGTGATTGGAGCACCCAATGAGCAACCGCAAGGCTATTCGTGTTGAGCCGGGCATCTTCTACAAGGTGAGCACCGCCGGGAAGAAGCTCTATGAAATCCGCTGGCGCGACTCAACCGGCAAGTACTGCCGCCGCAGCGTCGGGATCAAGATCAGCGAGGCCCGCGCCGCTCTCACTGCCGAGCTAGCGAAGCGCGGCAGGAACGAACCGGCTCCGACGAATCCTCGCCTCAGTCTGGGCGAGGCCGCCGATGGCTTCCTCAAGAATCGCGTTGCCGACCTTCGCGAGTCCACCCGCAACGGTCACCGATGGGCGATCGAGGACTACCTACGTCCCCGGTTCGGCAACCGCCGCTTTGACCGAATCAGTGCCGACGACTGGGCCAGCTTCATTCGCGACCTTCGCGAGGGCGAGGACGGGGAAGGGCTTGCCGATAGCTCGATCGAGTCGGTGTTGAAGTCGGCGCGGGGGATCTACAGCTATGCGCTTCGCCGCCTCGACTGGCAGGGTCGCAACACCTTGGCTCTGCTCGATCGCTCCGAGCGCCCCGATGTAGGCGGCGACCCCGACGCCGAGCACCGCATGTTCACCGAGGCCGAGCTAGCCGCCACGCTGCGAGCCGCCGCCGGTCAGAACGTCGTCGTCTTCGCCACGGCTGGCACGGTAGGTAGTCGAATCAGCGAAACGCTTGGGCTGACCGACGACAACCTCGACCTTGCCGACCTCGACAACGCGGCGATCAGCTTCACCCATCAGATCGACCGCAAGGGCAAGCGGGTGCCGCTCAAGACGAAGGCGTCGAAGCGGCGCATTGAGATACCGCGCTCCCTCGCCGTAATGCTGGCCACCCATCTGCTCAGTGCTGGCGATCAGCGCGGGCTCAACGGGGAACCGCGCTTTGCCTTCTGCACCCGCACCGGCCGCGCTCTCTCTCAGCGCAACGTCTCCCGCGAACTGCGCCGAGCGATGAAGCGGGCCAAGTTGGAGAACGGGCGGCTCGCATTCCCGATCCTCAGTGCCACCGATGGGGAGGGGAACCCGGTGAAGGTCGAGCGCGGCGTGTTGCCGAGCTTCCATTCCTTCCGGCACCTTGTGGCCAGCCAAGTCATCGCAGACGGGGACGGTGCAGAGGAAGCGTCTTGGCTACTCGGCCACAAGGATTCGACGGTCACCCGCCGCGTCTACGTTGCCGAGATTGCGAGCGCTGAGCGGACGGCCAAACGGCGGTCCAAGATGGAGGCCCGAATGGGGTCCACGCTTGCGGCCCTCGGCACTACCAACGGGGGCAGCGCTGGGGGCAGCGCTACGTCCGACCAGGACCGCCCAGTACCTACTACTGCAAACGGCAACGTTGTTGCTCTCAAGCCAAAGGCGGCGGCATCCAGCTAGCCGCGACGACCCGGCCGACTCATGGTAAGGAAGGGGTCACGAGTTCGAGTCTCGTTCCGGGCTTTCTGGCCGAGCGGCCAGCCTGCGCCACCGATATATAGGCTCCGCCCGTGGACTTCGCCCTAACCGACGAACAGAGCGACTTCGTCGACGCCATCCGCGACTTCTGCGACCGCGAGTGCGGCACGCAGGACCAGCGCGAGCGGCTCACCGACGGCTACAAGGAGCACCACAGCTTCGACGTCTACAAGCAGATGGCGGAGCTGGGCTGGCTCGGGGTGACGATCCCCGAGGAGTACGGCGGCTCCGGCGGCTCGATGCTCGACGCCTGCCTGTTTATGGAAGAGACCTCGCGCGGGCTCGCCCCGATCGGCGGCTACGCGACGACGCTGATCGTCGCCGGCGCCACCCAGCGCTTCGGGACCGAGGAGCAGAAGTCAGAGATCCTCGGCGGCATCGCCGCCGGCGCGGTCGAGGCGATCGCGATGACCGAGCCCGAGGCCGGCTCCGACGTCGGCGCCCTCAGCTGTTCCGCCGAGGCCGTCGATGGCGGCTTCGTCCTCAACGGCCAGAAGGTCTTCTGCTCCAACGCCCACATCAGTGACCACGTGCTCGTCGTCTGCCGTACCACCAAGACCGACAACAAGCACGAGGGGATGACGATGATCTGGGTCCCTCGCGATGTCGAGGGGATGGAGGTGATCCCAATCGAGACGATGGGCGGCCGCGAGACCAACCACCTCTACTTCACCGACTGCGTCGCGCCCGCCGACGCCGTGCTCGGCCAGGTCGACCAGGCCTGGACGCAGTTGATGGCCGGGCTCAACGTCGAGCGGCTGATCCTCGCCGCGACGATGCTGGGGATCGCCCAGCGGGCCTTCGACGACGTCCTCGCCTATGTAAAGGAGCGGCGTCAGTTCGGCCGCCCGATCGGCTCCTTCCAGGCGCTCCAGCACCGCCTCGCCGACCTCGCCACCGACCTCGAGGCAGCCCGCCTGATGACCCGCTGGGTTGCCACCCTCACCGACGAGGACCCGTCCCGGATGCTCCCCCAGGAGGCCTCGATGGTGAAGCTCTTCGTCACCGAAGTCGCCAAGCGCACCACTCTGGAGGGGATGCAGCTGATGGGCGGCTACGGCTACTCCTCCGAGTACGACATGGAGCGCCTCGTCCGCACCTCCCTGGTCTCGACGATCTACGGCGGCACCTCGGAGATCCAGCGCAACATCATTGCCAAGACGCTCGGCCTCTGAGCCGCCCCGCGCCGCCCCGCGACAGCCCGCTATCCTTCGCACAGCCTCGTGCCTTGGCCCGGGGTTTTCTTTTGTAACGACCGTCCTCACGAGGGAGAAGTATGGCTCGCGGAGATGTCCGCATCGCGGTGACTTTGGCTTGCGAAGACTGCAAGCGACGGAATTATCAGACCAACAAGTCCCGGCGCAACTCGCCGGACCGCGTTGAGCTGCGCAAGTACTGCCGCTGGTGTGGTCACCACACGGCCCACAAGGAGACCCGGTAGCTCCCGATGGCCAAGACCCGCGCACAGCGCAAGGCCGAGCGCCGGGCTCGGGAAGCTGAGGAGCGCAAACGCTCCGATGGTGAGCGGCGCGACGAGTCGCTCGCCCAGCACGAGACCCAGATCGGTGTCTCCGGCGACGTAGCCGAGGTCGAAGCGGTTGAGGCGGGGATCGCCGCCGGTGCCTCCGAGAGCCAGTTGGAGACTCCCGACGCGCCGAAGCCGCGCTCGGCCCGCCGTGCCGAAGCGAAGGCCCAGAAGGAGGCCGAGAAGCGGGGCCGCGCCGAGCAGAAGCGCCGCGAGAGCGAGCAGCTCGCCAAGAAACAGAAACAGGCGAGCGCCTCACGCCAGCGAAGCGGCGTGATGGGATTCCTGATTTCCTGCTGGCAAGAGCTGAAGAAAGTGCAGTGGCCGGATCGCGACACGCTGATCCAGGCAACCGCCGTCACGATCCTCTTCGTCGCCGTGGCGGCCGCCTACCTCGGCGCCCTCGACTCTCTCTTCAACTTTCTCATCAAGCGGATCCTGTAGCAACAGGGTCCCCGAACAAAGGCTTCCGATTTGTATCGCTGGTACGTGATCAACACCTACTCCGGGCACGAGAACAAGGTCAAGCACAACCTCGAGCACCGGGTGCAGACGATGAGCCAGAACCGCAACGTGCGGCAGGTCGTCGTTCCCACCGAGCAGGTGATGGAGCTCAACAAGGACGGGCAGAAAGAACCGAAAGAGAAACGGACGATGCCCGGCTACGTGCTGGTCAACATGGAGATGACCGACGACGCCTGGAGCCTGGTCAAAAACACCCCCGGGGTGACCGGCTTCGTCGGCGCCGAGCGGAACAAACCGGTGCCGCTGTCCAAACCGGAGGTCGACCGACTGCTCCACCGCGAGACCGCCGAGCGGCCCCGCACCCAGGCGCAGTTCTCGATCGGCGAATCGGTCAAAGTCATCTCCGGCCCGCTCTCCGACTTCTCCGGCGAGATCGCCGAGATCAACGAGGACGGCGCGAAACTCAAAGTCCTGGTCTCGATCTTCGGCCGAGAGACCCCG
>DATBDU010000019.1:0-111934 GCA_036269775.1 Solirubrobacterales bacterium
ACGCCGGCACCGAGCCCGCCGTCACCATCCACGCCTACTCGCCGCCCCTGGTCCGGATGGGCAGCTACGCGATCGAGCCCAGCGGCCAACTCCGCCGCCACGCCGTCAGCTACGAGCAGGAGCTGCGCGAGCTGAGCGCGACGCGCTGAGGGCGCCGCCGCCGCTACCGGCCGTTGCGCTCGCGGTGCGAGCAGCCCGGCCAGCAGCAGGGCCGGCGCATACCGTCCTCGAGTTCCTCCTGCGTCCGCCGGATGCGGCGTTCGCGCGTCCCCTCTCGCTTGGCGTCCTCGACCCAGCAGATGAACTCGTTGCGGGCCAGGGGAGTGATGTCCTCCCAGGCCTCGAGAACCTTGGTTTTGGCGACCAGCGCCTCGCGCAGGTCCGCGGGCAGGTCGTGCACCACACCATCGGATACTTGCCGTCTGTTCACCGAACCCATGATTTCAAGCCGCGCTTCGAGCTGCTGCCGCAGCCGCAGCCGGGCGCGGCGTCGTAGAGCTAGAGCGCAAATTCAGCTGCTTGGAAAGGCTAGAGAAAGCGAAGATGCCACGTGCAGGGACCTCGGGCGATGGACCTAGGCGGATCGAACCGCCGACCTCCTGGGTGCGATCCAACGGGGCCAAAACCGAGTAATAGCTTCAGAAGTCCGTGATTAGCAGGGAATTAGCCGTACTCCTCGACCACTCGGCGCGCCGGCATTTCGCAGCGGATACGCAGAGATATGCGGCGATATGCAGGGAGTCGGACACTCCTGGCGAGAAGTGCCCGAAATTTGCGCGGGGCGGTTGGAAACGCCATGAAAGGTCTCAATGTCCGCGAAACCAAAGCTATACTTTGTCTATGCATGACCAACCGGACGTGCGGGGGCTCGAGGCAACCGCCTACTCCCAGCACGGCTACTTCACCACGAGCCAGGCCCGTGAGCGTGGACTCAGCAGCCAGCTTCTGAGCCACTACGTGCGCGGGGGCCGGTTCGAGCGGGTGCGGCGCGGGCTCTATCGCCTGCCCGGTTTTCCTCGCCCGGAAGACGACGAGATGCGGGAGAAGTGGATGGCGGTTGGCGCCGAGAAGGCCATCCTTTCGCACCAGAGCGCGCTCGCCCTCCTCGATCTCAGCGACAACATTCCCAATGCAGTCCACCTGCTCCTCGGACGCCGATATCGGGGCCTGCGCCGCCCCTCCGGCGTCGTTATCCACACCCGCCCCGACGAGGAAGAGGTCGACACGGTCTGGCGCGAAGGGCTCCGCCTAACCGCCCCGGCGCGAACGCTCGTCGACGTAGCCGGGGAAATTCAGCCCGAGCAGCTGGAAATGGCCGTGCGGCAGGCACTTGGCCTCGGGCTGCTCACGGCGCGGGAACTCGAGGGGGAGGCACGACGACGCGGCCGCCACGACACGGCGAGCGCCGCCCTCACGGCGGTGACCTCGTGAGATACGAGAGCGCCGCCGCGTTTCGCATGGCGTTGGAGCAGCGCATGAAGACCGAGGCCGAGCGGACCGGATTCAACCTTGCACGACTTCGCAAGCGAGTCGCTTTCGAACTGTTCCTACGCCGCCTCGCCCAGGCGGCGCCGGATCGCTGGATTCTGAAGGGTGCCTTGGCGCTTGACTTCCGCTTGGGCGGAGTTTCGCGCTCGACCAAAGACATCGATCTCGGGCGCGACGACGACGAGGAGGCCGCGATCGAGGACATCGCCGCGGCGCAGCGACTCCGCCTCAATGACTTCTTCACCTTCACGGCAAGCCGAACCGACGCGTTCGACGAGGTCGATGAGTTTCAGGCCATTCGTTTTCACGTACGCGCCGAGTTGGCGGAGCGCGTCTTCGAGCAGTTCGTCGTGGATATCGGCTTCGGGAAGTCGGCCAGCTTGGAGCCAGACAGAGTGCGCACGTCGGACTTCCTTTCCTTCGCGGGCATCGAGCCGCTTGAGCTTCCCGCGATACCGCTCACCCAGCACCTGGCCGAGAAGGTTCACGCTTACAGGCGGAGCTACGGTACGACGGGCCGGCCCAGCACGCGGCCCAAGGATCTGATCGACATCCTGCTCATCGCGAACTCTCAGTCGCTCGAAGCCGTCGCAGTGCGAGAGGCGCTGAAGCACACCTTTGAGACCCGCGCCCGCCAGGCGCTCCCTGAAAGCCTGCCTGCCCCACCGCCTGGGTGGACACCGGACTATGGTCGCCTCGCCGAGGAGGTTGGTCTCGAGCCCGACCTGGCAGCGGCTTTTGATCGCGCCGCAGCCTTCCTCGACCCTGTGCTCTCGGGCGAGACACAGGGGAGATGGGATGCAGCAGTCAGCACGTGGGCCATGTAATGCTCTGGGCGATGTTTCGCCGACGGGAGGAGAGTTCATGCGAAGAGTAGCCGTGCTGGCTTGCCTACTTGTGGGCGCAAGCTCTTGTTCGATATTGGCTCAAGCTGACGCGGGCAAGCTTCAGACCGTCCGAACGTGCCCCAACGTGGTGATCAAGAAGATCACGGGCCGAGACGTGGAAGTCTCTGCCGGATTCGGCTGTTCAGGTGCGCGGAAGGTCATGAGGAAGTACTTCCACCTCGTGGTCGACACCGGACAGACGGTAGGCGGCTGTGCTCAGAAACGGAGCATGAAGGGCTGCAAGGTCATGAGGTATCGCTGCTTCACGAAGTATGTGTACGCAGCCAGCGAACTGCAGGGCCACTGCAAGGGCCCGAAAGGCATCGTTCGATTCATCGAGATCGACCGTGGCCCCAACTGATGGACGGCAGCGTTCTTGAGGTGAGTCGAAAGCCGCCGATCCGAGATCACTACCCCGGGTTAGACATTGCTGCCATCTCAGCGCACGCTGACATCGAGTGATATGCGGGACGGGACACTTTTGGTGGGAAGTGCCCCAAAGGCAGGCGAGTGAACGGCCATCGAGTCGCCGCCTTAATGGACCTCGACGCCGATCATCTCCCAGAAGGCGGTCTCGGCGACCAGCCTGACGCCGTACTCGCGCGCTTGGCGGGCCTTGCCCGACGTTGAATCGGGATCGGCGAGAACCAGCAGGTCGAGCTTCTTCGTCACCCGCGGCAGGACCATCAGCCCGGCGGCCGTTGCCAGGGCCGTTGCTCGCTCGCGAGTGAGCAGCTCGCCGTCGTGCTGGCAGGTGAGCGCGCCGGTGAAGCAGACGGTATGGCCCGCAAGCCCGTTACCGCGGACTTGACCGCTGGCGCGGGCCGGGGCAGGATCCTGATCCAGTCGTGCCTTGAGGCCTTCGACACCGAGCGCCTCGCTCACCAAGTACAGGTCCTCGCGCTCGCGCGCGGTGACTTCTCCGTCGCGGTGGGCGAGGGCGACGAGGTGGTTGAGGTAGTCACGATGGAGACCGTCGAGCGCTTCTCGGTCGATCCCCAGCGTCCCGGCCAGCGCTACCAGCTCCTCACCCTCCGCCGGGTCAAGGCGACGATCCTCGATTGCCCGCTCGAGGACCTCTAGGTAAGCGGCCTCGTCGGATCCCTCCCGACCCGGGGGAAGATCCGCCGCGGCGATCAGCCTAGTCAGAGAGGAACCCTCCAGTGGCTGGGCGAAGGCTGGTTGGCGGAGCTTCGGCTTTGCTCGCTGCCCACCGGCGGGCCATGCCTCGCGGGGAAGCACTTTGCCCTTGACCAGGGCGTCGTAGGAGGCGAAGCGATTCAGGTAGCGGGCGAGGATCGCGGCGGCCACTTCGGCGTCGACGAGCGCGTTATGGGCTTCGTCGGCGGCGGTTAGCCCCAGGGAATCCCTGCAGTCGACGAGGCGCCGCCTGACCCCGCCGATCGACAGCCGCTGGGCGAGCTCCATCGTGCAGAGCATCGGCAGGGGTGAAACCTCGATTCCCGCGCGGGCCAGTTCGCTCTCCAGGAACGCTTGGTCGAAGCGGGCGTTATGGGCGACCAGGACCCGTCCCGGCAAGCGGTCCGTGATCTCGCCAAGGACTTCGACGAAGCCGGGGGCATCGGCCACTTCGCGAGCGCGGATCCCATGGATGCCCGTCGGACCCAGGTCGCGGTCCGGGCGCAACAGGGTCGACCAGCGGTCGACGATCGCCCCATCGCTATCGGTCGTCAGCAGAGCCAGCTCGGCGATGCGGTGCTGGGCACCCGGATGAAGACCGGTCGTCTCGCAGTCCACCACTACAAACCCCTCCGCCAATGTCCTGGCTGGGCTCGTGAACTCCCGGGCGATCGCGCCCACCGATTCGGCCCGCAGTTCGCCGGCAAGCTCCTCGACCGCTCGCCTGGCCCCGTCGATGTCGAGCCGCCCGGTCGCGCAGTCGCGCAGGAGCAGGTCGGGATCGAGCAGCCAGTGGTGCTTCTCGACTTCGAGGTTCTTCACCGTCGCGGCCAGCCGGACGGGATCGGGATCGCTGCTGGCGTCGAATGCCTCGTTCAGCGTCGAGCGCAGTTGCTCGGGCGGGGAGTCGCGGACGATCAAGGCCTGCCCCTCGGCCTCCACCGAGAGCCCACCAGCTCGCAGGCCGAGCGCCAGGGTCGCGGTCACTCGATCGCCCTTCCAGGGAAAGAAGGCCGCGCCGCCTTCGAAGTCGATGATCTGGTGGCGATCGAGACCCAGCGATCCGAACGCCGCTCTCGCCTGTGCCAGGAGCTCCTTCGCCTTCGCGTCGAGAAACGCCGGGACCGAGTCGCTTTCGTAGATCTCCCGCATCCGGCGCCGGATCTCGTCGTGGAGTTCGCCCGACTCGCCGAAGAAGCGCGGCACCTTGCCGCCCTTGGCCCGGATGACGACGATCACCCGCCGCTCGTCGTCAACCTCGACCACGCGCCACCGCCGCCCGCCGAAGATCAGGTAGGAGTCCTCTCGAAGCGGAGAGCTGATCGGCATCGTGCCGAGTTCGGACCCGTCGGCGATCAGCCGATACTCCTCGGGGGTCGTGAACGCCGAGTAGAAGGTGTAGTGGCCGACGATCTGCTCGCCGCGAGGGGTGAGGATCAGCTCGCGATCGCCGCTCTGCTGGATCACGTCCCGCTCGGCCAGTCCGCGCAGGAGCTTGACGAAGTCCTGCCGGTCCAGCTCGAAGGGGCCACTGCCGCAGAGCGCTGTCCAGATCTCGTCGCCCACGGCGCCACCGTGCTGCGCGATCACCGACAACAGCTGCTGGACGAGAGTCGAAAGGTGGAGGGCCTCGTCGACCGGCGGCTCGAACCAGCCCTCGATCAGCGCCTCGACCAGGGCGATCGACTGCACCAGCCCTTCCCGCAGCTCATCGCTGGGCGCGGTCCCGGGGCCGAGCTCGCTCTCGGTCACGTACATGCGCAGGACCGAGGGATCCTCGGGCCTCCGGCCGCTGCGGCCCAAACGTTGGCGCAGCGCCGCGGCCGAGAACGGCGGGTCGATCTGGCCGACGCAGGTGACGCTGCCGACGTCGATCCCCAGCTCGAGCGTCGAGGTGCAGATCGCGGTGGTCGGCTGGGAGCGGTCGCCGAGTCTCTGCTCGACATCCTCACGGAGCGCTTTCGAGAGGCTGCCGTGGTGGGCGAAGAACTCGATCGGGACCCGGTCCGATTCGCAGCGGCGGCGCAGGAGGTCGGCGAATTCCTCGACGCTGCGGCGCGAGTTGGCGAAGACCAGGTTGTCGCTGCCCCGCAGGACGCCGAAAAGGTGCTCGGCGATTTCGAGCCGATCCCCGTCGGGACTCTGGTCCTCGGGATCGGGCTCGCCCGGCGCTCGCCCGGCCTCGTAGCCGCGCAGTTGGACCATCAGCGTTCGAGAATCATCCGCCGACTCGATCAGGTTGACCCCCTGGCCGCCGCCCGGGCGCATGAACTCGGCGGCGACCGCCATGTCGCCGAGCGTGGCGCTGAGGCCGACTCGCATCGGTGCCTGCCGACCGGCGAGCTCGATCCGGTGGAGGATGGACTGCAGCTGCCGGCCCCGCTCGGAGCCGATGAAGGCGTGGAGCTCGTCGATCACCACGTAGCGCAGCGCGCCGAAGATCTTCGGCGCGCTTGAGCCGTGGTTGACGAAGATCGACTCCAGCGACTCGGGGGTGATCAGCAGGATCCCCCGCGGGCGCTCGCGGACCCGCCGCTTCTCCTCGCCGCCAACGTCGCCGTGCCAGCGTGCCACCCCGATCTCCGCCGCCTCGCAGAGCAGCTCCAGCCGCTGGTGCTGGTCGTTGATCAGCGCCTTCAGCGGGCTGATGTAGAGGGCGCCGATGCCAGTCTCGATCGGGTCCTGGCAGAGGCTGCTGACGATCGGCAGGAAGGCGGCCTCGGTCTTACCGGCGGCGGTTGCCGCGGCGACGATCAGGTCGCCGGAACGATCCAGGATCGGGGCCACGGACCGCTCTTGGATCTCGCGCAGTTCCTGCCATTCGTTGCGCCAGACCCACCGCTGGACCTTCGGGTCCAGCCGCTCGAAGGCCGAGGAGGAATCAGATCTCGAACGAAGCGAGCTCATCGTCAGCGCCGGGCTCCGATTCGTCGATCTCGAGCGGCTGCAGGTCCGGATTCTTCTCCTGCACCAGCTCGATCTTCTCGACCAGGTCGGTCCACGCGACCTGGGGGTTTTGTTCGATCACCAGCAGCAGGCCAACGAAGGCTTTGATGCTGCTGCGCGGGGTGCGGAAGTGGGCGTCGCCGACCTTTTGCGAGCAGTGCGCCATGAACGCCTCGATCCCTTCATCCGGGACCAGGTGGGCGTCCGCGTCGCCGCAGGCCTGCACGTTGCGGATGTTCTGGAGGAGGACGAAGAGGTCCTCCGGGCTGAGGTTGGCGAGGCGGAGGACAGGGCCCTTGAAGTCGACGAGCCCTTCGCGGGCGAACTGGTTGTCCGCCAGCCGGCTCTGCAGGGCCTCGTAGCTATAAAGGCCCTTGCGTGGGTCCATCAGGAAGTCGGGGGTGCCGCCGAGCAGGAACCCGATCCCGTCGCCGCCGGTCAGGGTGTCGTTGAGGATCCTCAAGATCTGCTCGTAGTTCGACTTCCGTGCTTGGGCGCTGGGCAGCTTGAAGAGGTTGACGAGCTCGTCGAGGCAGACGAAGAGGCCGGCGTAGTGGGCCAGCCGCACGAAGCGGGCGAGCAGCTTCAGCTGGTCGTAGACGCTGGCGTCAGTGACGATGCTGCGGACGCCTAGCGCCTGGCGAGCTTCGGTCTTGGTGGTGTATTCGCCGCGCAGCCAGCGGATCGCCGCCGCCTGTAGCTCGTCGTTGCCGCTCTCGTGGCCGCTGCAGTAGGCGGCGATCACGCTGGCGAAGTCGTAGCCGCCCACCATCTCGGTCAGGCTCGCCAGCCGCTCGTTGATGACGCTCTCGGAGCTGACACCGCGTTTCTGCGCATCGCCCATCGCCGTGGCGACGAATCGCTCGACGATGCTCGGCAGCGCGCCGCCTTCCGGCTTCGACCTGGTCGCCAGGTTTCGCATCAACTCGGCGTAGAGGGCCCTGGCCTGGCCGCCGGTTGCGTGGATGCGGCGGTCGGGGGTAAGGTCGGCGTGGGCGGTGACCAGGCGCTTCTCCAGAGCGACCGAGCGAATCAGCTGCAGGAAGAAGGTCTTCCCCGAGCCGTATTCGCCGATCACGAACCTGATCGCGGAGCCGCCGTCGGCGATCCGGTCGATGTCTTCGACGAGGGCGCTCACCTCGTTGGCACGCCCTACCTGGATGTGCTGCTGGCCGACGCGCGGAACGATTCCCGCGCCGAGGGACTGCAGGATCGTGTCGCGTTCTCTCGGTCTTATCTTCGCCTCAGGGCTCACGGCAGCATCTCCTTCGCTACTTCGATGTCGATTTCAACCGGTTCGTCGCCGGCGCTGAACGGCGCGCCGCAAAGCTCGAACGCCGCTTCGTTGATTGCCTCGAGGGACCCATCGACCATCAACTCCAGGTGAGCGGCCAGCTCCTCGATCTCCTGACGGGACCAGAGCTCGCGCTGACGGAGCTCCTGGGCGAAGGCGAGGTCGGGCGGGGCGAGGCCGTTCGCATCCTCAGCTGGGGACGCGACGGCCGGTGCGGGCTCCGGCTTCTCCTCGGTCTCGGTGAAGATGTCGGCGAGGAGGGTCGAGACCACGGCGGTTTCCTCGATCTTCTCGTCGATTGCGGCTCGGTCGAGTCCCTTTCGCGGCTGGCTCTCGGGCGCCGGGGGAATCGCGTGCCCGGCCGCGGCGGGACCACCCTCGCGAACCACTACCGGACCATCGGCGCCACCCGAGGTAACTGCGTGGAGATCGGCGTAAACACCCTCGGGGTCGAGCTCCAGCAGGGTGAAGATCCGTTGCAGCATCTTCACCTCGGCTGGGTCGATTTCCCCGTCGGCGGCCGCCAGGGTGACGACGCTCTGGGCGATCGCGCGGCGCTCGGCCTCGGTCAGGGCTGCGAGCTGTTTGCGCTGCCCGCTCAGCTTCAGCGGCGCCAGTGCCAGCCTGTTCGCGTGGGCCTTGAGGCGGGCGCGCTCCCCTTGGTAGAGCTCTTGGACGCCGTGGATATGGGATTCGAGCTCGGCCTCCTCCTCGGCGCTGACCACTCCGTCCGCCGCCGCCACCGCGGTCAGCAGATCGAGCATCAACCTGGCTGCGGCGTATGCCGGGGAGGGGGCGCGAGGATCGCCGTTCTCGGCGCTGAAAAGGACGGCGGTCATCTCCCGCTTCAGCGAGGGCCCGCCGAAGCGGGGGTCCGGCTCGATTCCGTAGCCGAGCTTTTCGAGCAGCTGGGCGGCCATCACCGCCTCTTTTTTCGAGAGCTTCTCGGCGTCCGGCGACCACAGCTCGATCAGCTCCGTCGAATCGATCGCCCATGGCTTGTCACCGGCACTAGCTCGCCCCACCAGCTCCCGCAGGGCAACCAGCTGCGGACTCTCCACCTTGTGCAGCAGCGGCGCGGGCAGGAGAGCCGCGCCTTTGAATCCACCGCCGTCGGGATTGCGGCCGAGCCAGCGGCTGTAGGCGTCGAGCTCACCGCAGCAGTCGCGGCCCAGCTCCCGCAGCGGCACGATCAGCATGTCCGAGTTGCAGACGTCAGGGAGCTGGGTGTTTTGTGTGGCGTCGCCCAGACCCTGGCTGGCGGTCCGGTAGCGAAGCTGGAGAAAGGCCCCCTTGGCAAGCTCCAATCCCTCACCGAAGCGTTCGCGGTAGCGAATTTGGAACAGCTCCCCGAACTCCAGGCGGCAACGTTGGGCGGGGGTCCGCAGGTAGGCCTCCGGGCTGGTCAGCGCGAGGCACTTGGCCAGTTCGGCGGGCAGCCGTAGCCCGGCCGCGGCGACCTCGCCGATCATCAGCCGCAGCGTCATCGGCACCTCCCAGCCGCTCTTCTCTTCCGGCGGCTGCAGTTCGCGCCTGCCTGCGAGGAGCTCCTGCGCCTCGACGAAGTCGAGCAGACGCTGGAGGTAGATCGAGAGGGAGTGGTGCTGGTGCTCGTCGAGTTCGGCCTGCAGCCGCCGCAGCTCGGCGAGCACGGCCTCGCGGTCGTCCGCGGCGCCGCTGCCGTTCGCCGGGTCGAAGAGCAGCCGGCGCTCGAGCCCATAGAAGTAGAGGAAGAGGAAGGTCTGATCGGTCCCCACCGCCCGCCGCGGTCCCGCCAGCCAGTCCAGGTAGCCACCGCGGTCGCCCGGCGGGAGCGACTCGTAAGAGGGCCAATAGCTCTCGGCCACCGCGCTGGTCGCGTTGCCGACCGGCAGGCCTGGGTCGATCAGCGCGGGCTCGAGCAGGAAGTCGTGCTCGGCGGCGGGCAGGTTGGCGCCGACATAGATCAGGCCCCCTCCGATCTGCCGACCGGCGATCTCGACCGCCGAGCCGGCTGGCCGCCAACATTGCCCTGGCTCCTGACGTGGGCCCTCGGAGGAGAGCTCGTCGAGACTGTCATAGGGATCGATGGGGAGCAAGACGCGCGAGACCTCGTTTCCGGTTCTCACGGTCAACGCATAGTTGGGCTTGGCATAGTTCTGGCGCGGTGCCGGCGTTCGGTTGCGGGCCCGGAGGCGATCGAAGATTCCCAACTGTCAGCCCTCCCTTTGAGGTTGGCTGTCCCGCCCCATCTCGTCCAGCAGGCAGAGGGCGTTGACGAGCCGCATCTGCTCGACGGTGCGGCACTTGACGCTCATCAGGTCCGGGCTGGCGACCAGGACCGCGAGCGACTGGGCGCGGGAGATGGCGACGTTGAGGCGATTTCGCGAGTAGAGGAACTCGACATTGCGCGGGATCTCCGCCCCTGACGAGGTGGCCATGGAGAAGAACACCACGGCCGCCTCCTGGCCCTGGAACTTGTCGACCGTGCCGGCTTCGACCTCGGTCAGCCCGTGATCGTCGAGGTGTTCGCGCAGGCAGCGGACCTGCGAGTTGTATGGGGTGACGACGAGTACCTGAGACTGGGTCAGCTCGCTCGTTTCGCCCTCGCGATCGGTAACGCTGGCGCCGCGCAGGGATTCGATCTGCGCCACGATCACCTCCGCCTCCTCCGGCGATTCGCGTGAGTTGCCGCTGTGGGTGACGGAGATGGAGTGCACGCCGGTGCCGCTCAGCTCCCCGGCCGAGTCGACCCTCTGCCGCTCGCAGAAATCCTCCCAGTGGAGGCGATCTTCATATACGGCCCTGGAGACGAAGCGGCAGATGTCGGGATGCATCCGCCGCGTCCTGTCGAGGAAGAAGCCGCGCTGGGGCGGGATCGTTCCGTGCTCGCCGAGTAGGTGCTCGAGCACCGAGACCCCGCTGCCCGGGGGGTGGGTCCCCTGGCTGACCTGGGCCAGCTGCAGGGGGTCGCCGAGGAGGACGACATTGGCCGTCGCGGTCGAGAGCGCGACCGCGTCCGCGAGTGAGATCTGACCCGCCTCGTCGATCATCAGGCAGTCGACCGAGGAGCGCATCGTCTCCCGGCACCACAGCCAGGCAGTCCCCGCGAGCAGGTTGAGCTCCTCGTCCGTCTCGAGGTCGCCGTTCTTCTTCGAGTTGCCGATCAGCGGTCCCTCGGCGCGAGGCTCGTCCGGGACGTAGTCTTCCTCGCCGCCGGCGGATTTCTTTAACCCCCTGAGATCCACCCCTCGCTCCAGCGCGGCGACTTCGGTCGCGGCGAGCAGGTTGATGATCGCTTTGTGACTGTTGGCGGTTACGCCTACCTTCTTGCCGGCGGCGATCAGGTCGCAAATTACCTGCGCTCCGGTGTAGGTCTTGCCGGAGCCCGGTGGGCCTTGGACGAAGAGGTAGCTGTTTTCGAGTCCGGCGACGGCCGCCCCGATCTCCTCGAGCCGCGCCGATTCCCCCTGCAGGTCCTCTCCTCGGGCGACCGCGCCCGTCCGCGGCAGCGCCCGCCGCAGGATCTCGACGCCGGCTTGATGGGAGGGAACATCGTCGAGCCCGTGCTGAACAATTTCCGCGGCGACCTCGCGCAGCGCCTGCTGCTGCAGCGGCGTCGGGATCGGCCCGCCCGGTATCAGCGCCGTCTGTTCTTCAGCCAGGCGCTCGGCGCTCAGCTTCAGGTCCAGCGTTCCTTTTTGATTGTCGACCGCGGTGACTTCGACCGTTTTCGGATTCAGGTCGGACTCGCCGGTGGCCGCTACCCGGCAGCTGTGCGGATCCTTGTATTGCTTGCCTTGCCTGATCTTGTGCTCCTGGACTGGGAACGTGAAGCGCTGAATCGACGACTTCGCTGGTGGCGGCAAGGGCTGGGGATCCCCGCTTCTGGTCAGTCCGCCGATCGCCTCGGAGTCCTGCTCGATCAGGGCCAGGTCCGAGCGTTCGAGCCGGTCGAAGAACTCCCACCAGGCCGGCTTCGCCTCACGACGATGGTAGTCGAGCAACTGCGCCAGGAGCCAGCGGTTCTCCTGCTCGGGGGAACGGTCCTCGACCTTCTCGGCAACGCCATCGAGGAGCTGGCCGCGCAGGGCCGCCGTCTCGGGGTCGGTCGTTTCCGCGCCCTCCTCCGACTCGCCAGGGGCGCGCCACGGGATCTCGACGCGGTACCGGCTCTCGCACTCCTCACGGCGCTCGAGCAGCCAGTCTCGGAGCATCGAGGTCGAATCGCAATCGTCCTTGTTGTAGGCCTCGATCTTCGCCAATAGCGTCTCGTCGCCACTCTCGCGCCATTGCTCGAAGAGCAGCACCGAGTCGCCCGCTTGTTTGATCTCGGCCTCGCGATCCTGGCTATAGAAGCGCTCGACCTCCTTCAGGGAGTAGCTCGGCCGGGAAATTCGCATCGACTGCTCGACGACCCGGTAGAGGTCGACGAGAATGCGCTCCCGGAAAAGACGATCCACCTCGTCCTCGCAGGTCCCGTAGCGACCCATCAGCCTTCCCAATGCCGTGCGCTCGTAAGGCGCGTAGTGGTAGACGTGCATGCCGGGGAAGAGGCGCCGCCGCTCGATGACGAAATCTACGAATTCCTCGAAGGCCCTTTTCTCCTCCGCGTGGTCGAGGCCCCAAAAGCAGCGGAAGGTCGGCTTCCCCTCCTCCCGGTAGGTGACGCCCCAGAGGTACTCCAGCCCATCGTCGTAGAAGGGGTCGCCCTCGATGTCGAAGAAGAGATCGCCCTCGTTCGGCTCCGGCAGCAGGCCGAAGCCGCGCGGTCCCTCCTCGAGGTCCGCCGGCTCGAGCAGGACCAGGGACAGCTCCCCGCTCTGGCGCTCCTTTACCTGCAGCTCAGCCTGGGAGCGAAACCGCTCGAAGGTCGACTCCGACATCCCATGCGGGCGACGGTCGGCCCCGGCAACGGCAAGGTCGGCGACTTTGGCAACGCCCTCGGCCTCAAACTTGATCGCCTGGGTGCGGCCGAGGTTGGCGACCAGGCTGAGGTGGTCGTCCGCGAGGCGACGGTCCTCGCACGGCTCGGCCCAATCGCACACTTCACAGTGCTCGACCGGAAGCGGGTAGGTCACGCCGTTCTCCGACCCCATCGTCGCCAGAAATCTCGACTTCAGCCGCCGGTAGTAGCTGCGGAACTCCTCGAAGCGAAGTGAGTGACGGCTGTTGTCGCCGAGGACCAGGTCCAGGCGCCCTGGCGCGATCCCCTGGATCTCCTCGATCAACTCCGCGTAGGAGCACAGCTGGATCGCGAAGTAGGGCTTCACCGACCGGGCGTACTTCGTGTCGAGCGGCAGGTAGGACCAGTCCCCGAGGTCCGAAGGCTCCTCTACCCGCATGACGAAGTCGGCGTAGCCCATCCACGAGTCGTTCAGGAACGCGGCCTGGTTGATCACCGAAGCGCCCGCCTGCATGGCCGCGGCGGTTGCCTCCACTGCGACCAGCAGACCCTCAGGGCTGGGGTTGTTCTCGATGCTGACCAAGTCGTCCCCGTACTCCGCGCGTAGGACTTCCAGGTAGCGGCGCTCGTGGTCGAGGCCCCGCTTGGCTGCCAGGTCGGCCGTGCTCGCGGCTCGCTTCGCGGGCGGTTCGATCAGCCCCCCAAGCCGCTGCACCTGCAACTGCGTGAGGTGCGCGCAAGCGAGGAAGTTCGTTAGGTCCGTCGCTGAATAGATCCGGCTTTCCCCAACCAGACGCAACGGCTCCCTCCTTAGCTCGCGTAGGTCCTAGTGCCATCGGGCACTTCGAGTACTTAAAGACGGTCAGCATACTTTGGAAGTCCCGATACAAGACTTCACAATTGCGGGGGCGCCGGGTTGGTGCATCTCTTGCGCGATCCGCCGATGAGTACTGGGCAGGTATGGGCCGCTGATTGGGAGGCGCATCAGAACGCGGTCTCACCGCAAGCCGATCACATTTCGGTCCTCCCAAGGCCTGTAGCCCCGCAGGCGCCTGAATGCAAGCCGGAATCCACGGAAATCGCCGGTGATCCCCTCGTATGGAGCGCAAATTCAGCGTCGGTTGGAAAGGTTTGAGAAGGCGAAAATCCCCACGTGCAGGGACATCGGTCGATGGAGCTAGGCGGATTCGAACCGCCGACCTCCTGGGTGCGATCCGCGGCGGCGACCACGTCTACTTTTGCAGGAAAATAGCGAATTTCCAGGGATTTCGGCTCGTATCGTACGTCCCTCGTGCAGCAATCCTTGCGCCAGATATGCGCGGATATGCGGCGATGTGATCCGAGTCGGGAACTTCTGGCGAGAAGTTCCCGAAATCGCTGAGGTCGGTTCAATTCCGCCACCAGGGCCAATTAGACCGAGTGCTCGCTCGCGTAAGGGTGGCCTTAAGGAAGCGTCAGCTCAGCTCGGTCAGGCGCCCGGCTTGCCGCTGGTCAGGATGCATACCGGCTTGGGGACCTTCGGCGCCTTGCTGGGGCGCATCACGTAGGGGAAGCGCTTGCCCGTGAATCCAGGCGCCGTGATCGTGACGGTGATCTTGGTCCCGACTGGGACCTTCGTGTCGAGGAACGGCTTGCTCAGGTCCAGCTTCCGGGTCGCCTTCTTGACCTTGTAGGTCTTGCTCTTGGAGGGGCAACCCTTGAGCTGCTGGCCCTTCGCCTCAGTCTTGCACTGGACGCGCACCTGGCGGATCGACTCAAGGGACCGTGAGTCCTCCGAGAGAAGCAACGTGCAGAGAGTATTGGTGGTGGGGCTGGCGGATTTGACCGCTGACCAATCTCGTCGCGGCTTTGCTTCTCCTACGTTGGATAATTATTCGCGTGCGTCGACACGCTCGGGAGATATCAGTTTTTTGCGGCGCCCTAGTAACGCTCGCGATTCTCCTTGCCCCGAGCTTTGACAAAGGCTCCTCTCCTTCCCTGAAGACCATCCGGCGAGGCTCCATCGCTGTCGGGTATCCCGGCTCTTGGAACACTGCCTCCGCGGTTACCGGTGAGGTCTACGGTCTTCGCCTCTCGCATCAGCTGGTGCTTACCGGGAAGAGGGAGACGCTGATCGGCGGAGGCATCGTCAATGGGTCTCCGGTGCCCGGAGGGATGCCACCCGGCTTCTCCCGCCACGCGCTCAACCAGCCGGCTAGGCGCATCGCTCAGATCGACGGCCAGGTGGCGATTCGGTACTCCAGTAAATCGCCCGACGGCGGCCGCACGCTTGTCCTCTACGTCATACCTACCGATCGTGGCGACCTCGGCCTCCTCTGCATCTCGGCTCGGTGGGGCTCGCGGCACGATCCATGTGCGCTGGGTGCGCTGACGTTGACCGTCCACGGAAGGCGAGTGATCTCGCCTGGAGCCGATCCACGTTTAGCTCGGGCTTTGACCCACGCCCTGGAACCGGTCGAGCGTGCGACGGCGGAGCCGGATCTCGTCGCGCTTCACTCGGCTGTCTCGATTGCCGAGGCAATGGAATCTGTCGCTGAAGCGGACGAATCCGCAGCCAGCCGAATCGCGATGCTCTCTCCCGAGCCACGGGACCGCCGCGCCGTGTTCTCGGGAGTGCGAGATCCCCTGCGCTCCCAGGCGCAGGCGCTGGCGTCGGCCGCAGGCTACGCGCGTGCCGGGGAACCCGCTCGATACGAAGAAGCTGGTGGCGCGATAGAGGAAGCCAGCCAGCAGCTTCTTGCCGCCGTCGCGAACCTGCGCGCGATGGGATATCGGCCGCTTCCCAGCCTGTCCACTTTTGTCCTGCCACAGCTCGAAACGCAGCAATCGGGGGCTGGCGTCGAACAGGCTGGACAGATCGAGGGCTCAAACGTCGGCGGTGGTGGCCTGCCGGGGCAGTCCGGGCAGAACGAATCCGGATCGAGCGGGTCTCGCCGGACCGAACCCGCAAGCCCCTTGGAATCCAATCCGACCGAACCAGCCAAGCCGCTTGGAGACTCCAAACGGTAATATTTCGGTACACATGAATTACGCGGCCCGGCTACCGAGATCCCACTTTTGCCTGGCCCTTGTGCTCGCGGCGATTCCCGGCCTCTTTAGTCCTGCCCCCACCAAGGCGGCCGAATTCCCGGCGCTCCCTCGTGTGACTACGCGGGCCGAAGTCCTGCCCCCTTCGTCGCTGCTTATTGAAACGATTTCGGTGTTCCATGAGCGGGGTCTTCATACCCGGGTCAGGTGCATCGGGCAATGCAAGCGTTTTCGGTCGCGCCCACCCCGCGAAACGTTCCCAAACGCCACGGAGACCCGTTTCGTTGACGTCGAATGGATCGTCCCGAAAAGTCGGCGTATAGAAGTGCAGGTCAATCGCGAAGGGGGCAACGGGCGCTTCCTTGTCTTGGATGTGCTTAAGCCAATCTCTGAACGCAAGCTGGTGGTCATCCGCAACGGCTGCCTCGACAGTGTTGGCCATCATGTCTCTTGCCCAGAGTCAGCGCAGGATGAAGGTGGTGGCGGGAGCCAAAATGACGGTGGCCGAAGCGAAGAGACGGCCAGAACCTATGCGGAGACCGCGGGCGGTGAAGCTCATCCGTGGACCGACTACAAGTCGGGAGGCGGTACCCCGGGACAGGTCATCCAGGGGGGCGAAACCGTGCAGGTCAGCTGCCGGGTGCGCGGGCTTGAAGTACACGACGGCAATACCTGGTGGTATCGCCTGGCGTCGAATCCATGGAACAACGGCTATTACGTCAGCGCCGACGCTTTCTATAACGAAGCGCGAACTACCGGGCCGCTCGCCGGCACGCCGTTTGTGGACGAAGGCGTGCCGGAATGCTAGGTCCGGAGAATCGATCGGATCGACGCATATCGAGCTACGAGGTCAAGGTCGCGGAAAACCGCGTTGGTGTGGCCGGCGTTGGACTTGGACTGGGCGCGACGATCCTCCTCTCCGCATTGACGGGGCTTGGCCTTCCACGCCCGGTTTGGGCGGTTGCCGCGGGGATCGGCGCGATGCTGCTCGTCTATGCATTGCTCGTGGAAGGCTCCCCCGAGGGCAAGGTAGGAGTTCCCGCTGCCACCCAGTACAACGACGGAGGCACTGGTCACGGAGATCGGTTCTTCATCAACCAAGTCAACCTCAGCGTGCCACAGCCAAGGGAGGCGCCCCCAGCTGGCTCGGAACCCGCCGATCGCGGAAATCAGGGGGGTAGGGGAGAAGGCGACTAGGCTCCAATAACTCCCCTTGGCCTGCGAAGCCCGGGGATGTTGGAGGAACTCAGCCGATCAATGGCACTTTTGGACCGATTGGTCGGTGTTGTGGGTGTATGGCAGCTGGCCGGGAACATCGCCATTCCAGAATGAGTTCGCGGCGGCGAAGTAGCGGCCGTTCCATGGGCTGGAGGAGATCCTGTACCAGTTTCCATCCGGGACGACCGAGGGCGGGTTCGGCGCGTAGACCCGGCATAGAACGCGAACCCTTTCGCCCGCCCTCACAGGAGGCCCTTCTCGGGCCAGGGAGCCCGGGACGGAGAACGTGCGGGCGCCGTCTTCGGCGGCCCGCTCAAGCTTCCCGCGAGCGGCAGGCGCCGAGCCATGGTCGATGGCCTCTGCGAGCTTCCTGCCGCCGGCGAGGAGCGCCAGCACCGCGGCCACGCCCAGCGTGCCGAGAAAAGTCGCCAGGAGCGGGTTGTTGCTCACGTAGCGCCAGAGCCGATGGAGGCGACCTTGATGCGCGGCGGTGTCCTGCGAACCCGTGGGCTCGCCGGGTGGGGCCGGTGGCGGCACGGGATCTTCATCCATCTCGGTCAACGGCAGGGCGGCCGGGGCCTCGGCGTCTTCGTATCTCAGGCGGGCGTCGAGCAGCTCGCGGGCATTGCGCGCGTCGCGAGCAACCCGGATGTCGGACCTGAGTTCTCGAGTCCAGTAGCCCTCGGCCCCCCCGGTGCCTGAGCTGAACATCCAGCCCTCCCGCAGAAGCAGGCGGCTGACACGTCTCGCTCGGTCCACGTCTCCGTCCAGAAGCTCGACGACCTCGTGGCTGATCAGCTCGCAGTTCGGGTCGCCTATCCAACAGTCGTAGGCGTGCTTAACCGTCCGAAACCAGTCCTCGAGCAGCGTTGAGGCGGCTGGCACGTGAAGGAGGGCGCGGCACAGCAGGACCACGTGCCCCTGCTCCACTAAGCCCAGTGGAGGTGGCATTCGCCAGGCAAGGCGGCCGACGTCGAGGAGACGGCCCTCGACCTCGAAGCGATGCTGCAGGCCCTCGATCCGCGCCCATTCTCCGGTCTCTGTGAAGGACTCGAACGAGGCGGATAGGAGAATCAGGTGACTCTCGGCCCAGGCCTCGGCCGCATCGACGGCCCGCCGAGCAGGACCCTCACCCTCGGCTGCGGCCACCCCGCCCCTCCCAGCTCTGGGTACGACCGGCGCAACGCCGAAACCGGGCGGCCGCCTCCCGCCTTGCGGCCGATCTATCCACTCAGCAGTTAGGAACGGCGAAATCGGTGTTGTGCGTGTACGGCCCGCCGTACGGGTCACCGTTCATGAAGGTGTTGGCCGGTGAGTAGTACGAGTTGTTCCATGGGGAGCTGGCGATCCGATACCAGTAACCATCCGGGTTGACGCTCGCGATCGTCGGGTCATAGACCTTGCATGAAACCTGCACCCACTGGCCTGCCGCGATGGCGGGGCCCATGCCTGAGGCGTTGTGGTAGTTGGTGAAGGTGTTAACGGGATGGTTGGGAGTCTCCTGCTCCGACCACGTCTGCTGTGGAGGCGGAGGCGGAAGCGGCGCGGAGGCGGCGCCCCAACCGACGTGGTTCGATTCGACTCCCCCGGCGATGACCCAGTGGCTTGGCCCATCACCGGAATAGCAATAGGACGCGGTCAATGCGGCTCCCGATGCGTCGGTGTTGAGGACGAAGGTGGAGAAGCCTTGCGGCGAGACGCTGTCGTAACAGGTCACGGAGACGCCCGTTGACGGAGGGTAGCCGATCAGCGAGATCGCATATCGGTATCCCGACGGCGCCGTCGGACCTTGCGCGAGGATCACCCTCCTGGATCCACCGGTGTTCCCCGGGCTCGTCTGGCTGCAGGCCTCGTTGCCGATGTCAGGCCCCTTCCCCGTGACCATTTCGTTCAGGAAGGCGGTTGGGAGGACGAACGGACCCGGGTGGCCGGGCGTCATGCAGTAGAAGGCCTTGCTGGTGAGGATGTGGGACTTCATCCAGAGGACGTGGTCGGGAGATGCGGGTTCGATCACGTATGCGGCTTTTTGCGAGGACGTGTCGAGCGATCCTTGGACGATGTCACCAAAGAAGTCGCTGTCGGCTTCCATGTACGGGATATTGAGCCAGTGATCGCACTGGTCAGTCTTGGTGAACGCGTTGTACATCGACGTGGCGTCCGCATGCCAGGCGTCGAAGTTCCAGCTGACGCCGGCACCGGGTGATGGGCCAAAGTAGTTGGCGCAGGCCATCTGCTTGAACATCGATTCCCGCGCTGACTGGGGAAACGACGGGAAATTCACGCAAGCTTCCAGGTCGCGCCAAATCTCCCCGACGTTTGAGACGTGGTTCTTCGTCGGCGTGAATCCAATTCGGGTCGCGAACTGGGTTCCCACCGCGTAGGCCTTGGACATGTAGGGGTTCGAGCAGCTCCGCGCCGCAGGGGTATCGGCCTCGCTGGAGATCGACGACGACCGCGCCGTGCGACGGGGACGCGGCGCGTGCGCGGGTAGGAAGCCACGCGTCGAGCGGAAGGAGCCGGCCAATACCCGAAGGTGGGGGCGCCCCTGGCCTTGCTTCAGCTTGAAGTTCCGACTCGTCGTCCCAAGGGATTCGGGCCTTGATTCATCGGCGCCACAGCTGACGGTGAGGGTCCAGCGACCATGCCCAGAGGCGGATATGTGCCAGCTCAACCGCCGCGAAGGGCCACCAAGCGCGATCGGATACCGCCGCCCCGTGTGGGCGCGGCGGCCGATCCAGGCCGCGCATACCTTCGCCTTTTGAGGCGGCATTAGCTCAAGCATGATCGCCCGCTTGGCGGACAATGGGTGATGCGACGGCAGGATGATCGGCGACCCCGCAGCCTGGCCCGAGAGAGCCCCGAGGCACCCGATGACGAGGGCCGGCATTAAAAGTCTCCAGATGCGCACGCCGGGCAGCATACGCAGATCTAGTCCAAATAGTAAAGAACTTCTGTGTTTATCCTGCTATAGGCCCTGCCAAGCAGTAGCCGCACTGAAGCACTCCTTGCCAAAAGGAGTGCCCGACGATCCTCCGGCCGAGATGACGGCCCGGCGGTGCAGTCACTTCTTTAAGTGGAGCTAGGCGGATTCGAACCGCCGACCTCCTGGGTGCGATCCAACGCGGTCAGCCGGCTTAGAGTCGCAAAAACTAGCTTATTTCCAGCGCTTTTGTGAATGGGGTCAGTTGCCGCCAACAGCCCTTATATGCGGGGATATGCAGGGAGTCGGGCACTCCTGGCGAGAAGTGCCCGAAATCGGCGCAGGGCGGTTGGAAACACGCGGACAGGATTTCTAAGAACTTTCCCATCCTGTTTCGCAGCTTGGACCAGGGTCCGCTCTGCCGGAGCTAGGCGGATTCAAACCACCGGCCTCCTGGGCGCGATGTCCGGATGGGGTGCTGCCAACGGCTCGGGAGGGGCGGGCTGTCGAGTTTCGCTCTGACGTTCTGCGCCCAGCGGCTAATCTGACTCAGCGGGCCATCCGGCTCACTTGATCGCGACGAAAGGGAGCGGCTTGAGTGTCGAAGAGTTCAACGAGATGGGTCCGATCGACTACATCCTCGTCGAGTGGCCGGGTCGCCAACCGAACGGCGAGGTGGCCCCGCACCTGGTCGATTTGGTCGACCGCGGGCTGATCCGGATTCTCGACCTCGCCTTCATCGCCAAGGCCGAGGACGGTTCTATCGCCGGCATCGAGATCGCCGACGTCGGCGGCGAGGTGACGGAGCTGGCCATCTTCGAGGGCGCCTCCTCGGGGCTGCTGTCCGACGAAGACATCGCCGAGGCCGGCGGGGCGCTGGAGCCCGGCACCTCTGCTGCCTTGCTCGTCTTCGAGAACACCTGGGCGGCGCCCTTCGCGAGTGCCGTGCGCCGCTCCGGCGGCCAGCTCGTCGCCAGCGGCCGCATCCCCGTCCAAGCCGTCCTCGCCGCGCTCGACGCGGCCGAGGCCTGAGCAGCAAAGGAGAGAACGATGCCAGGACTACTTCGAGGTGTCGCGCGGACCGCCGTCATCGCCGGAACCGCGACCGCCGTCAGCAATCGCGTCTCCAGACGCCAGGGTGAGCGCTGGGCCGAGCAGGAAGCGCCTGCCCAGCAGGCTCAGGCCGCCCAAGTTCCGCCTCCGCCCGCCGCGGCGTCGATGATCGATCAGCTCAAAGAGCTTGGTGAGCTCAAAAGTCAGGGAATCCTCACGGAGGAGGAGTTCGCAGCCCAGAAGGCCAAGCTGCTCGGCTAGGGCGGGATAGAGAGGAGCCCGGCAGCATCGACCGGGCTCCTCTGAGGCGTCTCTAGGCCCGACTTACGGGCTCGTCCTCGCCGTAGACGACGAGGCCGTGGATGCAGATCACGCAGAGGGCGAAGATCCCCAGCGACCAGAACGGGAAGGCGCCGCCGACCGCGAGGAGGGCGCCGATTGCGCCCAAAGACGCGGCGATCAGCCCGATGACCCGCCCGAACGCGTTGCCGGCGAGCAGAGAGAATCCACCGCAAAGCTGGACGACTCCCAGGATGACGGTGATCCAGCCCCAAGTGTGGAGGCTGGAGAACACGTAGCGGGTGTTTTCGACGAAGAAGCTCGCATCGCCGATTGCAGCGATGCCATAGATAACGTTGAGCGTCCCGGCGATCAAGAGCAGGATGGCGACGAAAGCAGCTCGGCCAGCACCCCTCATATGGATTCCTTTCCTAGTCGGCGCCCTTCCCTGGGCGACCGAGCGAATGTCGACCAAGCAGCATCGCTCGGTCCGTCGACAGCGCGAAGCGGTTGTGAAACCCAGCGCTTGCCTGATTCGACGCCGAAGGTAAAAACCCCCCTCGAACCAGCGCGTCAGAGGGATACTTGCCGCACAAGGCGTGATCAACCGCGAGCGCCTCCTTTCTGAAAGGCCCCGCATGCAGGCGAGCACCGAGAAGGACACCTCTGCTTCCAGGCGCTCTCTTCAAGAGGCTGTGGCCAAGGGCAAGGAGGCGAGGAAGGTCGTTCCCCGCTCTTCGCACGCCAACTGGGAGCCAGCACCCGACAGAGTTGGCCCGCTCGAGGTCCTTGCCGAGCAGGACGAGGCCCGCGTTCCCGAGCTGATCCCGGTCCGCTACGGGCGCATGCTCGCCTCCGCCTTCACCTTCTTCCGGGGCGCCGCCGCGATCATGGCGGCCGATCTCGCCGCGAGCCCCGACTGTGGTCTGCGCGTCCAGCTCTGCGGTGACGCGCACGTCTCGAACTTCGGCGTCTTCCAGGCCCCGGACCGCCAGCTCGTCTTCGACATCAACGACTTCGACGAGACGTTGCCCGGCCCGTTCGAGTGGGACGTCAAGCGACTTGCCGCCAGCGTCGCGATTGGCGCTCGCGATCGCGGCTTCAAGGGGCCAGAGCGCGAGGCCGCTGTCCTGGCAGGCGTGAGTGCCTACCGGACCGCGATGGCCGAGTTCGCCACGATGAACGAGATCGACGTCTGGTACTCACGCCTGGCCGTCGCCGACATCGTGGGCCGCTGGCAAGAGAAGCTGATCAAGGAGGATCGGCGCCGGCTTGAGAAGAACGTCGCCAAGGCCCGCGACAAGGGCAGTCTGCGAGCGCTCGAAAAGCTCACCGAGACCCGGGACGGCGAGCTTCGGATCGCCAGCCGCCCGCCGCTGTTGCTGCCGATCGGCGAGCTGGCCGAGCGCGAAGGCCAGGACATTGCTGAGATCGCCGCCCGGATGATGCGCCTGTTGGATGGGTACCGGGGGACCCTCGATGACCAGGCCAGGGTGCTCGCCGAGCGCTACCACTACGTCGATGCCGCTCACAAGGTCGTGGGCGTGGGCAGCGTCGGCACGCGAGCCTTCATCGCGCTGTTGCTGGGCCGCGACGAGGGCGACCCACTCTTCCTTCAGATCAAGGAAGCCGGGCCTTCTGTCCTGGAGCCCTTCGCCGGCGCCAGCGGCTTCCACCATCACGGCCACAGGGTGGTCGCGGGCCAGCGGCTGACGCAGGCGGCAAGCGACGTCCTCCTCGGCTGGCTGACGGCAGAGGGTCTTGACGGTAAGAAGCGTGACTTCTACGTCCGCCAGCTTTGGGATGGCAAGGGTTCGGCAGAGATCGAGTCGATGCAGCCGGAGACGATGGCCGGCTACGCGGGACTCTGCGGGTGGAGCCTTGCCCGCGCCCATGCCCGTACCGGCGACCGGCAGAAGATCGCCGCCTATCTGGGCAAGAGCGACACCTTCGACCGCGCCATCGCCGAGTTCGCCGAGGCCTACGCAGATCAGAACGAGGCCGACTACGAGGTGCTGCTGGATGCCGAGCGAGACGGACGCCTAGCTGTAGAGAGCGGCGTCTAAGCAAGCGCCTTCTGCTTGACCGAGTCGAACTCCACAAGTTCTCGCGCAGGGCTGCTGTTGCGGCTAGGGTCGTAGCACCATCGAGACCGAGAGTTCCACGAGGGAACACACTTCAGGACACCCGCGCATTGTCGCGGCGCTGCTGGTCTTGGCCACCCTGATCACGTTCTTGGCGATCTTCTCGATCTGGGTCAACCGGCAGGCGCTCAACACCGACAACTGGGTCAACACGAGCGAGAATCTCCTTCAGAACGAGGAGGTCAAGACCCAGCTCTCCAACTACCTCGCCGACCAGCTCTTCGCCAGCGTGGATGTCCAGGCCGAATTGGAAAAAACGTTTCCGCCGCGACTTGCGCCCCTGGCCGGTCCGGCTACCGGCGCTCTGAAACAGCTCGCTCCCCAAGTAGCTGAAAGGGCATTGGAAACTTCGCAGGCCGAAAGCCTCTGGAGTGCGGCGAACCGCGGCGCCCACGAAACGCTGCTGAAGATTTTGAACGACGAGGGCTCGGCGGTCTCGACCAGCGGTGGCGAAGTAACCCTGGATCTCAAGTCGCTGGTCTCAGAAAGCGGCGGCCAGCTCGGGATCGCCGGCAAGCTCGCCTCGAAAGTCCCGCCCGATGCTGGCCAGCTGACGATCCTCAAGTCCGACCAGCTCTCGATGGCGCAGGACATCAGCAAGCTGGTCAGGCGCCTGCCGATCGTTCTCACCCTCCTGGCGATGGTCTTCTATGGAATGGCGATCTACCTCGCCGGCCCGCGGCGCAGGCAGGCGTTGCGCTCGGTCGGCTTCGGCTTCGTCGTTGCCGGCGTTCTCAGTCTCCTCCTGCGAGGAGTCGCCGGGAACACGGTGGTCGACGCCCTGGCGGGCAACGAGTCGGTCAAGCCGGCCGTGGAAGCCGTCTGGACCATTGGCACCGCGTTGCTGATGACCGTCGCCGTTTCGGCGATCACCTTCGGCATCCTGCTCATCATCGCCGCTTGGCTTGCGGGACCCTCCCGCATCGCCACGGCCTCGCGCCGCGAGGCCGCTCCCTACCTGCGGGAGCGACGGGGCGCGACCTACGCGGTGGTTGCCTTTGTCTTCCTCGTGCTCGTCCTCTGGGCGCCGGTTGCTGCCTTCGAGAAACCAATCGGACTGCTTCTGCTGGCGGCGCTGATGGTGCTCGGGACGGAGGTTCTGCGGCGCCAGGCCGAAGCGGAGTTCCCGGACGCGACATTCGGAGGGCTCGGGGCTCGAGTGCGGGCGTCGGTTCCGGAACGGGCGGCGGCGAAGCCGTCAGCCCCACTGCAAGAGAGCAAGGTCGAGCAGATCGAGCGGCTCTCGACCTTGAGAGAGAAGGGGATGCTGAGCGAGGAGGAGTTCGCGAAAGCGAAGGCCGGGGTGCTCGGCCCACAACGATGAAGATTCGGATCGTCTGGCGCGGCCTGCTGGTCTTGCTGCTGGACGCCTTCTCCCTGCTGCTGCTCTCCGTGCTCCTCTCCGGTTTCGTCCTCGACGGTCCCGCGGCCGCGCTCGGCGCGGCGACGACGATCGGATTGCTCAACGCGCTGATCTGGCCGACCCTGGCGCGGATCGCGCTACCGCTCACGGTTCTCACTCTCGGCGGCGCGGCGCTGATCCTCAACGGCATCCTGGTCACCTTTGCCGTCGACCTCTTGCCGGGCGCCCACCTCGACGGGGTGCTCGAGGGGATCGTCGTCACGGTCGCGATGGCGGCGCTGACCGCGGGCTTTTACTCGCTGCTGGCCATCGATGAAGACGACTCCTGGCACCGCAACGTCGTCGGCCGGCAGATGCGGCGGCGGGGCCAGCGGGTGAAGAGCGAGGTGCCGGGGGTTCTCTTCCTCGAGATAGACGGGCTCGCCCACGATGTCTTGCACCGGGCGCTGGCGGCGGGAGACGCTCCCAACCTCGCTGCTTGGCTGCACCGCAGTTCCCACCGCCTCAGTAGATGGGAGACCGACTGGTCCTCGCAGACCGGCGCCTGTCAGGCGGGCCTGCTTCACGGCTCCAACGAGGACATGCCGGCCTTCCGCTGGTGGGAGAAGGACCGCGGCGCGGCGATCGTCACCAACCACCCGCGTGATGCCGAAGAGCTTGAGCGGCGGCATTCCGATATGCACGGGCTGCTGCACGCCGGTGGCGCCAGCCGCGCCAACATCCTCTCCGGCGATGCGCCGCACTCGATGCTGACGATGAGCACGGTGCTGCACCGCAGGCGGCCGATCGGGGTCGACTACGCGGCCTACTTCGCCCGGCCCTACGCGGTCGCCCGCACGCTCGTGCTGGCGAGCGCGGACATCCTCCGCGAGCGCCGGGCGGCACGGCGGCAGGTCCGCGACAACGTCCGACCGCGGATCGCCCGCTCGCGCTCCTACGCCGCCGTCCGCGCCTGGGCCACGGTGGTCCAGCGCGACCTGCAGGTCGCCAGCGTCGTCGGCGACGTCCTCGCCGGTCGCCCGCTCGTCTACACGACCTTCCTCGCCTACGACGAGGTCGCCCACCACTCCGGAATCGAACGCGAGGACGCCCTCGCCGTGCTGCGCGACCTCGACCGCCAGATCGCCAGGATCGCCCTTGCCTGCGAGGAGGCCCCGCGCCCATACCGCCTGGTCGTGCTCTCCGACCACGGCCAGTCGCAGGGGGAGACCTTCCGCGACCGCTACGGGGAGACGCTCGAGGATCTGGTCCGGTCGGCCTGCGCCCCCGAGAGCACGATCGCGGTCGAGGAGGGCGAGGACGACGCGCTCGCCTACCTCAGCGCCGGCCTGACCGAGGTCGCCCGCGACGACACGATCGCCGCGCGCACCGTCCGCACGGCGACGCGTGCCCGCCGCGACGACGGCGTGGTGACGCTCGGCGCCGAAGCCCGCGAGGAGGTGAACCGCTCGCACGGGGGAGAGGTGCCGGAGCTGTCGGTGATGGCCTCGGGTTGCCTCGGCCTGATCAGCTTTCCCCGCGAGCCCGGCCGGGTCTCCCTGGAGCGCCTCGAGGCGCTCTACCCGCTGCTGGTCCCCGCGCTCCGCGACCACCCCGGGGTCGGCTTCGTCCTGGTCCGCTCGGAGCGCTTCGGTGCGGTCACGGTCGGTGCCAGCGGCACCCACTTCCTTGACGAGGATCGCGTCGAGGGCCAAGACCCACTGGGGCCGTTCGGCCCGCACGCCGCCGATCACCTGCGGCGCACCGACGGCTTCCTCCACTGTGCCGACCTGATGGTCAACAGCACCTACTGGCCGCAGTTCGGCGAGGTCGCCGCTTTCGAGGAGCTGGTCGGCTCGCACGGCGGCATGGGCGGGACCCAGGCGCATCCCTTCGTGCTGCACCCGGCTGAGCTCGCCTGGCCCGAGGAGGACGTGGTTGGCGCCGAGCGTGTCCACCGGGTCTTCCGGGGCTGGCTCGACGGCCTCGGGCACGAGGGCTATGCCAGCGAAGTCGCCTCGCCGGGAGCCAGCACCCGCAGCTCCGACTGAGGCGCCAGCTCGCTCATCCAGCGGGCGAGCGCAAGCGGCGGCGAGCGCAGGGGCTCGGGTCGCAGCCGCGCCAGGCCGAGCGGGTAGAGCGTTCCCCAGTGGATCGGCACCACCGCTCGCGGCGAGAGCAGCGCCGCTGCCCGTGCTGCGCGCTCGGGGTTGAGGTGTCCGGCCCCGATGTTCGTGCCCCAGCCCCAGATCGGCAGTAGTGCGAGGTCGAGGTAGTCGCCACCGATCGTCCCCATGCCGTCGAAGAGGTCGGTGTCGCCGGCGAAGTAGATCCGTCGCCGGCCGGCTAGCTCGAAGCCGATCGCCCGCGAGGGACGCTCGAAGCGCCGCCCGCTGGGTGGGTGGTTCGCCTCGGTAGCGGTGACGCGGACGCCGCCGACGCTGGCGGAGTCGCCTGGAGCCAGCTCGCGAACGTCGTCAAAGCCGAGGCGCGCAAGGAACTCTCCCGACCCGGGCGAGGAGAGCACCGGCACCTCGCTGCCCAGCCGCCGCAGCGAGGGCACATCGGCGTGGTCGTGGTGGAGGTGGGACAGCAGCACCGCGTCTACGTCCTCCGCCAGACCGCGGTCGGGAGCGGTGCCGTGGCGCCGCAACGGGCCGACCCGGCGGCGCAGGACCGGATCGGTGAGGAGGCGGACGCCGTCCATCTCGATCAGGACGGTCGCGTGGCCGACGAAGGTGATCCGAGCCGCCGCGGTCACGGCACGGCTCCGCAGCCGTGTCGGGGGCGCCGCGTATCGTCAGCCGTTCCGATGACTCCAAGGCGCGCGATCCGGGGGAGGCTGTGGCGATCCGGCCGCGGCAGCGCGGCCCCCGAAGAAGAAGTCGTCGAGATCGATCCCGCCGAGCTGGCCGGGATCTTCTCCGCTCCGACCTGGCTGCGAGACCTCGGCTTCAGCGCCTGGCTGCTGGTCGGGGTGGGCACGGCGCTGGTCGGTGCGATCTTTTTGCTGGCGGAGACCCAGACGATCGTGATGCCGGTGGCGACGGCGGCGATCGTCGCCTCGGTCACCGCTCCGCTGGTCGGCTGGCTGAAGCGGCACGGGGTGCCGAGGGGAGCCGGCGCGGCGATCGTCTTCCTCGGCATCGTCCTGATCGGCGTCGGCGTCGGCGTCATCGTCATGGGCGGCATCGCCAGCCAGGCTGACAGCCTCAGCGAGAAACTCCACGCCGGGGCGGACGAGATCGAGTCATTGGTGCGGGATCTGGGCGTGGCTACGTCCACCGCCGCCGACGCCAACCAGCACGCGAGCGCCTCGATCAGCGCCGGCTTCAAGGCCCTTACCGACGGCCTCCTCGGCAGCGTCGACAAGCTCGCCTCGCTGGCCGTCTTTCTTTCCTTCACCGCGATCAGCCTCTTCTTCATGCTCAAGGACGCGCCGACGCTCGGCCGCTTCGTCGAGCGTCACCTCGGGATGCCGCTCCTGCTCGCCCACACCGTGCTGGCGCAGGTGTCCCGTTCTTTGCGCGGCTACTTCGTCGGGGTCACCATCGTGGCCGCCTGGAGCGCGGTGCTGGTCGGCGCCGGGGCGCTGCTGCTCGGGGTGCCGCTGGCGGGGACGATCGCCGTCGTCACCTTCGTCGGCGGCTACATCCCCTATCTCGGCGCCTGGGCGGCGGGGGTGTTCGCGGTCCTGATCGCGCTGGGCGGCCAGGGACCGGAGGCGGCGCTGGCAATCGCGGTCATCGTCCTGCTCGCCAACGGCGTGCTCCAGCAGCTGGTGCAGCCGATCGCCTACGGCGCTGCCCTCGACCTCCACCCCCTGGCGGTTCTGATCGTCACCATCGCCGGCGGCTGCCTCTTCGGCACCATCGGCCTCATTCTCGCCGCTCCCCTGGTCTCCGCCGCGGCAAGGATCTCTGCCGAGCTCACCGCCTCCCGCTCGTCGGCAGAGCAAGCCGAGCCTGTCCCGCCATCGCCGGCTCAATGATCCGAACGAAGATTCTTTACTTGTTCCCGGGAGCCGACTAGGGTCTTCTTGGCGAGCAGCTCCAAGGCTGCCGGCTCGGAGTTGAACGGAGCCGCACCGCCCTCCAAAGGAGATTCATGCCGCTGGCAGACATCAGTTTCGGCGAAGGACTGCTCTTCATCTTCGAGTTCTTTCTGCTCTTCGCCTGGATTTGGATTCTTATTTCGATCATCGGAGACCTCTTTCGTGACCACGAGCTGTCGGGGGTGGCGAAGGCCGTGTGGGTGTTCTTCTTGGTCTTCCTGCCGTTCCTCGGGGTGCTGCTCTACCTGATCGTTCGCGGCAACGGGATGCGCGACCGCACGATCAAGGCCCAGGCCGAGGCCAAGCAGCATTTCGATTCATACGTGCGCGAGCAGGCCCACGCCACGCCCGCTGATGAGCTGCACAAGCTCAACGAGTTGAAGGAAAAGGGCGCCCTTTCGGCCGAGGAGTTCGACCGGGCAAAGTCGAAGCTGCTTGCCTGAGTGGCCATGCTGGAGATCGAGTTGAAGTGGGTGAACCAGCACAGGAATATGGCTGACCCGGCGTGATCGCCGGGTCAGCCAGGCAGGGCCTGTGACTCCAGGCTCTGCTCCTCTCAGCTCAGAGGAGAACGGCAACACGCGGTTGGCGTTCATTCTCGCGATGGCGATGTTCGTGCTCGTCGTCGACACCTCGTTGATGAACGTCTCGATCTCAGCCGTGGTCGAGGATCTCGATACGACGGTCAGCGGTGTCCAGTCGGCGATCGCGCTGGAGGCCCTGGTCTCCGCGGCGTTCATCCTGATCAGCAGCAAGATCGGCGACCTGATCGGGCGCAAGCGCGCATTTGTGCTCGGCCTGCTGGGTTATGCGACCGGCGCCCTGGCGATGACGCTGGCCCAGGGCCTCGGCGCGATCGTCATCTTCTGGGCGATCCTCGGCGGTCTCGGCGCTTCCCTGCTACTGCCGGCGATGCAGTCGCTGATCCGCGGCAACTTCGAGGGCGCGGCTCAGAAGAAGGCGTATGCGCTGGTCGGCGCGTCGGCCGCCGTCGCGGCGGCGGTCGGTCCGCTCCTTGGCGGCTTCGTGACTACCTTCCTCTCATGGCGGGTCGGCTTCTTCCTCGAGCTGATCGTGATCGCGGTCGTGCTGCTCAACATCAAGCTCGTTCGCGACGTCCCCTACACCGGCCCCCGACAGATCGACGGAGTGGGGGCCGGCCTCTCGGTCATCGGCATGGGCGGCGTGGTCTTGGGGATTCTGATCTGGCAGGAGGGGGGCGAGTTCGTCGGGCTGACGATCGCGATCGGCGCGCTGGCGCTCTGGGCGTTGGCCCGCTGGCTGGTGCGGCGCCATCGCGCAGGCAAGGCAACCCTCCTCGACCCAGACCTATTTCGCCACCCCGATTTCAGGCTCGGAATCTCCCAGCAGGCGCTCCAGAACATCACCCTGGGCGGAGCGATGATCGCGCTGCCGATCTTTCTCCAGATCGCTCTCGAATACAACGCGCTGGAGACCGGCCTGACCCTCGCCCCGCTCTCTCTGACCATGTTTGGCGCAGCGATTCTCGCTGGGCGAAAGGCCGGGGATCGCCGGCCTGCCGAGATCATCCGCGTGGGCTTCGCGCTCAGCACTCTCGGCATGGCATTGCTCGTCCCGATCGTGCCCGAGGCGGACTCCGGCTGGTATCTGGTCATCCCCCTGGTGCTGGCCGGAGCCGGGCTCGGGCTGCTGGTTTCTCAGCTCAACAATTACACGCTCGCCCCGATCGACCAGGAGCGGATCAGCGAGGCAGCCGGGGTGAACTCGGCGGCGGGGTCCTTCGGGCTCTCGTTCGGACTGGCGATGGCCGGGGGCGTGCTGTTGGCAGTCCTCTCACTCAGCTTCACCAACATGACCGAGGCAAGTGCCCTGATCCCAGCGGACCAACAGCAGCAGATCGCGGAAAAGCTCGATGAGGACGCGGAAGTGACGAGCAGCGCGAGACTTGAACAGCTCCTCGCCGAAGAGCCCGAGGCGGTTCAGGAGGAAGTCCTCAGCATCAACACGGACGCGACGAACCGGTCCCTGCAGGTGGCTCTGCTGGTCCCGATCATCGCCGGCCTGATCGGGCTCTTCAATTCCTTTCGGATGATGCGGCTGCCCGAGGTCCCTCCCTCGACTCCGGTCCAGGGCACGGCGTCGGCCTAATTCGAGAGGCGGGCGATGAGGGGGCAGGTTCGAGCGCGGGTAACCGGCTATGCGTCTGCGGCCGCCGAGTTGACCTGCGGTTCTCAGTTGCTGATCGCGGGCGCTGCTCGGCTGAACCGCCGCCGGGTTCGAGCGCGGCCGGCCTGAGGGCTGTGGCAACACGTCCCACAGATCTTACTTACATTCGTATATCTATACGAATGTAAGTAGGATCTGAACATGGCGAAGAACCCCGATACCTGCGACCTGCTCTGTCTCGACCTGCCGAAGGCCGAGCGGGTCCGCAAGAACCTGCCGAGCGCTGAGGATCTGGAGCTGTGGGCGGCCGGCGCGAAGGCGCTCGGCGATCCGACCCGGCTCGCCGTCGCGCTTGCGCTTGAGGCGGGGGAGACTGCCTGCGTCTGTGACCTCGCCTGGATCGTCGGTCGCGACGAGCGGCTCGTCTCCCACCACGTTCGCCTATTGAAGGGCGCCGGCCTCGCTCGCTCGGAGCGCGACGGCAAGATGGTCATGTACGAGCTGACCGAACGCGGCCGTGTCCTGCTGGCGGCGGTCGCCGCGCAGGAGGTCGCGCGGTGAGCCCGGTCGAGCTGCCGACCCTGCAGCCGGCGGCGCCGAGCACCGCGCCGCCGGTCGCCTCGATCTCGCGCCAACGCTACGAGGACCTGGCCCGTCGGGTTCGCCTGCTCTCCTGGCTCTCGCTCTTCTGGATGACGATCGAGGGCGCGGTCGCGATCACGGCGGGGCTCGTCGCCTCCTCGATCGCATTGGTCGGCTTCGGCCTCGACTCGGGCATTGAGGGCGTCGCCAGCGTGATCATCATTTGGCGCTTCACCGGCCACCGCATGTTCTCCCATGCCGCCGAGCAGCGCGCCCAGAAGCTCGTCGCCGTCCAGTTCTTCCTGCTCGCCCCCTATGTGGCTTTCGAGTCGGCGCGAGCGCTGCTCGGGGCCGAGCATCCCGAGGTGAGCTGGGTCGGGATCGGCCTCGCGGTCGGATCGGTCGTCTTCATGCCGATGCTGGGGATCGCCAAGGAACGGCTCGCCGACCAGCTCGGCTCGGCGGCGACGAAGGGCGAGGGCCGCCAGAACATGCTCTGCGCCTATCTCGCCGGCGCCCTCCTGGTCGGTCTGCTCGGCAACGCTCTGCTCGGCGCCTGGTGGTTCGACCCGCTGGTCGGCCTGCTGATCGCCGCCGTTGCGGTGCGAGAGGGACTTGAGGCGTGGCGTGGCGAGGGCTGCTGCGTCAGCTCGCCGCTCGATGGCGCCGGCTTCGTCGAGGAGCGTTGCGGGAACGACTGCTGCGACGAGAAGTCGTAGCCGGATGGCGACGCTCGCGCTGGTTCTCTACGTCGTCTCCTCGACCCGGTGCTCGAACTCCGAATCGTCCACAGGAGGGACAGCCAGGCCACGTAAGTAGGTGGAAGGGGGGCCGAATCAGCGACTACCCTAGGTGCGCCATGCGCATCCTGAAGAAAATGCCTATGAACGACCCGGCTGATAAAGGGTGCCGGGTCTGCGGGAAGGTGACGAGACTCTCCTTTGAGCATGTCCCGCCGAAGGGTGTCGGCAACTCGGGCCGAGTCGAGATGCTTGGGATCGAAGACTGGCTCCGGCGGGAGGAGGAAGGGGCTGAGGTCAAAGGGACCGTCAGCCAGAAAGGATCAGGCGCTTATTCCCTCTGCCGGGAGTGCAACACCCGCGCAGGCGAGCTGTACGTGCCGGAGTTCCAGAAGCTGCACAGCACGGGCATCCAGGCCCTCTCCGAACTCGACCTTGAGAGCTTGGACAAACAGCCCACGGGGGGATACGTCGAGATGCACGTCAAGGGAGTTCGGCCGGCGCCGCTGGCTAAGCAGATCGTCACGATGTTGCTGGCGATCTCTCCAGGCGGCTTTGCCCAGGCAAACCCCGAGCTGACGGCATATGCTCGAGAGCCCGAGAAGGTTGGCCTGCCGTCGCGCTATCAGCTTTACCTCGCTCTCTACGCAGGACCGACCGGGCGGTACAACGGTGGTTCCGTTGCTCTGACGCTCAATGGCGACGATGGCTTCGCCACCATCCCGTTGTGGGAATTGGCCTACCCACCATTCAGCTACATGATGACCATCGACGAGAGCGAACCGCCGATCGAGGCCGGCAACATCACCAACTTCACGTCGGTGGGTCTCAAGGATGTTGGAGAACTTACGGTAACTCTTAAGGTCGGCTTCGGACACACCGCACTCCCGCTCGACTTCCGGACTAAGGCTGCGTTCGATGCGGAGAGGGCAGAGAGCGAAGCGTTTGCAGCGGCCGCCGGAATCGAGACTGGCAAGGTCAACCTGGCAGAAGCGCCAGTCGACTAGCTCTCTCTCGGGAGATGCACGAAGAGAGCAGTCAGCGTCGCGGTCCGGTCCGGGTCGTCGGGCCACCGCACCCGGCACCTCAGCTCGCCCGCGCCTTCGGCGTCTAGCCACTCCACGAACTGTTCGCTGGCGCTAAAGACTTCCTTTGCCTTCTCAATCGTCGGCGCTATGTCCTTGGTCGGGACGTAGAAGATCAGCGCTACCCGGGAGTCCTGCCAGGTCGTGTAGCCGAAGAGCTGCGAGAGCGCTTCCTCGGCGGACTTCGGCCCGGCCCACCACTTGCACTCGCCGATGAAGGCGTTGCGGTCGTAGACCCGGATCAGGATGTCCGTTTCCCCCCGCGGTTGAATGCCTCGGCGTAGGTGGCGCCCCGGTAATGGGTATTCAGAGTGACCAGCATGTGGTCGCGGAGCATTTCCTCCTCGGCGCTGGCGAAGGAGCCGGGCGAGCGCTCCAAGCCGCGGCCGACCGCGCGAATGACGTCGAGGATGTGGTCGTAGAACTCATCGAGCTGGGGTTGCAGCTCCCGCTCCGAGGGCTCCTCTGCGGGGGAGAGGATCTTTGCCGCTGGCGTCTCCAGCCGCTCGATCGGGGGCGGGGCGTCGAAGGGCTGGGGCTCCTCCTCGTCGCGAACTAGGGGGATGCTCAGCCCGCCCAGGAAGTCCCGCTCGGCCAGGATGGCGGCTCGGCGGGCTTCGATCTTCTCGACCGCGAAGCTGGCGACCGCAGTGTTGGCCGTCGCGATCTCGGTCGCCAGCGCCTCGACGCCGCGGCTCAGCTCATTCTTGAAGTTCGCGACCTCGCGCTCGAAATCGGCGGCGCCCTTGACGTCGGGCCAGTGCCATTCGCAGAAGATCTCGGTGCCGCTGACTTTTGCCGGGAGTTGTTCCACGCCCGGAATGCCGGTGTCGAGCAGGTGGGTGTCGCCGCTCACCGGCACGCGAAGTTCGAATGCGTAGCCCTTGCGGATGACGTTGCCCCACTCAGACGTGGTGTACGAGATGCCGGCGGCGTTCGTGCAGTCGACTTCGACCCGCCCGTTGGAGCGCAGAGCCGCAGCCTCGACGTCGACGGCGGGAGGCTCGAATTGGTACTCCTCCGCGAGGCCCGCGGCCCAGGCATCCGTGTCAGCTTCGAGGACGGCGTCGTCAGTTGCCTTGGCGATGGCGCCCTCTACTTTCCTGCGCACCTCGGCGGTCCACCTGCCGAGTTCGTTGCGCACGAAAATGTGCCCTTCTGGCCCTGCTCCAGTCTTGATGAACGTCTCGTCCACGGCGGTGACGTTAGCGCCAGGCCCACGTTGTCGGCAGGGGCCGCCGCCGGGCTTTCTATCTTCGATCTGTGAAGCGTCGCCAGCAGAAGCGAAAGCACGCACGCCGGGTCCAACACGCCCGAGCCACCCGCACGCCCGACCAGCCGGCGTTGATGATCTCCGCCGCCGATTGCCCGACGGTCCACAACGGCCACATCGTGCCGCGGATGTATCAGCGGGCCTGGGAGGTGGAGGGCCGCCGGGTCGCCGTCCACGAGTTGGGATGCTCAGGATGCGAGGTCAAATCGAGCAAGCTCGTCGGCGCCCGCGGCCCTTACTACCGGCGAACCCGTCCCCGGCACGGCACCCAGACCGACGACATCGAGGCTTCGCTTGCCCACGTCGAGAACAAAGCAACCCCGGCCCTGCGGCAGATCATCGCCGGCGAGCCGTTCACCGTGGAGCGCAAGGGTGCGCTGGCCCAGCTCTTCGGCTTGCAGATGATGCGCGGCCCGGCCTTCTTCGCCAAGCACGAGGAGATACAGCGCTCGGTACTCGAGGGGGCGAAGGCGAGCGATCTCAAGCCGAGGCACCTGGCCGCCGTCGGCGGCGACGTCGATCTCGCCCGAAGTCAGGTCATAGAGGTTCTCCTCAGTCCCACCAGCCGCTTCATGACGATGCTGAGCTACGCGGTGAAAGTGGCCGGCATCCTCTCGCTGATGCGCTGGCACGTCGTGCGCTTCGGCGGCCCGTTGCTCGCCTACTCCGATCATCCCGTCGTGCTGTGGCCGATGAACGTCGAGCGAACCCGGCCGTTCTCGCGGCAGGGACTGGGTCCGCTGACGATGCTGGAGATCCGCGTCCCGATCGCGCCCGACACCGCGATCCTGATGAACTGGATTGACCGCAGCGACGAGGTCGGGGTGGCGATGAAGACCCGGGCAGCAGCGGAGCTAAACGCCTTTACGGTCGCCCAGGCAGAGAAGGAGTGGATGCACCGGCCGGGCTCAGAGCCCGAGGTCGCCGACGACGTCTTCTCGCCCCTCTCTCGTCTCATCGATCCGACTTACGATCGCGCCGTCGCTAAAGGGTCCACTCGACGGGCGCACGCCGAGGCGTTTAACAAGCGTTCCAGAGCCCGCAAATGGGTCAACGAGCTCGACGTCGTTGTCGAGATCGGATCGCAGCCGACACTTCAGGCGGCGGCGTAGAGGAAACCGCATTCGGGGATCGCCGGTTGAGGATTACCGCCAGGCGTAGGCCAATCAGGACGCCGATCAGGAAGACGCTGACGATCAGGGCCACCTCGGCTTCAAGGCCGAAGTCACGCAACAGGGTCCAGGCGGTGCCGAACGCACCGAAGTAGACAAGGAAGCTCTGGCCGGGTTTGTTCATCGCCGATCCATCCCACTTCCTAGAAAAACGATTCTTTGCGTTGACCCCATCGGGGCCGACTATCTGACTGCGCGAGAAGATCGTCGTGAGATGCGGACAGCAGCCCGTACTGGAACAATCTGTGTCCTCTATCGAGTTCGCTAGGCAGATATGCCTGATCGGTTAAGGAGGAGAGCTATGAGGATCAAGCTACGGCGCCCTTCGCCAGCGATGGCCGTCGCGTTGCTGGCGCTCTTCCTCGCGGTCGGCGGCAACGTTGTCGCCTACGGGCTGGGCCGAAACTCAGTCCACTCCCGCGACATCGCGCCCGGATCTGTGAGAGCGAGTGACCTCGGCAAGCTCGAGTTTCGGAGGGCAGGCCCGATCGAAGATCGGGACGCCGTGGCCCATGACGGCATCTACGCGGAAGCTGGCGGACGAGCGAAATGCAAGCGAGGTGAGCAGCTAATCACCGGCGGCTCGTCGGCGAATGGGGGCGAAGCCGCCACCCCGTACATGCGGATCGTGGACGAGGGGCCGGTGCCAGCCGAAGAAGCCTGGCAGGTGAGGTGGGCTTCTGACATGGGTGGAGCGGCAGGCAAAGAATTCGAAGTCGTTGCCCTCTGTCTAGTCCGGTAGCCGAAGGTCGACTTCTGCCCTCCGCGCAAGAAGATCATCGCTGCTTAAAACCTTCCGATTAAAGTCGTCAGAAGTGGGTAAATCCCTCTTCTGGTAGGCGGAGCCACGCAGTCAGTCGGGCTCCACAGCTCGTCCGGAGGGCAGCGTGAGAACTAAAGCGCCAGCGAGAGGGGGGACCACTTTCTCGCCTCGCTGCTCTGTTGAAGAGATGGAAGCTCACTCTTCGACTATCGCCTCAGCCGGCGCGGAAGTCCCACTTCAGGACATGGTCCGCGGCGAGCGGGGCCGCGCGCTTCGAGCGCAACTGGCCTCCTGGCATCCAGATTGCTCGATGGAGGAGGTCGCCGACGCGATCCAGACGGCTTGCAAGCGCTTTCTGGAGCACGCCGAGGGGATCTCGGAGCCGGGCCAGATCTACTCGTGGATTCGCACCACCGCCCACCGGGTCCTCCAGCGCGAAGACGAACGTCATGGGCGCGAAGAACCCCGCAAGAGCATCGACGGCCTGGCCGGTCTCGCTGCCGAAGAGCCCGGCCCGGCGGAAGAGCTGATCTCCAGCGAGGACGATGCCGACCTCGCGGAGCTGGTCGAGGAGGTCTACTCATCGCTTCCCGACCGCGGGCGAGAGATCCTCGCGCTCTACGGCGCCGGCTACAAGCGCCCGCAGATCGCCGAGCGCCTCGGCCTCAGTGATCGCGTCGTCAAGCGGGAGCTGCTCGAGGTGATGGACGCCGCTCGGTCTGCCGTCGCCCGTCTCGCCGGTGGTGGTTGCCGCCACGGCGAGCCGCTGGTGTTGCGCTCGGTCTGCGGACTCGCGACCGCGGCGGAGGAGGCCCATGCCCGCGAGCACCTGGCCCGCTGTGGGTGCTGCGAGATCTTTAGTGAGCGGCTGATCGCCTGGCGGGAGAAGGCCGGCGCGATCCTGCCGGTCCCCGCCGCCGAAGGTGCGAGCCCGGGACTCGTAGAGCGCGTCCTTCACAAGTCCGCGGAGGGCCTGTCTTCGATCAAGCAGCACATCGTTGACGGCGGCGCCCAGGCAAAGCAGCAGGTCGCCGCCGGCTACTACCGCGCCGTCGATCCGACCCCTCTCGCGGTCACTCGTCCCGGCACCGTCGCCACCGCGCTCGCCACTTGCATCCTCGCGATTGGTGGCGGCGCGACCTACTGCGTCCAGCAGGGGGTCAATCCACTCGGTGCCGCTCGCGGGCTGATTGCGTCCGCTCCGGAGAGTGAGCCCGAACCGCCTGCTCCTTCACCGGAACCCGAATCGACGGGGCCGACCTACACGCCGGTGGAACCGACGGAAACCGAAGAAGCACCCGCCCCGGAACCGACGCCGACGGCCGAACAGGAACCCGATCCGAAGCCGAAGCCGAAGGCCGAACCGCCGCCGCCCGAGGACAGCTTCGAGCCCGTCTCGCCGGCCTATGCGTCGAGCGAAGGTGGAACGGAAGAAACCTATGAAGCGTCGGAAGCGGCGCCAGTCGAAAGCACGCAATCGGCACCGGCACCCGCCCAGCCCGGTCCGCAGTTTGGAGGCCCATGATGCAAGTCGCTCTACACCCCGATCTCCGCCCTGCCCGCGTCTCCGGACTCGTCGCCATCGTCGCCGCGATCATGCTCGCCGTCGGGCTCACGGCCCCCCACCCGGCGAGCGCTGGCGAGTACACGATCTACGCCTGCCAGGCCGACGAGGCCGGCTACGTCAGCGCGGCCTTCGAAAACTTCGCCACCCGGGGGATGAAGTGGCGGCGGGCATGCGATCCACGCGGAAGTGGGCTCCGAGGTCTTGTCACGGCGAACGTCCCTCGTGCCGGTCGCGTGGAGCAAGGGGCGCAGTCTGGGTTCATCCTCAATGCCCCGCCGGGGACGACCTTTTCCCGCTTCCGCTGGTCAGGCCAGGCACAGCGCCGCGACTGCCGCTACGCCATGCAGCTCTTCGCCGAGCGTCCCGGCACTACGCCGGTCTCGATGAAGAATGTGCGAGCCAATCGGGGCTGCCCCCGCCCCGGCCTGGCGCAATCATCCGGGGCACCGTTCCCACGCGCCTATGACCTCGGCGGTGCCACGCGCATCGTCCAGCGCGTCGTCTGCCTTGGAAGTCCGAAATACCAATTCTGTTCGGCGCGCGGTCAGAACTACATCCGAACGTTCTCCGCGGAAGCAACGGTGACCGATGGCAGCGCTCCCGCAGTAGGGGTGGTCCAAGACTCAGCGTTCACGCAGGGACAGTGGGTACGGGGAACGCAACGCTTCGGCTACGACGCCTCTGACAATGTCGGGGTCAAGAGCGCGTCTGCGCTCATCAGCGGCGGGGTGCGGGGGACCGAAGCTCGGTCATGCGACTACTCGCAGAGAATCCCTTGTCCAAATGGGGGTGGACCGATTGCGGTCAACACCGCGGAAGCGCCCGAAGGCTCACAGCCACTGACCGTCGTCGCCGAAGACGCGGCCGGCAACCGCGCTGAATCGGGGGCCGTGACGGTGCGGATCGACAACGCCGCGCCGGGCGCAGTGCCGGTTGGGGTCGGCGGCGGAGAGACCTGGCGCAACGCCAACGACTTCGATGTCGCCTGGGCCAATGTCAGCGAAGGAGATAGGGCTCGGATCACCGCCGCCCATTACCGCCTCTGTCGCGTGGGCAGCGACGAGTGCGTAAACGGCGACCGCGCCGGTGCCGGGATAGCGGCGATCGACAACCTCGCCGTTCCATCGCCCGGCGAGTGGGAGCTGCGGCTCTGGCGGGAGGACGCCGCTGGCAACCAGCAGGCGGATAACGCCTCCCAGCCGGTTCGCCTTCGCTTCGACCCTGAACCGCCGCAGCTCGGCTTCGAGAATTCGACCGTCGAGGACCCGACGCGGGTGTCCGTCCTCGTCACCGACCGCATCTCCGGGCTCGCCGGAGGCGGGATCGAGATCAGCCGCACGGGTTCCGGTAGCTGGCAGGTGCTGCCGACCACCCAGGACGGCGACCGTCTCGTGACGCGGATTGACGACGCCTCCCTACCGCCAGGCGACTACGACCTGCGGGCGACCGCCCACGACCAGGCGAACAACCTTGCGGGCACCGACCGCCGCCTTGATGGTCAGCCGATGCGGCTGAAGCTGCCGCTGCGGATCGCGACCGCGATGAAGGCCGGCGTGGTCGAGAGGCGCAGCGTCCCCCGCAAGGGGAAGAAGGGCAAGGTGCGCGGGACCGTCCTCGAGCCGCGCGCCACGGTCTCGTTCGGGAGCAAAGTGCATCTCGGCGGCCGCCTCGTCAACCCGGCGGGGCACCCGCTGACCGACGAGAAGGTGCTCGTCTACTCGCGCCCGAAGGAAGGAATTGAGCAGCTCGTCGGGACTGTGGCGACCGATGCCAACGGCGGCTTCACCTACACGGTCGAGGCGCGCACCTCACAGAATTTCCGCTTCGTCTATCCCGGCACCGCGACGATCTTGCCGATCGAGGACACCGCGACCCTGTTGGTCAAGGGGACCTCAACCTTTACGGTGAAGCCGAAGCGGGTGCAGAACGGGGGTTCCGTCACCTTCGGCGGCCGGGTGAAGGGCCGCCCACTCCCCGACGCGGGGAAGCTGTTGGAGCTGCAGGTCCGGTTCACGTCGGGATGGCAGACGTTCCGCACGATCCACACCGAGACGGACGGCACTTGGCAGATTCCCTACCTCTTCGATCGCACCTGCGGCGATCAGGAGTTCGACTTCCGGGCTCATCTTGCCGGCGAGGCCGGGTGGCCGCTGGAGGCCGGCAACAGTCGGACGTTGACTGTCCGAGTGAAAGGGCAGCCATGCTAGGTGGGGCAGGTCAAATCACCCAAGTCGAGGGACCTAAATGAGAGCGTTGCTTGACCGCCTCACCTACGCCAGCGTCGTCGCGACCCTGGCGCTGTTCATCGCCGTGGGAACCGGCGGGGCCTACGCGGTTTCCAAACTCGACGGCTCTGACATCAGGAACCGCAGCCTGACCGGCAACGAGTTCAAGTCGAACTCGATCGGCGGCAGGGTGGTCAGGGAGTCGAGCCTGCGGCCAGTCCCCCGCGCGCAGAACTCCGCGCGCCTCGGCGGCCAGCCCGCCTCCCGCTTCCTCGACAGTTGCCCGCAAGCCTTCGTGCCGACGATCCCGGTCGGTGACGTGTGCGTCGAGACTCAGGCCCGTCCGCCTCGGTCGTATGGAAGCGCCGTCTCTGACTGCGCCCTGACCGACAACCGGGAACGGGCCGGGCGCCGCCTGCCGACCCACCAGGAGCTGATGGTGGCGCTCGCGCAGCCGCAGATCCAGCTCGCGCCAGGCGGCGAGCTGACCAGCGAGGTCTACCCATCCAGCAGCAAACCTGGCGCGGTCGACGTCCTCTACGTCACCGCAGAAAACGGCAGCGTCGGCATCACCGAAGACCTAGGCGGCGACAAGAGCTACCGCTGCGTCGCCGATCCCATGAACTGAAAGCAACAGCTTCGAGAACGAGGAGGAGCCCGATGGCAAACATCATCACCAAGCACCTGACGTCCATCTCCCTCTACCCGCGATCAGGTGCTCCTCCTGGCCGGAGACTTCTCGCCCTAACGCTGGTCGTGATGCTCGTCTTCGGCAGCGTCTTCCCCGGCTTCGCCCTGGGGGGCGAGGCCGACAGTGAAGGGGAAGGCACGGTGGCGCCGGTGGAAGTGCCGGTCGATCCGGGCTTCGATCCCGGCGGCGAAGAAGAAGCGCTCGAAGAAGCGCCGGCAGCGGGCGGTGACGAAGAAACCGGCGCGGTTGAAGTCGAAGCCGAAGTGGACCTGGAAGCGCCACCAGTCGGCGAAGTCACCAGCGCCGCTACCGAGGCGCCGTCTGAAACCACGTCCTCGGCACCGACCGCGACCCCGGAGCCCGCCCCCGCGGCCCCCGAACCCGAGCCCGTACAGCAGCAGGCGCCGGAGGTGAAGACCTCCGAGCCAGTCGCCAACCAGTCGATCGTCGCGCCGAAGCAGCGACCCGCTGGGGAGCAGGCGGCGTCCTCGGCCGCGACCGCTGGCGAAGCCGCCCGGGCGAGCGAACCGTCCGAGGAGGAAGCGCCGTCGGCCCCGGCACCCCAGCCTGCCGGGACGGCCCCGGCCGACCACGGTCGCCACCTCGACGGCAAGGACTCCTACGTCGTGCAGTCCGGCGACTGCCTCTGGCACATCGCCGCCGCCCTGCTCCCGGGCGGCGCCAGCGACGCGGAGATCGCAGGCGAGGTCGCGCGCCTCTGGGCTCTGAACGAAGACAGCATCGGTACCGGCGATCCCAGCCTGATCTACGTCGGGACCACGCTCCGCCTGCGCTAAAGGCGAACTCCTCGCTTCCCCGGCGATGGCACCCCGGCCCCCAGCGGGCCGGGGTGCTTTGGGCTGCCGTTTTTCGGCGGCGTCGGGCAGTCACACATTTAGGGGTCCACTTTGTTACCGCGGTGCTCTGTTGTTCAGAGGACCAATGAGTAACGGTGTAGACAACGCAACCGGCGGGACGGGGCAGGCCCCGGCTTCCCGCCAACCGCTCTCGTCGGAGGCGATCGAGTCGGTGTCTGCCTGGCTGCGCGTGATCGCGGACCCGACCCGGATCCGCCTGATGGAGATCCTCAACGCCGGCAGCAGCAGCGTGCAGGGCTTGGCATGCCAGCTCGGAACCTCGCGCCCGAATGTCTCCAAGCATCTCGGCGTCCTTCGTCAGGCCGGCATCGTGCGCCGCCGCAAGGTGGGGAGCCACGCTCTCTATGAGCTGGTCGACTGGTCCGGCTGGTGGATGGTCGAGCAGGCGAGCACGACTGTTGCCCCCGAGGCCGGCGCCCCCGAGGCGCTGCCCGTAACTGCGTAACCACGCAGTTACGACCACTTTCGCACCTGATCGCTCCGTTGTGGTGAGCCAGTCAAAAGGCTGGCCTCCAACAACGGAGGTGGTCAGAAGTGTCAGTCGGAAATGCTAAGAAGCAAGGAGGTGAAAATGGTCGCACCGTAGGAGGAGCGCTACGGGCGGCGGGCCGGGTGGTGCTGTGGTCGCTCGTCGCCCTGCTCCTCATCGAGGGCGTCTCCGGCGTCCTCTCCTCATCGCCGCCCGAACGTGGTGGTGAGGGTCGCAAGGAGGCGAGCGATCCCGCGACGAGCGCCTTCGCGGTTCGCTTCGCGAGGGCCTATCTCTCGGGCTCCTCCCCACAAGAGCTTTCCCCGCTCCTGGCGCCGGGAGTGGATGTGCCGTCCTTCTCGGGCACCGGAATAGGTGTCGAGCAGGCCGAGGTCGCGGGAATCTCTGACCTCGGCGCGGGCGAGGCGATCGTCACGGTCGCCTGCTCCCTCGGCGACGCCCGCACCTTCTACCTCGCCGTCCCGATCGTCCGCGCCAGCGCGGGCGAGGTGGCGGCCCAGGGGGTGCCGGCGCTCGTCGCCGGACCGGCGGGGGTCGGGGAGCCTGTAGAGGCGCCCGGCCCTCTGGCCGGTCCTGACGCGGGCGAGGTCGCCGACCTCGCCCGGCGCTTCCTGCCGGTCTACCTCTCGGCGCCGAGCGCTCAGGAGCTGTCCTATCTCCTGGCTCCCGGCGCCGGGGTCACGTCGCCCGGCGGCGGCCTGGAGGTCACCGACGTCCCCAGCGTGAAGCAGCTCGGCAGCGGTGAAGGGCCGCGGCGGATCGTGGTCGCCGAAGCGCGGGTGCGGGACTCGGTCAGCGGTTCGAGCTTCGGGCTCGCCTACCGGCTCGAGGTGACCCGCAGCGGCGGCCGCTGGTACGTCGAGCGGGTCGAAGGGGCGCTCTCGTGAGCCGCCGAGCGCGTCTCGCCTTGCTCCTTGCCGGCGTGGCCCTGGTGCTGCTCGTGGAGCCCGCCGTCGCGCTCGCCGCCGGCAACGACGTCGGCCGCAACATAGGACAGCTGCTGCGCCACTACGCCTCGCAGATCTACGGCGGGGTGATCGCGATCATGGGCTTGGTCTTCCTGCTGAACAGGAAGTTCACCGACCTCGCCGTCTTCTTCGTCGCCGCGGTGCTGGTCGGCTGGCTCGTCTTCAGCCCCGATCAGGTCGCCGACGCAGCAAGGGCGATCGGGCAGCGGGTGCTGCCGTGACCGAGGGCCGCGAGCCGATCCGCTCCTACCAGCGGATCTTCCGCCCCGAGCGGCGGATCTACCAGATCGAGGGACGGGCGCTGCCGGTCCCTGGCGGCATCCCGCTCCGCTGGCTCGCCTACGCGACCACGACGCTGCTGGCGCTCCTTGCCCTTGGATCGGGCTCCGCCGCGGTGGCGATGGCCACAGCAGCCCTTGCTGCTGTGGCCGGCTTTCGGGTCGGCGGGCGAACCGCGGCCGCCGTCTCCGCCCTGGGCGCCTTCGGCGCGTCCTACCTCGGCGGCTGGGCGCTCGGTCTGCTCGACTGGCCGCTCCGCCTCGTCGTCTTGCCGGCCGCGGTCGCGACCCTCGCCACCCAGGCGACGCCCGACGGCCGCCGCGCTGATCGCTTCGCGCTCTCCTGGCTGGCGATCCGCCTCGCGCCCCGGCGCCGCTCCTTGGGTCGGGCGCTCCCAGCAGTCGGCCGCCCACATCTGCTCGGCGGCGAGCTGTGGGTCGCTCCCGACGAGCGCGCTCCGATACTGCGGGGGGCCAAGGTCCGCGGCCCGGCGCTGATCTTCTTCTCCGCCGCCGTCGAGCTGCGACGTGGCGGCTTCGGCAAGCGCCGCCTGCGAGCCCGGCCGAGGGGCGGCCGAGCGCGCGAGCGCCTGGCGCTGGGTGCCCGCGAGGTGCTGGAGGTGCGGCCGTGAGCGCCTTCCCGCTGCGCTACGCGAGGCGCAACATCTTGATTGGTCCCGGCGGGGAGGCGGCTGCGCTCTACCGCGCCGACACCACCGCCTATCCCTTCCTGCCGACGAGCGAGAAGTGGGCGCTGCTCTTCCGGCTGGAGCGCTTCGCCCACCTCGCCGGTGCCGACTTCTCGCTGTGGCGGGTCCAGCGTGCCTATCCGGCAGAGCGCTACCCGCACGAGCTGGCCGACCTGCTCGACGCCGAGCACGGCAATCCCGAGCGCTGGCGCCGTTACCTGGACGGGCACGCCGACCGGCTGCGCCAGCTCGGTTCTCACCTGCCCGAGGTCTATGTCGCCGTTTCCCTGGCGGAGGCCGAGGGCGGCCCAAGCGCGCTTCGCTCCTTCGGGCGGGCGCGCCGCCGCCTCGAGGAGCTGGCCGGCGTCGGCGGGCCGCGACCGATCTCCGGCGCCGAGCTGGAGGCGCTGGCGGCGGCCGAGCAGCGCACCTTCGACCGGATCAGCGGGGCAATCGCCCTCCAGCGCGCCTCCACGCGCGAGCTGCAGTGGCTGCTGCGGCGGGCGGCCTGCCGCGGGGTCGCCGAGCCCCAGCTCGAGAACCACTGGCAGCCCGACGCGCTGGTGGTCGTCTCGCCGAACGGCCCGTGCGCCTATGAGCCGCTGGAGCACGATCTTTGGCGCTGCGCGAACGCGCCGGCCAGCGAGGACCCCGGCGAGCCGCCCGCTCTCATGGTCGAGGCCGAAGAGGCGACCTCCCACCAGGCTTTCCTCTGCGCCGGCTCGCTCGCCGAGGAGGCCGAGTTCCCGGGTGCCGCCGAGCTTCTGTTCTCCCCGGCCGAAGACGCAGGCTTCCCAGTCGACGCGGTCCTGCACGCCGAATGGGTCGGCAACCGCGAGGCGCTCGGGCAGGTGCGGCGTCGCATCCTCGACGTCGAGCACGCCTACCGCGAGCAGCTCGAAGGGCTCAGCGGGCCGGGCCTGCTCGCCGAGGAGGACCGCGAACTCGCCCGCGAGTACGAGGCGATCCTGCAGTCCTCGGCGCACCCGCCGATGCTGCGGGCCTCGATCTCGCTGGCACTCGGCGCGGCCGGGCGCGCCGAGCTGGAGCGGCGGGTGACGACGCTGCGCGAGCGCTTCGGCGACGTCGCCCTGCATCGCCCGCGCGGCCTCCAGCATGCGCTCTTCGCCGACCACCTCCCGCAGCCAGGAGGCGGCGCCGTCGGCGACTACGTCCAGCAGATGACGGTGGAGCAGTTTGGCGCGACCGTCCCGCTGGCGAGCACCCAGGTCGGCTCGCCCGACGGCATCTATCTCGGCTACGTGCCCTCGGCCGCCGGGCGGCCGGTCCGCTTCGACCCGACCGAGGCGCCACGGACGGCGCGCCCGCCCGGTGTTCTGCTCGCCGGCACGCCCGGCAGCGGCAAGACGGTCGGCGGCGAGGCGATCGCCTACGGCGGCGCCGCTCGCGGCTCGCTGGTCGTCACCTTCGACCCCAAGCCTGACCACAACCTGGAGGGTGTCCCCGAGCTGGAGGGCGAGGTCGAGGTTGTCGAGCTCTCCGGGCATCCGAGCAACCAGGGCAAGCTCGACCCGCTCGTAATCGGGTTGCCGGAGCTGCGCGAGGAACTTGCCTCCAGCTACCTGATCGAGCTGCTGCGCGACCCGCCTTCCTCGTGGGAGGTCGCGATCGACCGCGCCGTCCGCGACACGGTCCGAGCCGGCGAGCAGAGCCTGCTCTACGTGATCGCGCGGCTGCGCGACGGCGACTCCGCCGCTGCCCGAGAGGCCGGCGAGGCGCTTGAGGTTCTGTCGGACTTCGGATTGGCGCGGCTGGGCTTCGCGCCGATCGGGGAGGCCGCGTGATGGCCGGCGAGCGCTCGGTAATCACGATCCGCACGCCGGGGCTCTCGCTGCCCGACCCCGGTGCCTCCCGCGAGACCTACACCCGCGCCGAGCGCGTCTCCGTGGCGACGCTCGCTCTGGTCGCGGCAAAAGCTCTGCGCCTCGTCAGCAGCAACCGCCAACGACACAAGATCGTGCTGCTGGACGAGGCGTGGTTTCTATTGGCGTCGACGCAGGGCCGGCTGCTGCTGAACCGGCTTCTGCGCCTCGCCCGCTCGATGAACGCGACGATCCTGCTGGCCACCCAGCGGCTCGCGGACCTCGGCGACCTCTCCGAGCTGGTCGGGGTCTTCTTCATCTTCGGCCAGGACTCGTTGCTCGAGGCCGAACGCGCGCTGCGCATGTTGGGCCTCGACCCCGAGGAGCCGGCGCTGCGCTCGCGGTTGACCGAATACCGCCAGGGCCTCTGCCTGATGCGGGACCTCGACGGCCGCGTCGGCGAGGTGCAGTTCGACCTCGTGTTCCCCGAGCTGCTGGCCGCGCTCGACACCACGCCGAAGGCGGCGAGCGCATGAGGGCCTTGGCGAAGAGGGGGCGCCTGGGCCGGGTTCTCATCCCGGCCCTTCTCCTCGCGGCGCTGCTCGTGCTCTGCTCGCACCCGCTCGCGGGCGCGGCCAGTGACGTCTGGGGCAACGTCGGGCCCTCGCCGCAGCTGGGGGACGGCGGCATCGCCGGCCGCTACCCGCTGACCAACTACTCGCTCGACCAGCACTTCGACGCGGTCGAGGCGTCGCTGACCGGCGGCGTCGACGTCTCCGGGGTGCCGGCGATGATCGCCTGGTTCTTCGCCTCGTTGATCTGGCTGGCGACGAACTTCCTGGCGAACCTGCTGATCACCCTCTTTGGCTTCGCCTTCAGCCTCGACCTCGTAAACGGATCGCAGGCCACCGGCGGGGAGGGGGCGCTGGCGCCGGTCTCCCAGGCAATCCACGCCATTTACTCCGACGTCTTCGGCGCGCCCTGGCTGGTCCTCGCGATCGCGGTCGCCGGCATCTGGGCGATGTGGAAGGCGCTCGTGCAGCGCCGCTACTCCGAGACGGCCGGCGCCCTCGGGCTCAGCCTGATCTACGTCGTCCTCGCGCTCTTCTTCGTCGCCCAGCCGGGGACGACGATCGGCAGCGTCTCGAAGTGGACGAACCAGATGTCGGGGGCGTTCCTGTCGATCTCCTCCCACGGCAGCCCTTCGAGTGCCCGGCAGGCGAAGGAGGACACGGCCAACCAGCTCTTCGACCTGCTCGTCTTCAAGCCCTGGGTCGTCCTCAACTTCGGCGGCCTCGAACACTGCGTCCGCGCCGGTACCGGCTCAGGGGACTCCGATCCCGCCTCGGTCGCGGTCCGCCCGCTGTCGAGCAACCCCGAGCGCGACGCCGCGCTCGCGCGCCGCCTCCAGCGCGGGACCGAGGTCACCGCCGACGGCAAGGTCTGCATCAACAACGCGAACAAGTACGCGCACCGCTTCCTGCGCTACGGCCTCGGCGCTCCCGAGAAGGACGAACGGGACCGCGAGTACGACGCGCTGAACGACGGCGACGCCTCCGACCTCCCCGACGCCGGCAGGTCCGGTTACCGCCTCGGGGTCGCCGACAAGCCGGTGACCGACGCGATGGAGGAGGGGGGTCAGTTCCAAAGGCTGCTGCTGGCGCTCGTCCTCTTCGTCGGCGAGCTTGGCGCCGTCCTGCTCCTGGGCTCGCTCGCGATCGGGATCATCCTCGCGCAGGTTCTGCTGCTGCTCCTACTCGCCTTCAGCCCGGTGGCGCTGGTGGCGGCGGCGATCCCCGGCCGCGGCCACGACTTCTTCAAGGGCTGGCTGCAAAAGCTCGGCGGCTACCTGCTGCGCAAGGCCGCCTACTCGCTGATCCTGACGATCGTGCTCGCGGTCAACGGCGCCTTGGCGACCGCGACCGCGCAGCTCGGCTGGCTTATGTCCTTCGGCCTGCAGTCGCTCTTTTTCTGGGCGGTCTTCCTACAGCGAAAGACGCTCGCCGACAGCCTGATCGGGATCGCGACCGGGCCGGGGGCACCGGGGCGCGAGGGGACGCTGCGGGTGCTCGGGGTCTACGCCGGTGCGCGCATGGGCAGCCGGGCGCTGCGGCCGCTGCGCCGATCGGGCCGCTCGGGCGGAGGCGGGGCCGGGGGTCTCTTCGGCCGTCGCGGCGGCCCCGGTGGCGCCGGCAGCGGCGGACCGCGGCGGGCACCCCTCTTCGGCACCTCCGACAGCGCCCCGGTCGGCGGCGGCGTGCCCAGCCTCGACGCTCCGGGTCCGAAAGAGCAGCAGCGCTCGGCAGCTCGCAGCGGTGAGGCCGCGCAGCGCAACGCGGGGTCTCCGGCGCGTGCGAGCGCCGCCGGGTCGAAAGCCCCTCCAGCCGAGGGTGTGGCGGCCAAAGACGTTCCTCGCCGCCCCCGCCATTCGAACAAGAAGAAGACCCCGCCGCGCGAGGCGGGCCAGGAGAAGACGAAGGCGCCCGCGCTCCCCAGCGGGAGGGCAAGCAGCCACCCGGGCGCCCGCCGGTCCGCAAGACCACCTCCGCTCAGGAGGCGCGGGAGAGCCTCGCCGAGGAGCTGCGCGCCGAGCGCGAGCGCGGCGCTGAGGCTGGCAGGAAGGCGCCGCGGCAGCAGGGCAAGCCTGACCCCGCCCCCGAGCCCGCTCCGCCCAAGCGCAAGCGCCGCGGCCGCAAAGGCGGTCCCCGATGAGCGCGGCGCGACGTCGAGGCGGCGCGGTCCTCGGGCTCATCGCCACCGCCGCTCTTGCCGCCGTGGTGGTGGCGGTGACCGGCACGATGATGGCGATCCTCGGCTCGGAGATCGCCTGCATAGGAGGGGGCGGATCGGCGGTCGCCGCCCCGGCGACCAAGACGGCGGTCCGCGAGATTCCGGCCAAGCGCCTGCGCATCTACCAGCGCGCCGGGCAGCGGTTCGACGTCGATTGGGCCTTCCTCGCCTCGATCGGATACCAGGAGTGCGGCCACGGCGCCTGTGCCGAGGTCAACCCCTCGGGCTGCGGCGGCCCGATGCAGATCGGGATGGTGCGCGAAAGCGCATGTAGCCCGGGGCCGGGGCCGACGATCTGGGAGCGCTACAAGGTCGACGCGAACGGCGGCGGCGCCGACCCCTTCGATCCCGCCGACGCCATCTTCACCGCCGCCCGGATGATGCGTCCGGTCTTCGGGCTCGCGGGCGACTCCTACGCCGCCTATCGAGAGGTCGCCTGTAACTACTACGGCGCCTGCTCAGACGGCGTTGCGAACTACGCCGACGAGGTGATGGCGCGGGCCGTCTCCTATGGCTTCGGCGGCAAAGGCACCCCGCCCTCTAGCGCCGCGGCCGCCGAACCGGCGAGCGGCGGCTCGGCCTGCGGATCGAGTGCGGGTGCCACGGCGAGCGGCAATGAGATCGTCCGCATTGCACAGAGTCAGCTCGGCACTCCCGAGACGCCACCCGGATCGAACTGCAATCCCTACGGGCCGTGCGTGGAATGGTGCTCGCTCTTCGTCGCCTGGGTCTGGAAGCGCGCAGGCGTTCCGCTGGAGGGAAGCACTGCCACCTACGCCTACTCGGGCACCGTCTACGAATGGGCACAAGCCCACGAAGGCGGTGGTCTGCCCGGCGTAGCGGCGCCGGGGGAGTCGCCGTTCTCCACGGCTGATCCGAACGGCGCCCGCGTCCTGGCGCCGACGGCGACGCCGGCACCCGGCGATGCCGTCCTCTACGGCAGCGGGCCGACTGACTCAGACCACATCGGCATCGTCGAGCGGGTCTTCCCGAGCGGGCAGATCACGACGATCGACGGCAACTTCGGCGACCGAGTCTCGCGCGCCGGTCCGTTCATGCCCTCGCAGGCGCTGACCTACGGGATGCCGGGGCCGATCTTCGGCTACGCCCATCCGCCGAGCACCGAGAGCGAGGTCGGCGCAGATGGTTGATCGCCTCCGTGTCCTGCTCGAGGAACCGCTCGACCCGCGCGTCGGCCGGGCCATTGTGGTGCTCGCCAGCGCGATCGTGCTCGGGTTCGCCGCGCTCTTCGTCCTCGCCGCTCATGAGTCCGACACCAGAGTCGAGGCCCCGATGAAGGCGCAGTCAACCTCCGACCCGCCGCCTGCTGAACTCGAACGCACGCCGGTCGAGGGGGCGGCACCCGCGGCACCCCGCCGCCGGCAGGACCCCCAGGATCAGAAGGGCAGCATCGCTGCCCGGCGCGCTGCCCGCGCGCTGGCGTCCCACCGGGTGCTCCAGCACGTCCCGTATCGAAGCGGCGAGTTGAAGGTCGACCTCGTCGGCGCCCGCGGACACCGTGCGGTCCTCCGGGTTAGCGCCAACACGGTCCAGACGGCGCGAGCCAGTTGGCCGCGACTTTTGCGTCGCTACCGGGACTCGGGGCGGGCCTACATCGCGATCTTCCGCGGCAAGGACGGGAAGCGCAATGGCTGAGCGGTGGGAGAACAACTGCCCCGGTCGCAAGCGCGGCTTCCGCTGGCGCCGACCGGGATGGAGATCGCCTCTAGATAGGCGGCGACCCCGAGGACGACGCGGCTGCGGTTCTTCCCCAAGGAGGGATCGTGGCTAGCCGGCGCTTCCCCCTGCACTTCGTGTGGCTGTTCGCCTGCGGCCTCGACTGGCTGTTCGGAATCAGACGGCCCGGAAGTCGCCTCGTTCGGCTTGGGGCCGCCGATTGCGCCCGCTCGATTTTGCCGACATCTCCGCGTCCTCTCGAGGTGTGTTCGTGACCTCGAAATCGAATCGCTCCGATCCACGCCCGATGCTCGCGATCTTCGCCGGGGCGCTGCTGATCGCTCTCTGGAGGCTCCTATCGAACCTCCCTGTCGATCAGCTCCTTGCCTCGACTCGCCCTCTCGTGCCCCTCGCTCTCGGCACCGTCGCTATCGCCTCCGCGCTGGCTACGCACCGCTCCTTCGCAACTCGCCGCCTGCTCGGCTCGCGCCGTACCGTCGCGATCGTTCCCGCTGACGAGTTCGACGCCGAACCCGAGGCCGTCCTCCGCTTCGCCGCCCAGCTCGCCGACAGCGAGCGCCGCGTCGCCGGTTGGGTCGACCGTCGCGCGAGCGCGATCAGGATCAGGCTCGCCAGCGACGCCGAGGACAGCCTCGTCTACATGGTGGAGGTGCCCGAGCGATCGAGCGAAGCGCTGCGAACGGCGCTCCGCACCTTCGAGGGCGTCGAGGAGCGACCTGCCGAGGAGGTGCTCGGCCCCGCCGCGGCGGAGTCGAGCGAACGGGTGGTGCTGCGGACCGAGCTGGTGCTGGCCCGGCCGAGCGTCGAGCCGCTGGCCCGGCTTGCCCCGCAACCCGACCCGCTGCAGCCCTTCGGCGCCGCGATCGGCAGGCGCCGCTCCGAGGAGGAGGCCGCCAGCGTCTGCATCGACCTGCTTCCGGCCAGCGGCTTCCGCGGGACGCGCCTGCGCCGTCGCCTTCGACGTGAGGCCCGCCAGCTCCACGGCGAGGGCAGCGACTGGTCGGCTCTGCTGGGTGGAGAGGGCCGCCGCCGCAGCCGCCCCGATCCCGACGAGCAGGTCGAGCGGCGCGGAGCGGTACAGGCGGTCGACACGAAGCTGCGCGACTCCGGCGAGCTGTTCGAGGCGCAGATCCTGCTGCGCTGCGAGGCGCCGACGCGAGGCTGGGCCGAAGCGGCGATGTCGGGCCTGCTCGCCGCCTTCCGACCGATGGCCGACCGCAACCGCCTGCGGGCCGCGGGCCTGCCGATCCCCGGCCTCGCCTTCCTCGGCTCCGACTTCCCCTTGTGGCGGCGTGGCTTCGATCGGCGCTTCGCGACCGGGTACTTCAAGCCGGCTCGGAAGACGATCCTGACGGCGCGCGAGCTGGCCGGCTTCCTGAAGCCGCCGACCGTTCACTGCGGCGAGCGGAACGTGCTGCGCTCCGGCGCGCTGCTCTCCCCGCCGCCGGAGCTGCCGACCTTCGATCCGGACCGCGCCGACCTGATCCCACTCGGTCGGATCACCACGGAGACGGGCAAGCGCATCGTCGGGGTGTCCACCGCCGACACCTTCTTCACCTACATCGCCGGCCGCTCGCGTTATGGCAAGACGGAGACTGCGATCGCACAGTTCTCCCACCTCGTCAGAGCTGGTCACGGCGGTCTGTTCATCGACCCCCACGGCGACGGCCTCGAGCGCGTCGAGCCCTACCTCGCCGACGGCGCGGAGCGGGTCGTGAGGATCGACCTCGGCCCCGGCTCCTCGCCTGCGGCTCAGCCCGGCTGGAACCTCTTTGAGTTTGGCCGGGGCGCCAGAGACGGCGAGGCGCAGGTCGAGGCGGTGGTCGATGCTTTCTCCTCTGCGCTTGAGTGGGGGGACCGCTCCACCCGCGCGATCAACCTCACCACCCAGGCCGCCTCGGCGCTGGCGACGATCGCCCGTCGACTCGACCCCGACCTGGCGCCGACGATCTTCCAGATCCCGACGCTGCTCTCAGATTCGGAGTGGCGCGAGGCGGTGGTGCCATTCCTGCCGCGTGCCCAACAACAGTTCTGGCGCGACCGCTTCCCGCTGCTCGCCGCCGAGGCGATCACGCCGGTTACGAACATGGTCGACCGCCTGCGCGCCTCCAGCTCGATCACGGCGCTGTTGGGCCAGAGCCGCAGCACCTACCGGGTCAGAGAGGCGATGGACGAAGGCAAGATTGTCCTCGCCTGCCCTGGCGCCGGCGGCACCCGCGACCGGCTGATCGCCAACCTGCTGCTCTTCGACCTCCTGCACGCCGCTCGCGGCCGAGCGGAGCTGGCCCCCGAGCGCCGCCGCCCCTTCTGGGTCTTCTTGGACGAGGTGCAGAGCTACGACGGCGCCGCCTCGGGCAACCTCGCGGCGCTGCTGGAGCAGAGCGCGAAGTTCGGCTTGCGGGCGGTGCTCTTGAACCAGAACCCCGAGCGGCTGAGCCCGGCGACCTTGAACGCGCTGACGACCAACCGCTCGCACTTGCTCGCCTCCACGCTCAACTCGCATGCCGCCGGATTGGTGACGAAGGAGTGGGGTGGGCAGCCGAGCCCAAAAGCGCTGACCCGCCTGCCGCGATTCCGCTTCGTCGCCCAGGTCACTCACAAGGGCTCGCTGAGCGCGCCGTTCGCGCTCGGCGGGATCAGGATCGAGGACGTCTTCGACAAGCCGACCGGGCAGAGTGCGCCTTGCGAGGACAGCGGTGACGCCGCTGCCGGCGATGTACGGGCTCACCTCGACGACCTCGACGACCGCATCCTCCTCGCGCTGAAAAGTGGAGACGGCAAACGCGGCAAGGGGCACACCGAAGGACGCAGCCGGTCAGGACGCTCCGGGCAGGTCCGGATCGCGAGGAAGCCCGAGTGAGCGGCGCCGGGAAACTCACCGTGCCGGTGGCGAGCGGGGAGATCGCCGCCTCGCTGGCCCAGCACCGGGTGCTCTCGACGCCGCAGCTCGGCACGATCCACTTCCCGGGGCGCAGCTTGCGCTGGGTGCAGTCGGTGATGGCGCGCCTCGGCGAGGCGGGACTCGTCGCCTACGTCCCGAGCTTCGGCGCTCCAGGCGCTCCGCGACGCCTTTGGTACGCGACCGAGCGCGGCGCGCGGGTGGCGGTGGAGGCGGGGCTCTTGGAGTCGATGCCGAGGCTGCTCGACGCGGAGGCAGCGGCCGGGCCGCTCCAGCGACACACGCTCGCGGTCAACGACTCGGCCATCGCCTTCCTCCAGAGCGCCCGCGAGCGCTGCGATGAGTTCGGCCCCCTCTCCTGGCACCACGAGGTTCCCCACCGGCTCGGGCGGGGACGCCGGGCGGGGACGGTCTTCGCCGACGCCGTCCTTACTTATGTGCGGCTGACCGAGTCCGAGGTGGTGGTCGAGCAGCGGTTCCTCGAGCTAGACCGCGCGACCCTCTCCGTCGACCGTCTGGCGGCCGAGCTTGCCCGCTACGGGCGCCTCCTGCGCGCCGAGGGGAAACGCGGCGAGCCGCTGTGGCGGGCTCAGTACCCGGGCTTCCCGTCGGTCCTCTGCGTCTTGACCGGGGCGAGCCCGGCAGCGCTTCGGCGGCGCCGCGACACCGCGGTGGCGCTGCTTCAAAGCAACCCGCATTTCGCCGAGGCCCCCGAGCTTTCGGTTCGGCTCTGCTTGGCGGAGGATCTCGCCGAGCGCGGGCCGTTCGAGCCGATCTTCACCGACGCTCGCGACCCCGAGGTCCCCGTCGACTGGCTCGTGGCCGAGCCCGGGGAGGGGGAGGGCTAGTGGCCGCCGCGAAGCGCAAGGGCAAACGCTCGCGCGGCTGCACCGGCAAAGGTTCGGCCCGCTCGGACGTCCGCCTGCTCGAAGGTGACTGCCTGGAGATGCTCGGCGAGCTTGAGCCCGAGAGCGTCGATGCGATCGTCACCGATCCGCCCTACGGAATCGGCTTCCAGCAGCAGCGCTGGGATGGCTCGGCGATCCGGGAGGCTGCGGCGCGGGCCGGGCACGACCGGCTCACCCCGAACGAGGCGTTCGAGGCGTGGTCTCGCATCTGGGCGGAGGAGTGTCGGCGGGTGCTGAAGCCCGGCGGCTTCCTCGCCGCCTTCGGCTCGCCGCGTACCTTTCACCGGCTCGCCTGCGGCATCGAAGACGGCGGCCTGGAGATCCGCGACACGCTGATGTGGCTCTACGCGGAGGGGATGTCGAAGTCGCGGCGCTATCCGGGCGGGCGGGCGACGACGCTAAAGCCCGCCTTTGAGCCGATCGTCCTCGCCCGCCGCGAGCTGGACGGGACGACCGAGCAGACGATCGAACGCCACGGCACCGGCGCGCTCATGACCGAGAGCTGCCGGGTCGAGGGGCGCCATCCGGCGAACGTCCTCGTCGGCCACGATCCCGACTGCGAGGAGGAGAGCTGCGCGCCGGGCTGTGCCGTGGCCGCCGCCGATGCCTGCGTCGGCGAAGGCCGCTCGCGGCTAACCTCCAGCCGGTTTCTCTACTGCCCGAAGGCGAGCCGGGCCGAGCGTGACGCCGGCTGCGAGCGCCTGCCCCGCCGCGCCCTGGATCTCTTCCCGAACGCCGGGACGAGTGGCGATGCCCGCAACTTCCACCCGACCGTGAAGCCGCTGGCGCTGATGCGCTGGCTTGTGCGGTTGCTCTGTCCGCCCGGCGGCGTGGTGCTCGATCCGACCACCGGCTCGGGGTCGACCGGGGCGGCGGCGGTGCTGGAGGGGCGGCGCTTCGTCGGCATCGAGCTCGAGCCCGCCTATATGGAGATCGCCGCTGCCCGCATCGCCCACCACTCGCCCGAGGACAACCCCAAGCCGAAGGTGTGCCGCAACGGCCCTTTAGGGAGACGGCGGTGAACGAGGAGACGGCCAGGGTTGCCGGCGAAGTCCACCTCGACCCCGAGTCGGTCGAGGCGATCGCGCGTCGCCTCGCGGACCTCCTCGGCGGTGGCGCCGAGGATGAGCGGCCGCGAAAGCAACTGCTCTCGGCCGAGGAGGTCTCGCGCTGGTGGGGGGTGAGCCGCCGCTGGGTCTATGACCACGCCGAGCGCCTTGGCGCCCGGCGCCTGGGCACTGGCAGCCGGCCCCGCCTTCGCTTCGATCCCGACGACGTCGCCGGGCAACTTGGCGAGCCCCGAGGGCGCCCGGATACGCAGCGATTGCCGGCGATTAGCGGCGATTGCGGAACCAACTCGCTTTCCCCGCGCACCAGAGCTATGGTCGGTCGGCAATCAAAAAAGCGGCCGGGGCGACGCACGAACGCCCCCCGGCCCGGCGCCGAAGGAGGACCTCCGGCGCAGTGAGAAGCCTAGCCCCACCAGGCCCTCACGCCAGTCCTCCGAACGCTGCCGGAAACGCGAGGAGGACGTTGATGGCAGCCAGGTCAAAAGGCAGGGTGCTGGAGCGAAACTGGAAAAACGGTCGCGGCTATGCCCTGCGCTTCTGGGCCTACGGCGAGCGCGAATATCTGACTCTCGGCTCCGAGCGCGACGGCTGGACCTACAAGCGCGCCGAGGAAGAGCTGGAAAACATCCTCGCCGACGTTCGCCGCGGCATCTGGGTCTCGCCGAAGAAGAAGAAGCCCCGCGCCGAAGCCGAGGACGAGGCCGACGACGGCAGTGCCACGACGATCTTCGGTCCTTTCGGCCGCCAGCTCGTCGCCTCGCGTAAGGGCCAGGTCAGCGAGAACCACCACAGCTTCTTGAAATGGGGGCTCGGGCACCTGCTCCTCTACTTCGGCGACTGGCCGCTGGTCGACATCGACGTGCAGGCGGTCGATGCCTACCGCCACCACAAGGTGCAGGAAGGCGAGAAGCGCCAGCGGGCGATCGACCGGCGAAAGCCGCTGCGCGACGACCGGGATCAGATCCTGCGGCCGCTCTCGGCCACCTCAATCAACCACACGATCGACACCCTGCAGTGGGTCCTCTCGGTCGCTCTCGAATACAAGCTCATCCCCGAGAACCCGGCCGCCGGGAAGCGGCGCCGGCTGAAGGAGGCGCACAAGCCGCCGATCCACCTCGATACCGCCGAGCAGATCGAAGCGCTGATCGACGCCGCCGAAGAGCTGGATCGGGATCTGCGGTTTACCCTCACCGATCGGAAGGCCGTCGTTGCGACCCTCGTCTTCTCCGGGCCGCGGGCGCTAGAGGTCGGCTACATGCGCTGGCGCGATGTCGACCTCGCCAGCGGCCGGCTCTTCATCGGGCGCTCGAAGACCCAGGCGGGCCTGCGCGAGATCAAGATGCTGCCGATCCTCCGCGACGTCCTCGCCGCACACAAGGCATCGGCATATCGCTGCGGCCCCGATGACCTCGTCTTCCCAACCGCCACCGGCGGGCGCCGCGACAAGGACAACATCCGCGAGCGGGTGCTGGCCAAGGTTGTCGAGCGCGCCAACGAGCTGCTCGGAGAACGCGGCCGGGTGCCGCTGCCGAAGGGCCTCACGCCTCACAAGCTGCGCCACACCTTCGCCTCGGTTTTGATCGCCTGTGGCGAGGACCCGATCTCAGTGATGAAGCAGCTGGGCCACAGTGACCCGGCCTTCACCCTGCGCGTCTACAGCCACATGATGAGCCGCGAGCCCGGTGAGCGGTCGCGGCTGAAGGCGCTCGTCAACGGCGACCGGGTCGCCGCCGTCACCTACCCGCCGGAGCCGCCGCGGCTCCTCGACTGCGCGGCTTATGAGCTGCCGATCCTGCGGGCGCTGGCAGAACGCGATGGGCTGGCGCGGCGGCGGGAGATACGGGCGGCAGTGCTCGATGCCGTCGAGAGCCGGCTCTCCGATCTCGACCGCGAGATTCTCCCCTCGGGGGAACCGCGCTGGGAGGCCCGGTTCGACAAGGCACGCTCGAAGCTCATGCGGGCGGGCTGCCTGAAGCCAGACTCGCCGCGCGGCGTTTGGGAGCTGGCCGCCCCGGGGCTCAAGCGGCTCGGCGCGACCGAGCGCAGGCGCCTTCGCGCCGTCGCAGCCCAGGGGTCGGGAGCCGACCGCGAGCGGGAGGCAATTGCGGCATGAGAACTGAACGCCAACAACAGGAGGTGGCGAAATGAGCCCGACCGACTATGTCCTTTGCATCGGCGTCGGCCTGCTCGTCTTTTGGGTGCTCGGAGGAGTGAGCCTGCGCCTTGGCGGGTTGACTCTCTTCCTTGTGGGCGCAGCGGGCATGACGGCCAACCCCGGCCTGAGCGCGGCGCTGCTGATCGCGATGGGTGCCTTGATGTGGCTCGGCGGCCATTGGCACTACGCCCTGCGCCATCAGGAATTCAAGAGCCCGCTGGCCCGGCATGTCTTCTGCCGCTGGGCGCCGGAGTGGCTTGACCCGACCGCGGGCTGGGCGAGCGCCTTTGTCGACGGCGAAGAAGAGAGGCGGCGGGATCATGGCCGCTAGCTTCCGCGAGAGGTTCCGAGGCCGAGGACGGTGTAGGGATCGGCGGCGCCCGAACCCCGCGACCGTCCCCCGGCCGCAGCGCGTTACCGAGGGCGGCGAGAAGATCGACGCTGGCCTGCTGCGCGTCTTCCTCAGACGCACGCTGGAGGACGACGCCGTTGCCGACCCGGTCAACGACCTCCTCTTCGAGCACGTCGTCGCTGGCCGCCTCCATCCCTCGGTCGTCGCCGAGAGCCTCCCCGGCTACATCAACGAAGTCTTGAACGCGACCACCCGCGAGGACTGGCGGCGATGGCTGACGAGCTGATCGCCGAGGCGCGGGAGCTGAACGACGAGGTCTAGATGGCTACGGCACGCGAGATAGTCCTCTACCTGCCCACCGGTGGCGACCCGGCCACCGCCGACATCGTCCGCGGCTCGGCGATCGTCGGCCGCCCGCGGTTCGGCTCCCAGGAGATGACGGTCTACTTCGAGGGCACGATCTACGACCACGAGAACGTCCGCACCCTCGCCGACCGCGCGACCCAGGCGGCGGGGCGGCTGGTCGAGCGCTACCCGACCGTGGCCCGGCGAGTCGTTTCGCGCGACGCCCTGACCGCTGTCGGCAGTTTCGATCTAGGCAGGCGCCGGATCATCCTCACCGGCCCGCACTCGGAACGGGCGGTTGCCGAATGGCTCGGCACCGTCCGACTCGACCCCGCAGAGCTTCGGCCGAGTCCCGGCGCCATCGGCGCCGGGATGGCCACCGTCGATGCCGGACTCCTCCACGAGCTGATGCGGCGAGGAGGGGTTCGGGCCGAGGGGCACGAGTGGGTAACCAGCGACGGGCGGCGAACCTCGGCCGTCGGCGACGCGCTGCTGTGGGCACTCGAAAACATTGCCCAGGGGAGGAGCTGAGTGGAGGCCCACGCCCGTCTTAGGTGATGAGCGCCGAGTAGCCGAGGGGCCAGGACAGACGAAGGCCGTCCTCCTACGCTCGAGGGCGATCAATAACGACGAGAGCATCGTAAGGACGCTTACTTGAAACCGCGCTTCCGATTGCCAAGGTCCGCTGTGCGCCGAGTTCCTCAAAGCGTTCGCCAACCTGAGCTTTCACCGATTCGAGAAGGACATTCCCCGAGTCCCCCACGGATGCGATCGCACAGAAGAGCAGCGGCGTGGGCTCTTTGAAGCTGAGCGCCACTCGCTGAACCCGCTTTCGTTTGCGCGCTCGCTTGCGCAATTTCTTGAGCGCCTTCCAGAATTCCGCCTGCGCATCACTGCTCGCGTCGAGCAGAGCGCAGCCAGCCTGAACCCAAGCGGTGGGTCGCTCTGAGCAAAGAAGATCGAGGAACTGAGCCGAGCCGGGAGGCACCTTCATCTCCGGCTTCGGCGCAGGCTCTGATCGGATGCCCTGCTCGTAGAGAACCCATTGGTCGAGGGGATCGGTCAGCGACGTGTATCGAACCCGCTCCTCTCCAGTCTCCTCCTCAAAGTAGAGGCCGAGTGTCAAGTAATGCATCCACCAGTCCAGCTCATCACTCGCCACGAAACGGCCAAACTCATTGAGGCGGGAGCGCCGGCGCAGGAAGTGGATGAACTGGACCGGCCACTGCGTCGTTGCGGCTACCTGCTCAAGCTCGTGCAGAGTGACGACCCACGGCGCAGTGGCGTCATCTGGCAGCGTCCGGGTGCCCTCAAGTTCCCACAGCACCGGCGCCACGGACGAAAGATCGTCCAGGGTCACCATGATGGTCTGAACCTCGGTAATCCGCTCCGTCAGCTTGACCTCGGTCCCCTTTGGGTCGGTGAGCGGGATCGATCCGAACAGCGCGTCCTTCGCCCGCTTGCCCTGATCTGCTGCCTTCGTCAGGTTTTCCCGTAGGTGCTTGAGGAGCGCTGCCCCTCCGCGCCTCGCACCGGGCCGCATGGTGGCGCTCTTGGCCTCGATGAGAACAGCCGTAGAGCCGCACCGCAACAACACATCGATCTCACCCTGACGATCCGAGTCATGAAAACGCACTGAGTGATGCAGCTCGTCAGGCTTCAGGACCGGCGCAAGAATCTCGGCGGCACGGCGCTCCAGCCAGCGACCCCGATGGCCTCGGTAGCCAGAGTCCTCCTTCAACACACCCTCGAATGCGCCGCGCAACGCCCAGAGGTCTGCGCCCGGGATGGTGAGAAGGTAGGCGTCGTCGGTGACCTTGATGTAAGGACGCCACCGCGCCGTCTCTGCGAGCGCGAACCAGTCGTCCTCGCCTTGGTCAAACGGAAGCGACATTCGATCGAGATAGGCAGCGGCAACCTCGATCTCGATACCTGCGGCTGCGGCCACCCCCGACGGAGAAAGCAGGCATGCATCCCCGACATTGTTTAGCGCCCAAACAACCGGTATGAACCTCGCCGCGTTGGTCGGGTCCAACTTCCATTTGCCGTCGAAAACCTCCTCCGCCCAATCGTAGGCTGGGTGCCCGGCAGCGAAGTCTCGTGAGTCGTCACGAGCCGACTCCATCCAATTCCGTAGTTGGTCGCGGGTGAGGTCAGGAACAGCATCGGAGATCCGTATTGCCGCCTCACAATCGAATCCGAGCTTCTCGCGGTGGCGGGACGCGAAGCGCTCTTCGCCGAAGAGGCCACGCAGCGTCTCGTGCTCTTGCCACCACCAACCCGGATTTCGCAGATAGAGGTGATGGGCTGCGGCGCGTCCGCGAGCGGCGCCTTCGGGACCATCCCAGAAGCCAGCATTTATTTGCCGCCGGAGGGACTCAAGGATCGCTGCTTCGGCCGCCAAGTCTCGAATCGGGCCGAGCACATTTGCGTCGATTGCGCTGGCCTCGCGTGAGCCAGCCCGATCGCCTCTCCTCAGCAGCTCGGCGGCCACCATCTCGATCACGTAGGCCGATCCTGGGTGCTCGCTCTCCGCATAGGTGTTCGGGTCGATAAACGACTCTGCCATGCACAACTGGCCCATCAGATGGACCGCATCGTGGGAATCAAGGACGTCTCGTAGTGCCTTTCGCCGTGAAGCGATCTCATGCTCAAGGTCGGCGCCCTTGCCAAGCGAACCGATTACCTTCGCACCAAGCTCAAGTGAACGCCGAAAGTTGGCTGGCAAACCCTCTAGGTCATCATTTGGCTCGTTTCCGCCTGGCGTTTGCATGGCGCTCGAGTCAAGCAGGTCAGCTGGTCGCAACCGGAGGGGAAGATCTCACGTTTGTCGTAGCCGAGTAGTCATCCCGGGGCGCGGCGGGGACTGAAAATCTGAGGGGCTGTGTCCGGCGACGTGTGGGGAACCGAGGCCGGTCCGAGCCCTGGTCCTAAGGGAGGAAATCGGTCCGGCTGTCTGCGCCGCACATGGCCCTGTCGGGAAAGCGGGTTGCGTCCGCCCCGATCTGGGGCCTCTAACCGGCCTTGCCGGCGAGGTCCACCCTTTCGAGCAGTTCGTGTCGGACCCCGTCGGGATGAAGCTCGGATCGGTAGAGGCCCACGCTTACGCCGCGGAAGGGCGCCAGTAATGAAGCCGGCAACGGCCCAGAGGGCTGACGCTGGACGAGGCGAGGACGCCGCCACCCGCGGCCCTCGGGCCGAACTCGAGCCACCGTTAAATGGGGCCAGTACGGGCGGCGCCCTGCAGTCTCGTAGGGGCCGCGGTCCACCAGCGCGGTGCGCAGGTTGATGTAGAGGATCTCCGTCTCGGGTGAGTCAGCTGGTAAAAGAAACAGACGGGGCCTGCCCCGATGGGGCTTTGGCTCGGGAGCCCCAAGCTCGATCAACGGCGCCGGGGCGCCGTCACAAGCCCGCCGGACCGTTGCCCTGAGACGAGGAACCTCCGTCTCCGGACGGTGGCCGAGGAAGGCGAGCGTCACGCGCAGGCCCGGGGCAGTGGTTCGGCGAAGGGCGGGATCGGCGAGCGCCTCCCGCCCCCAGGCGTCTACGCCAAGCCTTAGCGCCGCCGGCAGGTCGAGGCGACGAACAGCCGCAGGAGCGGAGGCTGCCGATCGCGGGAGCCGCGACGGGGCTTCGACCGGAGGGAATCTCTCTGTGGCCGGCACCCCGCGGCGTGACCGTGAGCCACGGCGCCGGGCTGGTTGCCCTCCGGTCTAATGCCCTGCCTGCTCATCGCGCTAGGCCCCTTTGAGGCCATAGACGCGAGGAGCTTTTCCACCGCGGCCGGAGACGTCAGCGCTGTGGTTGGTCGAGGGCCGGAGACGGTCGCGGGAGACTGCCTCGGTGGGACAACTGCCTCCCGCTCCCGGTGGCCTGCGGTCCGGCGCTCGACCAACCACAGCGCCGCCCACTGTCCGGGGCGCGAGACCTCGGGAGCCGGGCCAGTGAGCGGGGCTTCTCTCTTGAGAAAACCGCACGCTCCTATGGCCTGCGACCCGGCCCCCGAGGTCTCGCGCTTCCGGTGGGCGAACGAGGCGGTGCTCATCCCCTCCTTTTCTCCACCAGCTCGTATTGGCGGGGCTTGGGATTGACCAGCCGCACGTTCTTCTCCTTCTCCTGGCGACCGAGGCAGTTGGCCACCGCGCCCGAGGAGCGTTTGATCCCCTTGGCGATTGCGCTGGGGGTGTGAGGCGCGTCTTTCTTGTGGCGGCGCATGAAGCCGAGGACGAGCTTGTCCAGCCCACGCGGCCCGAGCCGCTTCTGTTTCGCTCCCTTCGCCGCCGGTTTCGCGGAGCTTTTGGCGGCACGTTTCTTCTGCGGTTTCTTCTCGCTCATGCTGATCCTCCTGACTCGCTGGCTTGGTCCCACGCAGAGATCGCGCGGCGTCCGGGCCTAGGCCCGGGGGCTTCATCCACGTCCGGGAAGTCGTCGTCGGGCTCAACCCACTCGTAGAGGCAGTGGGTGGCTGAGCCCACTCGCCAGGCGGCGGGGGAAAGGCGCTGGCTCATCGCGATCCACTCCGATGAGTGCGGCGGGTGAGGCTGATCGAGAAGCGCAGTCGCTTCCTCCAGCATCTCCGCCATCTCCAATTTGAACCTCTCCAGCCGCACAGCAGCCTCCACGCGCGCCTCTCGCCAGGCACGGTGCTGAGGCGCCTCCGGTAGCTCGCCCACCTCCTCTGCCTCATAGAGGCGGTTCAGCTCCTCTCGGCCCTCGGAGGTGAGGAGCCAGGTATCGGCGCCACCCCTTCCAACGCGCGTCAGGGAGCCTGCATCTCGCAATCCATCGAGTCGAAGATGCAGCAGGCGATTCGTCTGTGGCGTCGACTCGAACCCGAGGTGCTCGACCACGGTCGCCGTGCTCACCTCATCGGAGCGCTCGTGGCGGGCGGCGCGCTCGACGGCGGCGAGAATGATGATCGCGGGCGGGCTGACCGGCGACAGCTCGAAGGCGACCCCCGTCGCGGAGCACTCGGCGGCGCCCACCTCCGCAGCCCCGTTGCGGGAAGGCGAATCGAGGAGTTCGAGCACCTCGTCGCAGACGTCGACAGCTTCTCGGAAGCGCTGCCAGCACCCCGCGTCGTCGCCTTGCTCGTGCTCGCGCGGCGGTTCGGTCGGGGCGCGGCGGGCATCCCGTCGGAGGCGCCTGATCGTCTTGACCAGGCTTGTGACTGGCATGGTGAGGTCGACCGCCTCTCTGTCGTCCTCAACCTCGAAGCCGATGTCCACCATCAGCCGGAGGTCTTCGCTGAACTCCGCGCCCAGCTCATCGAGGGTGACGCCCTCGCTGAGGGCCAGCTCTGGCGGGTCTTGGCCCAGGATGAAAAGCCGGCGCGCCATCAGCCAGTGGAGCGTGTCGCGCTCCTTGGCGCCGATCGAGACAGTGGCGCTCATGAGCGATCACCTGCCCGCGGATCGAGGTCGGCCAGCACCTTCTTGCAGGCGTCATAGGCCCGCCGGAAGCGCTCCTTGCTTTCGACGTCCTCGCGCTCCTCGTCGGCCCAGCCGCCGAGGAGCATCCCGGCTTCACCCTGAAGGCGCTGGAGCAGTTCCATCAGGTCGTGCTCGGGCATCCTGAGTTCGAATTCCGGGCGGGGGTCGTCCTTGCCCCAGCCGATGTCCCTCAGCAATTCGATGTCTTCACCGAACTCCAGCCCAAGCCGCTCGGCGGTGGCGAAGTCCTTGTCGTGCTCGAGCGCGGTCCAGAGGTCGCCAACCGAGCCGAGGTGATTGCGGACCAGCTCGTAGAGCCCGTTGCGCTGGTCGCGTTTGATGGTGATCGTGGTGGCGGGCACGGCGCCCCTCCTGTCGGGTAAGGGCACCGGAGCAGGCCCCGATGCTGCCCCGGTGGGGGCGAGCGGGAGTACCGTTCCCCGTTGCATCGAAGTGAAGGCTTCGGTGCCGGCCCCGGGGCGTTGTCGCGCCGCCGGGGCACTTACTTATGTAGTCCGGCCGACCGTAGCTCCGGCCCCGCTCGAAAGCGAGGCGGAATCGACGGCAATCGCCGGTAATCCCTTCGTATCGCCGCGATTTCGGGCACTAGTGCCCGAAATGGAGCGCGAAATCGGTGGCGGTTGGAAATGGCTTGAAAAAGCGAAGATGCCCACGTGCAGGGACAACAAGCGATGGAGCTAGGCGGATTCGAACCGCCGACCTCCTGGGTGCGATCCAGGCGCTCTGCCAGCTGAGCTATAGCCCCACGTGCGTGGCTGGGAAGTTGATCCCATTGGCCCGCAAGCGCAAGGATAACCGCATAGTCTTTGGCAGCCTCACGGAATCGCCATGAGCATCCTCGACGACGCAATCCGAGAGCACCTCGAACTGAAGCGCGCCCATGGCGCGGATGACTCCGAGCTTAAAAAGCTTGAGGACGAGGCTTTTGGGCCTCCGCAGCGGCCCGATGAGCCGGATCCGTTTGCCGAGGCGCCGACCGAGTTCTTGATCGCTCCGGAGGTCGGGGCGGGGGAGCAGACGGACGAGCCGGGCGAACGGCGCGCTCCCAACATCGCCGACCTGCAGGAGGCACCCGAGCCCGCCGAGGCTCCTCGAGCTGAAGAGCCAGACGACGGCCCCGCCGAGGAGGAGCACCCGGCGATGGAGCACGAGACCATCCCCGACCCCGGCCACTCGACCGAGGAGCGGCATGCGATCGCCGAGCAGCCGACCGAACTCTTCGACGTCGAGGGGCAGTTCGAGGACGCGGCCACCGAGTCCGACGCTCCCTCCGACGACGAGCTCATCGACGCCGAGATGGCCGAGCCGCGCCTTGCCCCGGTCGATCCGCTCGCCGGGATCGAGGCCAGCGCCGGCACCGAGTCCGAGGCGCCCGCCGAGCCCGCGGCCGCCGACGAGGACGAGCCGGCCGACGAATTCGACGAGTTCTTCAGCGAGCAGCGGCTCTCCGACGAGCTCAACCAGGCGCTCGAGGCGCCGCTCCCGGATGAGCCCGGAGCTCCGCCCACCGAGGAAACGCCCGCCGTCTTCATCGACCTGGACGACGAGGAGGACGCCGCCGGCGGGGTCGCCTTCGAGGACGACGAGCCCGCCGAGGATCCCGCCGGCGAGCCCGAGACCGCCACGCCCGAGGCGCCCCCCGAGCCCGAGGACGACGCGCCCCCGCCCGCCGCCCCCGCCCCGGGCTCCTCCCACGAGGACGTGCTCGAGGACACCCCCGAGTTCCTCGAGGACGCCCCCGAGGACGACAACCTCTGGTTCGAGCAGAAGCCCCCGAAGGACTTCGACTTCGACGATTAGTCCGGGCGCCGCCGGGCACTCAGTAGGTTGCTCCGCATGGACGCCGACTTCGCCATCGAAGCCGAAGGGCTGCGCAAGTCCTACAAGGACGTCTGCGCGCTCGATGGGGTCGATCTGCGGGTCCCAGCCGGCACGGTGCTCGGTCTGCTCGGCCCCAACGGCGCCGGCAAGACGACCGCGGTCCGCATCCTCACCACCCTGCTCCCGCCTGACGGCGGCAGCGCCCGCGTCGCCGGGCTCGACGTCGCCCGCGAGGCGCCTCGGCTGCGCACCAAGATCGGCCTGGCCGGCCAGTACGCGGCGGTCGACGAAAACCTCACCGGAGCCGAGAACCTGGAGATGGTCGGCCGTCTCTACCACCTGCCCAAGGGCGAGCCGCGCGCCCGCGCCGCCGAGCTGCTGGAGCGCTTCGACCTCAGCGACGCCGCCGACCGCCTGGTCCGCACCTACTCGGGCGGGATGCGCCGCCGCCTCGACCTCGCCGCCGCCCTGGTCGCCCGGCCGCCGGTCCTCTTCCTCGACGAGCCGACCACCGGCCTCGACCCGCGCAGCCGCATCGCCCTCTGGGAGACGATCGAAGGGCGGGTTGCCGACGGCACCACGGTGCTGCTCACCACCCAGTACCTGGACGAGGCCGACCGCCTCGCCGACCGCATCTCCGTGATCGACCGCGGCCGCGTCATCGCCGAGGGCAGCTCCGACGAGCTCAAGGACCAGCTCGGCGGCGAGCGGCTCGACGTGACCCTCGAGGACGAAGCCGACCTCGAGGCGGCGATCGCGGCGCTGGAGCCGGTAGCGGCGGATCGCCCGGCCCTCGTCGACGGCGTCCTGCGGATGCCGATCCACCAGCGCAAGGGCACGATCGCCGCGGCCGTGCTCCGCCTCAACGAGGCGGGCATCGGCATCGATGACGTGGCGATGAGCCGGCCGACCCTCGACGACGTCTTCCTCACCCTCACCGGCCACGCCGCCGAGGCGGAGGACGAGGACGGGGCCGGGGAGGCGGGCGAGCGATGAGCGGCTTCGGCTACGCCCTCTCCGACACGCTGGTGTTGGCCCGGCGCAGCCTCCTGCGCATCCCCCGCGCGCCCGATCTGCTGCTCTCCTTCACCGTGCAGCCGATCATGTTCGTGCTGCTCTTCGCCTACGTCTTCGGCGGCGCGATCGAGACGCCCGGCTACAGCTACATCGACTTCCTGATGCCCGGGATCATCGTCCAGACGATGTCCTTCGGCGGCTTCGTCACCGCGCTCGGCCTCTCCGAGGACCTCAAGAAGGGCCTGATCGACCGCTTCCGCTCGCTGCCGATGTCCCGCGCCGCCGTGCTCGCCGGCCGCACCCTCTCCGACGTCGCCACCAACTCGATCTCGATCGCGGTGATGCTCGTCGTCGGCACCATCGCCGGCTTCTCCTTCGACGCCCCGCTCCTCCACATCGTCGCCGGCATCCTGCTCCTGCTGCTGTTCGGCTACGCCTTCTCCTGGGTCTTCGCCTTCGTCGGCCTCACCTCGACCTCGCCCGAGGCGGCCCAGTCGCTGGGCTTCATCGTCATCTTCCCGCTGACCTTCGTCTCCTCGGCCTTCGTCCCGGTCGAATCGATGCCCGGCGCCCTCCAGGCCTTCGCCGAAGTCAACCCCTTCACGATCGTCGTCGACGCGATGCGCTCGCTCTTCCTCGGCGCCCCGGCGGGCAACAGCGTCTGGGGCGCGGTCGCCTGGTCGCTCGGCATCGCCGCCGTCTTCGCCTTCCTCTCGGTGAGCCGCTACAAACGCGCCGTCGTCCGCTGACCCCAGTCCGGCGAGCGGCGCTGAGGGCGCCTAGACTTCCAGGCGAGGGGCCATAGCTCAGCTGGCAGAGCGCCGCGTTTGCAACGCGGAGGTCGCCGGTTCGATCCCGGCTGGCTCCATCATCTCGCGCTCCCGCGTGTCTCGTGCCGCGGCTGTTCGTCGCCCGCTCGGTCAACGCGTCCGCCGCAGAAATTAAAGGCGGCGTCCGTTTCTGGCGATCCCAGTCAGGCCCAGGCACCCGGGCCAGAACTCCACATTCTTCGAAAGGGAGCGCCTCCATATGCGTCACCGCCTCGGCTATCTCACGGCCCTACTGGCCTTTGCCGTCATGGGCGCAGCGGTCCAGTCATCCCTCGCCTTCGCCGCAAGCCCCGGCTGGGTCGACGCGGAAACGGTCTCCGCGCTCGCACGCGCGGAAGGCGTGCGGACCGCGATCGACGCGGACGGCGACGTGCTTGCCGTCTGGCGCTCCAGCGGCGTCATGTTCTCGACCCGCTCGCCCGGTGCCGGTGGCTGGTCGGCTCCCCAGCAGATCTCCTCGGAAACCGAAGTCGGCTCCCTGGCGCTGGCGGTCAACGCCGCGGGCGAAGCCGTGATTTCCTGGCTCGACTTCGGCACGACGGCCGTCCACGCGATCACCCGCGACGCGACGGGCTCGTTCTCGGCCGAGACCACCCTCAGCCTGCCGGGCGAAAGTCCGGGCGCGCTGAGCGTGGCGATCGATTCCTCCGGCGACGCGGTCGTCTCTTGGACCGGGCAGGACGGCGGCTCGGTCATCAGGGCCGCGACCCGCCCCGCAGGCGGCGAGTTCACGCTCGCGGACGCGATCCCGGTCGCCGGCGAATTCGGGCTCGAGACCGCGGCCGCGATTGTCGGCGAAGGCGAAGTCATCGTTACCTGGACCGAAAGCAACAGCCCAGCCGTCGGCGTCGAGATGGTCACCGGCTCGATCGGTGCGACGACCTTCTCCTCCCCCGTGGAGCTGTCCGCGGCGAACAGCGGCGCGGCCTGGCTGCAGATCGCGGTGGACAAGAACGGTGACGCCGTGGTCGTCTGGGCTCTCAGCGAAGGCGGCACCTGGTCGATTCAGTCAACCGCCCGCTCCGGTGTTGACGGGGACTTCAGCACCCCGGTCGAGATCTCTCCCGGCAACAGCCAGGAGATCGACCCTCAGATCGCGATGGCCGCGGACGGCGAAGCGACGATCGTCTGGTCGGCTGAGTCGACGGAAGACGCGGTCGAATCCGCTTCCTGGTCGCCGGCGGACGGCTACTCCGAAGTTCAACAGCTCTCCTCGACTGGAGCCGACGCCGGCGACCCGGCGGTCGCCTCCAACGCCGGCGGCGACACGCTGGTCAGCTGGCGCGCCGGGGAAAGATCCGGCGAAAGCATCCAGGCCGTCGCCAAGCCAGCCGGCGCGAGCGAGTTCCGCGCCCCGGTCACCATCTCGGCCCCCGGAAGGGTGCAGCCGCCGGCCGTGGCGATCGCGCCCGACGGCAACGGGGTCAGCGCCTGGACCTACACGGCGCCAGCGGCGCCCGGCGCCGCGCACTCACCCCACACCAACGCGCCTCCGCCCAAAGGGGTCATCCAGGCGGCTGGCTTCGACACCACGCCGCCGCTGCTGACCGACGTCGTCATCCCGGCCACCGGGACGGTCGGTCAGCCGCTCTCCCTCTCGGCTCAGCCGGTCGACAACTGGACCCGCGAACCCGCCACCGAGTTTTCCTTCGGCGACGGGGGGTCGGCCAGCGGCACCGCGGTCGCCCACGCCTACGGCGCTCCCGGCACCTACTCGGTGACGGTGACGGCGACCGACGCGCGGGGCTTCACCGCCACCGAGCACGGCTCGATCAAGATCGAGGCCGCCGCGGACAAGAACGAGAAGCCGAAGGACGCGGCGATCACCGCGAAGCCCAAAGCCAAGGCCGCGATCGCGCTGAAGGCACCGCAGATCCTGCCGATCTCCGCCGGCGCAGTCGTGCTCAAGATCGAGAACAAGGGCAACCGTGCGGTCCACGGCACGCTCAACCTCTGGACCACGGCCCATCTCGAGATCAAGCTGCCGGCCTCGGTCGGCGCGCGGGACTACAGCGTCAAGCCGGGCAAGACGGTCACGGTCACGGTCGCTCTCAGCACCGAAGCGCTGCAGCTGATCGGCCACAAGCCCAGCCACCGGCTCGCCGTCAAGGCCGCGGCGTCGTTCAAGGCCGCCAATGGCAAGGGCGGCAAGGTAAGCCGCAAGGTCAAGCTCGAGGGCTAGCCGAAGCTGGGAGGGCCCAGCCTTCCTAAGCGATCAGGCTCTCGGCCCGGTGCGCCTCCGGCAGGTTCTGGTCCGCGTGGTAGCTGCTCCGCACCAGGGGGCCGGCGGCGACCGACTCGAATTCCAGGTCATACGCCGCCTTCTCCAGGGCAGCGAACTCGTCCGGGTGCCAGTAGCGCGTGACCGGCAGGTGGTTCTCGGTCGGGCGCAGGTACTGGCCGACGGTGAGAACCTGGACGCGGTGCTCGCGGAGGATGCCGAAGGTCTCGACCATCTCCTCGAAGCTCTCGCCGAGGCCGACCATCAGGCCTGACTTGGTGACCACGTCGGGGCCGCCCATCTCCTTGGCCATTCGGAGGACGCGGGCGGAGCGCAGGAACTGGGAGCCGCGGCGCGCCACCGGGTAGAGGCGCGGCACGGTCTCGACGTTGTGGTTGAAGACGTCGGGCTTCTCGTGCACGACCTTGGCCAGCGGCATCTCCTGGCCGCGGAAGTCGGGGGTCAGGACCTCGACCTTGCAGCCGGGGGCCAGCATCCGGATCGAGCGGATCACGCCGACGAAGGCGCTGGCGCCGTAGTCGGGCAGGTCGTCGCGGTCGACCGAGGTGACGACGGCGTGGCGTAGGCCCATCGCTTTCACCTGATTGGCGACGCGCAGCGGCTCCAGCGGGTCGTTCCAGGTCGGCTTGCCGGTCTGCACGTTGCAGAAGCCGCAGCGGCGGGTGCAGACGTCGCCGAGGATCATGAAGGTCGCCGTGCCGCGCTCCCAGCACTCGCCGACGTTGGGGCAGTTGGCCTCCTCGCAGACGGTGTGAAGGTTGTCGGCGCCGATCGTCGCCTTCAGGCGCCGGTAGTTGGGCCCGCCCGGCGCCGGCACTTTCAGCCACGGCGGCTTGCGGGCGCGCTTGAAGGGAACGGTGCCGTCGGCCGCGGCGGCGGTGCCGCCGGGGTTGGCACGGGAGCGGGTGACGTGGATGCGCTCGGTGACCTCGGTCATGGCTGCGCCTTGAGCGTAGCGGCCGGCAGGTCCAGACCCAGGTCGGCGGGCTCGGCCGGGATCGGGCCGCGGTCGTAGACGTCGGCGAAGCGGGCGACGACGGTGTCGGCGAAGGCGCCGAGGTTCTGCTCGGCCCCCAGCTCCCGCGCCAGCGAGGTCATCGCCACCCCCTCGATCCCGCAGGGCACGATCCACTCGAATGGCTGCAGGTCGTTACTGACGTTGACCGCCAGCCCGTGCGTGGTCACCCCCCGACTCACATGCACCCCGATCGAGCCGATCTTGCGCTCGCCCGCCCAGACGCCGGTGAGGCCGTCGATCAGGCCCGCTTCGACGCCGTGCTCGGCGAGCGCGCCGATCATCACCCGCTCCAGGCGCCGCACGTACTCGTGGACGTCGTCGCTGTAGGGGGCGAGGGAGACGATCGGGTAGGCGACCAGCTGGCCGGGGCCGTGGTAGGTGACCCGGCCGCCGCGGTCGGTGTCGAGCACCTCGATCCCCTGCCGCTCGTACCACTCGGCTCCCATCGGCAGCTCGTCCGCCGTCGCGCGGCGGCCGCGGGTGTAGACCGGAGGGTGCTCGAGCAGCAGCAGGACGTCGGGAACCTCGTCGCGCTGGCGCTCGCCCTGCAGGCGTCGCTGCGCCTCGCGCGCCTCCTCGTAGGGCACGATTCCGCAGCGGACAACCAGGATCTCAGCGCTCACCCTTGAAATCGTTGCAGGACGCGCCCGTATCCTCTGTCTCCCCGCCGATGGTCCAGTCAAAGCCACTCCGCCCCGAATGGCTCCCCGCCGTTGCGCTGAGCTCCGCGCTGGCGCTGCTGATGCTGATCTGGAGCCCGCCCGTCGGCGACCTCGCCGCCCAGGTCTTCCGCACCGAGCTCTTCCAGCAGGCCGGCCTGGCGATCTGGAACGGCAGCTGGTACGGCGGCCACTACACCCTCACCTACAGCGTCCTCTTCCCGCCCCTGGCGGCGCTGCTGGGGCCGCAGGTCGTGGGCGGGCTTGCCGTCGTCTCCTCCGCCTACCTCTTCGACCGCCTCGTCCGCGACCGCTGGGGGGTGGAGGCGCGCTGGGCGACTCTCTGGTTCGCCGCCGGGGTGGTGACGCTGCTCGCCGACGGCCAGCTGACCTTCGCCCTCGGAGTCGCCTTCGGGCTCGGCTCGCTGCGCGCCCTGCAGACCGGCCGCGGCCCGCTGGCGATCGCCGCCGCCGCGGCCTGCGCCCTGGCGAGCCCGGTCGCCGCCGCCTTCCTTGCCGCGGTCGTCCTGGCCGGGGCGGTGGAGTGGGGGAGACGCGCGCCCCGCGCCGCCCTCGCGGTCGCCGGCTTGGCTCTCGTCCTCACCGTCATCCCCAACGTCGCCTTCCCCGAACCGGGGACGTTCCCCTTCGCCTTCTCCTCTTTCATCGCGATCCCGCTCTTCTGCGGCGGCGCCCTCTGGGTGATCCGCGGCCTGCCCGAGGAGCGCCAGCTGCGCCGGATCCTGATCGGCTACGTGCTCGCCGCGACGCTGATCTGGTTGGTGCCGAACGCGATGGGCGGCAACGCGGTCCGTCTCGGCGCCCTCTTCGGCGGGCCGGTGCTCGCCGCCGTGGTGCTCGCCCGTCGCCCCCGCATCGCCCCCTGGTTCCTGGTCCTGGCGATGGTCGGCGGCCTCTACTGGCAGCTGACCGCGAGCGTCAACCAGATCGCCCGCAGCGTCGGCGACCCGTCGACGGCGTCGGACTACTTCGAGCCCGCGGCCGGTTGGCTGCGCGCCCACGGCGGCCAGGGGATGCGGATCGAGGTGCCGCCGACGGCCAACCACTGGGAGTCCGCCTACCTGGCGCCGAAGTTCGAGCTGGCCCGAGGCTGGCTGCGCCAGCTCGACACCACCCGCGACGACGTCTTCTACGACCAGGGCGAGCTGACCGATGCGACCTACAGCTCCTGGTTGCGCCGCAACGCGATCTCCTACGTCGCCCTGCCCGACGCGCCGCTCGACTACTCCTCGGCGGCCGAGCGCCGCCTGATCCTCGCCGCCCCCTCCTACCTGAGCCTGCGCTACGAGTCGCCGCACTGGCGGATCTACCAGGTGCGGGATCCCAAGCCGCTAGTGGCGCCGCTGGCCGCCGCCCGCGCAGAAACGCTCCGGGTCGGCCGCCAAGGCTTCGCCCTCGACGTCACCACCCCGGGCGAGTTCCTGGTCCGCGTCAACTTCACCCCCTACTGGTCGATCGCCCGCGGCGCCGGCTGCATCCTCCGTCACGGAGACTGGACCGTCGCCCGCGCCTCGCACCCGGGTGTCTTCCGGGTCGCGGCCGATTTCTCGCTCGGGCGGGCGTGGAACGCCGTGATGGGCGCCCGCAAAACCTGCTGACGTGCTGTAGGCAGTTCTCTCCGCATACCGGGGAGAAGTGCCTACAGCATGCGTTGGGATGGGCTAGAGAGCTAGGGAAAGAGGCTCTTCGAGCAGGGTGCGGATCCGCGCCAGGAATTCGGCGGCGGGGGCGCCGTAAAGGATGCGGTGGTCGCAGGCGAGGGTGACGTAGAGCATCTGGGCGGTGGTGAGCTCACCGTCGCGGACGACCGGGCGCTCCTTGATCGCGCCGACGGCGAGGATCGCCGCCTGGGGGGTGTTGATCACGGCGCTGAAGTTGTCGATTCCGTACATCCCCAGGTTGGAGACCGTGAAGGTGCCGCCGGAGAGCTCGGGTGGCGTGATCGTCCCCTCGCGTACCCGCTGCGCCAGGGCCCGTGAGTCGGAGGCGATCTGCCGCAGCCCCTTCTTGTCGGCGTCGAAGACGGTGGGAACCACGAGCGCGTCCTGGGCCGCCACGGCGACGCCGACGTTGACCCGCGAGTAGAGCTCGAAACGGCCGTCGCGGTAGGCGCCATTGGCCCGTGGGTGCTCACGCAGCGCCAGTGCGCAAGCCTTGACGACCATGTCGTTGAACGACGGCACCACCTCGCCCTCGCCGGCCGTCGCCTTGATCCGCGCCCGCGCCTCGACCGCCCGGCTCATCTCGATCTCCGCTTCGAGGTAGAAGTGCGGCGCCGTCGCCTTCGACTCCGACATGCGCCGGGCGATGGTCGACTGCAGCTTCGAGAGGTCCTCGTAGGTGACTTCGCCCTTGGCGGTCTCGGGCGAGACGGACGAGGGGCCAGGGCCGTCGTTCGCGGGTCCTGCCACGGAAGTGGCCGCCTTCTTCACATCCGACTTGACGATCCGCCCACCCGGTCCAGAGCCCTGGATGGTGGACAGGTCGACGCCTTTCTCCTTAGCGATCCGTCGCGCGACAGGCGAAGCTTTGATCCGATCGCTGTTATCTGACGACGGGATGGCCGCGGCCCCGGTAGCGCTCGGAGCCTCGGCAGTTCCGGAGCTCGCCTGTAGGGGACGAGGGGCAGGGTCCGAGAACGAAGCCACGTCCTCGCCCGCAGGACCCTGCCCCTCGTCCCGCGCTGCCGCCTCCGAAGTCCCGTCGGAATCCCCAACCCGCGCAATCGGACTGCCGATCGGCAACGTCGCGCCCTCCTCGGCCAGGATCTCCGTGAGCGTCCCGGCCACGTCGCTCTCGTAAGCCATGTTCGCCTTGTCGGTCTCGATTTCGACGATCTCGTCACCGACCGCGATCTCGTCCCCAACCTGCTTCAGCCAGGTGAGGACCGTCCCCTCCTCCATCGAGTCGGACAGGCGGGGCATGACGATCTCAGCCATCAGAGCGATCCCTCCAAGGTCGCCAGGGCCGCCGACACCACGTGCTCCTCATGCGGAATCGCCGCCTGCTCCAGCCGTTTCGAATAGGGCATGTGCACGTCGGCTCCGGTCACCCGCTGGACCGGCGCGTCGAGGTCGTCGAAGGCCTGCTCGGTGATCAGGGTCGCCAGGTTGGCGCCGACGCCGCCGTGCGGCCAGCCCTCCTCGACGATCACCGCGCGGTTGGTCTTGCGGACCGACTCGAGGATCGTGTCGAGGTCGAGCGGGCGCAGGGTGCGGGGGTCGATCACCTCGGCCTCGACGCCGTGCTCGGAGGCCAGCTTCGCCGCCGCCTGCTCGGCCACCTGGGCCATCTTCAACACGCCGACGATGGTGACATCGGAGCCCTGGCGCCGCACCGCCGCTTCGCCGAAGCGCAGCACCTCGTCGTCGCCCTCGGGCACCTCGCCCTTGACCCCGTAGAGGCTCTCGTGCTCGATGAAGATGACCGGATTGTCGTCGCGGATCGCCGCCTTCAGCAGCGCCTTGCCGTCGGCCGGGGTCGAGGGGCAGGCCACCAGCAGGCCGGGTACCTGCAGGTAGAGGGCCTCGAAGCTGTGCGAGTGGGTGGGGCCGAGCTGGTGGCCGCCGCCGCCGGGCATCCGGATCACCATCGGCACCCGCGCCTGGCCGTTGAACATGTAGGGGATCGCGGCGGCGTGGTTGACGATCTGGTCGAGCGCCAGCAGCGAGAAGTTGACGGTCATCAGCTCGACCACCGGCCGCAGGCCGCCCATCGCCGCCCCGACCCCGGTACCGACGATCGTGTTCTCGGAAATCGGCGTGTCGCGCACCCGGCGCTCGCCGAACTCGTCGATCAGCCCCTCGGTCACCTTGAAGGCGCCCTGGAAGACGGCGACGTCCTCGCCCATCACGAAGACGCCCTCGTCGCGGCGCATCTCCTCCGCCATCGCGTCCCGCAGCGCCTCGCGCATCCGCAGCTCCGCCATCAATCCTCGCCCTCCGCCGGCTCTTCCCCAGCCGCTTGCGCGGGTCGAGGGGCAGGGTCCGAGAACGAAGCCACGTCCTCGCCCGCAGGACCCTGCCCCTCGACCCGCTCCATGGGATGGTTTGAGCCCTCCTGCGCGTCGCCCTGCAGGGCCGGGTTCGGTCGCTGGCCCTCGTCGGGCTGCTCCGCATACGCCGCGCCGGCCTCGGCCAGCTCGCGGGCCGCGTCCGGCATCCGGTCCTCGCGCTCGCCGCGGTGCGGCTCGGGGCTGCGCTCGTCGACCGCGTACCAGCCGCCCGGATCGTCGAGCGCATAGAGGTTCTCGTACATCGTGTCGAGCGGCGGCTCCGGCGAGGCCTCGGCGAACTCGGCCGCCGCGACCACCGTCTGCTCGGCCGCCTCACGCGCCTGCTGCACCTCGCGCTCGCCCAGCACCCCGGCCTCGACGCAACGCCGCGCGAAGTTCTCGATCGGGTCTTTCTCCCGCCACTCCTCGACCTCCTCGCGCTCGCGGTAGACCTCGGGGTCGGCGGCGGAGTGGCCGCGGTAGCGGTAGGTGACGACCTCCAGCAGGGTGGGGCGGGAGTCTTCGCGGGCGGCGCGGATCCCCTCGGTGACGCCTTCGCGCACGGCGACCACGTCCATGCCGTCGGCCCGCGCGCCGGGGATCCCGTAGCCCTCGGCCTTCTTGGAGAGGTCGGTCTGGGCCGAGTGGCGCTCGACCGAGGTGCCCATCCCGTAGAGGTTGTTCTCGACCAGGAAGAGGACCGGCAGCTTCCAGAGCGCCGCCAGGTTCATCGTCTCGCCGAAGTTGCCGGTGTTGGAGGCGCCGTCGCCGAACATGCAGACGGTGACGGCGTCTTCCCCCTTGTACTGGGAGGCGAGGGCGAGCCCGGCGGCGATCGGCAGATTGCCGCCGACGATCCCGTAGCCGCCCATGAAGCGGTTCTCGCGGTCGAAGATGTGCATCGAGCCGCCGCGCCCGCCGCTGGTGCCGTCGACCCGTCCGAACAGCTCGGCCATCACCCGCTTGGGCTCGGTGCCGCGGGCGATCGCGTGGCCATGGGTGCGGTAGCTGCCGATCAGGTAGTCCTCGTCGCGCATCACCGAGGTGGTGCCGACGATCGTCGCCTCCTCGCCGATCGCCAGGTGCAGGAAGCCGCCGGCTTTGGCGCGCTGGTACTGGCGGCCCGCCTCCTCCTCGAAGCGACGGATCAGGGCCATGCGCGCGAGCAGCTCGTAACAGGTGGCGGCATCGGGCAGATCGGCCATTGACGGCCACATTAGATGATCGGCGCCGCCTTCTTTGACGCCTGCGGAGCCTCCTCGGGACGAATGGGGGGTCTAGCCCCGAGCGGCCTCCAGACCCTCCTCCAGGCGGTCGTCCCCCCAGAAGACCTGCTCGCCGACGACCAGGGCCGGGACGCCTTCGACGCCGCGGTCCCCGGCGCGGTCGGTCGCCTCGCGCAGCCCGTTCTTGACGATCTCCGTCTGCACCGCTTTCAGCAGCGCCCGCGGGTGCAGCTCGCAGGCGGCGCCGGCGATCATGACGTTGTCGGGATCGCCGAGGTCACGGCCGGCGGCGAAGGCCTGGCGGAAGGCGGCGAGGGAGAAGGAGACGGTGCGGCCGGTCTGCTTGGCGAAGGTCGCCACTCGCATCGCGGTCAGCGTGTTGGCGGGCCAGGGATCCGGCCAGGCGACCGGCGGCAGCCCGTAGGCGGAGGCGCGGCGCTCGACCTCGGCCATGCCCTCGGCCCGTGCCGGCGTTTCCGACCAGGAGCCACGGCCGAAGCGCTGGAACAGGCCGCCGAGCAGGACCGGCTGCCACTCCGGCTGCTCCAGCCCCGCTTCCGTGAACAGCCCGCTGACCCGCTCGGCGGCGAGGTAGGCGTAGGGGGAGCCGAGGTCGAAGTAAAAGGTGGCGCGCGCGCTCACGGCCGCCAGCTAAATCGCACAGGCTTTGCCTTCTGTCGCCCTGCAGAGCTTCTCTTCGATGGCGACCACAATGGATACCGCGTCATGCCACTGGGCCGACGATTTGATTCGCGGGCTGGTCTCCACGTTTCCATCGACGATGACCGAGCTGTCATTGGTGACGCGAAAGGTCTCCCCGCCGCCCACTTCGGCGAGGTCGGAGTGAGGCCCGAGTGAGATTGGCTTGCCGCCCTGTCCGAGCGAGACGCCGAAACGGACCACAGTTCCGTGAGCCCCTCTAGCAACACCGGCGACGGCACCATCGGCACCGTCGGGGATCGGGGTCGAGCGGAACTCAAATCGATAGGGAAGTTCGCGCAAGAGATCCTTGGTCGCCGTCTCGCTGAGTGTCTTCGGTCCGGACTGGCGGACCAACGACACGACCGCGATGACGGCCGCCAGGGCAACGACGAGCCCGAGGACGTAGAGGAGCCAGCCGCGTCGGCCCAACCTTGCCGGTTCCCCTCCCATCCGCAGGACTCAGGCGTGCGTCGCCCAGCCGTCCACGGCGCGCGCGGCTTCGAAGATCGCCTCGGAGATGGTCGGGTGCGGGTGCATGATCCGCGCTAGCTCCTGGTAACCGCCCTCGAGCGCCATCGTCGCGACCAGCTCGGCGATCATGTCGCAGGCCCGGTTGCCGACGATGTGGACACCGAGGATCTCGCCGTACTTGCTGTCGGCGACGACCTTGACGAGGCCTTCTTTGTCGTCGTAGACGGTCGCGCCGCCGACGCCGCCGAGTTTGAACTTGCCGACCTTGACGTCGTTGCCGGCATCCTTGGCGGCCGCCTCGGTGAGGCCGACGCTGGCGACCTGAGGGTGGCTGAAGGTGGCGCCGGCGACCAGCTTCTGGTCGACCGGGTGGGTCTCGCTCCCGGCGGCGTGCTCGGCCGCGACGACGCCCTCCTCGGAAGCCTTGTGGGCGAGCGCCTTGGCGTTGACCAGGTCGCCGATCGCGTAGACCTTCTGGTTCGTGGTCCGCTGGTACTCGTCGACCCTGACCTTGCCGTTCTCCTCCAGCTCGACCCCGGCCTCGGCCAGGCCCAGGCCCTCGGTGTCGGCGCGGCGGCCGCCGGCGATGCAGAGGTAGTCGACCTCGGCCGACTCGCCGCCGTAGGTGAACTTGACCGACTTCTTGCCGGCCTCGACGTTCTCGACCGGGTTGCCCGTGGCGACGGTGATGTTCTGCTTCTTGAAGGCGCGCTCGACGACCCGGACCACGTCCTTGTCCTCGGCCGGGAGGATCTGCGGCAGCATCTCGATCAGCAGCACCTCGGTGCCGAAGCGTCCGTAGGCGGAAGCGATCTCAGCGCCCGAGGCGCCGGCGCCGACGACGGCGATCTTCTTCGGCACTTCCGGCAGCGACCAGGCGCCCCAGGTGTCGACGATGCGCTCGCCGAACTCGACCCCGGGGATCGGCAGCGCCACCGAGCCGGTGGCGAGGATGACGGCGCCCGCCTCGTAGGTCTCCTCGCCGACCTTGACGTTGCCCTCGGCGGTCAGCGAGCCCTCGCCCTCGATCACGGTCACTTTGTTTTTGTCCCAGAGCATCTTCACCCCGCCCGAGAGCGACTCAGAGACGGCGGCGCGGCGCTTGCCAACCGCGTCCCAGTCGAGCGAGACGTCCTTGGCGACGACACCGAGCTCGGCGCCCTCGCGCGCCTCGGTGTAGATCTCCGCCGTGCGCAGAATCGTCTTGGCCGGGATGCAGGCGTAGTTGAGGCAGCGACCGCCGGCCTTGTCGCGCTCGACCACGGCGGTTTTCTTGCCCAGCTGAGCGGCGCGGATGGCCGCGACGTAGCCGCCGGGCCCGCCGCCGATCACGACCACATCGAAGGAATCAGCCATTGGCCTGAGCCTATAGAACGACGATCGCGCGGTTCAGTCGCGGGGACCGCGGTCCGGCATCTGGATCCGCGCCATCGCCTTGACCATGAAGAAGAAGAAGGCGCCGGAGACCGCGAGCAGGCCCAAGGTCGCGGCGAACTGGGCGACGGTCGCCGCCTGCACGGTCAGGCCGAAAACGGCGCTGAAGATCAAGAAGACGAGGATCAGCTGGAAGCCGAGCACGGCCCAGTAGCGGGCGCGCCACATGCCCCAGGACATCACTCCCATGATCAGCGCCGGGGCGACGATCTGCGGCACTTTCGGGGTCTCGCCGTTGACCTTGACTCCGGCCAGGTAGCCGGCGACGATCGAGAGCGCGATCAGGCCGGCGACGATCGCCCCGACCGTCACCACGGTCGGCCGTTCGCCCTCGCCCAGCGGCTTCAGAGCCTCGCGCGCCGCCTGGTTGCGCTGCTCCGCTTTGGCGTAGCCACGCGTCATCGGGTTGGCGCCACGTTCCTTGCGCTTGCGCGGCGCTTCAGCCACCGGGCGCCACCCCCACGCTGCGCCGCAGCGCTTCGGCGACCGCGGTCGGGTTGGCGGCGCCGCGGATCGCCCGCACCACGCAGAGCCGCGTCGCCCCGGCGCGGACGACCTGGTCGGCGTTGGACGGGTCGATGCCGCCGATCGCGAAGAAGGGATGGCTGGCGTGCGCGGCGGCGTGGGAGATGAGGTCGAGGCCGACGGCGGGGCGGCCGGACTTCGTCGGCGTCTCCCAGATCGGCCCGACACTGATGTGGTTCACGTCGGCGCCCCCGGCCGCGTCGATCTGCTCTTTGGAATGAGTGGAAAGACCGATGATCGCGTCGGGTCCGAGGATTGCGCGCGCTTCCTCGACGGTCCCGTCGTCCTGGCCAATGTGAACTCCGTCGGCGCTGCAGCTGCGGGCCAGGTCGGGGTCGTCGTTGACGATGAAGAGGGCGCTGTAGGTGTCGCAGACGCGGCGGAAGGTCGAGGCGGAACGTTCGATCTCCGCTCGGCTCAGCTCCTTCTCGCGCAGCTGGACGATGTCGACGCCGCCGCTCAACGCCGCCCGCAGCAGTCCTTCCGGGTCCTTGCCGCTGGGGCGCGCATCGCAGACGAAGTAGAGGCGCGCCGTCCGCAACCGCTCGCGGCGCAGCGGACCTGCGGACTCGGGGGGAGCGAGGCTCATGGCTCGATTATGAACCTCGCAACCGGCTCACCTGGCTTGCCGCCGAGGCGATGGGGGTAGCCTTGTTGAAGTAACGGGAGCCCGCGAGGGCTGAGAGGGTGGCAACGAGGTCACCGACCGTCTGAACCTGATCCGGGTAATGCCGGCGGAGGCAATGGCGTGACAGAGAAGCGCAATTTCGACGCGATATTCGTAGGTGGCGGGGTGATCGGCCTCAGCTGCGCCTGGCGCGCTGCTCGGCGCGGCGCGCGCGTGGCGGTGCTCGAGCGTGCCCAGCCGCCGGCCGGTGCCACCCACGTCGCCGCCGGGATGCTGGCCCCGGTCGGCGAGCTCGCCTTCGGCGAGCCGGAGCTGCTGGAGATGACCCTCGCCTCGGCCCAGCTCTACCCGGACTTCGTCGCGGAATTGGAGGCGGCAACGGGAGAGACGACTGGCTACACGCAGCAGGGCGCCCTACACGTCGCCCTCGACCGCGACGAGGCGGCGGAGCTGCGCCGCGTCCACGACCTGCAGCGCTCGCTCGGCCTCGAGGCGGAATGGCTGCCACCGCGCCGCTGCCGCGACCTCGAGCCGGGCCTGACGCCCTCCTTCAACGGCGGCGTCCACGCTCCCGGCGAGGCCGCGGTCGATCCGCGGGCGCTGACGGTGGCGCTGCTGGCCGCGCTCGGCTCGGCGGGGGTCGAGGTCCAGAGCGGCACCGAGGTCGTCGCCGGCATCTTCGAGGGCGAGCGCCTGGTCGGGGTGCGAACCGCCGCCGGTGAGGAGCTGTGGGCGGATGCGACCGTGCTCGCCGCCGGCGCCTGGTCGGGCCAGGCCGAGTGGCTACCCGAGCCCGCCCGCCCGCCGGTGCGGCCGGTCAAGGGCCAGATCGTCGAGCTGCGCGGCCGCGACGGCGCTGCGCCCTGTGAGCGGATCGTCGCCTCCGAGCGCGTCTATCTGGTGCCGCGCCCCGACGGCCGCCTGATCATCGGCGCCACCTCCGAGGAGCAGGGCTTTGACACCGCGGTCACCGCCGGCGGCGTCCATGAGCTGCTGCGGGAGGCCTACCGGCTGCTCCCCGACGTCGCCGAGATGGAGCTGGTCGACTCGATGGCCGGCCTGCGCCCCGGCACCCCGGACAACCTGCCGCTGATCGGCCCCGGCGCGATCGAGGGCCTGGTCCTGGCGACGGGCCACTACCGCAACGGCATCCTGCTGGCGCCGCTGACGGCCGCCGCGACCGTTGCCGTGCTCGCCGGCGAGCAGTTGCCGGAAGCGATCGCTTCGGCCCACCCACTGCGTTTGACTTTGGTCGCCCAGAGGGCGACCAAAGTCAAGAGCGCTTTCAAGAGCGCTTCGGGAGATCCGAGTCCGGCCGAGGCGCCGGATCGCGGCGCGGAACTTGCCGCGCGCGGTGCCGCGCTCGCCGAGGCCGCCGAAGCGGCGGAGCGGGCCGCCGGGGAGGATCCGCGATGAGGATCGAGCTCAACGGCGAGCAGCGCGAGCTGGCGGATGCGGCGATGCTGGCCGACGCCGTGCGTGAGTCCGGTGCCGGCGAGGAGCCCCGCGGCGTCGCCGTCGCCCTCGACGGCGAGGTGGTCCCGCGCGGCGAGTGGGAGGCGACGGCGCTGCACGACGGCCAGAGCGTCGAGGTGCTGGCCGCGATCCAGGGCGGTGCCGAAAGCTGGGAGATCGGCGGTCGCCAGTGGTCCTCGCGGCTGATCGCCGGTACCGGCGGCTTCCGTTCACTGGAGCAGATGGAGGCGGCGCTGAGCGCGGCCGGCACGGAGATCGTCACCGTCGCCCTGCGCCGCATTGACCCCGCCGCCGAGGGCTCCGTGCTCGAGGTGATTGAGCGCCTCGGTCTCTTCGCCCTGCCCAACACGGCCGGCTGCTTCACCGCCCGCGACGTGGTCCGCACCGCCAAGCTCGCCCGCGAGGCCTTCCAGACCGACTGGGTCAAGCTCGAGGTGATCGGTGACGACCGCACCCTCTACCCCGACGCGGTCGAGCTGCTCGACGCCGCCGAACAGCTCGTCGCCGACGGCTTCACCGTCCTCCCTTACACCAACGACGACCCGATCCTGGCCCGCCGCCTCGAGGAGGCCGGCTGCGCGGCGGTGATGCCGCTGGGCTCGCCGATCGGCTCCGGCGCCGGCATCCGCAACCCCTACAACGTCGCGATCATCGCCGAGCGCGCCTCCGTCCCGGTCATCCTCGACGCCGGCATCGGCACCGCCTCCGACGCCGCCCTGGCGATGGAGCTGGGTTGCGATGCGGTGCTCGCGGCCAGCGCCATCTTCGGCGCCGAGGACCCGACCGCGATGGCGAGGGCCCTGCGCGGCGCCGTCGAGGCCGGTTACACCGCCCGCCGCGCCGGCCGCATCCCCCGCCGCACCCATGCCGAGGCGTCGACGCCCTACCAAGGCCTGCCGGACCTTTCCTGACTACCATGGGCACTTCGCCCCTGTAGCTCAGCTGGTTAGAGCGGTGGCCTTTTAAGCCGCGCGTCGCGGGTTCGAGTCCCGCCGGGGGCATTTGGCTGGGGACGACGACGCTCGCGGGATTCCAGGCACGGGCGCCAAACACGACGAGCACCTGCTCCGCGTCCCCGGTGCCGGCGAAGAACAGGACGACGTCCGCCTCGACCGCATCCGCGCCGAGATCGACGCCGGCTTCGACGCCCTCCGCGACATCGACGACGGGGTCTCCATCTTCGGCTCGGCCCGGATCGAGGAGGGCCACCGCTGGTACGAGCTCTGCCGCGAGACCGCTGCCTGTCTCAGCCACCACGGTTTCAGCATCATCACCGGCGGCGGCCCCGGCCTGATGGAGGCCGCCAACCGCGGCGCCGCCGAGGCCGGCGGCCTCTCGGTCGGCCTCAACATCGAGCTGCCGCACGAGCAGCACGCCAACCCCTACATGAACCGCAGCCTCGACTTCCACTACTTCTTCGCCCGCAAGCTGATGTTCGTCCGCTACGCCCGCGCCTTCGTGATCTTCCCCGGCGGCTTCGGCACCCTCGACGAGATGTTCGAGAGCCTGACTCTGATCCAGACCCACCGGATCAAGCACTTCCCGACGATCCTCGTCGACTCCAAACACTGGACGCCCCTGCTCGACTGGATCGACAACAGCCTCGAGGACGACGGCATGATCGGCCCGGCCGACAAAGAGCTGCTGATCACCGCCGACACCGCCGAGGAAGTCTGCGACCACGTGCGCCGGGCGAGCGAGCGGCAGAAACAGCTCGCCAGTTCCTAGCTCAGTCTGCGGCTGAAGTGGTTAGAGCCGAGGTGTCGCCTTGACCGTCCCGTGGGACGAACTCATCCAGGGGCTGGCGAATCTCGCTCACTGGAGGCGCCAGCGAGGCGCCCTCACTGACTATCCCCGGCACCGTTCGCCTTGGATCCTCAGTCTCCCCCGAGGCTTCCTTGGATGAAAGTTTGGGAGCTTTCGGCTGCCAAGCCGTGAGGTCTTCGACCAGTCCGCCATAGAAGCCCACCACTTGGCGGCGCGTCTCGAGTACGAAGGAACGCTCGCCTCGCCCGCGCCTGGTACCGAGAGGTCGAGCGAGTGAGAGGCTGAAGGAACGAGGCTCACGCTTAGGGTCGGAAGGAGAGAGCAATGCCTTTGGTTCCTCCAGTGCATCGGCCAGCAGGAGCGCCGTGGTCTCCTTGCTGCGAGCGAAATGCACCTCTACCCGGAGGTCCTTTGGAGCTTTGCCAAGTTGGCGAAGGATCCAGTTGATGCGAGTTAGCGGCCGGCCCTCTTTCGGAGCGTTCACCTTTACGTTCGCCCGCGTCTGTCGAGCTCGAAGATCGGCCTCGACGTCGATAGGACCCACCGCGCCGGGAACGCGGAAAGAGCCGGCCAGCCTTCCCTCACCATCGAGATCCGTCAATAGAGAGTCCGTCCACTTTTCTCCATCCTTGGCCCTCGACTGGGCTGAGGTGACCTGAACGCCCAAGTCCTGGCTTAGACCAAGGCACAGGTACTCGATGAACTGCTCCCATCGATCGACCACGTCGCGCACTCCGGCGTCAGTCGCGCGAATCGTCCCATCGCGGGCGGAGTTGCGAACCTGCACCCAGTTCTGACCCATGTCCTCAAAGCCGATGGCTCCAGATTTCTCATGCTCCAGATAGGCGATTAGCTCGCCGAGGATCCAAGCCTGGTCCGGGTCTTTCACTCCACGGTGTTGGTGATGCATGACGGCCTCGGTGAGAATCCGCCACCAGGAGAGGTGCCGGAGATCGACTCGGCGGAGCTTGCGACCGTCGACAGTGACGGGCACGTCATTCGGCCCACCGCTGATCTGATTCGAAATCGTCAAGACGGCGTCGAATTCGTGTTCACGGGCGAGATCGAGGTAGCTGGAGACCTGGTCCGCCTTCAAGGGCGCGTTGCCAGTCTTGACCTCCACCAGGCAACGCCAGGAAGTCTTACCTCGCTCGACGGTGATTGCGCCATCGGGCCTCAGCGTTTTGCCTTCAGCGTCTTTGAGGGGAACCTCGGTGAACGTCGTGATTCGGCCCCCCGGTGCACCCACCTCTCGCAGCAGCGCCTTTCCGAACTCGTCGACCGCTCCCATGACCGCGAGTAGGGATGAGGCGGCACGGATCTCCTGCTCGTCCTGACCACGTATTCCGGCCACGGGTATGAGCCGCGCCGGCATCCAAGTATCGGAATCCACCGGGGTGGATCCACCAGTACCTATCCCCGCCATGCCGCCACCCTAGCCGCCGGAGTCCACCTAAAGCAAACGGCCCGCCGAGCGGACCGTTTGCCAAATCGGGGTTGCCGCCGAACTTAGCGGCCCCATCCTCACGTATATGCATCGTAGCGCCCCGGGCGGGAGTCGAACCCGCCAACCCCACTTCGTGAGGATGGGGCCCGCGTCCGGCGGCCGGGGCGTTGCCGCGGCCGCGACTCGGCGAAGCTATTCGCGAAGATCTCGCGCGTGTGTCGCTAAATCAAAGGGTTGTGTGACTTCTTCGAACCCGGACTTCGGCGGCTGCGCTAGTGCCGGAAGTGCCGGTGCTTCGTGAAGACCATCGCGACGCCGCCCTCGTCGCAGGCGGCGATCACCTCGCCGTCGCGTTTGGAACCGCCGGGCTGGATCACGGCGTTGGATCCCGCCTGGATTGCCAGCTCGGGGCCGTCGGCGAAGGGGAAGAAGGCGTCGGAGGCGAGGGCGGAGCCCGATAGGAGGGCGTCGGCCTCCTCGCCGCGGGCGTCGCGGCACTTCTCGACGGCAAGGCGGACGGAGTCGACGCGGGACATCTGGCCAGCGCCAATGCCGAGGGTGGCGCCGCCCTTGGCGATCACGATCGCGTTGGAGCGGACGCGGCGGCAGACGGTCCAGGCGAAGAGGAGGTCGCGCCACTGCTCCTCGTCTGGCTGCGTCTTCGTCACCACCTCCATGATCTGACGCGGCTCCGGGTCGCCGTCGCGGTCCTGGATCAGCAGCCCTCCCTGGACCCGTTTGACGTCGCGCTCGCCGGGGTCGGGGTGGCGCCGCTCCTCCTCGTAGAGGATCCGGATCGACTCCTTCTGCTGCAGCACCTCGAGGGCGCCGTCCTCGAAGCCCCGCGCGCTGAGGACCTCGACGAAGTTCTTATGCAGCTCCTCGGCCAGGGCGCGGGCGACCGGCCGATTCAGGGCGATCACGCCGCCGTAGGCGGAGACCGGGTCGCAGGCCAGCGCCTTGGCGTAGGCCTCGAGCGCGTCGGCGCCGATCGCCACCCCGCAGGGGTTGTTGTGCTTGACGATCACGCAGGCCGGCTGCTCGAAGTCGTCGACCAGGGCGCGCGCGGAGTCGAGGTCGAGCACGTTGTTGAAGGAGAGCGCCTTGCCGTGCAGCTTCGAGACCCGCGAGAGGATGTGGCTGCGGGCGCCGGCGTCCGCGTAGAGCGCCGCTCGCTGGTGCGGGTTCTCCCCGTAGGAGAGGTCGAGCACCTTCTCGTAGGCGACCGCCAGGTGTTCGGGGAAGTCCTCGTACTCGGTCGAGAACCAGCGGCTGATCGCGGCGTCGTAGCGGGCGGTCTGGGCGAAGGCCTCGTTGGCGAGCCAGTGCCGGGTCGAGGCGGAGAGCTCGGCGTCGCCGCTCTCCTCCAGCTCGGCGCAGACCGCGTCGTAGGACTCGGGCTTGACGACGACCGCGACGCCCTCGTGGTTCTTGGCGGCGGCGCGGATCATCGTCGGCCCGCCGATGTCGATGTTCTCGATCGCCACCTCGGCCGCGACGTCGTGGCCGGCGACGGTCTGCTCGAAGGGGTAGAGGTTGACGCAGACCAGGTCGATCGGCTCGATTCCCTCGCGCTCCAGCGTCGCCATGTGCTCGGGGTCGTGGCGCCGCGCCAGCAGCGCCGCGTGCAGCCGCGGGTGCAGCGTCTTGACGCGGCCGTCGAGGATCTCCTCCTGGCCGGTGAACTCGGCGACGTCGGTGACGGTCAGGCCGGCCTCGCGCAGGGCGCTGGCGGTGCCGCCGGTGGAGAGGATCTCGACCCCGAGCGCGGCCAGGCTCTTGGCGAAGTCGGCGACGCCGGTCTTGTCGGAGACCGAGATCAGCGCCCGGCGCACCCGGATCGCGCCGTCGTTGGCGCTCTCGTCACGGGTGTCGGCGGCGGTCTCAGTCATCGATCTCGACCTTGTGAGGGTGGTCGGGGTCGATCCTAACCCTGCCCTCCGCGATCATGCGGATCGCCTGCGAGTAGAGCTCGTGCTCGACCGCGTGGACGGCGGTCTCCAGCTCGGCGCGATCGCGGCCCTCCGGCACCGGCACCTCGCGCTGCAGGATCGCCGGACCCGTGTCGACTCCCTCGTCGACGAAGTGGACCGTCACCCCGGTCCTCTCGACGCCCGCCGCCAGTGCCTGCCCGATCGCGTCGAGCCCGGGGAAGGCCGGCAGCAGGGCGGGGTGGATGTTGACGACGCGGTTGCGGAAGCGGGCGACGAAGGCGTCGTCGAGCAGCTGCATGTAGCCGGCGAGGACGACCAGGTCGGCGCCGCGCGACTCGATCCAGTCGGCCATGTCCGCATCGCGCGCCGCCCTGTCCTCGTACTCGTCCAGCGCGAAGACCGCGGTTGCCACCGCCTCGATCTGCGCCCTTTCAAGAGCCCACGCGTCCGCCTTGTCGGACCCCACCCCGGCCACCTCGATCCCCTCGCGCCCGTGCAGCCTGTCGAGGATCGCCTGCAGGTTGGTACCACCGCCGGAGGCGATGACGACGAGCTTGAAGGTGCCGGCCACGGCGGCATCTTCGCGCAGTCGGGCCGGGATCGCCGCCGCCCTGACTCCTTAGGGGTCAGCTTTCGCCCGGCCTGAGGACGAGGTGCTGGAAATCGACCCGCAGCCGGGATTCCAACTCAGGCACAGCGGCGTTGCCGGCGGGGTCGCGCTCCGGGCTGCCGGTCACCAGGATTACCTCCGTGGCGGGAAAGCTGCGCAGCGTGTCGTCGACCGCCTGGATCAGGTTCTCGTCGCCGACCCGCGCCTTCGCGGCGACGTCGGCCTTGGCCAGCGAGGCGACGCTGACCACCAGGCGGCGCTGGGCCCGGTGGCGGGCCGGCCCGAAATCGGAGGCCCAGCGATCGAGAAAGCCGCTGCGGGCCGGGGTCAGGACGAGGACCTCCGCCTCGGGATGGTCGGCGTCGCCGACCCGTGCCGCCTGGGCGATCTGCTCGATCGCCTCGCTGTCCTCGAGCTGGGTGCTGAGGACGACGAGGACGTGGCGGCGGAAGTCCGTCAGCGGCGCCGGAACGATCGGGTGGAGCGGTGGATGGCGAACCGCCATGACGACGATCGAGGCCGCCGCCAGGCCGCCGATCGCCAATCCGAGCCCCGGCCCGCCGAGGTAAAAACCGCCGACGATGACCACCGCGAGCGCCGCGACGATCGGCGGCAGCTTCCAGGCGGCCAGGGCCGGCTCATCCTTGTCCCGTGCCCGCCGTCCCGATCGCTGCGCCATCTCCGATCTCTCGACCCGGGCCGCGGTGGGTTAGCCGGAGGCGGGGACTACGGCAACGTCCTCCAGCGCAAATTTGCCGTTGGCCTCGTCGGGGTCGCCGAGCGGGTAGTGGCCGCTGAAGCAGGCGTCGCAGTGGTCGTCGGGGCCACCGCCGATCGCCTCGTAGACGCCGTCCATCGAGAGGTAGGCGAGCGAGTCGGCGTCGAGCTCCTCGGCGATCTCGTCGATCGAGCGCCTGTGGGCGATCATCTCCTCGCGGGTCGACATGTCGACGCCGTAGTGGCATGGGTTGCGGATCGGCGGCGCCGAGATCCGCAGGTGGACCTCCTTGGCGCCGGCGTCGCGCAGCATGCCGACGATCTGACGGGTGGTGTTGCCGCGCACGATCGAGTCGTCGACGACGACGATCCGCTGCCCGGAGACGATCTCCGGCAGCGGATTGAACTTCAGCCGCAGGCCGTGCTTGCGCAGCTCCTGGCCGGGCTGGATGAAGGTCCGCGCCACGTAGCGGTTCTTGATCAGGCCGTCGTCGCGGGGCAGCCCCGAAGCACGCGCGAAGCCCGCCGCCGCCGGGTTGCCGGAGTCCGGCACGGAGATCACCAGGTCGGCTTCGACCGGCGACTCGCGCCAGAGCAGCTCGCCCATCTTGCCGCGCACCTGCTGCAGCACCTTGCCCTCGAGGCGGCTGTCGGGGCGGGAGAAGTAGATGTGCTCGAAGACGCAGGTCGCCTTGCGCTCGGCCTTGACCACCTGGCGCGTCTCCAGCCCGCGCTCGGTCAGGCTGACCATCTCGCCCGGGTGCACCTCGCGCATCAGTTCGGCGCCGATGATGTCGAAGGCGCAGCTCTCCGAGGCGACCACGAAGCGGCCGTCGAGGCGGCCGAGCGAGAGCGGCCGGATCCCGTGCGGATCGCGGAAGGCGACGATCGCGTGCTTGGTCATCACCACGGTCGAGTAGGCGCCCTCCATCCGCGGCATCACCTCCGTCACCGCGTCCTCGATCAGCTTGCCCTGGTGGGAGGAGAGCAGGGCGGCGATGATCTCCGAGTCGGAGGTGCCGCGGAAGTCGATGCCACGCTCCTTCAGCTCCGCCCAGAGCTCGACCGCGTTGGTGAGGTTGCCGTTGTGGGCCAGCGCCACCTCGCGGCCGTCGTCGCGCCAGACCGGCTGCGCGTTCTCCCAGGAGCCGCCGCCGGTGGTCGAGTAGCGCACGTGGCCGATCGCCATGTCGCCCTCCAGCGCCTTCAGCTTCTCCTCGTCGAAGACCTGGGAGACGAGGCCGGAATCCCGCAGGGTGGTGATGTGGCCGCCCTCGCAGGTGGCGATCCCGGCCGACTCCTGGCCGCGGTGCTGCAGCGCGTAGAGGCTGAAGTAGGCGAGGCGGGCGACGTCGTGGCCCGGTGCAAATACGCCAAAGACGCCGCACTCGTCGCGGGGCCCATCGCGGTCATCGACCCGCTCGGCGGGAGTCAAAAGCGCGTTTTCCTCGCTGGATAGAGAGACGGGACGCGCAGGCGGACTGCCTACCCCGGCAGGGTAGCAGCGGGGTGGGACCGCACCCCGCTGCTCGGATTGCCGGTTTTACGTGGATCAGTGGCGAGACGAGGCCATCGTGACCTCGGGTTCGCCGATCCTGAGGTCGAACCGCTGCAGCAGCTCGGGGACGCTGTCGGGCTGCATTTCCTGCCCATAGCGCTCGTTGAGCGCGGCGAGCTCCTCGGGGTCGGCGTTTATGGCGCCGCCCAGAGCGACCAGCTCCTCGAAGAAATGCTCGAAGCCGGAGGGAGAGATGATCTCGAGAATCCGCGCCGGCTCCTCGCCGGCGTTCCAGAAGGTGTGCCACTGTTCGCGCGGCTTGAAGACCAGGTCGCCCGGCCCGGCCTCGACGACCTCGTCGCCGAGCAGCGCCCCCATCCGCCCCTCGATCACGAAGCTGTACTCGTCCTCGCGGTTGTGCCGGTGCAGGGGCGCCGCCAGCGCCCGCGGTGCCATCGGGTGTTCGACCAGGGAAAAGCGCTTGCCGGCTTCCTCGCCGTCGATCATGAAGCGGACGCCGATGCTGCCGAGAAATCCGGCCTCGCCGTCCTGCGGTCCGATGATGCGTGCCATCTCTAATTCCTTTCATGAGACAGTATTGTCGCGCGAAAGTGTAGCCCCATCATCTCCATCTGTCAATATCTATTAGACACTCATGTCCGATCAAAAGCGTCCGTACAAGATGAAGCGCCGCGCCGAACAGGAGGCGGAGACGCGGCTGCGGATCACCGAGAGCGCGGTGGCGTTGCACGGCAGCCTCGGCCCGGCCCGCACTTCGGTCAGCGCTGTCGCCGAGCACGCCGGCGTGAGGCGGTCCACCGTCTACCGCCACTTCCCCGACGAGGAGGCACTGTTCGGCGCCTGCTCGGCCCACTGGGCGCAGACCTACCCGCTGCCGGACATCGACGCCTGGCGCGGCGTCGTCGACCCCGACGAGCGGTTGGCGACTGCGCTGAGCGAGATGTACGGGTACTACCGCGGTGGCGAGGAGATGCTCACCAACCTCCTCCGCGACCGCGCGACGGTGCCGATCGTCGGCCAGCTGATGGGCGCCTACGACGGGTTCCAGGCCGCCGCGGTCGAGATCCTCCTCGCCGGCCGCGGTCTCCGGGGCAGGGTCCGCGTCCGCGTTCGCGCGGCGATCGGCCACGCGCTTGCCTTCACGACCTGGCGGGACCTCACCCGCGCCCAGGCCCTCGATGACGAGGCCGCCGCCGAGCTGATGTCAGGCCTCGTCGCTGCCGCTCGCTGAGGCGGTCTGATCGCCGTCGCCTCGCGCACCCGCAGTCAGGCTCTCGCCGGTCTCCGGATCGAAGAGGTGGAGCTTGGCGGTGTCGGCCCAGAGCTCGGTGCGGCCGCCGCGCCGCACCTCGCTGGTCGGGTCGAGCCTGGCGACCACCTGCTCGTGGCCCTCGCGGATGTTGGCGGCGCCGGTCTCGTCGAGGCGGTCCTCGACCAGGTCGGCGAGCTGGTCGGACTGGACGCCTTCGGACTCGATGTGGAAGTAGGCGTAGAGGTCGGAACCGAGCGACTCGACCAGGTCGATCTCGGCCTCGAAGACGAGCCCGCGCTCCTGCTTAAGGTCGCCGACGACGGCGACGTCCTCGAAGTTCTCCGGGCGTAGGCCGGCGACGACCTGGCCGTCGCTGCGACCGCCGGCCAGCTCGCCCGCATCGACCTCGCCGATCGGCAGCTTCAGCCTGCCGCCGCTCAGCTCGGCCGGCATGAAGTTCATCGCCGGCGAGCCGATGAAGCCGGCGACGAAGAGGTTCTTCGGCGAGTCGTAGAGCTCCGCCGGGGTGCCGACCTGCTGCAGGACGCCGGCCCGCATCACCGCGACGCGATCGCCGAGGGTCATCGCCTCGGTCTGGTCGTGGGTGACGTAGACCATCGTCGTCTCCAGCTGCGACTGCAGCCGCGACACCTCGGTCCGCATCTGCACCCGCAGCTTCGCGTCGAGGTTGGAGAGCGGCTCGTCCATCAGGAAGACTTTCGGGTCGCGGACGATCGCCCGCCCCATCGCCACCCGCTGGCGCTGGCCGCCGGAGAGGTTGGCCGGGCGGCGGTCGAGATGCTGGGTCAGGTCGAGGGTCCCGGCCGCCTCCTCGACCTTGCGGTCGATCTCCTCCTTGTCGACCTTGGCCAGCTTCAGCGCGAAGCCCATGTTCTCGCGCACGGTCATGTGCGGATAGAGCGCGTAGTTCTGGAAGACCATCGCGATGTCGCGGTCCTTGGGCGAGCGGTCGTTGACCACGTCGCCGCCGATCTTCAACTCGCCGCTGGAAATGTCATCGAGCCCCGCGATCATCCGCAGCGCCGTCGACTTGCCGCAGCCGGACGGCCCGACCAAGATCATGAACTCGCCGTCGGCGATGTCGAGGTTCATCCCTTTGACAGCTTCGTAGCCGTCGTCGAAGACCTTGCTGACTGCATCGAGGACTATCTCTGCCATGTGTTGCTCTCCTATCCCTTGACGGCGCCGGCGGTGAGGCCGGAGACGATCCGGCGCTGGAAAACGAGGACGAAGACGATGATCGGGATCGTCACCACCACTGCCGCGGCGGCGATCGACCCGGTCGGTTCAGTGAAGGTCGATTCGCCGGTGAAGAACGCCAGCGCCGCCGGCACGGTGCGCGAGGCGTCCGACGAGGTCAGCGAGATCGAGAAGACGAAGTCGTTCCAGCAGAAGATGAAGACGAGGATCGCCGCGGTGAACACTCCGGGCGCGGCCAGCGGCAGGATCACCTTGCGGAACGCCTGCCACGGCGTCGCCCCGTCGACCTGGGCCGCCTGCTCGAGGTCCCAGGGGATCTCGCGGAAGAAGGCGACGAGGACGTAGATCGCCAGCGGCAGGGCAAAGGTGAGGTAGGGGATGATCAGGCCGAGGTAGGTGTCGTAGATGCCGATCGCCCGCCACATGTCGAAGAGCGGCCCGACCGTCGAGATCGGCGGGAACATCGCGATCGCCAGGGCGCCGGCGAGGATCAGCCGCTTGCCGGGGAATTCGAGCCGGGCGATCGCGTAGGCGGTGAAGGAGGCGAGGGTGATCGCGATCACCGTGGTGATCAGCGCGATTGCGATCGAGTTGATCAGCGGCCGCAGGAACGGGCTGCCGTCGAGGCCGCCTTCGAACAGGCTCTTGTAGTTGTCGAGGGAGACGCTGGCGGGGATGAAGCGCTGGTCGATGATCTCGCTGGGCGGCTTCAGCGAGACCGAGATCAGCCACAGCACCGGGATCAGCGCGAACAGCAGCACCAGCACGATGGCGATGGTCCAGAGGCTGTACTCGCGGGTTCCGTGTCTCATCTCAGGCCCCCGGTCTGCCTTCCTCGGCCTTGACGCCGAAGCCCTTGACGAAGATGAACGCGATCACGAGGACGAAGAGGAAGATCAGCACTGAGACCGCCGAGCCGAGCCCGAGGTTGAGCCGGTTGATCAGCTGGTTGAAGCCGAGGATCGAGACCGATTCGGTGTTCTGCGCGCCGCGGGTCATGATGAAGATCGAGTCGAAGACGCGGAACGCCTCAAGGGTGCGGAAGAGGACCGCGACGAGGATCGCCGGCTTCATCAGCGGCAGGGTGATCTTGACGAAACGCTGCCAGGCGGAGGCACCGTCGACCCGTGCCGCCTCATAGAGGCCGTTGTCGATCGTCACCAGGCCGGCCAGCAGCAACAACGCCATGAACGGCGTCGTTTTCCAGATCTCGGCGAGGATGATCACCGCCAGCGAGCTGATGTGACCGCCGAACCAGTTCATTTCGTCGGGTACCAACGGCAGGTTGTTGACGAAGCCGGAGTCCGAGGCGAAGGCGAACTGCCAGGCGAAGGCGGCGACCACGGTGATGATCCCGTAGGGGATCAGGACCACGGTGCGGACGGCGCCGCGGGCGAAGATCGCCCGGTGCATGACCAGCGCGATCGCCATCCCCAGCACCAGCTCGATCGCCACCGAGACCACCATGATCACCACCGTGTTGAAGACGTCGGTCCACCACAGTTCGCTGCTCAGCACCGTGCCGTAGTTGGCGAGGCCGATGAATTCGGTCTGTTCGGGGAAGCGCAGGTCGATCTTCTGCAGCGAGAGGACGACCGCGTAGCCGACCGGGTAGGCGGTCACGGCCAGCATCGCGAGTACCGCCGGCGCGCACAGCATCCAGGCCAGTTTGCGTTCCGAGCGGGTGCGGGAGCTGACCTTCGCCGGGGCCCTCTGTGCCGATGCCTCCATCAGAGCAGCCCTTCCCGCTTCACGGCCGCTTCGAGGTTCGACTTCAGTTCTTCATAGAGGCCTTCGGTGTCTTCGGGATCGATCTTGTCCGGAGGGTGCAGCGTCCGCTGGATCGCCGAGGTGACGTCCTGGTAGGCCGGCGAGGTCGGGCGCGGCCCGGCCGCTTCGATCGATTCCTTGACCAGCTCGGCAAACCCCGGATACGCCTTCTGGACCACCTTGTCCGAGTAGAGGTTCTCGTGCGAGGGCGGCAGCCCGTCGAGTTCGACCGCGGTCAGCTCGCTTTTTTCGCCGGAGAGGCAGGCGGCCGCTTCGAAGGCCTCCTTCTTGTGGCTCGAGTAGGAGCTGACGGCGAGGTTGAAGCCGCCGAGCGGCGGTTTGGCTGGGTCGCCGTTGACCCGCGGGAACGGCGCGGCGCCCATCTCCTTGTTGATTTCGGGAGCTTCTTCTTTGGCGCTGGCGAAGGCGAAGGTGTAGTTGACCATGAACGCCGATTCGCCCGCCTCGAACCCGAGCCGGGCACTGTCCTCGTTGGAGGTGGAGAGATTCGGCGCCGCGGCGGAGGAGTGGGCGAGCTTGCCGATCACGGCCAGTGCTTCTTCGGTCGGCTTCTGTTCGAGGTCGACGGCTTCCGGGCCGGAGAGGATTTCGGTGCCGGCGCTTTCGATCAGCGCGTTCACCAAGACCGTGTACCCCTCGTAGCGTTCGGCCTGGACCTGGATCGTGCCCGCTTCTTTCAGCCCTTCCGCCGCTTCGATCATCTGGTCCCAGGTCCCCGGCGGCTTTTTCACCAGATCCTTGCGGTACCAGAGCAGTTGGGTGTTGGTGTTGAAGGGCGCCGCGTACAGGTCCTTTTCGAAGGTCGCGGTTTCGATCACGCTGGGGAAGACGTCTTTAGTCGCTTGCTCCCTCCGCTTTCCTTGCCACGGTTCGATCCAGCCGGCGTTGGCGAATTCACTGGTCAGGATCACGTCGAGGCCGATCACATCGATCGAGGGGTCCTTGGCGCCGAGTCGGCGAACCAGCTGTTCGCGCGCCTGGCTGGCGTCGTTGGGGAGGAATTCCGGCGTCACCTCGTAGCGGCCGTGGGATTCCTTGGTGCAGCGGGCGGCCGTTTCCTCGATCGTGCCGCCGGGCTGGATCGCGACGAAGAAGGTGAGCTTGGTCGGGCCCGATTCGGAGCCGCCACAGGCCGAGAGAACGGCCGCAACCATCGTCGCCATGGCCAGGCAGATAAGGGCCCTCGCGGACCCGCGGGGTGTCACTTCCTCTCCTCCATTCCGGCACCTCGCGCCCGAGGGTCGCAGCGGTGCGTCTCTAGAGGTCCCCCTCGTAAGGGTTTTCTAAACCGTCAGGGGGCGCCGGCCAGCAGGCCGTCGAGCGCCTGCCCGAGCCCGGCGACAGCCGAGTCGAGCGGGGCGTGGTCGCCGGCGGCGCGGGCGCGCAGGAGGGCGCCCTCGACGGTGGAGACGACGAGGCCGGCGAAGGCCTCGGCGTCCTTCCCGCTCACGCCTTCGTCGCGCAGCGCCGCGGCGATCGGTCGTTCCCAGCTCTGGAAGGCGACGGTGGCGACGGTGGCGAGCTCGGCGTCCTCGGGGCGGGCCAGGGCGGCGGCGGCGACCGGGCAGCCGATCCGCTCGGGGTGGTCGGCGACGCGGCGGCGGAAGATCTCGCCGAACATCGAGAGCGTCTCCTTCAGCCCGCGCTCCTCGAGCGAGCGCTCGATCAGGTCACGGATCGTCGTCCCCTCGAGTTCGGCGGCCTCGCGCGCGAGCTGGGTCTTGCCGCCGGGGAAGTGATGGTAGATCGAGCCGCGTGGAGCCATGCCGCGCGCGGCGACGTCGCGCAGCTCCATGCCCGCGTAGCCCTTCTCGGCGAGCAGCTGGCGGGCGCCGTTGAGCAGCAGCGCACGGCCGTCGCGTCGCTTGCGCTCAGCCGGCTGGCCATCCGCGAGTCTCGATATGCCCACGGACATAGTCTATGCTGCGGCGGCGATGTATGACCAGCGTCATAGAAAGAGCGCGATCGCGATCGCCTGCGCGGGCGCCTTCGTCGCCTTCCTCGACACGACGATCGTCAACATCGCCTTCCCCGACATCTCCGCCTCCTTCGCGGGGTCGGGGAGGGACGCGCTCTCCTGGGTGCTCGACGGCTACTTCGTCGTCATCGCCGCTCTGCTGGTGCCGGCCGGCGGCCTCGCCGACCGCTTTGGCCACCGGCGGATCTTCCTGATCGGCGTCGCCGGCTTCACCGCCGCCAGCCTGCTCTGTGCGGCGGCCCCGTCGCTGTCGCTGCTGATCGCCTTCCGCGTCGTCCAGGGGATCGCCGCGGCGCTGATCGCGCCGGCCTCGCTGGCGATCGTTCTGGACAGCTTCCCAGCCGAGCGGCGCTCCGCCGGCGTCGGGCTCTGGGGCGCCGCCGCCGCGGCCGCGGCAGCCGTCGGCCCAACTCTTGGGGGAGCGCTGGTCGAGCTCTCCGACTGGCGCCTCGTCTTCCTCGTCAACCTGCCGCTCGGCGCCGCGATCGTGCTCGCTGGCCGCAGCCGCCTGCCCAAGCCGAAGATCGCCGACAGCCGCCTGCCCGATCTGCCGGGGGCGGCGATGCTGGCTCTCTCGCTGGCGGCGATCACGCTGGGAATCGTCGAGGGCAATGACTGGGGCTGGGGATCCGCGGCCACCCTCGGCTGCTTCGCCGCCGCCGCGATCCTGCTCGGCGGCGTCGTCGCCCGTAGCCGCAGCCACCCGCGGCCGATCGTCGAGCCGGCCCTCTTCGCCCACCGCTCCTTCGCCGTCGGCAACCTCGGCACCCTGCTCTTCGCCGCCGCCTTCTTCTCTCTGATCCTCGGCAACGTCCTCTTCCTCACCTCGATCTGGGGCTATACGGTCTTCCACGCCGGCCTGGCGACGCTGCCGGGGCCGGCGCTCTCGACCGTCGTCGCCGGCCCGGCCGGCAAGCTCGCCGACCGCTTCGGCCACCGCGCTGTGATCGTTCCCGGCGCCCTCGTCTTTGCCGCCGGAGTGATGGTCCTGCGCTCGGCCGGCGCCGAGCCGGACTACCTCGGCGTCTGGCTCCCGGGTGCCTGCCTGACCGGCATCGGCATCGGCCTCGCCTTCCCGACCCTGGGCGCCGCCTCGGTCCGCGACATCCCGGTCGACCGCTTCGCCACCGCCAGCGCCGTCAACGCCGCCTTCCGCCAGGTCGGCGCCGTGCTCGGCACCGCGATCCTGGTCGCGATCGTCGGCGAACCGGCCTCGCTCGGCGCGGCCCTCGACTCCTCCGACGCCGCCTACCTCTTCGCCGTCCTCGCCTCGCTGGCTTCAGGTGCCGCCGTGCTCGGCCTGCGCCGGCAGCGAGCACCAGGCGCTCTCGGCGGTGCCGAGGCCGACGACGATGCTGCGGTCGCCGGCGGCGATCTCGATCGCGGTGCCGCCGACCTCGCCTAGGAAGACGCCGCCGAGGGCCTCCAGCACGCCGCGCTCGCCGCTGACCAGGAAGCCGCCGCTGCCCTCGCCGAAGAGGGCCTGTTCGGGCAGGCAGCCGCGGTCGCGCAGCGGCTGGAGGTCGACCCGGCAGCCGATCCCGGCACCGATCGAGGACTCGGCCAGCGCGCAGGCCAGGCCGCCGTCGCTGACGTCGTGTGCGGAGGCGAGCCCGCCGGCGCGGACGGCATCGCGGACGATCGTGCAGGCCGCGGCGACGGCGATGATGTCCGGCTGTGGCAGGCCCTTGTCGAGCTCGCCGCGCTGCTTGGCCAGCTCCGAACCGGCGAGGGTGGGGGCGAAGGGGCCGATCAGGGCGATCGCGTCGCCCGCCGCGACGAAGGCGCTGCCGGCGACCTGGGCCGGGTCGGGCAGCTCGCCGACCATGCCGACGACCGGGGTCGGGTAGATCGGGCCTTCCGGGCCCTCGTTATAGAGGGAGACGTTGCCGCCGACGACCGGGACGCCGAGCGCGCGGCAGGCCTCGGCGAGGGCGCTGACCGACTGGTCGAGCTGCCAGGCGGTGGCCGGCTTCTCGGGGTTGCCGAAGTTGAGGCAGTTGGTCAAGCCGAGTGGCTCGGCGCCGACGCAGGCGAGGTTCTGGGCGCACTCCAGCACCGCCTCGATCGTGCCGGCGTAGGGGTCGCAGGCGACGCGGCGGCCGTTGCCGTCGATCGAGACCGCGATCGCGTTCCCGGACTCGGGCAGCTGCAGGACCGCGGCGTCGGCCGACTCCGGCCGGCGCACCGTGCGCGAGCCGACCACCGAGTCGTACTGCTCGAAGGCCCAGCGCTTGGAGGCGACGCTGGGGGCGGCAAGCAGCGCCAGCAGCTCGTTTTCGGCGCTGGTGCCCGCGGCGAGCGTCGCTCGGTTGCCGTAGATCCAGCCCGCGGGCTCGGCCGGCTCGAGGTCATACAGCGGGCAACCGTCGACCAGCGCCTCGACCGGCATCTGACCGACGACCTCCCCGCCGCGCAGGATCCGCACCTGGCCGCTGTCGGTGACGACGCCGATCTCGGCCGAGCCGGTCTGCCACTTCTCACAGACCGCCAGCACCTCGGGGACCCGCGCCGGCTCGACCACCGCCAGCATCCGCTCCTGCGACTCGGAGACCATGATCTCGAAGGGCTCCATGTCGGCCTCGCGCAGCGGCACCCTGGCGACGTCGATGTCGATCCCGACCCCGCCGGCCGCCGCCATCTCCCCTGCGGAGGAGGTCAGCCCGGCGGCGCCGAGGTCCTGGAGGGAGACCAGCAGACCCTTCTCCAGTAGCTCCAGGCAGCACTCGAGCACCTTCGACTCCTCGAAGGGGTCGCCGATCTGCACCGTCGGCCGCTTCGCCTCATCGCCATCTCCGAGCTCGGCCGAGGCCAGCACCGAGGCGCCGCCAATCCCGTCGCGCCCGGTCGAGGCTCCCATCAGGACGACCGTGTTGCCGATCCCCGCCGCGGCGGCGCGGACCATGTCCTTGGTCTTGGCGAGGCCGAGGCACATCGCGTTGACCAGGCAGTTGTGCTCGTAGGGCTCCTCGAAGTAGATCTCGCCGCCAACGTTGGGTACGCCGATCGAGTTGCCGTAGTGGCCGATCCCGCGCACGGCCCCATCGAGCAGGTGGCGCGAGCGGATCGAGTCGAGCTCGCCGAAGCGCAGCGAGTCGAGGATCGCGATCGGCCGCGCCCCGATCGCGAAGACGTCGCGAAGAATGCCGCCGACCCCCGTCGCCGCCCCCTGGAAGGGCTCGACCGCGCTGGGGTGGTTATGGGACTCGACCTTGAAGGCGACCGCGTAGCCGTTACCGACGTCGACGGCGCCGGCGTTCTCTCCCGGCCCCATCACCACCCGCTCGCCCTCGGTCGGCAGCTGCCTGAGCAGCTTGCGCGAGTGCTTGTAGGCACAGTGCTCGGACCAGAGCAGGCTGAACATCGCCAGCTCGACGACGTTCGGCTCCCGCCCCATCTTCTCGACGATCAGCTCGAACTCGGAGTCGGTCAAGCCCAGCTCGCGGTGCTTGGCGGTCCCGACCGTCATGCCCGCGCCCGGGCGGCGGCGACGGCTTCGAAGACCCGCAATCCGTCGGTCGATCCGGTCAGCGGGTCGACCGCGTGCTCGGGATGCGGCATCAGCCCGACCACGTTGCCGGCCTCGTTGCGGACGCCGGCGATGCCCCGCGCCGAGCCGTTGAAGTTGTGGTCGCTCGCGTAGCGGTAGGCGACCTGCCCGTTCACTTCCAGCGCGTCGAGCATGTCCTCGGGCGCGTAGTACCTGCCTTCCCCGTGCTTCGCCGGAATCGACAGCCGCCTCCCCTCGCGCCGTTCGTTCGATTGAGCACCCCCTGGTGTGCTCAATGCATCGAGCGGCGCGATCGGAACGAGGTCGACCTGGCGGCAGACGAAGCGCATGCTCTCGTTGAGGAGCAGGGCGCCGGGGAGGAGGCCTGCCTCGCAGAGAACCTGGAAGCCGTTGCAGATGCCGAGCACCGGCCCGCCCGCCGCCGCGAACTCGGCGACCGCCTCCATCGCCGGGGAGAAGCGGGCGATTGCGCCGGCCCGCAGGTAGTCGCCGTAGGAGAAGCCGCCGGGGATGACCACCGCCTCGACGTCGCCCAGGTCGCGCTCTTCGTGCCAGATCAGCCGCGCCTCGCCGCTGGCCAGCGTGCACGCCTGCAGCGCATCGCGCTCGTCACAGGAGCCAGGAAATTGGAGAACGGCCCACTTCATTGAACGGCATCTCCTCCGCTTCGCGTCCGGGGATGCCTCACGTATTCCCGGTTCGCAGCGTTCAAAAGGTCTGGATCTCGTAGTCCTCGATCAAGGGGTTGGCAAGGAGCTTCTCGCAGAGCTCCGCCAGACGCTCCGGGTCCTCGGCCTCGAGCTCGACCATGCGGCCGACGTGGACGTGCTCGATCCCCTCGAAGCCGAGCGCCGGCAGCGCCCGCTCGACCGCCTTGCCCTGGGGATCGAGGATCCCCTCCTTGGGGCGGATCAGCACGCGTGCCCTCGCCACTAGAAGCTGGTCTCCGTGATCCGCTCGAAGGCCTCGACGTATTTGCCGCGGGTCTGCTCGATCACGTCGGGCGGCAGCTCCGGCGCCGGCGGCGTCTTGTCCCAGCCCTGCTCGCTCGCCCAGTCGCGCACGAACTGCTTGTCGAAGGACGGCGGCGTCTTGCCGGGCTCGTAGCTGTCGGCGGGCCAGAAGCGCGAGGAGTCGGGAGTCAGCACCTCGTCGCCGAGGACGACCTCGGCGCCGGCGTGGCGGCCGAACTCGAACTTGGTGTCGGCGAGGATGATCCCGCGCTCCGCTGCGTGCTCGGCGCCGCGCCGGTAGACCTCAATCGAGACTCGCCGCAGCTCCTCCATCAGGGCCCGGTCGCCGACGATCTCCGCCGCCCGCTCGAAATCGACGTTCTCGTCGTGGTCGCCGATCTCGGCCTTGGTGGCCGGCGTAAAGATCGGCTCCGGCAGCTTGTCGGACTCCAGCAGCCCCGGCGGCAGCTCGATCCCGCAGACGGCGCCGCCCTCGCGGTATTCCTTCCAGCCCGAGCCGGAGAGATAGCCCCGCACGACGCACTCGACCGGGTGCATCTCCAGCCGCCGCACCCGCATCGCCCGGTCGACGACCTCCTCCGGCACGTCCTCGGAGATGAAGTGGTTGGGGACGATGTCCTCGGTCAGCCCGAACCAGAAGACCGACATCCGGTTCAGCACCTTGCCCTTGTCGGTGACGGGGGTGGGCATCACCACGTCGTAGATCGAGATCCGGTCGGAGGCGACCATCAGCAGGTCGTCATCCCACTCGTAGATCTCACGGACCTTTCCCGAGGAATGAAGCTTGAGATCGGCGAGGGCCGGCATTAAGTCGATGCTAACCATCCGGGGAGCGGGACCACGGCCTCGCCGATCCCTGCGATCCTGTCGGCCGTGCCGCTGCCTCCCGAACCCAGCAACTCACCGCTGGTTCAGACCCTGCGCTGGACGCTGCGGCCGCTGGCCTTCATGAACGAGTGCCGCCAGAAATACGGCGACTCCTTCAGCGTTCGCTTCCTCGGCTTTGAGCGGCCGATGGTGCTGATCTCCGACCCGGCGGCGATCAAGGCCCTCTATATGGAGCGCGAGAACGGGCTGCCGCCGGGGCGCAACATCATCCTCGAACCGATCCTCGGCTCGCAATCGCTGCTGCTGCAGGAAGGCGCCGAGCATTTGGCCCGCCGCCGGCTGATGCTGCCGTCCTTCCACGGCGAGCGCATGCGCTCCTACGAATCGGTGCTCGACGAGATCGTCAGCGCCGAGATCGATTCGTGGCCGCTGGACAGCGAGTTCCCGATCCACTCGCGGATGCAGGCAATCACCCTGGAGGTGATCCTGCGGGTCGTCTTCGGCGTCGCCGACGGCCCGCGCCTGGAACGCCTGCGGGGAATGCTCTCCACGGTGCTGACCGAAACCGCCTCGCCGCGGTCGCAGCTGATTTCCCTCGCGACCCGCCGCTTCCGCGGCGGCAACGCCTTCGCCAGGTTCGAGGGCCAGCTGAAGGAGGTCGACGACCTGCTCTACGCCGAGATCGCCGAGCATCGCGCCAAGCCCGACCTCGCCGAGCGCGAGGACATCCTCTCGATGCTGATGCTGGCCGAATTCGAGGACGGCGGCACGATGAGCGACAAGGAGCTGCGCGACCAGCTGATGACGCTGCTGCTGGCCGGCCACGAGACGACGGCGACGGCGCTGGCCTGGACCTTCGACCTGCTGCTGCGCCACCCAGAGCCGCTGCAGCGGCTGCGCGACTCGCTCGAGGCGGGGGAGGACGACTACCTGCGGGCGACGATCTCCGAGTCGCTGCGGCTGCGTCCGGTGATCCCGCTGGCCGGCCGCCGCCTCGCGAAGGAGCTTTCGGTCGACGGCCTCACCCTGCCGGTCGGCACCGACGTGACGCCGGCGATCTGGCTCACCCACACTCGCGCCGACCTCTATCCCGAGCCCTTCGCCTTCCAGCCCGAGCGCTTCCTCGGCGACGGGCCCGAGAGCTACGCCTGGATCCCCTTTGGCGGCGGCATCCGCCGCTGCATCGGCGCCTCCTTCGCGGAGTTCGAGATGCGGATCGTCCTGCGCGAAGTGCTGACCCGCTGCGACCTCCGCAAGGCCAGCCCCGCGGCGGAGAAGACCGGCCGCCGCAACATCACCCTCTCGCCCAAGGACGGCACCCCGGTCGTCGTCACCGCGCGCCGCCCGGCCCGCGAGCCCGAGCTCGCGCAGCTCTAGCGCTTTAACCGGTACGGAAACTTCGCTTTCAGCGCGTAACTCGCGAAACCTTTTGTCTTAGGGTTTCGCCAACATGGAGGCGATGAGGCAGAGCTGGAGCGACGACAGGTTGGACGACCTGAACAAGCGGGTCGACGCGGGCTTCGTCCGGGTGGACGACCAGTTCGCTCGGGTCGATGCCCAGTTCGCACGGCTCGAGAAGCGCATGCAGGCTGGCTTTGATCGAGCGGACGTACGACTCGAAGCCACCGCGGCAGAACTGAGACGCGAGATGCAGATGGGCTTCCACCAGGTCAATGCCCGCTTCGACGCGATGCAGCAGACGATGATCCGCATCGGCGCCGGCCTGATCGGCGTTCTCGTCGCCTCCAGCGCCGGACTGATCGCTACCCAGCTCTAGCGCTATCGCGAGCGGGTGGAGCGGGGGGTCTAGGAGCCGGACTTGGCCGCTGAGTACGGGTGCTCGCTCGCCCAGCGCGCGATCGCGCCGGAGCCGGAGATGACTTCGCCGTCGTCGAGGACCAGGATCGGCACCTCGTTGGTGCCGCTCAGCTTCTTGACCTCGGCCCGGTCCGCGTCGCGGCTGCCCCAGGTCCAGGGCATCAGCCGGTAGCTGCCGACGGTCTTCAGCTCGTACTCGTAGCCGGCCGCGTCGAGCGCCTTGCCGGCCTTCCCACAGGGGTGGGCGAAGGCGGGACCATGCGTCTTCTGTCCGCAGGTGTAGAGGATCACGGCGGTCAGCCTACCTCAGCGCTCGCAAGGCATTCGAGGGTCGGGGCTCAGGCCTTCAGCGCTTCGACCCGCGCGAAGATCTCGGGCAGGTGGGTGAGGTAGGCGCCGTAGTCGAAGACGGCGTCGAGGTCGAGCTGCGGCGCCGCTTCGGCCAGCAGGTCGCGGAACTCGGTGCGGGTGTCCCAGGCGCGCTGGGCGTTCTCCTGGACGACGCGGTAGGCGTCGTCGCGGCTCATCCCCGACTCGACCAGGGCGGTCAGGGCGCGCTGGCTGAAGAGGGCGCCGTGGGTAAGGCCGAGGTTCTCTTTCATCCGCTCCGCGTGGATCGTCATGCCGGCGGCGACCTTGGTCGCCAGGTCCTGCATGTAGTCGAGCAGGATCGTCGCGTCGGGCAGGATCACCCGCTCGGCGCCGGAGTGGGAGATGTCGCGCTCATGCCAGAGGGCGACGTTCTCGATTCCCGCCTGGGCGTAGCCGCGCAGGACGCGGGCCAGGCCGGTGACCCGCTCGGTGCGGATCGGGTTGCGCTTGTGGGGCATCGCCGAAGATCCCTTCTGACCGGCGGCGAAGGGCTCTTCGACCTCGCGCACCTCCGTTTTTTGGAGCCCGCGGACCTCGGTCGCGAAGCGCTCCAACCCGGCGCCGGCGATCGCGATCGCGGAGGTGAGCACCGCGTGGCGGTCGCGCGGCACGACCTGAGTGGCGACGTCCTCGCGGCCCAGCCCGAGCCGCTCCATCACCCGCGTCTCGACCGCGGGCGGGATCGAGGCGTAGGTGCCGACGGCACCGGAGAGCTTGCCGAAGGCGAGCTGCGCGAAGGCCTGCTCGAGGCGCTCGACATTGCGGTCGGCCTCGAAGGCGAAGCCGGCCAGCCGCAGGCCGAAGGTGGTGGGCTCGGCGTGGACGCCATGGGTGCGGCCGACGCAGAGCGTGTCGCGGTGCTCCAGCGCTCGCTCGACCAGGGCGTCGCGGTAGGCGCGCGCCCCGGCGACGACGATCTCGCCGGTCTTCTGCAGCTGCAGCGCCAGCGCCGTGTCGAGCACGTCGGAGGAGGTCAGGCCGTAGTGGATCCAGCGCCCGTGCTCGCCAACCGAGCCGGCGACGACGTCGACGAAGGCGGCGACGTCGTGGTCGGTGACCCGCTCGCGCTCGTCGACCGCCTCAACCGTGAACGCTGCCTTGGCGCGCGCCGCCTCCGCGGCCTCGCGTGGGACCACGCCCTCCTCGGCCCAGGCCTCCGTCGCCGCCAGCTCGACTTCGAGCCAGGCGTCCATCTTGGCCTGCGGCGTCCACACCTCGCCTATCTCAGGCCGGGTGTAGCGAGGGATCATCAGCAGTTGATGATTCTTGCCGCCAGCACGCCGGCGTTTTTGGCGCCATCGATGGCGACGCAGGCGACCGGGATCCCGGGTGGCATCTGCACTGCCGAGAGCAGGGCGTCGAGGCCGCCCAGCGACTTGCCGAGGATCGGCACGCCGATCACCGGCAGCTCGGTGTGGGCGGCGGCGACGCCGGGCAGTGCGGCCGACATCCCGGCTCCGGCGATGATCACCTTCAGCCCCCGCATCTTCGCGTTGGTGCAGTACTCGCGCACCGCCTCGGGGTCGCGGTGGGCGCTCATCACGCGCACCTCGTAGCGGATGCCCGCGTCGTGCAGGGCCGCTCCCGCCGGCTGCATCTTCGGCTTGTCGTTCTTCGAGCCCATGATGATCCCGACGATCGGCTCGTCGACGGCGATTTCCTCGAAGGCCTCCTCGACCGCCGGCATCGTCGTCGGCTGCACGGATCCGGACCCCCCGGTCGGCTGTGGCTCCTCTGAGATCTCGCTCATCTCGTTCCTCTCTGTTTAGCTGGGGACGCGCTCGACGGCGCGGGCGGCGATGTCGGTGCGGATCTGCATTCCCGCGAAGGAGATCCGGCTGGCGGCATCGTATGCGCGATCGCGCGCCGCGGCCGGCGTCGCGCCGAGACCGGTGACGTTGAGTACGCGACCACCGGCGGTGATGATCTCGCCGTCGCGCTCGGCGGTGCCGGCGTGGGTCACCTCGGCCAGCTCGGCTGCCTCGGCGAGGCCGTGGATGACATCCCCCTTGGAGGAGGACTCCGGGTAGCCGGCCGAGGCCAGGACCAGGGTCACCGCCCAGTCATCGCCGAATTCGGCCGAGGCACCGGCGAGGCCGCCCGGCTCGCGGGCGGCGAGGAAGAGGTCGACCAAGTCGGAGCGCATCCGCGGCAGCACCGCCTGCGTCTCCGGGTCGCCGAAGCGGGTGTTGAACTCGAGCACCTTGACGCCGTCGGCGCCGATCATTAGACCGGCGTAGAGGACGCCGTGGAAGGGCGCCCCCCGGCGCGCCATCGCGGCGACGATCGGGCGGTGCACGTTGTCGACGATCGCCTCGACTTCGGCCGTCCCGAAGCCCGGCACCGGCGAGTAGCTGCCCATGCCGCCGGTGTTGGGCCCCTGGTCGCCGTCGAAGATCCGCTTGTAGTCCTGGGCCGGCGCCAGCGGCACCACGTTGTCGCCGTCGCAGATCGCCAGCAGCGAGAGCTCCTCGCCCTCGAGGAACTCCTCCAGGACCACCGTCGTCTCGCCGAAGCGCCGCTCGGTGAAGAAGACGTCGACCGCCTCGCGCGCCTCGGCTTCGGTCGGGCAGACGATCACTCCCTTGCCAGCCGCCAGCCCGTCGGCCTTCAGCACCGCCGGGTAGGCGGCGCTGGCCAGGCGCTCGACCGCCTCCTCCCGGCTGCGCAGGAGCACGTGGGCGGCGGTCGGCACCCCCGCCTCCTTCATCAGCTGCTTAGCGAACGCCTTCGAGCCCTCCAGCTCGGCCGCCGCCGTGCTCGGGCCGAAGGCGGCAATGCCGGCCTCCTCGAGCGCGTCGACGGCGCCGGCGACCAGCGCCGCCTCGGGACCGATCGCGACCAGGTCGACGCGCCGTTCCTGGGCCGCGGCGACGATCGCCTCGACGTCGTCGGCCGCGATCTCCGGCAGGCACTCGGCGTCGGCGGCGATCCCGGCGTTGCCGGGCGCGCAGAGCAGCTCGGGGGCGTGGGCGGAGCGGGCCAGCGCCCGCACCATCGCGTGCTCGCGCCCGCCGCCGCCGACGACCAGGACCTTCAACGAGGGTTAGAGCGACCCGGCCAGGTCGTCGGCCGGGATCGCGGTCAGCGTCTGACTGGTCATCGTCCCGCGCGAGCCGAGCTCGACCGAGACCTTGGCCATCGTTTTCTCGTCGGGGGCCTCGACGACGGTGACGAAGTCGTACTGCCCGAGCGTCGCGTACTGCGCCACGACCCTGGCGCCGATCTGCTCGACCTCCTTGTTCACCTCGCCCACCCGGCTGGGGTTGTTCTTCAGAGTCCGCACACCCTCAGCGGTCAAGTTCGTCAGCATCAGATAAGTCGGCATCTCCCGCTCCCTTTTCGAGGTCAGGGACAAGATAACCGCCAGCGAGTGGAGACGGAGGGGGAGGCCTCTCCGGAACCTCCCCGCTGTTCGTGACGGAGAGGCCTCCCCCTCCGTCTTCCCCTCCGTCCTGCGCCGCTCGCCTGTCTCAGTAACCAGTCGGATGCCGCACGACGAACCCTTCGGGGTAAGGCGGCTCGAGATGCCAGCGCGGCCCCGTCCCTTCGGCGTCGCCGACGGTGTCCCAGCGCAGCCCGGCGATCACCGCGTAGGTGTGGGTGGCGCTGGCGTAGATCGTGATCCATCTGCCCGGGCCCGGTTCCCCGTAGCTCTCCAGCGCACCGGAGGTGAGCGGCGTATCGAGCAGGCCGGCGCCGTAGAGGGCGAAGCTGACTGCGCCGGAGCAGTCGTAGCCGTAGGAGTACCAGGAGCCGTGGCCGCCGCCCCAGACGTAGGGGGTGGTGGAGATCGAGTTGGCGGCGGCGATCGCCGCCTTGACCGCGGGCGGGGCGCCGCGGGGAGCGCTGGCCAGCCCCTCCGGCGTGAGAACCGCGTCGGGGCCGGCCGTCTCGAAGCCGGTGGCGAGCGGCGCAACCCGCCAGTCGACGTAGCGAACCTTGCAGCCGCCTTCCATTTCTTCGGCCTGCTGGAGCACCTCCTGCACGTACCACTGGGCCTGGTTGTGGGTGAAGATGCCGGCGCTGAGGCTGCCGCGCGACCAGATCAGCCGGGCCAAGGTCGCCGCCGAGTCGGCCGGGTCGGCGTGGCGAATCTGGCCGTCCTCGTCGCCGTCGACGGCGTAACGACTCCACTCGCTCGCGTCGAGGCCCAGCGGCCCTTCCTTGCGCAGCTCCCGCTTGCCCATGCCGCGACCGAAGTCCGACTCCAGGCGGGCGACGGCGGCCAAAGCCCAGACGCCGCGCTTGCCGAGTTCGTAGCGGGCGGCGGCGTCCTCGAAGGCGCTCAGGTAACCGTCGGGGATGTCCTTTTTCCAGGCCGGCGCGGGAGTGCAGCGCAGCACCTGGATCTGCGGACCGAGCCCGGCGGCGGTGAAGTTGGGATCGCCGACTTCGCCGGCGTAGCAACCGGCGTTGGCGAGCACCTCGCTGACGTACCAGTCGGCGTGGTTGTAGGCGAAGATCGCGCCGTAGGTGTCGGCGGGCATGCCGTTGGCGCTGAGGTAGCTAGCGGCGGCGAAGATCGCGTCTTCGGGGTTGTAGGGATCGGCGACCCCGTCGCCGTTGGCGTCGATGCCGTAGCCGTCCCAGGTTGCCGGCATGAACTGCATCCAGCCGAGCGCCCCGGCCGAGGAGACGTTGAGGTTGGTGCCGAAGGCGGTCTCGACCTCGTTGATGCCGGCCAGCACCGCCGGCCCCTGGGGGCCGAGCCCGTAGGCGGCTGCCGCCCGCTGGTACATCGGGATCAGGATCGGCGGTACGCCGGTGACCGCGCAGCTGGAAGTGGGGAGGGAGGGGATGGCCAGCGCGGCCGCCGGATCGGGCGCCGTCAACGCCCCTTCGGAGCCTTCGCTCGCGGGCCCCGTCTCTTCGCTGCCTTCGCCGTCGGCGGAGTCGCCCTCGGCCCCGGCGGAGACGCCGCCGCTGGCCGCCGGGGCGGTCGGGGCGGAAGGCTGCGGCGGGGCCAGGGTCGTCCCCTGTTGCAACGGGGCCGGGGCGACGGTCGTGGTGCTTGCCGGTTCTTCCAGCGTCGCGCCGGGAACCGCCGTCACCGGGTCCTCGGCTCGCGCCGCGGCAAGCGGCGCGGCGAGCGCAACCGTGGCGGCGGCGGTCGCGGCGACCGCGCGGATCTTGCCTGCGTGACTCATCAGCCCAGCACGTTGGTGACGCGCCACCCGTCGCCTTTCAGCTGTTCCATTTCGAGCCGCAGCTCACTGGTCGCGCCGACCCGCAGCAGCGAGACGCTGACCGGGTAGACCTCGCCGTGGGAGGGCGCCGGCACGACGTTGACGACCTTCGCCCTCGGCACCGTGACGTTGGCCGGCAGTCGCGGCGGCCGGCGCAGCAGCGCTTTGGCCAGCGTCGGCGTCGCCGTCGCGCCGAAGTCCCGGCGCACGTCGGAGTCGCTGTTGCCGGTCTCGTAGAGGACGAAGGCGCCAGCGAAGTCGCGGGCGACGGAGATCGCCTGCGGGCCGGCCGGCGGTCCGTCGACGGTCGCGGCCTTCGCGGCGGTGGAGGAGGTGGCGGCGGCTGACGTCGCGGAGGAAGAGGAGGACTTGGCGGTCGAATCCGCCGCCGCGGATTTGACGATCGCCTTGGCGGGGTCGACCTCGGAGGCCGGCTGGGCCTCGACCGGCTTGAAGACAGGGGCGGCGCCATGCAGCGTCGGCTCAGCGGGTTTCGCGCGCGCAGACCTGGCCTCGGCAAGCGGCGCTGAGGCCGCCGCGACCGGCGTCGTCGCGGTGGCGTGCGGCTTGTCGGGCGCGGCCCAGATCAAGCCGACGACGCCGGCCCCGGCGGCCAGCAGCACGACGGCGCCGAAGGAGAGCGCCCGGACCGGCGCGCCCACCGTCTCGGCCCGATCCTCAAGCGGCCAGATCAGTTTCTTCTGAAGCGCGTAGGCGACTCGTTCGAACGGCCACCTGAAGACGTCGACGATCGCGTTCAACGTTCCCGAAAGGCCACTGCGGACGCGATCCTGCGTGGCCCAGATCGAATCGGCGACAGCGCTGCGCCGCGAGTACGCGCTCGCGTCCGTTGAATCGCTGCTGGTGGGTTGCCGTCTGAACATCGTCTATTCCGTCAAAGCTTATTTCGGATTATGCGGGCCAACCCTTAAACCCGCATAACTGACGGTCAGATCGCAGCTTGCTCGAGGACGGCCTGTTCGAAGGTCAGCTCACCGTCTTTCGCGTCGACCCTGACGAGGTCTCCCTCGCCGAACTTGCCCTCGAGGATCTTCAGCGCCAGTTTGTCGACCAGCTGTCGCTGGATCACCCGCTTCAGCGGCCGGGCACCATAGGTCGGGTCATAGCCGAGGTTGCCGAGCAGGGTCCGGGCGTCCTCCGTCAGCTCGATCTCGATGCCTCGCTCGCGCACCCGGCCGACCAGCTGATCCACCTGCAGCTCAACGATCCGGCCAATGTCCTGCTTCGAGAGTCGGTGGAAGATCACCGTGTCGTCGATCCGGTTGAGGAACTCTGGCTTGAAGGTTTCGACCAGGATCTCTTCGATCTGCTCACGCATCCGCTCGTCGATCGCCTCGCCGACGATGCGGTCGCTGCCGACGTTGGAGGTCATGATCAGGACCGTGTTGGTGAAGCTGATGGTGCGGCCCTGGCCATCGGTCAACCGGCCGTCGTCCATGATCTGCAGCAGCGTGTTGAAGACGTCGGGGTGGGCCTTCTCGATCTCGTCGAGCAGGACCACCGCGTAGGGGCGCCGCCGCACCGCCTCGGTCAGCTGGCCGCCCTCCTCGTAACCGACGTAGCCGGGAGGAGCGCCGATCAGCCGCGCCACCGTGTGTTTCTCCATGTACTCGGACATGTCGAGGCGGATGATTGCCTGCTCGGAGTCGAACATCAGCTCGGTCAAACTCTTGGCCAGCTCGGTCTTGCCGACCCCGGTCGGGCCGAGGAAGAGGAAGGAGCCGATCGGCCGGTTCGGGTCCGAGAGTCCGGCCCGCGAGCGCCGCAGCGCGTTGGAGACGGCGGCGATCGCCTCGTCCTGGCCGATCACCCTTTCGTGCAGGCGCTCCTCCATCTGGATCAGCTTCTGCACCTCGCCCTCCATCAGCCGGCTGACCGGGATCCCGGTCCATTTGGCGACCACCTCGGCGATGTCCTCCTCGGTCACCTCGTCGGCCAGCAGCGAGTCGCCGCCGGCGTGCAGCTCGGCGATCCGCGCCTCCTGCTCGGCAACCGCCTTTTCCAGCTCAGGGATGTCGCCGTAGCGCAGTTTCGCCGCCCGCTCGAGATCGGCCTCGCGCTCGGCCCGCTCGGCCTCGCGCTCGGCCTCCTCCAGCTGCCCCTTGGCCTCGTTGATCGAGTCGATCGCCCCCTTCTCGTTCTGCCAGCGGGCGTTCATCTCGTTGAAGCTCTCGTTCAGCCCGGCGAGCTCGGCCTCGAGCGCGTCGATGCGCGCCTTCGAGACCTCGTCGGTCTCCTTTTTCATCGCCGCCCGCTCGATCTCGAGCTGCTGGATCCGCCGCTTAACCTCGTCGATCTCGGTCGGCATCGAGTCGATCTCGATCTTCAGTCGGGAGGCCGCCTCGTCGATCAGGTCGATCGCCTTGTCGGGCAGGAAGCGGTCGGCGATATAGCGCTCCGAGAGGGTCGCGGCGGCGACGATCGCCGCATCGGTGATCCGCACCCCGTGATGTTCCTCGTAGCGCCCCTTCAGCCCGCGCAGAATCGCGATCGTGTCGTTGATGTCGGGCTCGCCGACCAGCACCGGCTGGAAGCGCCGCTCCAATGCCGCGTCTTTCTCGATGTGCTTGCGGTACTCGTCGAGCGTGGTGGCGCCGACCGCGCGCAGCTCGCCGCGGGCCAGCATCGGCTTCAGCAGGTTGGCGGCATCGACCGCGCCTTCGGCGGCGCCCGCGCCGACGATGGTGTGGAGCTCGTCGAGGAAGAGGACGATCTGCCCCTGGGCTTCCTGCACCTCGGAGAGGACCGCTTTCAGCCGCTCCTCGAACTCGCCGCGGTATTTGGAGCCGGCCAGCAGCGAGCCAATGTCGAGGGCGATCACGCGGCGGTCGCGCAGGCTCTCCGGCACGTCGCCGGCGACGATCCGCTGCGCCAGGCCCTCGACGATCGCCGTCTTGCCGACCCCGGGGTCGCCAATCAGCACCGGGTTGTTCTTGGTCCTGCGCGAGAGCACCTGGATGACGCGGCGAATCTCCTCGTCACGCCCGATCACCGGGTCGAGCTTGCCCTGCTCGGCGATCTGCGTCAGGTCGCGCCCGTAGCGCTCGAGCGCCTGGTACTTGTCCTCGGGGCTCTGGTCGGTCACGCGGTGCGGGCCACGCACCTCGGCGGTCTCCCCCTTGGCGATCCGCTGGGCCAGTCCCTCGACGATCGCCGTCTTGCCGACGCCGGGCTCGCCGATCAGCACGGGGTTGTTCTTCGT
>DATBDU010000020.1:0-24834 GCA_036269775.1 Solirubrobacterales bacterium
GGTCCCGACGGCGACAAGGGTGCTACCGGCGACCAGGGTCCGGTTGGTCTTCAGGGACCCATCGGCGACAAGGGTCCCCTTGGCGAGCAGGGCCTCCAGGGCCTGATCGGCGACCAGGGTCCTGTTGGCGACAAGGGCCCCAATGGAAACAAAGGCCCCGACGGCAGCAAGGGTCCTGATGGCGAGAAGGGTGCCACGGGTGACAAGGGTCTGACCGGCGACAAGGGCGCCACGGGCGACAAGGGTGCAACCGGCGACAAGGGCCTGACTGGCGACAAGGGTCCCGAAGGCGACAAAGGGATCAGCGGCATGCTGCTCAGTGGCTTCAGTACCAGCAAAGCCGGAAGCAGCACCAACTCCAGCTATCTGGGGGCGTTCCTAACCAGCCAGTCGACTACGACCGAGAGCAGCGTCCAGCAGATCGTCCCGCTCGGCGGCACGATTGCGAATCTGACGGTGAAGATCGGCTCGAATGCCGGCTCGTCGAACAGCTGGACGTTTACGGTGCGCAAGAATGGCGCCTCCACCGGCGTGACCTGCCTGGTCAGCGGCTCCTTGGCCACCAGCTGCGTCAGCGCCACCACGGTGACGTTCGCGGCCGGCGACCTGATCTCACTGCAGGCGTCCCCGAGTGGTGGTCCCAACGAATGGGGCTCGATTCGCTGGGGAGTCACGCTCGCAGCAAGCTGACAGGGAGGGATGAAGTAGCGGCTTCCCGGCCGTGTCGCGGGGTCACGACGACCTCGCGGCACGGTCGGTGTCGTTCCCGCCTGTCTAACCCCGGCGGTACGGTTCGCCGGATGCCAAGTCGGCGCTCAATCCCACTCCTCTTCCTCGCCGGCGCTCTGCTGGCCGGATTCGGCGGGTGCGGATCGGGAGGCGACAGCACTTCGCTGTCCGCCGGCGAGCCGGAGCTGGTCAGCCCATCACAACTCTCGGAGTTCGCCGGCGAAGCGAACACCCCCGTGTATTGGCTCGGCGAGCGCGTCGGCGCCAAATACGAGCTGACCGAAACCGATGCGGGGCGGATCTACGTGCGGTACCTGCGCGGAAACGCCGAGGCCGACGACCCACGGTCGAGCTTCGTGACCGTGGGGACCTATCCCTCTGAGGACGGGATAGCGAAGCTGCGGCAGGCCGCACGCGCTCAGGAAGGCGCCAAGCTCGGTCGCGCCGCCGATGGGTCGACGCTGCTGGGCGATCCGTCTTCAACCAGCGCCTACCTCGTCTACCCCGGCGGCGACACGCAGGTGGAGGTCTACAGCCCTGTTCCGGGTCAGGCTCTGCGGCTGGCTTCGGCGGGCGCCGTGCGCGAAGTCCCGTAACGCTGTCGCAAGCCGGCCGCAATCAGGGCGCCGACTCTGCCGCTGGCTGGGAGCCCGGTCCCATCGAGCGAGCGTGCCGGCTCTATGCCGCGCACCGACCCGGTCAGGAAGACCTCGTCGGCGTCGAACAGCTCATCCAGTTGGAGCGGTCTTTCCTCCACCGCCAAGTCCTCTTGCCGGGCGATCTCCAGCACGGCGGCCCGCGTGATGCCGGCGAGGATACGCCCGTCGGCCCCGGGTGTGACCAGCGTCCCCTCACGCACCGCGAAGATGTTCGCTCGCCCGGCCTCGAGGACCTCGCCGTCTTGCTCGAGGAGAAGCGGCACGGCCGCACCGGCACCCTCCGGTAGCCCGGGGCGGTCGACCAGCTTGTGCGGCCCGAGCCCCCCCGGACAGGGAAGCCCGTGCAGCTCGGCGCCGCGATCCCAGCCGGGAAAGACGATCGCTGGGTCGACGGGGGCCGCCACCGCGTCGCAGGCGAGGCCGTCGCGGGTCGGCGCCACGGTCAGCCGCAGCCGTCCGAGCGGTAGGCCGATTGCCCGCTTGTGGACGAGCTTCTCAGCGCTGGATGGCAGCTCGGCATCGAAGATGGCTGCCAGGCTGGTGGCGGCGCGAGTCAGATGAGCGTCCAGCTCGACCGGCCGGCCGCCGAGCACCAGCAACGTCTCGAAGACGCCTCGGGCTGGGTCGGGCCGTGGGGGGGTCGTCATCACAGGGGTATTTTGCTTGGCCGGTGGCCGGGACATGCTGACACTGCTGATCGACAACTACGACTCCTTCACATACAACCTCTTCCAGCTGCTGGCGGAGGAGAACGGGGAGGAGCCGATCGTCGTCCGCAATGACGAGGCGAGCTGGGAGGAACTCTCGCGGCTGGGGTTCGACAACGTCGTCCTCTCGCCCGGGCCCGGCCGCCCCGAGCGGTCGCGGGACTTCGGTGTCTGCGCCGAGGCGATCCGCCACTGCGAGGCGCCGCTGCTGGGCGCCTGCCTGGGCCACCAGGGTCTCGGCTGGGTGCACGGTGGCCGGGTGGTGCGGGCGCCGGAGCCCATGCACGGGCGGGTGCGCGCGGTCGAGCACGACGGCTCGCCACTCTTCGCCGGCATCCCACGCCGCTTCGAGGCGACCCGCTACCACTCGCTCTGCCTCGATCGCCCGCTGCCCGCGGAGTTGGAGGAGATCGCCTGGGCCGACGACGGAGTGGCGATGGCGGTCGCGCATCGTACCCGTCCGCAGTGGGGCGTCCAGTTCCACCCCGAGTCGATTGCCACCGAGCACGGCCGGCGCCTGCTGGCCAACTTTCGCGACCTCACCGCCGCGAGGCAGTTCGAGCGGGGAACGAGCGCCCCGCGGGGCGCTTTTGTAACCCGGCAAGTGACAAAAGCGCCCCCTCCAGCTGGGCCGGAGCTGGGATTCGCGGTGCGGCGGCTCGACTGGACGGTTGACCCGGAACGGGTCTTCGCTGTTCTATACGCGGAGAGCTCCAACGCTTTCTGGCTCGACAGCAACCACGCGGGAGAGACGGCGCGCTTCTCGTTCATGGGCGACGCCTCCGGGCCGCTCGGGGCGACGATCGCCTACGACGTCGACGCTCGCGAGGTCACGATCGAGCGCGGGGGGGAGAGCGAGGTTCTCTCGGAGTCGATCTTCGACTACCTGGAGCGTGAGTTGGAGCGCCTGCAGCCTTGTGCCACGGACGTCAACCTCCCCTTCGACTTCGATTGCGGCTTCGCCGGCTACCTCGGCTATGAGCTCAAAGCCGACTGCGGCAGCGCCAACGCCCACGCCTCGCCGCTACCCGACGCCGCCTGCGTCTTCGCCGACCGCCTGATCGCCTTCGACCACGAAGAGAACACCACCTACCTCCTCTGCCTGCACCAGCCCGGCGCCAAGGAAGCAGCCGAAGACTGGCTCTCCACAACATCTACGCGCTTGGCTGCTCTGGAGGCAGGCGCTCCGATCGGGCCAACCCTGGGCGCCCGCCTCTCCACCGTCGTCCCCCGTCTAGCCCGATCGCAAGGTCAGTACCTGGAAGACATATCTGCCTGTAAGGAGCACCTGCGCGACGGCGACAGCTACGAGCTCTGTCTGACCAATTCGATCGCCGCCGAGGTCGAGGTCGATCCGCTCGCTCTATATATGGAGCTGCGGCGAGTCAATCCGGCGCCGTTCGCCTCCTACCTGCGCTTCGGCGAGCTCGCCGTGCTCAGCTCTTCGCCCGAGCGATTCCTCAGCGTTGATCGTGAGGGCCGGGCCGAGGCGAAGCCGATCAAGGGAACCGCCCGCCGCGGCGACTCGGCGGGCGAGGACGCGCGCCTGGCCAAAGCCCTGCGCACCAGTGAGAAGGATCGCGCCGAGAACCTGATGATCGTCGACCTGCTGCGCAACGACCTCGGCGCCGTCTGTGAGATCGGCAGCGTTGAGGCGCCGGTCCTGATGGAGGTTGAGAGCTACGAGACCGTGCACCAGCTGGTTTCGACCGTGCGCGGTCGCCTGCGCCAGGGCAGCGGCGCGCTGGAGTGCGTCCGCGCCTGCTTCCCGCCCGGCTCGATGACGGGCGCCCCGAAGCTGCGGACGATGGAGATCCTTGACCGCCTCGAGGGGCGGGCCCGCGGGGTCTACTCGGGAGCGGTCGGCTATCTGGGGCTGGGTGGCGGCTGTGACTTCAGCGTCACGATCCGGACCATCGTTCTCGACGGTACCGCGGCCACGATCGGCGCCGGCGGCGCGATCGTCCTCCAGTCCAACCCCGAGCAGGAGTTCGAGGAGATGCTACTGAAGGCGGCGGCGCCGCTGCGGGCGATCGATCCCGATCTCGAGCCGGCGTCTATATCCTTGGCGGACCCGCGCCGGGCGGGGCCCTTTGCGCCGCCGCCGGCATCAGCCCCCGACTTGACGAGCTAGGAGCCATGGCCGTAGATACCGCCGCCTATAGCGAGCAGACCGACCTTCAGCGCGACATCACCGAGATGGTCCGCCAGTTCGCCGACGAGAAGATCATTCCCAATGCCGAGCATTTCGACCATGAGGACTCCTTCCCGGAGCAGATCGTCGAGGAAATGAAAGAGCTGGGCCTGTTCGGGGTGACGATCCCCGAGGAGTACGGCGGCATGGGGCTCGACCTGACCACCTACGCGATGATCGTCGAAGAGCTCTCACGCGGCTGGATCTCGATCTCCGGCGTCGTCAATACCCACTTCATCGGCTCTTACCTGCTGATGAAGTTCGGCACCGACGAGCAGAAGAGCTACTTCCTGCCGAAGATGGCGACCGGCGAGATTCGCGCCGCCTTCTCGCTCTCCGAGCCGGAGGTCGGCTCCGACGTCCAGGGCATCAAGTCCAACGCTAAGAAGGGCGAGGACGGCAAGTGGGAGCTGAACGGCCAGAAGATGTGGGTCACCAACGGCCTCGGCTCCAGCGTCGTCTTCGTGCTGATGAAGACCGATCCTAAGGCCGAACCGGCCTACAAGGGAATGACCTGCTTCATCACCGAGAAGGAGCCCTGGGCGGAAACCAACAGTGGCGACTTCGAGGGCCTCGTCGTGCCGCCGAAGATCAAGAAGATGGGCTACAAGGGCGTCGAGTCGACCGAGCTGGTCTACGACGGCTACCGCTGCCCGCCCGAGCGCGTGCTGGGCGGCGAGGAGGGCGGTCTCGGCAAGGGCTTCGGGCAGATGATGGATGCGCTCGAGGTCGGTCGCGTCAACGTAGCCGCCCGCGGCGTCGGCATCGCCCAGCGCGCCCTCGAGCTGGCCCTGCGCTACAGCCAGGAGCGCAAGACCTTCGGCAAGCCGATCGCCGAGCACCAGGCGATCCAGTTCAAGCTGGCCGACATGGCGACCAAGATCGAGGCCGCCCGCCTCGTCACCCGCAAAGCTGCCCGCATGAAGGACGCCGGTGAGCGCTCCGACCTCGAGGCCGGGATGGCCAAGTTGCTCGCCTCGGAGACTGGCAAGGAGTGCGTTGAGGACTGCTTCCGTATTCACGGCGGCTACGGCTACTCGAAGGAGTACGAGATCGAGCGTCTCTACCGCGACGCGCCGCTGCTGCTGATCGGCGAGGGAACCTCGGAGATCCAGCGCATGGTGATCGGTAAAAAGCTCCTACAAAGGAACAAGATCTAGGCCTATGGCAGGATCGACCGCCGATCTGATCCGCACCGCCGTCGAGCGCTTTCAGGCGGAAGTGCCGGCGCTGGGGAAACTGAAACTGATCTTCGGCCTGGAGCTGAAAGCGAAACACGACATCCAGCTCTACCGGGTCGAGTTGCCGGGCCCGCAGATCAAGAAGGACCTCTCTCAGGACGAGCGGGTGCTGGTCGAAATCGACCGGCCCCAGTTCAACGAGCTGGCCGAGAAAGGCACGATCAAGAGTTACCGCAAGGCGGTCGAGACCGGCCACATCAAGGCCAGCGGCGACTCCAACGTCCTCAAGCTGATCGCCCAGGTGGTCGAACGGCAAGAGGAACGGGCGAAGCTCAAAAAAGTCCACTGAGCCGCTGAATCGGCAGGCGACGCCCCACCCACTTCCGTTGCGCGGATAGCATGCCGCGCCGTCCAACCCAGAGGAGAAGCGACGACAGATGAGCGACGAGAAGGACCAGTTCACCACCGACCAGGCCGAGCGCGAGGCGTCCGGAGCACACAGCTACGGGCGCTACCTCGAGGAGTTCGAGGTCGGCGCGATCTATAAGCACTGGCCGGCCAAGACCGTGACCGAGGCGGATGACCACCTCTTCTGCCTGATCACGATGAACCACCACCCGCTGCACGTCAACGACGTCTACGCGAAGCAGTCCCAGCAGGGGCGCAACGTCGTCGTCGGCCCACTCGTCTACTCGCTGGCACTGGGGATGTCGGTCTCCGACGTCTCCGGCAAGGCGATCGCCAACCTGGCGACCGAAGACCTCAGCCACCCCAACCCTGTCTTCCACGGCGACACCCTGTTCTGCGAGACCGAGGTCCTCGACGTGAAGCCGTCGAAATCGAAACTCGACCGCGGCGTCGTCAAGGTCCAGACCCGGGTGCTCAACCAGGACGGCGTCCTCGTCGCCGAGTTCAAGCGCCTGGTCCTGGTGCCGCGGCGCGAACCGGGATAGGCGTCAGCCGCGGTTGAGTGCGGAGACCGGCAGCGATTCGACCGTGTGGGTTCCGACCGGGCCGTTCGGCTTGATTCCGGGGCAGTAGCTGCCCATCAGCGCGTAGATGCGGCCGCCGGTGACGGCGAGGCCGTGGGCGCGGCGTTCCATCCTCATGTCCGGAAGCCGCTGCCAGGCGTTCTTCGCCGGATCGAAGGCCCAGGCGCTCGGCGTCACCCAGCCGCCCCCGTTTTCCCAGTTCACCTGATCCTCGCCGCCGGCGATGACGATCTTTCCGTCGGCGGCGACCATGCCCATCGTCGCGGCGCCGAGTGGCAGGCGCGGGAGCCGTTCCCATTCTGCGGTTTCGGGGTCGTAACGATCGAACTCGTCTGAAGAGTGGTCGGTGTCGTCGCGCCCGCCGGCCACGTACATCTTGCCGCCGAGCTGGGCGGCCGCGACGTGGTGGCGGGGGTCCGGCATATCGGGGCCGAAGCTCCAGGTCTTGGTCTTGAAATCGTAGATCTCGAGAGTCCCGTAGGGGCTGACGGGCGAGCTGACGCCAAAGGTTTGCGGCGCGCCGCCGGCGTCGTACAGCTTGTCGCCGATCACGACGGTTCCGCCCGCCGCTCGCGGCTGGTGCATCGGCGGCAGCTCGGTCCAGCGCTTGGTGCGCGGGTCGTATTGCCAGAAGTTGTTCGTCGGTTCTTCGCCGTTGAGGTACCCCCCCGCTAGGTACAGATCGCCGCGGTAGGTGGCCGCCTCGCTGTGGTTGAGACCGGTCGGGGTCCTGGTCGGCTCGCTCCAGCGATGGCTGCGCGTGTCGTAGGCGAGCACCGTGCGCAGATCGGCGGGACCGCTGCCGTTGGTGGTGTAGATGATCGGGCCGATCGCCACCGCGCTGCCCTCGACCTGCGCCCGCGGCGAGGGCGGCTCGGAGCGCCAGCGTCCGGCCGGCGGCGGCGGCGACTTGGGGTCTTCGCGGTACATGCCGTGGTGGCACGGCGGGTTTGGCGTCTCGCTGGCCAGGCCCAGGCTCTCTTTGAGGTTGCCGGGGAGGTTGATGGTGCCAGCGGCCGCGAGGGCGAGCACGATGAAGACGGCCGTCATCGCGCCCAGCAATCCCAAGATTATCTTCGACTCTCTGCGCGGCATCGAGGGGCGAATTATGTCGAAAGCGACCGTTTTCCCTGCTCTTGCCTCGCCCGGCGGGCGAGGTCAACCAGCCGTGCGGCTCGACCTGACCGCGGTGAGGAACTCCAGCCAGTCCGCTGCCCGCCCCTCGAGCCCGGCACAGAGGCGACGCAGACCGGCGAAGTTGTCCTTTGCCTCCCAGCCCCAGTGCAGGGTGACGGGAGCCCACAGCGCGGCTTCCAGCTCGGTCATCCGCTCGATCCCCACCATCGCCTCCGCCGCGGTCCCGTATAGCGGCGGGTAGGACGGCAGGTAGACCGATTCCCCCCGCCACTCCGGCGTGGCGCCGAAGCCGAGCAGCCGCACGCTCTCCGGGCCGCCGCAGACGACCTCGAAGCGTTCGGCGAGCAGCCCGTACTGGGAGGCGTCGAAGCGGTTGAACGGCGGCACGAAGACTGGCGTCTCCAGGCCGAGGTCGTCGAACGTCTTCCTGGCCTCGTCGATCCGCCGTGCCGCCGCGTCCCGGCTGAGACCGCAGAACTCCGAGCGCCGGCGCGGCGAGGCGTAGCGGCTGCGGTGATCGCAACCGTGCAGCCCGAAGACGACCCCGTCCCGGCGCAGCTCTTGCAGCTGCTCGGCCTCGGCTTCGTCGAGGCCGCGCGACTCGGCGACGCGGGGGTCGAGGTAGTCGCGCGAGACGCGTGGGGAGATCGCCAGCAGGTACGGGATGCCGGCCTCGGCGAGCACGGCGTGGAAGCGGCGGAAGCGATCGGTGCCAAAGGGGCCGGAGGAGTCGAAGCCGCGGGCGTGGGGGAACTCGTCGACCCGGATCAAGACGCGAGGCCGACCATTGGCCGCGGCGCCGAGGGCGGCGCGGCGAGCCCGCACGAGCGGCTCGAGGACACTGGCCTCCCAGCCCAGCCGACCTCGCTTCACTGCCACGGCCTGGGCGATGCGAACCGGCAGCCCCGGCGGCTTCGCCCTGGAGCGGAACGGGCGGCGCAGCTCGGCGCCGGCGGTGGCGTCGAGGTGCCTGGCATCTTCGGGCCAGGCGAGGAGGGCGGCGCTTCGAGCTTGATCGGATTTCACCGGCGGCATGATCGCGTAAGTCGCGGCGGCGAAGGGTGCGCGCGAGTAGGCTCTCACCCCTTGAAGCGCGCCGCCGACCCCGCCCGCGATTGAATCTCAGCGATCGCGACATCGTTTGCGTCGGCTCCGCCGACTGGGCGACCGACCTGCCGATCAACCAGCACCAGCTGATGGGGCGGTTGGCGAAGCGGAACCGGATCCTCTTCGTCGAGTCGCTCGGCCTGCGCCGCCCCCAGCTCGCCGGGCGCGACCTGCGCCGTCTCTGGCGGCGCCTTCGCGCCGGCCTCCGCGGCCCCCGTGCCGTCGACGGGCTGCAGGTGCTCTCGCCCCTCGTGCTGCCGTTTCACGGCAGCGGCGCGATCCGCGCCCTCAACCGGGTCCTGTTGCGCTTCCAAGTCGGCCGCGCCGCACGGCGCCTGGGAATGGGCGACCCGATCCTCTGGGCCTACGTCCCTCAGGCCGAGGTGCTGCTCGATCGTCTCGAACCGAGCCCGGTCATTTATCACTGCGTCGATGACCTAGCCGCCCAGAAAGGAGTCGACTCAAGCGGCTTCCGAGCTTGCGAGGAACGTTTCGCGCGCCGGGCGGATCTGGTTCTCGCCAGTGCTCCGGCGCTGGCCGAGCGGATGCGGGAGCTTGCTGATCAGGTTCTCTATGCGCCGAATGTCGCCGACACGTCGCTTTTCTCCTTGGCGCTGCGGCCGGGCCCGGTCGATCCGGCGTTGGAGGCGACCCCCAGGCCTCGCCTCGTCTTCCAGGGGGCGATCGTCGCGACGAAGCTAGACGTCGGACTGCTCGCCGACCTCTCCCGCCTGCGGCCGGGTTGGAGCATCGTCCTGGTCGGTCCCCGCGGTGCCGGCGATCCGGGCGGTGATCTCTCCGCTCTGGAACGGGCGCCCAACATCCATCTGCTCGGGCTTCGTGCCGCCGAGGAGCTGCCGGAGATCCTCCGCGGCGCCGACGTGGGGCTGATTCCCTACGCGATCAACGAACTGACCGGCAGCGTCTTCCCGATGAAGGTCTACGAGTACCTGGCCGCCGGGCTGCCGGTAGTGACGACGCCGCTGCCGGCGCTGGAGGAGGTCGACGCCGTGAATGTGGCCGCAGACGCCGGCGAGCTCGTGGCGGCCGTCGAGCGCGAGTTGGCGCAGGACAGCCCGGAGCGGCGTGCGGAGCGCTCGCGAGCGGCGGCCGGGCACTCCTGGGAGGCGCGTATCGAGGAAATCGAGCAAGCCCTGGACCGGCTCGCGCCCTAGAAGGGACTAGCGGCTCGCGAGTTTGCGGCCGCGCTCCGGCAGATCGCCCCAGGCCGCCGCCAGCCAGCCGAGGATCGCGCCGAGGGCGATCGAGAGCCGCGGATTGATGCCGGCGAAGGTCGCGGTCAGTTCGACGACGAGAATCGCCAGCACGCCGCCGAAGCAGGCGATGGCCGCGATGCGGACGCCGGCGTCGAGATGGCGGCGCCAGACGCCGATCGCGGTCAGCAGGGCACCGCCCATCATGGCCATGTAGGCGATCAGGCCGATCGGGCCGAAGCTGAGCCAGTACCAGAGCACCGCCACGTGCGTATAGCGCCGGTCGTGGGCTTCGGCGAGCGGATAGTGCACGACCCAGGGGACACCGACGCCGAGGCCGGTCAGCGGATGTTCTTCCAGGTTCGCGATCACGTTGTGGCGCTCGTCGATCCGGTAGCGGTCGCCGCGGTTGGACTCGGCGCCGCTGGGGGAAAGCGACTGCGCGCGTTCGAGCAGCGGACTGCCGCTGGCGGAGGATTCCGACTGGCCGATGGTGAGCGATGCGGTCAGCGCCAGGACGATGCCGACGGCGGCGACCGCGATTGCCGCTCGGCCCCGTCGCTGGCTGGCGACGATGATCACGATGACGATCGCGAAGATCGCGGCGATCCAGAACGAGCGGCGGAAGGAGAGGACCAGGGCCAGCACCGCGAGCGGACTGGCGGCCAGCATCCAGAAAGGCAGCCGCACCCGCCGGACCAGGGCGGCGACGACGCCGAGCACGTAGAGGAGCATGACCAGGTTGGGCAGGGGGCCTAGGTAGCTGACCGACTGGTTGTCGACCACGGACCCGGATCCACCGAGTGCCGCGTAGATCCCGGAGAGGCCTTTGTAGGCGGCCAGGCCGGCGGCGCAGGCGGCAAAGGTTCGCAGGCCTCTGGTGTCGCGGACGACGTTGACGACCAGCAGGGGCACGAGAATCAGATACAGCACGTAGACCGAGCGATGGAAGATTTCTTTGCCGCTGACGCTGGGGTGGGCGGCGGCGCCGGTCACGGCGCCGGCGAGCAGCGCCAGCGTCAGGATCACCAGCGGCGTCGTCAGCGGGGCAGGGAGGCGGGGGCGGTCGCCGGTCCTGGCGAAGCGCAGCAGCACCCCCCCGAGGCCGGTCAGCAGGATCAGGTCGGGAATCGCCAGGCCGCCGCTAATCGTGTTGTAGAAGGATTCGACCGTGGGCAGGATCCCGGGGTCATTGGACTCGATCACTCCGACGCTGAGCAGCAGCAGTCCCAGCGCCACCGCCGGAAAGCGCAGCAGCACCAACCCCAGCGCCATTACTGCCGGAGCCAGCGCTCCGATCGGGCCGGCGACCCGCAGGGCCTCGGCCAGCACCAGGCCAGCGGCGATGCCGATGGCGGTGACCGCGATTGCCGCCCCGAGGGGAGACGCGGCAAAGGCTGGTCGACTCAGACCCTGGACCCTTTGGAAGCGGGGGCTCGCCGCTGCGGATCGCGCGGCCGGTAGGCGTCGTAGCGCGACTGTTTCGTCTCCGAGCGGTTGAAGGCGAAGCCGAGCAGCGGTGCCCCGATCGCGCGCAGCGCCTCGACGGCCCGGCGCGCATCGCGGCGGCGGGTTCGCCTGGAGTCGACCACGAAGAGGACGCCATCGGCATAGCGAGCCAGGACGATCGGATCGACGACCACGAGCGTCGGCGGGCTGTCGAAGACGACGGTGTCGCTTTCCTTGCGCAGCTGATCGACGACCGCGGTCATCCGCTCCGAGGAGAGCGACTCGACCGCGTCCTCTCCGTGTGCCCCAGCGGGCACCAGCCGCAACTCGCCCAGCGCCGCGCCGACGCCCGACGACGCGTCGACGGGCACCGCCACGTCGGTCACGTCCGGCGCCCGCGAACCGACCAGAAGATCGCTCAGACCGGGGCTGAGCGAGGTCTTGAAGATCTCCTGGAGGCTCGGGCGCCGCAGGTCGGCGTCAACGGTGGTGACCCGCCGGCCCTCGGCGGCCAGGGTTAGCGAGATGTTCGCCGCCACGTAGCTCTTCCCGCAGCCCGACTCGGCACCGGTGACGAGGATGTTGTGGCCGCCCTCGCCGCCGCCGTTGACGGTTGCCCGGTTGGAGCGCTCCAGGACCAGGGTCATCGCGGTGCGAAGGCTGCGGAAGGACTCCAGCGCCGGCGAGTCGCCGACCTTAGGGATCTCGCCGAGCAGGGGCAGGCCGAGGTCCCGGGCCACCTCCTCCTGGGTCCGGTAGCGGTCGAAGAAGATATCGCGCAGGTAGACAGCCGCCACGCCCAGGATCAGTGCCCCGATCAGGGCGAGGAAGGCATCTCGTTTTGGCCGTGGAGAAACCGGCGTGCTCTTGGGGGAGGCGTGCTCGACGATTCGCATCGTGTCACCCGGGTTGGCGGTTTCGGTGGCGACCCTGTCCTGGAGCGCCTGCAGCTCCACCTGGAGGCCCGCCGCGTTGGGGTCGCCTGGGGCCGCCTGGGCAAGTTCGCCGTTGATTTCTTCGATCCGTTCCTGGATCGGCGCCAGCGTGCCTTTGCGCTGGTCGATGTCGAGCTGGTCGAGGTAGGTGACGAAGGCGTTGGCGTAGGTGTTGGCGTAGATCGCCGCCAGTTCGGGGTCGCCGGTCTTGGCGATGAAGCCGAGCACTCCAACGCGTGCCTCAGGCGAGATTTCAACGCTGGAGTTGAAGTCCGCCGCTTCGTCTTTGATCGCGGGGTCTTCGTGGGCGATTTCGAGCACCGTTTCGGTCGTCGCCAGCTCGTGGTAGAGATTCGAGAGCGAGAGCAGCTGTTCTTCGCTGAGGATTTCACCCGAGGCCTGGCTGCTGGAAACGATCTGGCCCAGAGCCTTGCTTTCGTACTCATTCGACGCTGACGACGAGGCCAGGTAGACGACGATCGCTGCGGCGACGGCGAACAGAGCTATCCAGCGTTTGCTGGCCCAGATGAGACGGAAGTAACCGGTTCGTTCCACGAGTTGAGTGACTATCGGACCCGGCCGAGAGCGACTTGAGTCCTCACCCGAACGTTTCGCTCCTCGAATACGAGGGGCGGACCTTCTGCCGGGGAAGCATAGCCAGCGCCTAGGAGGGACTCTTAGGTCGTGACGGACCCGCGCGTCGCCGTCTGAGCCTCACGCTCGGCGTCGGCCGCTGCCAAGTGGGAGTCGATCGGCGCCATCGCGCCGCGCAGGGCACGGGGCGCGAGGCGGAGCAGCAGACGCTCGCGGCCGCCGGCCGGCACAACGGCATCGATCGGCCGGATCTGATCCTCGGCGTCGAGGGCGCGCAGCAGCGCGCCGGGGCCTCGGGATCTGAGTGCCCGGCAGCGCACGCCGACCACCTCAGGGGGTCGATCGCAGACGATCGCGACGTCGGCGCCCGCTTCCTCCGCCGCCGCCAGCCAGCGCGACAGGCGCCGCGCGGAGCGGGCTCCGTAGGCGATCCCGACAAAGCGGACGGGACCGACTCGGGGCGGCTGGTGGGCGGGACCGGAGTCGGAATGGGCCGGGATCCGGGAGCGGAGCCGGTAGGCCATCGCCGCCGATTCCGCCGCGCACTCCAGACCGACCTTGACGAAGCCGCGCCAACCGTCGCGCCAGCCTCCGTAGAGGCCGAGCCTGTAGGCGAGCTTTGCCGCCGGGCGAAGGACGGCCCCGGCCAGCGCTTCACCAGGACCGGGGCGGCCTCGCTGGGAGCCTTCGAGGCGCGCGTACTGGCGGGCGTCGGCGAAGGCCTCGCCATAGGAGGAGGCCAACAGGTGCCGGAGATCCCCCTCCAGCGGCGGGGTTGGGCCGTCCGGCCAAAGACCCTCGTGGACCGCCCGAGATTCGTCGTGCCTGAAGGCGCCGCGGCGGAAGAGGCGATGGCGGTAGCGCGGGTAGCGGCTGGCGGGGCCGAGCTCGCCACCGAGGAAGACGTCGCGCATCGGGATCGCCGTCATCCGAACCTGGCGGGGAGGGTCGACCAGGAGGGCGCGGATCTCGCTGGCCAGTTCCGGGCTGACCCGCTCGTCGGCATCGATCTCCAGGACCCAGTCGCAGCCGGCGTGATCGAGCGCGACGTTGCGTTGCGCCGCGAAGCCCGGCCAGGTGTTCCGCACCAGTCGCGCCCCTGCCTCTAGGGCTATCTCACAGGTGCGGTCGCGCGAGCCGCTGTCGACGACGACGACCTCGTCGCAGAACGCCAGACTCTCCAGGCAGGCCGGTAGGCGCCGCTCCTCATCGCGGGCGATCACACAGGCGGTCAGGGTCTCTGCCAAGGGGCGGCAGTATCGCGCTTATGGGCGCTTTCCAGCCAACAGCTCACCGAGCCGCAGCGCCAGTGCCGCGATGGTGAGGGTGGGGTGGACAGGGCTGTAGGTGGGGAAGGCGGAGCCGCCGGCGACATAGAGGTTGTCGAAGTCGAGATGGCGCAGGTCTGAGTCGACCACCCCATCGCCGTCGACCTCGATCCGGCAGGTGCCGAGCAGGTGCCCGCCGCGGGGGCCGGGGATCGCTTCGACCGCTTGGGCGCCCAGCGCAGCCAGCCGCCGCCCCACCTCGTCGGCCGCGTGGGCAATGCCGGCCGTCTCGTAGGCGGACGGTGGCGGGTAGGAGGTCTGATTGAGGGGCAGTCCGAAGCTGTCTCGGTGCGGCGACAGGGAGACGCGCCGGGCGGCCCGCGGTTGGTCCTCGGTCAACATGTCGAGGGGCAGAGTGCGCCGCCAACTTGCCAGCGCTTCGGCGCGCACTCGGTCGCCATCGTCGCCGGCTCTGACCCCCGCGCTGACCAGCGGGCCGAGCGGGCCGCCGGGGTTGTACGGGCTGAGGATCGCGGCCGATCGCCGGGAGCGGAAACCGCCCTCTCTGAATGCCTCCGAGAGCCCGGTCGAGAGCGTCTCGCCGTGCCCCGGTCCGATCTCTCGGCGCAGGGTCACCAGCAGCGTCGTGTGCCCGTGGTCAAAGAGGTAGCGGCCAACGGCGGGGCGCTCGAGGCCCGAGCGCAGCAGGATCCCCGGGTTCTCGAAGCCGCCGGCGGCGAGCACGTAACGGTCTGCCCGCACGATCATCCGCTCGCCATCGGGCCCGATCGCCTCGAGCGCCTCGATCTGGCCTCCGCTCGGATCAGTGCGCAGGCGGGCGACCACAGTCTGGCGATGGAGGTCGAGCCCGGCGTGCTCGAGCACGGGCGCCAGGCCGTTGAGCGCCGAGAAGCGCGCATCGACCGGGCACAGTTCGCAGACGGCCGATCCACAGCAGGCGGGCCTGCCGGCAAGCGGCTGGGAGGGGCGGGCCTGGGGAAGCGGGCCGAAGGGCCCGAGGTGAGGAGCGATCGCCTTATCCATCGGGCTCAGCGGGTGAGGGGGGAGGGCCCGGGTTCCGGGCAGCGGCGATCCGGGATCGCCGGCCGCCGGCCCTTCCGGAGGCCCGGCGATGCCGAGCGCCGCCTCGGCGCTTCGGTAATAGGGCAGCAGCTCGTCGAGAGAGATCGGCCAGTCGACCATGACGCCGTAGCTGGAGCGCATCTTGAAGTCGGTCGCCGAGAAGCGGGGAGCGGCACCCGCCCAGTGCAGCGACGAACCGCCGACCCCGTAGACGTAGCTCCAGGGGTACGGGGGCGTCCCGGGCGCGGTTTCGTTGTTCGGCTTCGCTCCCGGCACGTCGGCTGCCCACGCCCCATCAGCGAGCTGTTCGTCGTGGGTCTTGAGCGCCCCACGCTCGAGCATCGTCACTCGCTGTCCTTCCTGCAGGGGCTCCCAGGCGGCCAGCAGCCCGCAGACGCCGGAGCCAACGACGGCGATATCGGACTCGATGGTCCTCATGCGGGGGCGCGGGTCAGGCCGGCGCAGGCCGGGCTGCCGGGGTCGCTGCCGGTGGTGGTGTAGGCGAGGACGGCCGCTGGGGCGGCGAGCATCGGTTCGATCAGGCCATCGATCGCCTTGTCGCGGGCGCCGCTGGGAAGGACGCTGGACACGGGCTCGCGGACTGCCAGCGCGAAGGCCGCCGCCCGGGCGTCGTACTCGGCCCCGCCGTATTGCGCCCGCGCCCGCTCGAGCAGCTGCCCGGCCAGCTTCGGCTCAATCCCAAGCCGCGAGGCGACCAGTCGCTCGAACTCGTCGTCGCTGAGCAGTACCGCGTATGGGGCCGCGATCGCCACCGCGGCGACGCCGGCGCCGAGCGCGACGAAGGTGCGGCGGCGCATCCTGATTTTGCCGGTTGAATCCGTCTCGCCGGCGGCTTCGCGGAGCATCGCGAGCAGGCGCGGGGTCTGGGTCGCGCTGTCGTATTGATCGCGGACTCGGGCCGTCGCCCGAGCGGCTAGCTCAGCCCGGCGCAGCGGGTCCGCGAGGCGGCGCAGCGCCGCCTCGACGGCGTCGACGTCGTCGGGCTTGACCAGCTCTCCGGCATCGCCGACCATCTCCTCGATCGCCCCAACCCGGGAGGCGACCACCGGCAGACCAGCGGCCATCGCCTCGAGCACGACCCAGGGGACGCAATCGGCGCGGGTCGGCAGGGCGAAGGCGTCGGCGCCGGCGTACAGCTCACGGAGACGCTCCGAGCGGGGCTCGACGCCGTGGTGGACGTGAACCCAGGCAGCCTCTTCCACCTCTTCGCCAGTGACCACGTCCAGGTGCGCCTCGCCGCCGAGCCGGGCGACGGCGGCAAGCAGGGTGGTAAGACCCTTGCGCTCGGTGTCGTTGCCGACGAAGAGGATTCGCAGGATGCCGTCGTCCCGCGGCGCGCGCGAAGCCGCGGCGGCGCTCCACCAGCCAAGATCGAGGCCGGGGTGGATCGTCGCCAGCTCCTCCTCCGGCAGGTCGTATTCGCTCCGCAGCCCGGCGGCCGTCCACTCCGTCCAGGCCAGCGTCTTGGCGGCCCCGCCGATGGCCCGGCGCTCCAGCCGGACGGCCATCCGCTCCTGGACGGGCGACCAGCGGTCGCGCGGCCGGCCGTATTCCAGCTCCTCATACTGGTGGGCGGAGGCGTCGATCGAGAGCACGCAGGGAAGCCGCCGCATCGGCCCACGGCTGAGCAGGGCAGAGGCCTGGGTGTTGACCAGCGCTACGTCGGCCCACTTGGCCTGCCGCTTGAGGATCCGGCGGGCGCGCCAGGACCAGCGCAGGCGCCAGCGCAGCGTGTGCAGATCTGCGTCGCCGAGCCGACGGGAGCGCCGCAGCAGCAGCCGCTCGAGACGGTTGGCCGGAGGAATCTCCATAAAGCGCGCTTCGATCTCGGGGTGGGCGCCCAGCGCGTAGCGGAGCTGGGCCATCAGGGTGCGGCCACCGAGAATGCCCTCGTCCAGAAAGAGAACGCGGAGTGGGCTGGGAGCAGTCATCGGGCTAGCGCCTCCCTGGCGCTGGCGAGAAACTCGTCCATCGCCTCGTAGTAGCGCTCCGCCCGAAAGGCCTGGACGCGGTCGAAGGCCCGCGTCACCCGCGCCTCGGTCTCGGCGGGCTCCGCCAGCGTGCGGGCGATGGCATCGGCGAGCGCGGCGGAGTCCCCGGGCGGGCAGAGCAGCGCGTGCTCACCATCGTGAAGGATCTCCGGGATTCCCCCGACGCTGGAGGCGATCACCGGCACCCGGCCGAGAGCCGCCTCGATCAATACGAGCCCGGCCGGCTCCTGCCAGACCGAGGGCACGACGATGGCGCGAAGGGTGGAGAAGAGGCCCGCCAGCTCGTCGGGGGTGAGCTCGCCGAGGAAGTCGACCGCCGGCTCGATTCCCAGCTCGGCTGCGAGTCCTTCGAGCTCGCGAACGTATGCCGCGTCGCCGCTGCCGGCCAGGTCGAGGTGCACGTCGAGGGCATGCCGGTCGCGTAGCTCGGCGACCGCCCGCAGGGCGATGTCGACCCCCTTGTGCGGACCGATGCGCCCGGCGAAGCCGATCGTCAGATCAGGACCCGCCCGGCGCGCGGTCGCCGCGAATACCTCGCTTCGCTCGGTCGCCGGAAAGATCGTGCGTTCGAGCACCGGCCGGACCGTAGCGGGCACCGGCGTCAGCCGTCGCAACGTTTCGCTGTTCCAGGACACGGCCGCGTCGACGACCGTCGAGGGGTCGACTCGCAAACTCGGGGCGGCGTTCGTCGCCTGCATGATCCATCGCCACGGCCCGCCGCTGAGGCCGCGCATGAAGGCGTCGCTGTCGTACAGCTCTCCGAACCAGTGCTCGCAGACCCGGTAGGCGACCGCGGCCCCACTGCGCTCGAGGATCCTGATCGCCACCTGGGGGATCTGGGAGCCGTTCCAGACGTAGACGAGATCGGGTCGGAAATCACGCAGCGCCCGCCGCGCGGCCTTCGCCGCCGACAGCGCCTGGAAGGGAGTCAGTAGCCGGTTCAGGCGCCGGTAGGGAAGGAAGGGAAGCTCGCGGACAACGCCCTCCTCCTCCGGCGGGGCCCCGTGGCGCTCGCGGCGCGAGGTCAGGACGAGCACCTCGTGGTCCCGGCGCAGGCGTTCGACGACGCCGGCGCACTCGACCTCATAGCCGCCGAGCACCGCCGGGGGGAAGAGATTGGAGAGCACCAGGATGCGCATCGCGGGGATCGCCATCAGCGCCCGGGGCCCCCGGCCGCGATCAGCCGCTCCGCCGCCGCCGCGACGGTCGCCGAATTGAAGCGCTCCCTCGCCCGCTCGCCGCCGACGATGCCCTCGCGACGCCGGCGCTCGACGTCGTCGCGGTAGCCGCGCAGCAGCTTGGTGACGGCCGCGGGGTCGTTCTCGGGAGAGGCGATGGCCCCGTAACCATCGCCGATCAGGTCGACGACGCCCTCGGAACCGGTCGATACGTACGGGCGTTCCACCAGCATGCCGAGGACAACCGAGGTGGGCGTGCCCTCCGCCGGGCTTGGACAGAAGACGGCTACGTCGAAGGCCGAGAGCACGTCGGCGACGTCGGGGCCGGGGGTGGGGATGAAGTGCGCCCGCTCGCCCAGTAACTCGGCACGGGCGCGCAGCTTGGACTCGGTTTCGCCGTCGCCGGCGAGGATCAGGTGGGTATCGGAATCGAGCTTGGCGACGGCGTCGATCGCCACGTCGTTGCGCTTCTTGTGATGAAAGCGGGAAGTGCAGCCGACGACGAAGGCATCGGGCGGAATGTCGAGAGCGGCGCGAACCCGCGCCCGCCCCTCAGCGCTGAAGCGCACCTCGTCGGTTCTGATTGCGTTCGGCACCACGGCGACGGTCGCGGGGTCGACCCCGATCTGGACCAGCGAGCGGCCCGTGCCCGCGGAGATCGCCATCACTGGGCGCACGCCGCGGGAGGCCGACACGTACATCCGCCGGCCGAGGCCGCGCCGCATCTGGCGCGGCACCGGCCCCCACTCGGCCCACGCGATTCGCGGCCGCAGGTACTCGGGCAGGCCCGCGGCCAGCAGCTGCTCCTTCTTGTAGCTGAACAGCAGCACGTCATATGGCCACTCCGCTTCGAGGGCACGCCGCAGCCGCCGTCTCAAGAACGGCCAGCGCAGCGCCAGGGTCGGCCAGGAGCGGCCCGAGAGCTTCGGGCCCAGCTCGAGCGTGCGGGCCTCGACCCGCGTGTCCCTGGCGATCCCCGGCCAGTCGCTGAGCATGACCGCCTCGTGCCCCCGCGAGATCAGCCCCTCGAGCAGCTCGACGGCCGCGAACTCGGCGCCGCCGGGCGCGGCGCCGGTCATGACCGAGACGATCTTCACCGCTTCTCCCGACCGATCTGGGCCACGCTCACAGCTCCAGCCGCCTCTCCAGAGCCTCGATCGAGTACTCCCGTTCGGCCAGCTCGCGACCGGCATCGGCAAGGGCGTTGCCGCGACTCGGTTGGAGCGCTTCCAGCAGCGCCGCCGCGAACGGCTCCGCGGCGGCCGGCGCCTCGATGCAGTCGTGCCCGGCCTCGACCGCCAGGCCGACGCTGGCGCGCGGGGTGGCCACGACGGGCAGGCCAAAGGCGAGTGCCTCGACGAACTTGAGGGGCGACCCGCCACCCTCGAGCAGGGGGACCGCCACGCAGCCGGCGCCGGCGTAGAGCTCGCGCAGGTCGGGCACGAACCCCCGCGCCCGCACCCGGGAGTCGGCGCCCGCGAACCGCTCGCTTCCCTTGCCGGCGATCACCAGCTCGACTTCGGGGGCTTGCCGCCAGAGGCTTGGCATCGCCTCCTCGATCAGGAATTTCAGGGCACCGCGATTGGGCTCGTAGCCGAGGTCGGCGACGAAGAGAACCACTTGCTGCCCGCTGCGCGGGGCGACCGGCTCGATCGCCGCGACGTCGACGACGTTCGGCACGAATCGAAGCCGGGCGGCCGGGGACAGCGAGCGGGCTCCGGCCAGGTCGGCCTCGGAGACCATCCAGCTCTCGTGGTAGCTGTCGAGCAGCAGCCGCTCGAAGCGCTCCAGCGCCGCCAGCGACATCCCCGCTTCGTCGAGCCGATGGCGGAACGAGGACTCGAGGTTGTGGGCGTTGTAGATGGCGGGGAGGCGCGACGCCAGCGGCAGCAGTGCCGCCGCCGCGACCGGGCCCTCGGCGACGATCCGGACGGGTTCGCCCCCGCCCGTCAGCTTCGCGGTCCGGGAGGCGAGCCCGGGCCAGATTCCCCGGGCGAAGTCGGCCGGGACGCCGGCGAGGCGGGCGCGCAGGTACGCCGGGGCGCGCTGGAACCCGCGTGGGCGCTCGACGCGATGCATGTTCACGCCTGCCAGCTCGTCGTAGGCGGCGTCGGGAGCCGGCGCGCCGAACGCCCCGTATACGAGGTCGAGGGGTCCGTGACGGGCCAGCGCCGATACGACCGCGTAGGTGCGCCGGGCGCGTCCGGAGTCGAGGCTGGGCGTGAATGAGGTGGCAAGGACAGTCCGCATGCGACGTGCCCCTCGGTCGGCGGGCGCCGGGAGTATATGTGGCGCCCGAGACGGTCCAGGCGCGAAAATCTCGCTCTAGGAGTCGAATTTTTCGATGTAGCCGCGGAAGATCGAGTAGATCGGCTTGGCGGTGCCGTCCTCGCGCAGCAGGCCGAACTGATCCTCGCGTTCGAGACTGTTGCTGCTCCAGTCATGGAGCTGGTACAGCGAGATCATCTGGACGTTCCAGTCGGCGCGGGTGCTCACCATTTCCAGCATCTCGCGCAGGTGCAGGGCCTGCGCCGACTCGCTGACGCACTCTTCGCCACACCGTGCCGTCGACTCGCCATACTCGGTGATGAAGATCGGCTTGGCGGAGGCGCCGAGCGCGTTCATGTGCTGGCGCAGGGTGTTGATGCGCGCAAAGGGCCCGTCGTTGCCGCCCTCGGTCGGGTCATGGCCATACCAGTAAGGGTGGTCGGCGAAGGCGTAGAACAGCGAGTTCAGATTGGGGATGCGCTTGTACAGGGTGTCCATCCAGGAGGTGTCGCTGCCGAAGATGACGCTGGGCAGGATCAGCTTGGCGGGCAAGCCCAGCTGCTGTACCGATTCCAGGGTTGGGCGCACCGTGTCGGCGTACTGGCTGGCGGTCATCCCGCCGTAGTAGGGCTCGTTGCCGAGCTCGAAGCTGGTCATCGCGTAGCGGGAGGCATCCAGCTCGGGGTGCTCGCTCCAGAAGCTGCCGCCCACCCCGTAGCGACGGATGAACGCAACGACCCATTCGCGGTAGCGGTTTGGGTCGCCGAGTTCGTTGGCGCCGAGCAGAGCGTGAATGCGGGTGTGAACCTGGGCGGCTGCCTTCAGCACCAGCGCGTCCTGGCTGTTGACCGGCTTCGAGATGTCCCACTCGTGCCGGGTCACCGAAGCTCCAAGCGCAGCACGCTTCGCGACTTCGTCGCTGTTCCATTCGGAATATCCGCCATCGATGCTGATTTCCAGATGGCCTGAGCTCGGCGTGGGAGTAGGAGCGGGGGCGGGGATAGGAGTGGGAGCCGGCGTGGGAGTTGGTGCTGGCACCGAGGGCGCGACATTGGCGACGTTGACGGTCGTCGACGCCGAGCGCGAGTTGCCCGCCGCGTCGTAGGCGATCGCGGTCAGGGTGTGGGCTCCGTCGCTGACCTTAGTCGAGTCGAAGATGCAGTTGTAAGGGGCGTCGCTCTCGGTATTGAGCGTCGTGCCGTCAACCTTCATCACGACCTCGTCGACGCCATGGTCATCGCTGGCTTTGGCTTCGCAACTCGAGCCTTCGAACTTGCCGCGCACGGTCGCGCCGGCGCTGGGTACCTTCCAGCTGACGGTGGGTGCGGCCACGTCCCCGCTCGGAGTCGGGGTCGGCGTGGGAGAAGGGGTGGGGGCCGGCTTCGGAGTAGGAGTAGGGGTGGGAGCCGGCGTGGGAGTTGGTGTCGGCACCGAGGGCGCGACGTTGGCGACGTTGATGGCCCTCGACGCCGAACGCGAGTTGCCGGCCGCGTCGTAGGCGATCGCGGTCAAGGTGTGGGCGCCGTCGCTGACCTTGGTCGAGTCGAAGCTGCAGTTGTAGGGCGCGTCGCTCTCGGTGTTGAGGGTGGTGTTGTCGACTCGGAAGACGACCGACTTGACCCCGCCCACATCGCTGGCGCTTACTTCGCAGCTCGATCCGCCGATCGTGCCGCGGGCGGTGGCGCCGGCACTCGGTGCCTTCCAGGCGATCGAGGGTGCGATCGTGTCCGAGGAGCGGCCGGTGCTGGAGCGGTGAAAGCTGGCGACACAGCGCTGGACCGCGGCGCGGCGAGCCTCCGCCGTGGCGCTGCTCGAGCTGGCCATGCGGGCGGTGGCGCGCTGGGCCCGCTGGGCGCAGATGGTCCCGATTCGCTGGGCCGAGGCACTGGCGGCGGGGGTCTGGGCGGTGGCGACGGAAAGACTGCCGATCGCGAGAAGGCCGGCGAGGCCGAGGGCGAGAAGGGCGATCCGAAGGGGGAGGGTGGCGGCTTTCATGGTCCCTGGATCGGACAAGAAGCCGCGCACCGTGGACTATTGGCCAGCTATTGGACACATGTCTCAAAGTGGACTGGACGCAGTGCGGCCCCGCGGGGCCGCACTGCGTCGAGGGTCCGGCCGGGATTCAGCCGCGGTACTGCTGCACGTATGCGTGGATGATCGTGTAGGCCGGCTTGGGAGTTCCGTCCTCGCGCAGAAGGCCAAACTGGGCCTCGCGGTCGGAGCTATCGGTGCCCCAGTCGTGGAGTTGAAAGGTCGAAAGCATCTTGACGCCCCAGTCGGGATGTGAGACCACCGCATCGAGCATCTCGCTCAGATGTTCGGCCTGGACCGATTCGCTGACGCACTCTTCGCCGCAATCGGCGGTTGACTCGCCGTACTCGGTGATGAAAATCGGCTTGGCGGAGGCGCCGAGCGCGTTCATGTGCTGGCGCAGGGTGTCGATGCGCGCGAGAGGTCCGTCGTTACCGCCCTCGGACGGATCGTGACCGTACCAATATGGATGGTCAGCGAAGGCGTAGAACAGTGAATTGAGGTCGGGGATCCGCTGATACAGGGTGTCCATCCAGGAGGTGTCGCTGCCGAAGATGACGCTCGGCAGGATCAGCTTGGCGGGCAAGCCCAGCTGCTGTACCGATTCCAGGGTCGGACGCACCGTGTCGGCGTACTGGCTGGCGGTCATCCCGCCGTAGTAGGGCTCGTTGCCGAGCTCGAAGCTGGTCATCGCGTAGCGAGAGGCATCCAGCTCAGGGTGCTCGCTCCAGAAGCTGCCGCCGACGCCGTAGCGACGGATGAAGGCAACGACCCATTCCTGGTAGTGCTCCGGGTCGCCGAGTTCGTTGGCGCCGAGCAGAGCGTGGATGCGGGTGTGAACCTCGGCGGCTGCCTTCAGCACCAGCGCGTCCTGGCTGTTGACCGGTTCGGACGGATCCCACTCGTGGCGGGTCACGGCGGCACCGAAGGCGGAGCGCATTTCGACTTCTTCGTCGTTCCATTCGGAGTAGCCGCCGTCGATGCCGATTTCCAGGTTGCCGGGAATCGCGGCCGGGGCCGGCGGGGTGTCCTTGGGGTGCCTATTCGCGCCGCGACGGAAGCGGGTCATGCACTGGCGGCGAAGCGCCGCCCTGGTCCGGCGCATCTTGGTGGCGTCGGCCGCGCTGGCGCTTGCGCCGGAAGCCTTACCTTGCGTCTTACGCAGCGCCCGTTTGGCGCAGATGGTCGCGATTCCCTGGTCCGTGGTCTGGACGACGGCGGCGGCGTCGACACGCTGGGCGGAAAGGGCCGGCCCGGCGGAGACGCCGCTGATGGCCGAGATGCTTCCCACTGCCACGGTTAGGACGACAAACCGACGTACGAACTTGGCGACCTGCATCTTGCACTCCTTCGGGAGCTGGGCGGCCTCGGAGAGGCCCCTGGCTTTGCGACCCCGCCTCGCGGCGGGTGTGCCCTTATCGGTGAAAGCGCGGGCCGGACCCGGCGCTACTTGCTACTGCGGTAATCGGCGCGGCGGGAGGCCCTGAAGGCCCCCTCTGGACGTCTGTTCTAACGGTCCAGCAAGCGCCGGTAGAGCCCGTCCAGCGCGCGGACGAGCGCGGTAAGGGTGAAGGTCGACTCGACATGCCGGCGACCGCGTGCGCCGTGCTCCCGCAGCTGGTCGGGATCGTCGAGGTAGTCGCGGATCGCCCGTGCCATCGCCTCGTCGTCGTCGGTGGCGGTGATGCGTCCCGACTCGCCGTCGAGCACCGCGCTGCGCACACCCCCGACGGCGGTGCTGACCACAGGAACCCCGGCCGCCTGGGCTTCGATCAGGGCCACGGGAGTCCCCTCGTTGTCGGAGGTCTGGACGACGACGTCGCTGGCGAAGTACACGTCGGGCATGTCGCGGCGAAAGCCGACCCAAAGCACCCGCTCCCCCAGCGACTGGGCCTCGGGCGCCGCGCGCAGCTGGTCGCGCAGCTCGCCGTCGCCGACGATCATGAACCGGATGCCAGGAACGTCGCGCAGGAGGGCGGCGACGCGCAGGAACCGATCGACCCGCTTGATCGGCACAAGCCGCGCCACCAGGGTCACGACGGGGGCGTCGTCGGCGATGCCCAGCTCGGCGCGCAGTGCCCTGCGCCTGTCCGCGC
>DATBDU010000021.1:0-65178 GCA_036269775.1 Solirubrobacterales bacterium
CGTCTTCCGCCACAATCGCCGCCGCACCCCGATGGCCGCCTTCCAGACGCTGCTCGGGCTCGGGGCGGCGCACCCGCCGAGCACCTACGCCGAGATCACCGCAGACGCAGCAGCCTGAGCAAACCGGATACTCATGAGCGCCGCTTTCCGACCCAGCGCCTGGCGGAAACTTGAGCGCTCACTCCCCCGCCCGGCAGCTGCGGCTGAGCGTCTGGCTCATGAAACGGCGGGATGCGAAGGAGAGGCTGATGCGAGCGAGCGCGAAGGTGGCGCCGGGGAAACCCTTGGGAGCTGGGCAGCCGGCGCGCAGGTAGCTGCGGCGGTGGCCAGCGGCCGAGAAGCTGCGGCCGAGCTCGAGCGAGATCCCGGTCACGTAGCCCCACTTGGACGTGAAGCGGGGCAGCGAGGCGGTGAGGCTGGTGCCATAGGTGCCCTTGCCGACGGCGCCGATCACGAAGGGCAGCGTGTAGGAAGTGGGGACGGGACTGACTCCGAAGATGTGGGCGAGGATCGCCGGGTGCCCGTGCCAGGCGCCGTTGAAGGCGACGATCTTGCCCGAGGAGGGGAATGGCGCCTGCTGGGGCACCAGCACTTTGGCCAAGAAGCGGCCTTCGCCGACCAGCGCGCGGCGGCAGGCTTCCAGGGCGCCGGCGGTGGTCGAGGGCTGGATCTGCTCGACGCTGCAAGACGGCAGGCCGGCCGGGTCCAGATGCCCGGCGCGGTTGATCTCGACCGCGACGCGCCGCAGCTGCGGCGGCACCGAGCCATCGGTCGAGGCGATCTTGGCGGCGAGCGAGAAGTGAATCGGCGCGGTGCCCGAGCGGGGCAGCCGCTTCGGCGCGATCGAGGCCTGCACGGCCACCCGTACTCGGCCGCGCTGGATCACCTCTGAGGCCGTGGCCCGGCGGCGCGTGGGGAGGGACTCGAGGCCGCCCGTCCCCGCGCCGGCGCTGCTTCCCGCCGGCGCGCTCGGCGCCGGAGCGGAGTCCGCGGCCGGTCCGGGCCCGGCCAGGGGGCCGGCCGGGGATTCCGCTTCGCCGGGCGGGTCGGGGCCGAACTTGAAGACGTTGGCGCCTTCGCTGTTGCCGCTGGTCACATAGAGGTTGCCGGCGGCGTCGAGGGCGAGGCCGGAGGGTTCGCCGTCGACGATCGGCTTGGCCACCGGCCCCTTCATCTGGCCGAGGAAGGCGCCGGTGGCGGCGTCGAATTCGTCGACCGCCGCTTCGGGGGATTCATAGAGCGGCTGCAGGTTGTCGAGCACGAGCAGGTGACCGTTGGTCGGGTCGATCGCGAGCGCTCCGTCGACCAGCGACGTGAAGCCGTGGCTGATCGTCTGCACGACCTCGGTGGCGCTTGCCGCCGGTTCGTAGACCTTGACGCTGTCGCTGGCGGCGTCGGCGACGTAGAGGCGTCCGCCGGCGACCGCAATCCCGTAGGCGTCGCCTAAAGTGCCCGCGCCGATCTGAGCCATGGGCGCGTCACCGGCATGCACCGGCGCCGCGTACCTGGCCACGTGGCTGCGGTCGCTGACGTAGACGTCGCCGCTGGCGCGATCGACCGCGACCCCAGTCGAGTCTTCGCCGTCGAGGCTGAATTCGCTTGGCTTCAGCTCCAGCACTCCCTGGTACCATTCGTTGGCGTAGAGATTGCCGGCCGAGTTGAAGGCGAGCCCGCAGACCCCGTCCAGTTCGTTGATCCCGATGCCCGAAATCGGTCCGCCCGGCAGGGCGATCTGGGAGAAGTAGGAGCCCGAGGAGAGGTCGAAGGCCTCGACGGCGCGGTGGTAGTAGTCGGAGACGTAGATGGAGCCGCCGCCGGGCGGAATCGCCGCCCCGCAGGCGCCTTCGATCTCCCCCGCCGGCGCGGTTTCGGGTTTCAACGCTTCGGTCGTGATCAGTTCCCGGAAGGCCGACGCAGGCGCTGGCGCCGAAAGCGCGAGGAGGAGGGACGCGCAGAGCGTCGCGGCCCAGATCCAGCCCTGCCTCGCTCGCGCCTTCATCGTCTCGCTCCTTTGCCTCGCTTGCCGTGTCCGTGTTTGCCATGGCGGCGCCCGCCCCCGCCCTTGCACTTGCTCTTCGCCTTCGGGTGCCAGGCGACGCCGCGGTTGGCGTGGCCGAGGAACCTCGCGGTGGCCAGCTGTGGCTTCGCGCAGAGGTTGGCGGCGTTGACCAGCAGGCCGCCCTTGCCGCCGCGCAGCTTCATCACGAAGCGGCTTACCGGCGCGTCGGGGATGCCTTCAAAGCTGCCGCGCAGGCCGCCCTTGTAGGAGTCGACGCGCCCGACCAGGTCGATCGCGATCCCGATCCCGCCGCCGCGCAGCGCCACCACCAGGTCGGGCAGCGGGTTGTCGGAGGAGCGCAGGTAGACCGGGCCTTCCAAAGGCTGGGCGAGCAGCGGCGTGAAGGCTCGCGCGTGCCCGTAGATGGAGGTGGGCGGACAGTCTTCGCGAGCCGACTGCCCCCTGGTGCAGACGGTGCCAATGTGGTTCTGGGCGAGGAAGACCGACGCCGGCAGGGCGACCGAAGCGGCGGCGATGTTGGCGTCGCCGGGGCGGGGCCGCGCTTCGACGCGCAGGGAGGGATAGTGGCCACGGCGGGTGGCGCCGCGCAACCGTAGCGAGAGCTTCGGGGCGAAGCCGAGGAAGCCGCAGTTGAAGGCCTGGAAGGGTGCGGTCGCGGTGGTGGTGGAGTCGTCGCCGGGACTGGCGAAGCTGGCGCCCGAGCCGTTCAGCGAGGAGGCCAGGGTCGAGGCTTCGCAGCTGGTCGGGTTGAGCGTGGTTTCGGGGCGGTCGATGTAGACGCGGACGTCGCGCAGGTGGATCGGGATGCCGTCGATGATGTGGGGGATCGGGTCCGAGCCGGCGGAGTCGATCGAGACCTGGGCGCTCTGGGGGTCGACGTGAATCGCCGAGCGGACGATCACGACGCCGAGATCGAAGGGCCCGACCAGGGCCGAGTCGATCGCCACCACCGAGAAGGTCGAGCCGTGGTAGGGCCCGGCCAGGTAGAGGCCGCCCGGCGCGTAGGTGAGCACCGAGCCGACCCCGTAGCCGGCGGTGGTGTGACCGATCTTCGAGGCCGCCGGGCAATCGGGGCGTTCGAGCTCTTCGATCCCGCTCCTGCGCTTGGCCGCCTCGATCGCCGCGTCGGAGCAGTAAGGGATACCGGCGATCTTGCCGACCAGCCCTGGCGGCAGGGTCGCCGAGTAGGAGGTGATCTCCTGCTCGGCGTCGCTGCGCGTCAGGTGCAGGTAGAAGGGCGAGTAGGCACCGGCCTGGGAGTTGAGGGTGCCGCCGGCGGCGTGGGGAGCGAACGGCGGCGTGCCCGAGGGACAGGACCCGCCGCCGATCCCGGCCGCGATCGCCACCGTGGAGTCGAAGTGGCGGGTGAGGTTGGGGTCGCGCCAGGCGGTGTAGTCGCTGGCGGTCGAGTAGGAGCCGCAGGCGGGGGGCGTGGCGAGCGGGCTGCGCTGCCCTTCGCGGAAATGGATCTGCAGGCTCGAGTAGGGCAGCTGGGGCAGGCGGTCGAAGGTCGCGATGAGACGGCCGCTGTCGGGATCGGCTTCGAGCTTGCCGGCGACCTTGACCAGGATGCCGCGATCCCTCGACTTGGCGACCAGATAGACCGCCAGCAGCGAGCCGAACGGGTTGCGGTAGGGCTGGGCGAGAAAGAGCGAACCTTCTTCCAGCGTGCCGGCGACGATCGGGCTCTTGACCGTGAAGTCGCCGATCTTCGATTCGTTCGGACAGCCGGCGCCGGGCGGCGAGCTGGCGGTCTCCGCTTCGTACTGGCCGGGCGTGCAGACGCCGAGGCCGGCGCCGACAGAGGGGTTGATCGTCACCCCGTCGGGGAGGGTGACGACCGCCTTGCGAACCGCCGAGGGGGAGAGCCCCTTCGGTTCGGTTACGCCGGCGTCGTCGACGGCGATTTCGTAGGTGTAGCCGGAGGGCGAGGAGGCGCGCGGGTTGTTGAGCTGGCCGAAGGGGCGCGGTTCGAAGGCGAGCTGGTTGCAGCCGGCGAGGGCGGGCGCCTGGGTTGGGCGTGCGACCGGCACTGCTCCTTGCCAGGAGTCGGCGCTGGCGGTGAAGGCGAGTGGCCCTTCGCAGGAGGTGGGCAGGGTGAGGTAGGCACGCGGGGTGTTTTCGGGCTTGGAGGGCTGCCCGGGCGAGCATTTGGCCCAGCCGAAGCCCGGTTCGGCCTCGTTCAGGCAATCGCCGCGCTGGGCGTTGTGGAGGATCGACCAGGGCGTGCCCCAGATCGCCAGCGTCAGGCCCGAGACGTCGGTCAGCTGCGGCACGTCGTGCGCCTCCAGCGTCAGCCCGTATTCGCCTTCGGCCTGGCGGATCCGCGGCGTGAACACGATCGGGGCGCCGTAGGGGTTGGCGCCCAGCTCCGAGGGGGCGCCGGGCGGCGGCTGCAGGTTGAAGAGGCCGAAGGTGCGCGTCGTGCCGCCGGCGTAGGAGGAGTGCACGGTGAGGGTGCCGAGCTGGGTGCGGTCGGGGCAGCTCTCGCCGGCGAGGCTCGCTTCCCAGGGGGATTGGCGCGGGGCATGGAAAGCAACCTGGGAGCAGACCGGCACCACGGTCGGGTTTTCGATCAGCCCCGGGGGCATTTCCAGACTGAGGTCACGCAGGTCGCCGTCGCTGAAGGGAACGCCGGGCTGCCCGAGTGAGGCCGGCCCGGGATTGAGCTGGACGCTCATTTCCAGCGCCACCGGGTGCGAGCCAGCCTGGGTGTCGGGCACCCCTCCTTCAGCGGTGGCGACGGCGCCGAAGGAAGAGATGCCGAAGCCGGCCTGGGCCGGGGGGGCCACGAGCAGGGCGATTCCGAGCGCAAGCGTGAGCGCCAGGACGAGCGCGGGGGCTGCCAGATCGCCCCTGGGGCGGCTCACCTGTGCCCCCGGTGGTGGTGCTTGCGATGCCGATGCCGATGCCTCTTCTTGTGATGGCGGTGCTTCTTCGGCTTGACGATCCGCACGGGGCCGTTGCCCGCGTTGGGCACCAGCGTGCCGGGAGTGGGATCGTCGGGCGGGGAGGGCAGCGCCTGGCAGGCATCGCCGATGCAGGCGATCGGCTTTTCGGCTTCGGGGAGACCGCCGCCGACGCGAGCGTCGTAGACGTCGATCGAGCCGGGATCGGCGCCGACCAGCGAATCGCCGCTGAGAAAGAAGGCGTCGGCGCCGTCAGCGGAGGCGTCGAGGAACGCCCCCCCTTCGCCGCGGCCGCCGGAGATCAAGCCGAGGCAGCCGGGCGAATGAGCGCAGTCCCCCGCCCCCCGAGCCTCCCACTCATAGACATCGGGCCGGGAGTCGGTGTCGGCGGTGACAAGCCTGTCGGCGGTGTCGAAGAAGACCCGGTCGCCGTCGCTGGCGAGGACGCGGGACTTGTAGATACGGAGGCTGCCGTTGGCGACCGCGCCGGGGATCGACGCCGAGCCGCGCGGACGTTCGCCGCTGGGGTTGCAGGAGGCGCAGTTGAGCTGGGCGGGGCCGCCGCCGGGCGGCGGTCCGTAGAGATAGAGCTCGGTGTCGGGGTCGCGGCTGCCGGCGTCGGTGTTGTCGAAGGGGGGGATTTCGGCGGCAGAGAGGAAGGCGAGGTGGAGTCCGTCGGCGCTGATCCGAGAGGTGCCGGTGGCGGGCAGATAGTCGCTCGCGGCGGCGACGTCGGCTCCGGGGGCGACCTGGGTGGTGACGCCACCGCGCCACCGCTCGAGGCCCGAGGCGTCCTGGTAGTAGAGGACCGAGCCGTCGGCGGAGGCACCGAGCACACCGCTGACGCCGCTGGCGATCGCCGTGCTCGCTTCAGTGCCGGCGTCGTAGCGGTAGAGGCCTCCGCCCTCGAGGAAGTAGGCGATCAGCCCGTCGCCGGAAGCCACCTGGAAGCTGGCGCCGCCGCCGACCGTTTCTGGCACCAGCTTCGTCCCTTTGCCGACTTCGCGCAGGTAGAGGGCGCCATCTTCAAGCGCGGTGAAGTAGACGTTGCCGCCGTCGCTCGAGATCGCCCCGGCGGGAGCGGCGAGAACCGCGCCGGAGGTTCCGTTGCTCTGGCCCGGCAGGAGGTTGACCAGGCTGAGCCCTCCCCCGCTCCACTCATAGAGGTTCTGCTCACCTTCGTCGCATCCCTCCGCAGCCGGCACCTCGGTTGCGTCCGCGCTCAGCCTGGCGCAGCTGGAGAGGACGACGTGGGCGAGGTCGGGGGTGGCGCCGGCGAGGGCGAGTTCGAGTTCCTCGGGCCCCAGCGAGGTGAAGGCGGGGTCGGCGGCGCGCAGCAGCGCCTGAAAGCCGCCGCTGCTGCGCAGGTAGTAGTCGCGGTAGCCAGCCGGGGCGCCGGAGCCGGGCAGGGGCGGATTGGCAACTGGGCACGCGGTGCCCAGGTCGCGGCAGCGGACGCCGTCGTTCAGCAGAGCGCGGGACAGATCAGCGGAGAAGAGCCGGTAGGGGACGCCGTCGGGATGGTCGCCGTAGGAGCCGGAGAGCGCCGGAGTGGTGATGTTCTCGGTCGACCAGCCGCCCGCGCCGCGGGCGGAGAGGTACTGAGTGGCCCCCGGCGCCCCAGCGCCGCCGGCGAAAGAGGAGGCGGAGCTGTAGGTGATGACAGAGCCGGCGGCGGCGGCTTGGAAGGCGCCGCCGCCAAAGAGCGATTCGGGGGCGGCGATCGCGCCGCCGTCTTTGTCGACTGGTGAGACGAGCTCGAAGCCGCGGCCGTCGATCGGTGGGTGGACGTTGGTCGCTTCCTCGGTGGTGAGGACGTGCTCGGGCCCTATCGTCGTAGCGGCAGAGTTGGTCGCGACGGGGCGGTAGCGGTAGGCGGTGGTCGGGGCGAGGTTGGCGAGGCTCGCGAACACGGTCAGCGGCGCGGTCCCCGAGCCGGCCCCGGCGGAGCGGGTCGAGGCGGCACCGGCGAAGCTTTCGCCGCCCGCGAGGTAGGCCGCTTCGGTGAGGTATTCGAAGCGGTAGCTGGTGGCGAGGCCGTTGGGGTTTATTTCGGCACGGAGCACGGCCGAGGTTGACGTGACATCCGCGACCCAGGAGGCGGGAATCTGAGGCGGACCGGCGGCGTCGGCGCTGCTCGGGCAGCCCAGCGCGACGCCCAACAGGAGAGCGAGCAACGCGCGGGAGGAGCGCATCTCAGTTGCCGTCGGGCACAGAGATGCTCACTTGCCGCCCCCGTCCTTGGCGGCATGGTGCTTCTTGTGGCCCTTCTCGCCGTGCTTCTTGTGCTTCTTGCAGCTGCTGAGCAGCACCGGCGTCGTCTCATAGACCTTGCCGTTTTGTCCGGTGAACTTCACCGTCGCCCGGTTGACCGACCTGCAGAGGTTGCGGCTGTTTTCGAGCAGGCCCTTCTTGCCGCCCTGCATTTCCAGGACGAACTTGGAGACGGGGGCGTCGGGGACGACTTCGAAGCGGTTGCGGATGCCGCCGTGGATCGAGTCCACGGTGCCGTCGAGGTCGACGTCGATCTGGCCGTTTAAGGCGGCGACCAAGTCGGGCAGGGGGTTGGAGGAGGAGCGCAGGAAGACGGGGCCTTCCAGGGGTTGGTCGAGCAGCGGGGTGATCGCGCGAGCGCGGCCGTAGACCGAGCCCGGCGGGCACTGTTCGCCGTGGCCGCCGCCGGCGGCGAACTGCACGCGGGTGCAGATCGTCTTGATGTGGGCCTGGTCGAGGAACTCCGAATGCGGCAGGGCGACCGAGGCCTTGGCGATGTTTGCTTCCCCGGGCTTGGCGGTCAGGGTGGCGATCAGGGCCGGGTCCTTGGAGCGCTTGGTGCCGCCCTTTAGGCGCAGGGTGAGCTGGGGCTTGAAGGGCAGGGCCTGGCAGCCGCCGACCTGGAAGGGGCTGGTCAGGGAGGCGGTGTTGCCGAGGGTCGAGATGGCGGCGCCGGTGATCGCCAGCGGGTCGCAGCTGGTCGGGTTGAGGGTGAAGTTCGGGCGGTCCATCTTCAGGGCGACGGAGCGCAGGTCCAGCGGGATGCCGTCGAGGATCGTCGGGAAGGGATCGGAGACGGCGTGGATCCGAGCCGTTTCGGGGTCGACGTGCAGGGCGACACGGATCACCACGGTGCCGAGATCGAAGGGGCCGGCGATCGCCGGGGTGATCGTGACCAGGCTGAGCGGGGCGCCCTTGTAGGGGCCGGCTAGGTAGGCGTGGCCGGTGGTGTAGTAGGGGGTGGGGCCGGCGCCGGCGGCGGCGATCACGGTGCCGAGCTGGGAGGAAAGCGGGCAGCTGGGGTCTTGGCGCTCGAGGATGCCTTCTTCGGGGTGACTGCGGCCTTGGGCCTGGGCGATCTGGGCCTCAGAGCACTCCGCCACCCCGGCCAGCTTGCCGGTCAGCCCCGGCGCCAGGGTGGTGTCGAGGCCGGCGAGGCGCTGGGAGCCGTCTTCGCGGGAGAGCTTGAGGAGGAAGGGACTGTAGGAGCCGGCCTGGGGAGATTCGGTGCCGGCGCTGAAGGCCGGGGCGTTGGCGGCCGCTCCCTCTGAGCTCGGGCAGGCCCCTCCGCCGGGCTCGGCGGAGGTCTGAAAGGAGTCTGAGGGGTGGGCGTCGGCGCCTTCGGGCGCCGACCAGGGGAGGAGGTCTGAGCTGGTCGTGTGGGTGCCGCAGGCAAGCGGGGTGATCAAGGAGCCGCGGGCACCTTTGAAGAGGCTGAGGCGGATGTCTTGCAGCGGCAGCTGGGGGTTTTCTTCAAAGACAGTGGTGAGCTGGCCGCTCTGGGGGTCGGGCTCGACGCGGCCGGCGAGCTTGGAGACGATGCCGCTCTGGGGGTCTTCGACGGCCAGGTAGATCGCCAGCAGCGAGCCGAACTGGTTGGCGAAGGGCTTGGCCAGATAGATGGAGCCGTACAGGGGACGGGGGACCGCCTGGAGGGTTTCGGGATCGAGGACGGGCTTGGTCCCCCCGTCTTCGTATTGGGCCAAGAGCGGGCTGGCGACTTCGAGGGTGCCGAGCTTGGCGGCGTCGGGGCAGCTCTGAGGCGCCTTGGAGTAGTGGCCTTGGCCCAGATAGCCGATCTCTGCCTCGCTGCAGGCACCGAGGCCGTCGGCCTGGGAGGGATTGACCGACATCCCGGCCGGCAGGGTGACGGTAGCGTCGCGCAGCTCGGCGGTGGCGGCGTGTTCCTTGTCGGTGTCCTGGGGCTGGTGCAGGGTGAAGTCGAGGCCCGAGGGGCTGTCGGCGAGGTCGGTGGTCGGCTGGGCGGAGATCGTCGGCTGGTATTGGAGCCGGTTGCAGCCGCTCAGCGCGACCGGATTGCCGGCGAGGTCAGCGCTCTGGTAGCGGGCTTCGTGGAAGAGGCCCGGTTCCTCCCAGGAGTCGGCTTTGACCGAGGTGGTGAGAGGTTCGCTGCCGCAATTGCCGGGCAGGGTCCAGAAGGCGGTCTTCTGGGCGGTGAGGGAGCAGGAGCCGGCGTGCGTGAGGCAGCCGCCGCGGATGTGTTCGTGGGCGGACGCGGAGGGATCGCCCCAGACCTGCGCCTGGATGCCGAAGATCGGCTGGGTGGGCAGGGCGAGCACGTCGGGGGTCGAGACTTCGATCCCATAATCGCCGTCAGAGCGCACCCCGGCCAGCAGGTGGGCGTAGATGCCGGCACCGCCGATGTCGACGCCGAGCTCGGCCGGGGAGCCGGGCGGGGGGACCATGTTGTAGAGGGGGGTGGCGGCGAAGCCGAGGTGGCCGGCTTCGACGAAGGCGGTGGTGATCTGCAGGATGCCGAGCTGGGAGGGGGCCGGGCACTGCTCGGCTTGCAGCTCGGCCTCGGTGCAGAGGATCGGCGTCGCGGTGGGGTCGCCGAGCAGGCCGGGGGGCAGCTCGAGCAGGATGTCGCGCGGGTGCCCGGAGTTGGTCGTCTGCGCACCCGAGAGAACTTCCTTGGTGGGCAGCGCGAAGGAGACGGTCTGCTGGTAGGGGTGGGAGCCGGCGAGCGCCGCCGGGGTCCCGTCTTCTTCGCTGAGCGGCGCCCGCAGGCCGGGCGCCAGGAAGCCGAAGGGGAGCGGTTGGCTCTGCAGGGCGACGGTGGCCGAGGAGCTGTGGGCTTCGGCGCCGCCGCCGCTGACCGTCGCCGCGAGGGCCGCCGAGCCGCTGGCGCCAGGGGGCGCCGTGAACTTCACCTGCACGCTGAGGTTGTTCCCGGCGCCGACCGGCTGGGCGCTTTCGCAACGGACGGTGGGGGCGGTGAAGCTGCAGGTGAGGGGGGCGCCGGGCGGGGTGGCGTTTTCGCTGAGGATGCCGGCAAAGGCAAGCCCGGCAGGCAGCTGCGCTTCGATCACGCTGGGGCCGGTGGTCGGCGCGGCGCCGACGTTGATCGCCTCGATCAGGAATTCGCCTTTGGCGCCGGCGGGGACGTTGGCGGGCAGCGGGCTGACCGAGATCGTCCAGGCGCGGCCCGGGGAAGCCCCGGCGCTGGGAGCCCAGGCGAGGGCGCCGAGGAGAAGGAGGCCGGTGGCGAGCAGGCGGGCGCGCTTCACTTCGAGCCTCCCTTTTTGTGATGGTGTCGGTGGTGGCGGTGGCGCTTGGCCTTGGCGCAAAGGCCGTGGCGCAGGACCTTGCCGCGCTTGCAGCGAGGCGTGCGCGGCTTGGGGTTGGGCGGCTCGGAGAAGTGGGGCGGCGCGGTGAAGCTCGGTGGCGCGCTCGCCGCCGGCTTGCAGGCTTCGGCTTCACACGGGCTCCCCGGCAGCGGGTTCTGGGCGGCGAGGCCGCCGAGCGTGCGAGCATCGTAGACGTCCTGGAGGTTGTCGGTGTCGGCGCCGACGAGGGGCTGGCGGGTGAAGATGAAGGCGTCTTCGCCCGATTCGGAGGCATCGGCGAAGAAGGACGGTTCGTTGCTCTTGCCGGTCGAGATCAGGTAGATGCAGCCGCCGTTGAGGGGACTGTAGCCGGGGCCGGGGGCACTGCAGGAGCCGGTGCCCGGCGCCTCCCACTCATAGACGTCCTGGCAGGCGGGCAGCGAGGCGCCGCCGACCCGCGGGCAGCCCGCCGCGCCGTTGGTGTCGGCGCTGACCAGCGCTTCGGTGCTCTGGAAGAAGACGCGCCTGCCGCCGGCGGCGAGCGAGCGCGGCAGCGTTGCCGCGGCGCCCCCGCGCGGGTTGGTGAAGGCGAAGCTGGCGTTGAAGAGGGTCGGCATGTCGCTCGGGGCCGCTCCGCTCGGGTTGCAGCTGACGCAGCCGATCTCAGCGCCGGGGCGGTAGCGGTAGAGCTCGGCGATCCCCCGGCTTTCGTATTCGCTCAGCTGTTCGACGGAGCGAAAGAGCAGGGTGCCGTCGGGCGCCACCGAGGCGGTCTTTTGACTGAATCCGCTGCTGAGCAGCCCGAAGGGGGTCGGCACCCAGTTGAGCTGGTCGCCGCGGCCGCCGCCGCTGGCATTGAGCCGGGCGATGAAGGAGAGCTGGCCGTCGTGGAGGAGGTAGAGGCTGCAGCTGCCCGAGCTGAAGCCCTTGCAGTCGCCCGCTTCGGCCACCTCGCCGCGGGCGTTGGGTGCTGCGGTGAGGACGCCGTTGGCGGTGAAGTAGAGGTAGGAGGCGTCGGCGCTGGCGCCGAGCAGGCCCTGGACTTCGGCGCCGTTTCCTTCCGGGTCGGCGGTCAGGTCCTCCAGGCAGCCCTTCGCTTCGGTGCAGCCGCCGGCGCCGGGGGCTCGGAAGCGGTAGAGGTCGTTGCCGGGGTTAAGCGAGGCTTCGCCGTTGACCGACCAGTAGAGGTGGGAGGCGTCTGAGGCGAGGCCGAAGAGGTGGCCTTCGACTGCGGTGAAGTTCTTTTCGCAGGTGGGCACATTGGTACACGGGCCAAGTTCAGGGAAGTCGGCCAGCGGCAGCCGCCCGATCGCTTCTTCGCCCTGCGCCGCCCAGTAGAGGTAGGTGGAGTCGAGGGCGATGCCGCGCAGGTTCACCTTGCCGATGAAAGTAAATTCTTCTTCACCGCCTTCCAGCGGGATCCGTTCAACAGAGCTGTTGTTGTTGTTGTCATTCGAGGTGAAATAGACGTCGCTGGCGTTCAGCGCCACGTCCTGCGGAATCTGGCGGCCAGTGGGCTGAAAGAGCTGTTCTACTTCTCCCCCGTCGATTTGCGCCCGGGCGATCGCCCGAGAGAGGTCTCTTTGTGGAGCGTTGGCCCAGTAGACGTGGCTGGCGTTGACCGCAATCCCCTGCGGGTCGGAGGCGCCGGTGATCCATTCCGGATCGATGACTTCGACCTGGCCGGAGGGATCGAGGCTGGCGCGGCCGATCGTTCCGGCACCGAGAACCGGTTTGTCGGTCGCGCCCCGGACTTCCCCCTCTCCCAGCGGACCGGTGTTGGTCCAGTAGACGCATTCCCCGCCCTCGGCGCAGGGGCCGAGGGTGACGTAGCGGGGGCGGGCTGGTCCCGAATGGATGACACCAGGTTCTGAAATGGGCCGGGTTTCGAATTCGGTTTCCCCCGGGACGATGAATTCGTCTTCTTCTTCGTGTGGTTCGCTGAGCCTGGCGCGGCCGATCGAGCCCTTGGAGGGGTCGGCCCAGTAGATGTATTCGCCGGCGGGGTCGACGGCGACGCCGAGCGCGTGAGCGGGGAGGAAGTCGGCGTCTTCGATCGCGCCGCTGCTGAGGTTGCCGCGCCCGATCGAGGCCGCGGGCTGGTCGGGGCCGGTGTTGGCGTCGGCGGTGAGCTTCTCCGAGGAGGTGAAGAAGGCCTGGGAGCCGTCGGCCCCGGCGGCCTGGAAGGCCGCCGGGGCAGATCCCGCCGGGTCGGGCGGGGCGCGGTGGCCGGCGGAGACGTGGATCGTGCAGGCCTTGGCCGCTTCGGTGCATTCTTCGTCGGGTTCACCGGCGTGGATCACCGCGCTCTGGGGCTGGGTCGGATGCAGGCGCTCATAGAGCTGGCCCGAGCCGGCGGCGGTGAAGAAGGTCGAGCCGTCTTCGGCGACGGCGTGCGGTTCGATCGTGTAGTAGGAGGAGGCGGCACCCCCGGTCTTGGTGTTCTTGCTCGCGAAGTCATAGGGGCCGGCGAAGGCGCCTTTGGGGAGGGCGGCTGCGGTTTCTTCGGGCCTGTTCATCACGCTGGCGAGGTGGACTTCGCCGCTTCGGGCATCCCAGGCATAGACGTTGGAGGCGCCGGGGAGGGAGCCGGGGAGCGGTTCGCCGCCCGAGGCCCGGGCGGGCAGGGCCGCCTCGGCTTCGAAGACCACCGTCTGCCCGTCGGCTGAGGCGCCGGCAAAGGCGCCGAAGCCTTCTTCCGCGCTTTCGGAGGCGACCGGCTGATAGGGGGTGATCTGGGTCGGCGGGGCGCCGTCGGAGTGCAGCTCGAAGAAGGCGTCGCTGACCCCGGCGCCGAGGCGCTTGGCGGTGGCGAAGGTCTGGGAGAAGTCGGGCAGCCAGCCCCGCAGGAAGATCGCCTTTTCGCCGGTGGCGGCCGGCGGCAGGACGCCCTGGGTAGACCAGCCGGCTTCCCCTCCCCCGCGCGAGGCGAGGAAGAAGGGGAAGGCCTGGGCGCCGAGGCCGCCGGGCACGTCGAAGGCAGAGCCGAAGGTGATGGCGGCGCCCTGGGCGGCGGCTTTGACGAGGCCCGGTGCGCCGAGCACGTCGCCGCCGTCCTTGTCGAGCGGGGAGGCCCGCTCGTAGGCGCGGCAGTCGGGCAGGGCGGCGGAGGGCTGACCGAGCGGGGCGAGCTGGCCGGAGCGGAAGGCGTCGTTGGGGCAGGGGCCGAAGGTGGGTGCAGCGGCGCGGGTGAAGAAGGTGGCGGTGGGACCGATGGCGGTTTCGCTACCGTTGTTGACCGCGACGGCGCGGAAGCGGTAGGCCGTCGCCGGAGAGAGGCCTTCGAGCTCGGCGGCGAGGGGTTGGGGGCCGGTGGCTTTGAGGCTGGCCGGCGAGGCGGTGGCGGTGGCCTGCTGGGAGAGCGTCAGCCTCAGGAGTCCCGTGCCGCCTTCTTCTTCTTGCACCGCGGCGATCGTCGTGCCCGAGGGGATGGCGGTGGCGGTGGCGGTGATCGATTGCCCGGCGGCGAAGGTGCCGGTGGTGGTGGCGACGCCGGTGACCGTGTCGCTGCCGGCCTGGAGGCTGCCCGCGCCTTTGACCGACGGTGGGACGTTGGCAGAGGGGCTGGAGAGAGTGTCGGCAGCGAAGCTGTCGCCGTCGGCTTCATAGGTTTCCAGCGGCAGGTAGTCGAAGTGGGCGTCTTTGACGTTGACGCCATTGGGGTCGATCAGCGCCCGTAGCGAGATCGAGGTCTCGGTCGCCCCGGAGGAGGTGGTCTGGGTGATGGTGGGGGGGGCGGCCAGGGCTGCGGCGGGGAGGAGCAGGCCGAGGGCGGTGGCGAGAACCGCCACCGGGCGGACAACTCGCCAGGCAGGAGCGCCGCTCAAGATCGAGCGCTTAGCAACCGCCACCCCAGGGCGAACGGCGCCCTGGGGTGGATCTGATGGGAAGGCTCGGTTCACGGTTCTTCGGGGGCCGTCACGGCGAAGACGCCGCTGCTGACCGTGGTGGCCGTCGGCGCCGAGAAGACCAGCACCGCGCCCGCGCGACTGGTTCCCGGTTCCCCTCCTTCTTCTTCCACGCAGGCTTCGGGGATGAGATTAGTGGGAGGGCAGATTGCCTGGAAAGTCGTGTTTTCCACCCCTTCACTACTGTTCTGATAGACACACAACTGTCCGGGCTTAGCCGTTGGGGCTGCGGAGTTCCCAGGGCATGACGCTTCGAAGGTCGGTTCCGGGTTGTAGTGCACTTCTGCCTTGCCCAGCGTCCCGGGCAGGGGGATCGGGAAGGAGATCGGCAAATAGATGCCCTGGGTATCGGCGGTCGTGCCCATCAGCGTCCAGGTGCCGGTCTCGGTCGCGCCGGGCGGCAGGGCCGCGGGGAAGCCGCCTTCGCCGCCTTCGCCGCTTTCTCCCTTTTCGCCGTTGCAGATTTCGGCTTCTTCGTTTGACCCCGGAACTTCGTAGACCTTGCCGCCGTTTTCGTTGCAGCCCGGTTCGCCGGGATTGAACGTTTCGACGATCACCGGGCTCTTGCCGTCTTCGCCGGGGGAGCCCGGCGAACCGGGAGAGCCCGGCGAACTGGGGGAACCGGTCGCGCCGGTGTCGCCCTTGGCGCCGTTAGTCCCGTTGGCGCCAGCGGAGCCGGGTGCGCCAGGCGCACCCGGATTCGAGGTGGCGTACTTTTGGGCTTCCTGCTTGGCGATCTTCGCAACTTCCTTCTTCTGCTTGCCGCTGAGCGCTCCCTTGGCGGCCAGCGCGGTGCCGCCGAGGGCCGCGACGAGGGCGATCATCGCGACGATCAGTCCGGCGGTGCCGAAGGGTTCGCGGATCGCGCGAATCGGGTGGCGTAGGCGTCTCATGAGGTGTGAGTCCTTTCGGTTGCGAGCCGATTGGGTCCGGTTCGGCGATCGGGATTCCGGACCGCACCCAATCGGCTTGGGGCGAATTGAGGTGGCTTGAACTGCGGTGTGCCATGAAGGTCTGCGCTCGGGGCCGAAGAGATGGAGCAGCCGCGGGCGGCCTGGACGATGGGGCCGGGACTGGCTCCGATACGCCGGGAGCCGCCCGCGCTGCTCCTGCGGCTCCGTGAGCCAGGGAGAGCCACGGATGCCGGCTGGAAGAAATCGTCAAAGGGTCGGCCAGTCGTCGCCGCGACAGGCACGGATGGCTGGTGGACGGAGCCGGTTGCCGAAATCGATGTCCTCACGAAACTGTCTCTCCTGTATCGCGAGCCCCTTGCCAGCCGCTTCCCCGCGGCCCCTTGGAGGCTCTATGTCCCTGTGAAAACTCGGTGCCATCAGTCCCTCGTCCTCTTCGCTCTGCTCTGAGGCCGTACTGCGATGCTCTGAGGCCGTACTGCGATGGCCTCTGGAGATAAACAGATCGGCCTACTTGTGTCAAGGGAGTGGAGGTCTATTCTGTTTTTAAGGCAGGGCCTACATGCCATGAAATGGCGTCAGATCGGGGAAAAAGGCCCATCGCTACACGTCACTCGAAAAAGGATTCGTATCGGGTCAAAGGATCTAAACCGGCGCCTATCGGGAGCACTAAGGTGGCCGCCGGGATGGTCGCCACGCCATGGGGTGAGTCGGAGTCGCTAAGGGATCGCAGGCTGCGGCCGGGTCCGGGCGTGCCACGCGAGGACGTGGTCGCCAACCAGCGCGAGCGCCTGTTCGGGGCGCTGGTCGCAAGCGTCGGCCGGCGTGGCTACCAGGCGACGACGGTCAGTGATCTGGTCGAGATCTCCGGGGTGTCGAGCCGGACCTTCTACGACCTCTTCCCCGACAAGCAGGCCTGCTGCCTGGCGGCGCTGGAAGCGATCATCCAGGCGGCGCTCGCCTTTTCGGCACGTAGCGTCGGCGAGAAGGTCGGCGACGGAGCGTCGGGTGGCGTGCGCCTGCCCGAGAGCCCCGGCGCGGCGGCCAACTGGGAGGAGCAGGCGCGGCGCGGCTTTGACACCTTTGCCGAGATGGTCGCCCTGCAGCCGGCGGCGGCTCGCCTGGCGCTGGTCGAGGCCTACGCGGCGGGGCCGGAGGTGCTGGTGCCGCTGGAACAGGCGGTGGCTGGATTCGAATGGCTGACCCGGAAGATGCTGGAGCAGTCGCCAGAGCGGGCGGCGATGCCGGCGGAGATGGTGAGCGCCCACATCGGCGCGCAGCAGGAGATCGCCCGGACCCGCCTGCGGCAGGGCCGGGCGGCGGAACTGCCGGAGCTGACCGACGAACTGTGGGAGCTGATGATGTCCTACCGGCCGCCACCGGTGCCGCTGCGGCTGGCGGGGCGACCGCCGACTCCCCAGCCCGAAAGCCTCGACGCCCACGACCACGCCGAGCGGGCGCTGCGAGCCTTTGCCGCGGTGGTGGCGGAGGAGGGCTACATGAACACCAAGATCGACACGGTGCTGAAGCGGGCGCAGATGTCGGCGACCACCTTCTACGCGCACTTCCACGGCAAGGAGGACGCGATGCTGGCGGCGATCGACAGCGCCGGGGCGCAGATGGTGGCGGCGATCCTGCCCGCCTACCGGCGGGCGCCGGACTGGCCGGAGGGAATCCGGGCGGGGTTCGGGGCACTGTTCAACTTCCTCGCCTCCCGGCCCGCCCTGGCACGACTGATCGCGGTCGAAATCTATGCAGCCGGGCCGAAAGCGGTGGAGCGCCGGGTGCAAACCCTGGAACCGCTGGAAACGCTGGTCGCCGGGGGCCGCGAGCGCTCGCCGCAGACGCCCGCGATCGCCGCCGAGGCGATCGCGGGCGGCGTCTACACGCTCGCCTACCGGCGGATCCGCGACTCAGGCCCGGAGTCGCTGCCGGGCCTGGCCCCGCTCTGCACCTACATCGCCCTGTCGCCGTTCATCGGTGCCGAGGAGGCCTGCCGGGTGGCTAACGGGGACGGGCGGGGCAGGCCAGGGAGGTAAGAAGGCGGGCGGTACCCGCTGGTAGATTCGAATCGATGTCAGCCGACGATCTGAAGAGCTTGCCGGGCGCCGAGATCGTCCTTTCCGGGATCACCGATCTCGAAGCGGGGCGCGAGAGCATCAACGCCATCGCAGTCCAGTGCGCCGCAACCCGGCTGCGCGGAATAGGCCTCAACGCACCCGGCGTCGAGGGCGACGTCCCCGCGGCGCATCAGCTCTACGCAAGGCTGAGTGACGAACTCGGGAACGGGGCCCATTCCCGCTACAACGCGATCCTCCGCCGGGTCGCCAGTTTCGCCGGGGCGGCCGAGCGTGCGCGACGCGGCTAACGAGGAGCGGATCGGAAGCCTGGCCCGCGAGCTCGGTCGCACCGTGGCGCCCGGGACCAAGATGTACCTCACCGGTGGCGCTACCGCGGTGCTGGAGGGGTGGCGGGAGTCGACCGCGGATATCGACGTTCGCTTCGAGCCGGACTCCGACGCCGCTCTGAATCGGATCGCCGCGATCAAGGAGAGATTGGGAGTGAACGTGGAGCTTGCCTCCCCGCTCGACTTCTTGCCCGAGCTTGAAGGCTGGCGTGAGCGCTCGCGCTTCCGCTTCCGCGAGGGCAACCTCGAGGTGTTCGACTTCGACCCCTACTCGCAGGCGCTGTCGAAGCTGGAGCGCGGCTTCGAGCTCGACCTCGACGACGTCCACAGCATGGTCAGCTCCGGTCGAGTGGAGCCCGAGAAGCTACGACAGCTGTTCGAGGGCATCGAGTCCGAGCTCTACCGGTTCCCGGCGGTCGACCCAGCAAGTCTCCGGGCGGCGGTCGAAGCACTCGCCAGCCGAGACTAGGTAGACGGGAGTAACGGAAGTAGCGGATGGGGTGGGTTTCGAACCCACGAGCGCCTTGCGACGCCAACAGTTTCGAGACTGCCCGATTGCTCGCCAATGGCTCTCTAGAAAGCCAAATTCAGCGGCTGGTCACTGCCAAGGGAACAACTCGGATCAGGAGTCAGGACGCGCGTCTTTCCATCTTCGGCCACCAAGACGACGGCCAGGCCCTGAGTCGCAGCGCGCATGACCTCCCGGCCCGCGGAAGGGCAGTCGGCGTCGATGAAAGCGGCGCGGTCGGGATAGGGTGAGCCACCCTCGACGCAGGGTCAATGGCTTCATCCATGGTGTTCGCTGCTGGCGATCTCTTGGGATCAGCGCTCGTGCCCTGGAATGTACCTGGGCTAAGTCAGAGCGAAATGTTTGGTCTGCGCTCGAAACGCCGATGTTGTGGGCATGATTGGCACATGCCCACAATTAGCCGCTTCTTCGGGATCGCCATCATCATGTTCTTCGACGATCACGGCTTCCCGCATTTCCATGCTCGTCATCCGGAAGGAGAAGCCAAGGTCCGGATCGACAACCTGGAGGTTATGGACAGCGACCTCGGTCGTCGCCAACTGCGATTCGTCCTCGCCTGGGCGGAGCTTCATCAGGAAGAACTGGAAGAAAACTGGCGCCGAGCCCGCGCCGGTGAGACACTTTTGGATATTGAGCCATTGAAATGAACGGCCTAACCCCTGATATCACCGCCGCAGAGGTAGTCCGCCATGGCGTCCTTCGGCTGACCTTCGCCGACGGGCTGCGGGGCGAGATCGACGTGCTCGACCGCATGCGCGGGCCAGTCTTCGAGGACGCCCGCACGCCCGAGGGATTTGCCAGGGTCGAAACCGACGCGGAGACGGGAACTGTCGTCTGGCGCAGCGGCGCCGACCTCGCCCCCGACACGCTCTACGAGCGTGTTCGATCCGGCGCTTGGCCGGAGACCCACACCGCCGCTTGACCTATGCAGCTAAGACTCCTGCGGCTGGCTAGTCGGGGTGGCGCGAGACGTGAGCTCGCTGAGGATGCTGCTGGAGCGATCCTCGCTGGGCGGTTCTTGGCGGAGAAAAGCTTCAATTACGAGCCGCCCCATGTCGTGCTTAAAGCGCTCCTTCTCCTGCTCGTTCGCAATCTGCTCGCTGTAGGCGAACATGGTTATGAGAGCTACGGCAAGGTCTCGGTTGCGCTGGCGGTCGCGATCCCTATTGCGGGCCCTAGCGAGAAAGACCCCGGCAACTGCCGCAAAGGCAAGAGCAGCACCCAGATGGGCGGAGACACTGCTCTGACCATGAAGGCCGTGGTGCTGGGGATTGGCGTAGTTGAGGATGAGCGGCAATATGGCCGCGCAGGCAGCGACGACGAGCGTGAAAAGACCAGCAATCCAGAAGAGGCGGCTTTCTCTCTCGTACCCTTCGGCCTGTTTTTGGAACTCGAACTCGGCGGCAACATTGGTGAGGTCGTCGAGAAATTTGGTGAGGGTGCTCTCCCTAGTCTCGAAGCGCTCCTGAGCCTTCTCAAGTTCTCGAGAGGCCACTCCCAAGGCTGCCTTCCTGCTTTCGGTCTCCCGTTGGATCTCGGCAAGCTGCTCTCTTGCTGAGGCAGCGGCGGCGGTTGCCTCCTCCGGTGAGCGCTGCCCTGGTTTGATCTGCGCGGTTGCGTTCAGAAGTCGGTCTGCCGAGCCAATGAGGTCACCCCCGCCCGAGTCCACCGCAGCGCGGATAGCATCCCGCGCCTGCTCGGCCGAGGCGACTATCTCGTTGGCCGCGGCTACCTGAGTTATACGTGCGTCGGCCAGCGCCAGATTTTTTTGAGCGTCCTTCGTCGCGCTTTCAAGCCGGTAGACGTTGGGCCATTGGGTTCTGTGCTGAGCGGTGGTTTCCTCATCGAGAATGCGTTCCGTTTCTGAAAGCATGTCTCGCGTCTCGCTTAGGCGAGCAGCGACTTGTTCACTAGTTTCATCTAGTGGCCCGGGCATAGAGCTTTGAAAGTAAATGCAGAATCGGACAGCACTCAAATAACGCCTAGACCCGGAGTCGAGGGCTGGAGACCTACAGCTCGGTTGATGCTTGAGGAGAAGAGAGCGAAGCTGGAAGGTCGAAAACCATTTGAGAAGGCGTTGACTCGCCTGCAGGCTGCGGACGGAGCGGTGGCTTTCTAAGGAACGGCTTGGGAACGAGGCCACTCGCCCAGACCGCTTGAGAATCGCGATTCCACTACCTGACCCAAGTTTCCGTTCCCGTTTAGCCTCCAAATCCCTGCACGACACAGCAAACGGCCCTACAAAACGGAGGGGGTGGGATTCGAACCCACGAGCGCCTTGCGACGCCAACAGTTTTCGAGACTGCCCCGTTCAACCGCTCCGGCACCCCTCCGGGGATTCAGCAGGGCTGATTCTACGAATCGCGGTGCCCCGTGCGGCCTGGAGGGCGGGCTCCACTCCTAAAGACCCGGTCGTTCTTGTCGATGAACCCGCGTGGACAGCGGCGAGCAAACCAAGGCCGGGCGGTACTTCGACCGTCATCCCCGCCTGCTGCGGGCGCTGGCGCTGATTGCCCTGGTCTGGGGGGCCGGCTACCTGACCTGGAGGGTCGGCTGGAGCGGAGAAGGGGCGAGCCCGGTGCTCTTCGCGATGCTGCTGGTGACCGAGTTCTACGGGCTCTACGCGCTGGCGATCCTGACCTGGTTCTCCTGGTCGCGGCCGGCCGCCGTGCGTCCGCCGGCGACGCCGGGGCGGGCGGTCGACGTCTACGTCTGCACCTACGACGAGCCGGCCGAGGTCGTGATGGCGACGCTGGCGGGCTGCCGCGCCCTCACCTATCCCCACACCACCTATCTGCTCGACGACGGCCGCCGCCCGGAGATGGAGGAGATGGCGAAGCTGGCCGGGGCCCGCTACCTGACCCGCGCCGACAACTCTGATGCCAAGGCGGGCAACCTCAACGCGGCGCTGCCGCGGACCGAGGGCGACCTGGTGCTGATGCTCGACGCCGACCACGTGCCGATGCCCGACGCCCTCGACGCCGTGGTCGGCTACTTCGACGACGAGCGGATGGCGCTGGTCCAGACGCCGCACGACTTCTTCAACCACGACTCGGCCCAGCACTATGCCGTTGGCCGCCACGAGCAGTCGCTCTTCTACCGCGTCGTCTGCCCCGGCAAGGACCGCCACGGCGCCGCCTACTGGTGCGGCTCGGCGGCGCTGATCAACCGCCAGGCGCTGCTCGAGATCGGCGGGGTCGCCACCGAGACGATCGCCGAGGACTTCCACACGACGATCCGACTGCTGCGCCACGGCTGGAGGACCCGCTACCACGACGAGGTCCTGGTCCAGGGCCTGGCCCCGCACGACCTCGACGGCTACCTGCTGCAACGCGACCGCTGGGCCCGCGGCAACCTCGCCGTCTTCACCCTTCCGGAGTCCCCCCTGCGCGCCCGCGAGCTGCGCCCGCTGCAGCGGCTCTCCTACCTGGCCAGCCTGCTCGCCTACCTGGCGCCGCCGATGCGGCTCCTGCTGTTGCTGACCCTGGGCCTGGTCCTGTGGACCGGGGAGCTGCCGCTGAAGATCAGCGTCGCGGCGCTGGCGGCGCTCTGGCTGCCCTCGCTGCTGCTCAACTTCAGCGCCGGCGCGGCGCTGGCGCGCGGCTACATGCGGATCCCCGAGACCGCCCACTACGAGCTGCTGACGATGGAGATCTACACCCGCGCCCTGCGCTGCATCGTCCGCCCGGGCCGGACCGCCTTCAAGGTGACGCCGAAGCAGGGCGCCGACGGCGGCGGCCTCAACGCGGTGCGCAAGCTCCGCCTGGTGATCATCTGCACCGTCCTGCTCGCCACCGGCACGCTGCTGCGCCTGCTCGACCTGGCCGGCGTCGGGCCGCTGCCGGACATGCCGGGGATCGCCGCGGTGATCGTGCCGCTGCTGGGGATCTACGAGCTGCGGCGTCTGGCGAAGACCCTGTTTGCGGTCGGGCGGCGGCGCCAGCGCCGGCTCGTCTACCGCTTCGAGGGCGACGCGCCGGCGCACTGCTTCTCCGCCGACGGCCACGTGCCGGCGCGACTGGTCGACGCCAGCGCCGCCGGGGTCGGCCTGGTCGCCGAGGCGCCGCTGCAGATCGGGGCCCAAACGGCGGTCCTGCTGGAGCTGGCCGACGCGGCCGGCACCACCCATGAGGTGACCGCCCAGGTCGAGGTGCGCAGCTGCCGCGAGGCCGAGGGCGCCTTTCTGATCGGCGCCACGATCGCCGATATCGATCCCGACTCCCGCCTGCGGCTGATGGAGTGGTGCTACGTCGTCTGCAGCCACGAGCGCCTGCGCGGCCATCGCCCCTTCGCTGCGCCCGTCCCCGAGTCCGAGGCGATCGTCGTCTCGCTCGACGAGTACCAGGAGACCGATGTCTTGGCTCTCCCGGCCGTAAAGCAAGCCTGACGCCAGAAACGGAGAGGGAGGGATTCGAACCCTCGAGGCGGGTTAACCCCGCCCACGCGATTTCCAATCGCGCTCCTTAAGCCGCTCGGACACCTCTCCAGGTGCACCCAAAGCGTATTGACTCTCAGCCGCGACGGGCGTTGAAGAATGCGCGCAGCAGAGTCGCGCACTCCTCCTCGCGGACACCCGCGATGACTTCGGGCCGGTGATTAAGGGCGGGCTCGGCGAGGACGTCGAGGACGCTGCCGGCGGCGCCCGCCTTGGGGTCGGGGGCGCCGATCACGACGGTGGGAATGCGGGCGAGGACGATTGCGCCGGCGCACATCGCGCAGGGCTCGAGGGTGACGTAGAGGGTCGTCCCGGGCAGGCGCCAGCCGCCGAGGGCCTCGGCGGCGGCGCGGATCGCGAGGATCTCGGCGTGGGCGGTGGGATCGCGGCGCAGCTCGCGCTCGTTGCCGGCGCCGGCCAGCGGCTCGCCGTCGCGGAGGATCGCGGCGCCGATCGGGACGTCACCGTGGCCCCCGGCGAGGCGCGCCTGCTCGATCGCCAGGCCCATCGCCTGCAGGTGCGCTGCCATCGGGTTGCCTTCGCTCATCGATCCGGGAGTATGTCTCCCAACAACTTCGCCGGCATGCCGGTGTTAGCTCTAGAGCTCGCTCGGATGCAGGGATTCCAGGCGCGCGGCTGATCAGATGAGACGACTGCTTCCAACACTCGCCAGCGCGACCCTGCTCGCGGCGCTTGCCGTGGGCAGCGCCCCGGCCGACGCGGCAACGACGATCTCGCCCGCGCGCGGGTTCGCGGCGCGCCAGGTGGTCGTCAAGTTCGACGGTGGCCACGGGCGGACGCTGGGGCTGCCCGCCGGCATCGGCGTGCGGCAAACGGCGGCGGTGCTGCGGCGCAATCCGCGGGTCGCCTATGCGGAGCCGAACTACCTCGCCACCGCCTCGGAGACGTTGCCGGGCTCCGACTTCGCCGCTCCCAACGACCCTGGCACTCTCAACGGCGCCTCCGAAGCCGCCGCCTCGGCCGGCGACTGGGCCTTCAAGCAGTGGAACTTCCTGCCCTCCGAGGGCAACGCGACGTCCCGACTGCCGGTCTCCCCCGGCGGTATCGACGCTGTCGATGCCTGGCGCAACCTCGACGAACTGGGCCGCCCCGGGGCCGAAGGCGTCACCGTCGCCGTCCTCGACACCGGCGTTGCCTACCGCGACCTGGACGGCAAGTTCGTCCGCAGCCCCGACTTCGCCGCCGGGCAGTTCGTCAAGGGTTACGACTTCATCGACGACGACCGGGTGCCGCTGGACGAAAATGGACACGGCACCCACGTCGCCGGCACGATCGGCGAGAAGACCGACAACGCGATCGCGGTCACCGGCCTCGCCTATCGGGCGAAGCTGATGCCGGTGCGGGTACTGGACAAACACGGCCGCGGCCGGGCAACCGACATCGCCGACGGCATCCGCTTCGCCGTCGCCCACCGCGCTCAGGTGATCAACATGAGCTTCAACTTCGGCTGCGGGAAGAAGGTGCCGGTGGTTGACGAAGCGCTGCGGGAAGCCTACGCACGCGGTGTCGTCGCGGTCGCCTCGGCCGGCAACCTCGGCTCCGAGACCTGCGTATCGGAGCCGGCGACCGGCCCCCGGGTGATCGGCGTCGGCGGCACCACCGAGGGCGGCTGCCTCGGCAACTACTCGCTGGAGGGCAAAGGGGTCGATCTGGTGGCCCCCGGCGGCGGCACGCCGGTCCCGGGCTGCCAGTCGGTTTCGGCGCGGCCGATCTACCAGGTGACGCTGAAGGCGGAGACGACCCGGATCTTCGCCATCCCCTCCAGCTACGTCGGCACCTCGATGGCTGCCGCCCACGTCAGCGGCGTCGCCGCGATGGTCCTGGCCGCCGACACCTACGCCGGCCCGCGCTTCATCCCGGAAACCGGTGCCGGCGCGAAACCTCGCGTCAACGGCGTCGCCAAACAGCTGCGCCGCAGCGCCCGCGACCTCGGCCTGCCCGCCTCCCAACAGGGCGCCGGCCTGATCGACGCCGCCCGCGCCACCGAAATCTGGGGCCCGGCTCCCGAAGCCAGCCTCACTCCCGGCGTTAAGTAGTTCTAACCACCATCACGCTGCAAGGGGCGTGGTGAGAAATATTGTTGGGGACGCTGCCGAGCAGGAAGCGGCGGGCGCCGGTCATACCCTTGTTGCCGACCACGATCAGGTCGGCCTTGGTCTCTTCGGCGACGTTGAGGATCGCCTCAGCCGGGTCGCCTTCAACCGGGTGGGTCTGAACCTCGATGCCCTCCTTGCGAGCGTCGGCGGCAGCGGCGTCGAGGACGAGGTTGACGTCCTCGCGCGGGCCGATCTCGTACTGGACGTCAGCCGGCGCCTCGCGCTGCTGGTCTTTGACTTTGCGCTCGGGGATCGGCGCGTAGGCGCTGACGATGCTGAGCGTCGCGCCCGCCAGCTTGGCGAGGTCGAGAGCTTGCCGGACCGCCTCCCCGGCGGTCTCAGACCCGTCGGTTCCAACCACGATGCGAGTGAACACGCCCCGTCTCCTCTGCTCGGTCGCTGAACGGGCTCGATACTAACGCTGCCGCGCCGGGAGCCCGCGAAAGCCATCGCCGAGGATCTCGGTCGGCGTCGTCGCCAGGCGCACGATCGCGATCGCCATCGAAGCGACGAGGCAGACGATCAGCACCACCATCCCCGCTTTCCAGATCCACGGCACGCGCGGAACCCTATCCGGGCGTAGGCTTGCGACATGGGCTTGGAGAAAGTCGTCGACGGGGTCTGGCTGCTGCGCGGCGATTTTCGCGGCGCGATGAACATTTACTTCCTCGAGGACGGCGACGGCGTGATCCAGTTCGACGCCGGCACCAAGCCGATGCGCAAGGCGGCGCGGGCGGCGGCGGAGCAGCTCGGCGGGGTCAAGCGCGTCGTCCTCGGGCACGCCCACGCCGACCACCGCGGCACCGCTCCTTATATGGGGGCGCCGGTCTTCTGCCACGCCGACGAAGTGGCCGACGCCAAAAGCGACGCCGCGATCGCCCCCTACTTCGACCTCGCGCAGCTGCCGGTGGCGCCGGTGCGCTGGATCTATCCGACGCTGCTGCGGCGCTGGGACGGGGGCGCCGTGAAGATCGCCGGCACCGTCGCCGAGGGCGAGAAGATCGCCGGCTTCCGCGTCATCCACTTCCCCGGCCACGCACCGGGGCTGATTGGGCTCTGGCGCGAAAGCGACCGGGTGGCGCTGGTCAGCGACGTCGTCTACCTGGTCGATTCGGCGCGGCTGAAACCGCTGCCTGAGGGAGAGGCCAGCGTCCCCCACCCCGCCTGGGCCTGGGACCACGAGAAGGCGAAGGAGTCGGTCCGGCGGTTGGCCGCGCTTGATCCCAAGGTGGTCGGCGCCGGCCACGAGCATCCCCTGCGCGGCGAGAGCCTGCGCGCGACGCTGGAGCGGGCGGCCGAGAAGAACTGAGGCTCGGCGGCGGGGCGGGCATCTTGCGCCCGGCTGCCATAAGTTGCCAGGCTGATGATCGGGACCTACGCCTCGGCGGCGTTGATATGCGCCGCTTCGCTGCTGGTCGGGCGCGCCATCCTTTCCCTGGCGGGCCGGCGTGCGTGGTCCTGGCTGGAGCCCGGGGTCGGGCTCGCCGCGGTACTCGCCGTAAGCGGCCTGCTGGCGCGGGCGCCTGGGCACGGGACCAGCGTCACCGTCGGGGTGGCAGCACTGCTGATCGTCGCCGCGCTGGTCGTCTGGCGGCTGCCCTACGCGGCACCGGGAGCACTGCGGGCAGGGCTGCCGGTGGCGATCGTCCTGCTTCTCGTGCTGGCGATCCCGTTCGCGGTCAGCGGGCGCTGGGGTCTGCTCGGCGTCGGCTTCAACAACGACCTCGGCTTGCACCTGGCCTGGGCGGAGTGGCTGCGCAGCGGCTTCGGGCCGGCGCCGGACACCGGCTACCCGCTGGGGCCGCACGGCCTGGCGGTGGCCACCGCCGCCTTCCCTGGAATCGGGCTAGGACAGGCCTTCGTCGGCGAGATCGTCGCGATCGGGGTCCTCACCGGGCTGACCGCGCTCAGCGCCCTGCGGCAGATGGCGCCCGGCCGCCGAGTGCTCGCCGCGGCGATGGTCGCCCTCCCTTACCTGGCCGCCTCCTACTTCGCCCAGGCCGCCTTCAAGGAGACCGCCGAGGCCCTCTTCGTCCTCACCTTCACGCTTTACCTAGTGACGATCGACAGTGCAGGCGGGGCCGCCCACAGCCATGTGCCCTCCCCAGACACTCAACAGCGAGCACAGCGAGCTGTGTCTGGGGAGGGCACATGGCTGTGGGCGCTACCCCCGTTGGCCCTGGCGGCAGGCATCTTCTTCTCCTACAGCTTCGCCGGGCTCGCCTGGCCGATCGCAATCCTCGTCTTCTGGAGCCTCACCCAGCCGGCGGTGCGGCGGGCGCTGCAGCCGCGGACGCTGCTGAGCTTCCTGCTGCGGCCGGCGGCCCTGGCGACGATCGTCGTCTTAGTCGGTCTGGCCGTCGTCGCCACGGTGATCGGCCCCTTCGGCTTCGCCAGCAGCTTCAACAAGGTCGCCGGCAGCAATACCTACGGCCCCGTCTCCCCGGTCGAGGCGCTGGGAATCTGGCCGGCCTCGAACTACCGCCTCGACGCCGCCGGCGGCGCCCCGCTTGCCGGCCTGGCCGGCGCGATCGCGGTGCTGGCCCTGCTTGCCGGCGTCGCCTGGTGGGTGCGCCGCGGCGAGCTGACGATCCCGGTCGCGCTCGGCGCCTGCGCCGTCCTCTACCTCGTCTCCCTCCCCTTCAGCGGCGACTACTCCCAGGCCAAGGCGCTGATGATCGCCGCGCCGCTGGCGATGCTGGTGGCGATCCGGCCGCTGCTCAGCGAATTCGGGGGCCGGCGGGCCGAGGACGTCCATATGGCGGACGTTTCAGGCCCATCGACCCCGAGATTCGGCGGGGTTGCGCGGGTGGGGTGGGTTATTTTGGCGGTGGCGTTCATCGGAGGGGCGATCTACTCCAGCCTGCTGGTGTTGCGGGACGCTCCAGTGGGGCCGGCGGGGCATGGGGCAGAGCTGGAGGCGTTCCTGCCGATCGTCCACGGCAAGCCGGTGCTCTACGCGGGGCAGGACCGCTACGCCGCCTACGACCTGCTCGGCGCCGACACGCACGTGCCATTGGTCGAGTTCCCCGACACCGACGTCTCGCCCAATCCGGAGAAGCCATTCGACACCGGCGACGCCTACAGCCCGATTGACTTCGACTCCTTCTCGCACGGGACGCTGGAACGCTTCGAATACGTGATCAGCGGCCGCGCCGGCTGGAACAGCCAGGCGCCGGCCAACTTCAAGCGAATCGCCGCCACCCCCTCCTACGTCCTCTGGAAGCGGACTGGCCCGACCCCCGAGGACCGCCACGTCCTGCTCGAGGGAACCGAGGCGGCTGCGCTTGCCGGCTGCGCGGCGCCGGAGATCCGCATCCTGCTCGCCAACCCGGGCCGGGCCTCGCTCTTCCCCGGCGCCGTGATCGGCTCCAAAGCCGCCTGGGACGAGGGCAGCATTCTTGGCACCGGCGCCCGGACCTCGCAGGCGCTGGACCTGCCGACGGGCAGCTGGAACCTCTCGATCCAGTACTTCTCCCCCTTTGACCTGTCCCTCTCCGCACCCGGCTTCGAGGAGCCGCTGAAGGCGGCCCTGGACGGTCAGCGGCCGAACACGATCAGCCTCGGCAACAACGGCCAGTTCTGGCCCGCCGGCCGTTACAAGAGCGACGGCGGCCGGGTCAAGTTCACGCTCGCCGCGGGTGGCGCCAGCACCCTGCAGAGCCTCAGCGGCTACGACGGCAAGTCCTATGTGGGCGAGCTCGTCGCCGTCCCGGCCGGGCCGCACCGGATCGTGCCGCTCGCCCAGGCGTGCAACGCCTGGATCGACTGGTACGAATCGGGCGAAGCGCCCTAGGTCGCTTTGGCGGCCATCCGCTCGGGGCTGACGCGCACCACGTCCCAGACCAGACCGGCCTTCTCGAGCCCGTCGATGACCATGGCCGAGAGATCCAGCTGGAAGCGGCCGAGGCCGTGGGTGGCGGAGGTTGGGAAGGCGTGGTGGTTGTTATGCCAGGCCTCGCCGAAGGTCGGGATCGCGATCAGCGCCAGGTTGCGTGACTCATCGCCGGTCTCGAAGTCGCGGTTGCCGAAGACGTGGCAGAGCGAGTTGATGCTGTAGGTGAAGTGGTGGAGGACGAAGACGCGGACGAGGCCGCCCCAGAGCAGGCCGGTGAAGGCGGCGAAGAGGGTGCCGCCGATAACCCAGCCGAGCGCGAAGGGGAGCATCAGGCCGCCGATCGCCCACCAGATGAAGGTGCGGTCGACCCAGCTGATCGTCGGGTCCTTGAGCAGGTCGGGCGCGAAGCGCTCCTTGTTGCCGCGCTGGGTGTGGATGAAGAGCCAGCCCATGTGAGCATGGAAAAGGCCCTTCATCGCGCCCGACCAACCGTGGCCGTGGTCGACGTGAGGGCTGTGGGGATCGCCCTCGACGTCGGCGAAGGCGTGGTGCTTGCGATGGTCGGCGACCCAGGAGATGACCGGACCCTCGATCGCCACCGAGCCGGCGATCGCCAGCAAGCCGTGCAGCCACGGCTTTGCTTTGAAGGCGCGGTGGGTGAGGTGGCGATGGAAGCCGACCGTGATCCCCAGCCCGCTGAAGACGTAGAGCGCGAGGAAGAGGAAGACATCGCTCCACTGCAGGGCGCTGCCCCAGACCTGCCAGGCGGCGAGGCCGATCGCGACGAACGGGATCAGCGTCACCAGGCCGGTGATGACGCGGTCGCGCGTCTCGTTCTCGACGGGCTGGATGTCGGAGGGGAGTGGGCCTGCGGTGGAGGACATGTTTGGCGATGATAGGGCTCGAACCTGAAGCGCCGATTGTTAGGGTTGGCGGCGATGGCGTTTGCTGACACCGGCCGCTTGCGGGGCGAGATCGAGGCGCGGATTCCGCAGCGGCCGTTCGCGGTCGAGTTCTGGGACGGGACGCGGCTGCCGTCGACCAGCGGCGAGGGCCCGACCTTCTCCGTCCGCTCGCCGCGCGCCGCCGCCCACGTGCTGCGGGCGCCCGGGCAGCTCGGTCTCGGCCGCGCCTACGTCAGCGGTGAGATCGAGGTCGACGACATCGACGCGGTGATCGAGCTGCTCGACGGCTGGGAGCCGCCGGCCCTCGATGGCGCCGACAAGCGGGCGCTGCTGCTGGGCGCCGTGCGCGCCGCCGGCCTGACCAAGCCGCCGCCGCGGCCACAGTCGGAGCTGCGCCCCAGCGGCCGCCGCCACAGCAAGGAGCGCGACGCTCGCGCCGTACGCCACCACTACGACGTCTCCAACGAGTTCTTCGAGCTCTTCCTCGGCCCGACGATGGTCTACAGCTGCGCGATCTTCTCGCGCGGGGCGAAGACGCTCGAGCAGGCCCAGGAGGAGAAGCTGGAGACGGTCGCCCGCAAGCTGGAATTGAAGGAGGGGGACCGGGTGCTCGACGTCGGCTGCGGCTGGGGCGGCTTCCCGCTCTGGGCGGCGACCAAGCACGGCGCCAGCGTCGTCGGCATCACCCTCTCCCCTCCCCAGGCTGAGAAGGCGCGCCAGCGCGCCGAGCAGGCCGGGGTCGCCGACCGGGTCGAGATCCGCGTCATGGACTACCGCGACCTCGCCGGCGAGCGCTTCGACGCGATCGCCAGCATCGGCATGGTCGAGCACGTCGGCGCCTCCCAGATCGAGGTCTACGCGCAGACGCTGGCCCGCATGCTGGAGCCGGGCGGGCGCCTGCTCAACCACGGCATTACCCGCCTGCGCCATAGCGACGGTGAGGCCGGGGCCTTCTCGGAGCGCTACGTCTTCCCCGATGCGGCGCCGCTGCACCTTTCGCGCAACCTGCTGGCGCTGGAACGGGCCGGCTTCGTCACCCACCACGTCGAGGACTTTGCCGCCGACTACGCCGAGACCCTGCGCCACTGGGCCCAGCGGCTCGACGACAACTTGGATGAGGCGATCCGGCTGGCGGGGCCGGAACGGGTCCGCGTCTGGCGGCTTTACCTACGGGCGGCGCGCAACGGCTTCGAATCGGGCTTCACTTCCATTTACCAGGCCAGATGCTCGCTCGGCTGAGCATCGCATCCGACTTTTTCCCCACCCCCAGTGGGGTCAAAGTCGGATGCGCGTCGCGGCTAGGCCGGGAAGCCGGCGGTGACGTCCTCTATCGCCCAGTCGGCGCCGGACTGGCTGAGTTCCTCAGCCGTGTAGCTGCCCGTCGCCACACCGACCACCTTGAGGCCGGCGCCGTGGCCGGCCTTGACGTCGCGGGGGGTGTCGCCGACGGCGATCGCGGTGGCGGGGTCGATCGGGTGGCCGGCGACGCCGCCGCCGCGCTCGAGCGCCTTCCTGGTCAGCTCGGTGCGATCGCTGGAGTCGGAGCCGTAGCCGCCGAAGGCGAAGAAGCGGTTGAGGTTGCCGCGAGCGAGCTTGATGTGGGCCGCGGCTTCGATGTTGCCGGTGACGATGCCGAGCAGGATGCCCTGCTCCACCAGCCGCGGCAGCAGCGCCTCGATCCCCGGCATCACCCGGTAGCCACTCGACTCGTTGACGGCGTCTTCGAGATGGCTGAGGTAGCCGCCGATCGCCTCGGCTCGCTCGGCGTCGCTACCGTCGCGGCCGATTACCTCGCGGAAGACGATCGCGGCGATTTCCGGGTCGGTCATGCCGGCGTGGGTGTGCTCCTCGATGTTGGCGTCGATGCCGTGTAGCTCGCGGAAGGCGCGCTGCCAGGCGACGGCCCCCGCCCCACCGGTGACGAGAAGGGTGCCGTCGATGTCGAAGAGGACCGTCTTGACCATGGCGGCGAACCTAACAGGGCTAGCGCGGAGCGATGTCGCTACGCGAGTTCACGCGGCGCGGCCGTTGGGCCCTGGCGGCGGGCACCGCGTCGCCGCGGACGAAGCGGCGGTGGCGCCCCTTGCGCGACGGCCGCGGTGGTGGCGGCTGGTTGCCTGTCTCAAGTGCGTGGGAATCCGCCGTTCCGGCAGCGGGATCCTCGTCGACGGAAGCGCCCGTACCGGTGCCGGCGAGCGCGGCGACGAAGGCGCCGGCCTCGCCGCCGACTCGCAGCTTGGCCGCCTTGCCCCCAGCGCTGTCGGGTGCGAAGCGGAGCCGGACCAGGCACTCGGCGCCGGGCGCCAGGGTCGCCCCGGTGCACTCGTCCCCGGCCAGCGCGAACTGGTCGAGATCGGCGCCGACGACGGAGACGCCGCCGAGGTCGAGCGGCGTGCCGCCGTCATTGCGAACCGTAAAGAGATGGCCGGCGCTCTTGGTGCCGTTGGCCTGGGAGCCGAAGTCGAAACTGGATGGCACGAGCGTCGCCGCGGGGGCGACGCCTTCGCCCTGCAGCGCCACCATGGCGCCGCCTTCGGTATCGCCGAAGAAGGCGAGGCGGGCGAGCTTGAGGCCGGGGCTCTGGGGAGCGAAGCGCAGATGCGCCGTGCAGCTGCCGGCGGGCAGCAGCGGTGCGGCGCTGCAGTTCTCGTCGAGCAGCTTGAAGCTGCCCGAGTCGCCGCCGGCGACGATGCCGATGAAGAAGTTGGCGGGGCCATTGCCGCTGTTGCTGACGACGATCGTCTGGATCGCGCTGCTCGATCCGACCGTTGCCGCGCCGAAGTCGGCAGGGTTGGGCGAGGCCGTAACGATCGGCTGCGCACCCGCACCGCTGAGGTTGGCGGTGAAGTTTTCGCCGGCTGAGTTGGCCTGAACCTGAGTCGCGTAAGGGCCGGCGTCACTGGGCCCGAAGTCGACTTCGAGCGAGCAGGTCTGGCCCGGGTCCAGCCAGCGGCCGTAGCAATCGCTGTTGCCGAACCAGAAGCCGTTGGAATTGCCGATGAAGCTCAGCGAGTTGATCTGCGTCGTCGCGGCGCCGTCGTTCTCGATCTGGAAGGTCGTCCGCGCGGCTTCCGAGCGCGCCGGCACCAGGCCGAAGTCGTAGCTGCCCGGCTGGAAGCTGAGATGGGCGGGGGCGGAAATCCCGGAGACTTCGAAGCCCTGTGCGGGGCGGCCGCCACTGAAGAGCACTTCGAGCGTCGTCTTCTTGGCACCGACGCTGCCCGGCTTCAGGGCAATCCCGAGCGAGCACTGTCCACCCGGCGGCAGATTGCCGCAGGTGGAGCCGCCGAAGCTGAATTCCCCCGCGTCTTCGCCTTCGAGCGCGATCTTGTCGACGGCGGCTTCTTCGGCGCTTTCGTTATGGAGTACGAATTCGAGGGTCGGCGACTGGTTACCGACCGTGGTCGTCGGCACGACCGCTGGCTGCGGCGAGAGGGTCAGCACCGGGTCGCTGCCTTCGGGCAACGGCGCCGCCAGGATCGAGGCCGGCAGGACCAGTGAGGCGAGGGCCATCGCGAGGAGGGTGAGGACGGTGGCGCCGACGGCACGCGACAAAGCGTTGGTCTGGTTCATGCGGCACCATCGGAAATTTGTCCAGGGGGGCTTGAAGTTGGATGGGATTGTTCATCCGAACCCCACTTTTGGTGCCACTCGGCTCAGTGCTCGGTCTCGAGCAGATCGCGCTGGCTGAGCGTGTAAAGCAGACCCAGCGAGGGCAGGACGAGGACCGCGGCGGCGGCGAAGACGACGAAGACGATGCTCAGCGTCGGGTCGGGCGCGGCCGCCTGATCAATCCGCAGCGAAGTCGGAAGCAGATAGGGGAACTGCGCCACCGCCCACCCCCAAACCACAGCCACCACCGCTCCCGCCGCCAGCGCCCGCATCAGGATGATGTCGATGGGCCGATAAGTCGAGCCAGAATCAACATTTCGGCCCGTCGGCCCGCCTTTTAGGAGGAGAGCCAGCAGGCCGATCCCGCAGAGCGCCGAGAGGATCACCAGCGGCAGCCCCTGGTCGACGAGGCGGTCGAAGACGTAGCGGGCTTCGCCGTGCAACTCGACCAGCCCGGCCGCCGCCGCGGCGCCGGCAACGGCGGCCGCCGCCAGCGCCCGCCGCACGAAGTAGTGCTCCAGGTCCTCCTCGCCGGCCCGGCGTGCGTCGCCGACCAGGAAGACGGCGGAGAGGTAGGCGCCGGTGGCGACGAACATCGCCCCAATCAGCAGCGGCAGCGGCTGCAACCAGGTCGAGAAGGCGTCGCCATTGCCCGCGGCCGGGACGTTGCCGGAGGCAATCGCCCCAACCACGGTGCCCATGAAGAACGGCGTCAGTACCGAGGAGAGGGCGAACGTGGCGCCCGCCGCCCGTCGCGCCGCCAGGCCCTCGATCGACTTGCGGAAGGCGAAGCCGGCGCCGCGCAGGACGATCCCCACCGCGGCCAAGGCGATCGGCACGTAGAGCGTCGTGAAGATTGCGCTGAAGGCGGCTGAGAAGGCGGTCCAAAGGACGACGAGGACGAAGATCAGCCAGACATGGTTGGCCTCCCAGACCGGGGTCAGCGAGCGCTGGACCAGCGCCCGCGGCCGCTCCCCCCTCTCGGCGTCGCCGGCGATCAGGTCCCAGAAGCCGCCGCCGAAGTCGGCGCCGCCAAAAAGCGCGTAGAACGTCGCGCCGACCCAGAGAATCGCCGCCGCGACATCCGCCTTGCTCATAGCTCGAACCACCCGTCGATGGGCCTCATCCGTCCACTATCTGAACGTTTGCGGCCCATCGGCGTCATGGTGCCTCCGTGGGCGGTGCGTAGGGGGTGCCCTCGGGTTCGGCGGCGCCCTCGCGCCAGCGGCGCGACATGCCGCGCAGGACCAGGATTGCGACCGTGCCGAGCCCGGCGTAGAGCAGCAGCACGCCGGCGAAGCTGAACCAGAGGCCCTCCGCCTCGGTGACCGCTTCCTCGGTCCGCATGTAACCCTGCACGATCCAGGGCTGGCGGCCGACCTCGGTGACGATCCAGCCGCACCAGAGCGCCAGCACCGCCCCCGCCCCTGAGACCGAGACCGCGCGCAGGAACCACCTGGTCTGAGGGATGTCGCGCCGTTTCCACCAGACGAAGGCGAGCCAGGCGCCGAGCGCCAGCAGCGCCGTGCCGATTCCGACCATCGCGTCGAAGGCGAGGTGCAGCAGGGTGTTGGCGGGCGGCCGTTCGTCGACGGGGAGGTCCTCCAGCCCGGTCACCTTGGTGTCAGCGCTGAAGCCGACCAGGAAGGAATCGAGGTCGGGGATCGGGATCGCCGCCTTGACGCCGTCGGAGGTGCAGACCCCGCCGACGTACTCGGTCTGGTGGGTACCGGTCTTCTGGATGCACTCCATGCCGGCGAACTTGGCCGGCTGATGGTCGGCGACTTCGCGCGCCGCGGTGTCGCCGACGAAGAGCTGGAGCGGGGTCGCGACGAGGCCGATCGTCAGGGGGATCAGCAGGCCCAGCCGGTGCAGGCGGTCGCGTCGGCCCTTCAGCATCCCGACCGCGTAGATCGAGGCAACCAGGAAGGAGGTGACCATGTAGGCGGCGAGGATCATGTGCGGCACCTCGTAGCCGGTCGCGGGGTTGAAGAGGACCTTCAGCGGATCGGTGTCGACGACCTTGCCGGCGGCGTTCAGCGTGAACCCCTGCGGCTGGTTCATCCAGGAATTGGCGGCGACCACCGAGAAGGCGCCGCCGATGCCGGTGATCGCCATCGGCACCCCCGACCAGAAGTGGGCCCAGCCGCCGAGCCGCTTCCAGCCGTAGATGTAGATCGCCAGGAAGATCGCCTCGATGAAGAAGAAGATCCCCTCGATCGCGAAGGCGATTCCGAAGACGGAGCCGAAGCGGCCGGTGAACTGCGGCCAGAGCAGGCCAAACTCGAAGCTGAGCACGGTGCCGGTGACGGCGCCGACCGCAAAGGTGACCGCCATCGCCTTCGACCAGCGCCGGGCCAGCTCCATCGCGTCGCGGTCGTCCCGTTTCAGGGCGATGTAGTTGGCGACCAGGATCGTCGCCGGCAGCGCCACCCCGAGCGAAGCAAGGACGATGTGGAAGCCGAGCGTGAACGCCATCTGCTCGCGCGCGGCGAGCAGGTTCGAAGCCGACGCCGCCAGCGGGAGCGGGTCGAGCAAAGCCATGAGCTACTGCTCGCGCCTCGCGTTGCGGTAGCGGCGGATCAGCGCGTTGGTCGAGCTGTCGTGGCGCAGCTTCGGCTCCTGGCCGGCCTCCAGCTCGGGGATGATCTTGACGGCCAGGACCTTGCCCAGCTCGACCCCCCACTGGTCGAAGGAGTCGATCCCCCAGACGGCGCCCTGGGTGAAGACGCTGTGCTCGTAGAGGGCGACCAGCGTGCCGAGGGTCTCCGGAGTGAGGCGGTCGGCGAGGATAGTGTTCGAGGGGCGGTTGCCCTCCATCACCCGGTGCGGCACCACCTCCTCCGGCGTTCCCTCCTCGTGCACCTGCTCGGCCGTTTTGCCGAAGGCCAGCGCCTCGCCCTGGGCGAAGACGTTGGACATCAGCAGGTCGTGGTGGCGGCCCAGCGGATTGTTGGAGTGGCAGAAGCCGATGAAGTCACAGGGGATCAGCCGCGTCCCCTGGTGGATCAGCTGGTAGAAGGAGTGCTGGCCGTTGGTGCCCGGCTCGCCCCAGTAGATCGCGCCGGTGTCGTAGTCGACGCGGGCGCCGTCGACGCTGACGTGCTTGCCGTTGGACTCCATCGTCAGCTGCTGCAGGTAGGCCGCGAAGCGGTGTAGGTACTGGTCATAGGGGAAGACGCCGCAGGTCTGGGCGCCGAAGAAGTCCGAGTACCAGACCGCGAGCAGGCCCATCAGCATCGGCAGGTTCGAGGCCGGCGGCGTCTCGCGAAAGTGCTCGTCCATGGCGTGGAAGCCGGCCAGCATCTCGGCGAAGCGGGCCGGCCCGATCGCCAGCATCGTCGAGAGCCCGATCGCCGAGTCCATCGAGTAGCGCCCCCCGACCCAATCCCAGAAGCCGAACATGTTGTCGGTGTCGATGCCGAACTTGGCGACCTCCTCGGCGTTGGTGGAGACGGCGACGAAGTGCCTGGCGACCGCCGCCTCGTCACCGCCGAGCCCGGCCAGCGCCCACTCGCGGGCCGAACGGGCGTTGGTCATCGTCTCCAGCGTCGTGAAGGTCTTCGAGGAGATCACGAAGAGGGTCTCCTCGGGGTCGAGGTCGCCGGTCGACTCGGCGAAGTCGGTGCCGTCGACGTTGGAGACGAAGCGGAAGATGAGGTCGCGGCGAGAGAAGTGTTTGAGCGCCTCGTAGGCCATCGTCGGCCCCAGGTCGGAGCCGCCGATGCCGATGTTGACGACGTTGCGGATCGGCCTGCCGGTGTGGCCGCGCCACTCGCCGGAGCGGACCTGCTCGCTGAACGAGCCCATCCGGTCGAGCGTCTCGTGCACCTGCTTGACGACGTCGACGCCGTCGACGACGAGCGAACGATGGCGCGGCATCCGCAGCGCCACGTGGAGGACGGCGCGGTCCTCGGAGACGTTGATGTGCTCGCCTTCGAACATCGCTTCGCGGCGCGCCTCGACGCCGCGCTGGCGGGCCAGCTCGCCGAGCAGCATCAGCGTCTCGTCGGTGATCCGGTTCTTGGAGAAGTCGAGGTGGAGGCCGGCGCCGCCGGCGACGAGGCGCTCGCCGCGCTCCGGATCGGCGGCGAACAGCTCCCGTAGGTGGGTGCCGCCGATCTTCTCGTAGTGGGCCTGCAGGTCGGCCCAGGCGGGCGCCTCTCGGAGCCCCGGCGCCGATTCGCTCACTACGCCGTAACCCCGCGCTGGGACTCGATCGACTTCAGCAGCTCTTCCCAGGACTTGTTGAAGCTCTCTTTGCCCTCGACCTGAAGGCGGGTCGCCAGCGCGGCGACGTCGATCCCGGCGTCCTCGAACTCCTTCAGGACCTGCTCGGAGTTGCCACCGTCAGCGGGCATCAGATCCCCCACCTCGCCGTGGTCGGCGAAGGCCTTCAGGGTCGGCTCCGGCATCGTGTTGACGGTAAAGGGCGAGGCGAAGGCCTCGATGTAGAGGGTGTCGGAAGCGTCCGGGTCCTTGGTGCCGGTGCTGGCCCAGAGCAGGCGCTGAGGGCGGGCGCCCTCGTTCATCAGGCGCAGCCAGCGGTCGGACTCGAGCAGCTCGCGGTAGGCGACGTAGGCGCGGCCGCCGACGGCGATGCCAAGCCGGTTGCGCAGCTCGTCCGGCACCTGTTCGGCGACGGCGACGTCCCAGCGGCTCATGAAGATCGAGGCCACAGAGGCGACGTTGGGGTCGAGCCCTGCCTCGATCCGCCGTTCGATCCCGCGCATGTAGGCCTCGGCGGCGCCGAGGTACTGCCTGTCGTCGAACAGCAGGGTGACGTTGATCGGGATCCCAGCGAAGATCGACTCCTCGATCGCCGTGCGGCCGGCCTCGGTGCCGGGGATCTTGATGAAGAGGTTCTGGCGCTCGGCCTCGGCGTGCAGGGCGGCGGCCTGGGCGATCGTCGCCTGGGCGTCGTCGGCGATCAGCGGCGAGACCTCCAGCGAGCAGAAGCCGTCGACCCCGTCGGTGCGCCCATGGACGCCGGCGAAGAGGTGGGTGGCGTCACGCAGGTCGGCCAGCGCCAGCTCGAAGAAGACGTCCTCGTCGGCGTTGGCACCGGGGCCGTCGCCGAGGCCGGCCGAGGCACTCAGCTCGGCGATCTGCTCGTCGTAGGCGTCGCCGCCGGAGATCGCCTTGTCGAAGATCGTCGGGTTGGAGGTGAGCCCGGTGACCGAGAGCTCGTCGATGTAGCCGCGCAGGGTGCCGTCGCCCAGCATCGTGCGGGTGATGTTGTCGAGCCAGAGGCTCTGCCCCAGCTCGTGCAGTCGTGCGGTTGCCTTCACGAGCGACCTCCTCAGGTCGTTGAAGAATTGACGGTCGCGCCCTTGGCGACCTCACGCGCCACCTCGGCGACGTGGTCCGGGGTGAAGCCGAACTCCGCCTCGACGTCCGCGAACGGCGCCGATTGTCCGAAGGTGGTCATACCGATGATCGCACCGGCGGTTCCCACGTAGCGCTCCCAGCCCAGCGTCGAGGCCTCCTCGATCGCGACCCTGGCAGTGACCGCCGGCGGCAGCACCTGGTCGCGGTACTCGGCGTCCTGGCGTTCGAAGATCTCCCAGCAGGGCAAGCTGACCACGCGCGAGCGGATCCCCTCGCCGATCAGCGTCTCGTGGGCCCCCAGCGCCAGCTGGACCTCGCTGCCGGTGGCGATCAGGATCAGCTCCGGCTCGCCCTCGCAGTCGGCCAGCACGTAGCCGCCTTTCTGGAGCCCGGCCGCCGAGGCGTAGCGGGAGCGGTCGAAGATCGGCACGGTCTGGCGGGTGAGGATCAGCGCCACCGGGTTGTGGGTGCGGTTGACCGCGACCCGCCAGGCCTCGGCGGCCTCGTTGGCGTCGGCGGGGCGGATCACGTCGAGGTGGGGCATCGCCCGCAGCGAGGCGAGCTGCTCGATCGGCTGGTGGGTCGGGCCGTCCTCACCGAGCCCGATCGAGTCGTGCGTGAAGAGGTGGATCACCGGCAGCTCCATCTGCGCCGAGAGGCGGATCGCCCCGCGCCCGTAGTCGGAGAAGGTCAGATAGGTCGACCAGAGCGGCTTCAGCTTCGAGAGTGAGAGGCCGCTGCAGGCCGCGGCGGCGGCGTGTTCGCGGATCCCGAAGTGGATCTGGCGGCCGTTGAAGCTGCCCGGCTCGAAGTTGACGGCGCCGTCGAAGTCGAGCCGCACCGAGGTCGAGTCGGTCAGGTCGGCGGAGCCGGAGAGCATCCACGGCACCCGCTCGGCGATCGCGTTCTGGATCTTGTTGGAGGCCTTGCGGGTGGCGAGGCCCTTCTCTTCGTCGGCCTCGAAGGAGGGGATCGCGGCGTCCCAGTCGTCGGGCAGCTGGCGCCGCTGCATCATCTCGATCTCGGCCGCCAGCCCGGCGTTGGTCTCCCTATAAGAGTCGAGGGTCTCTCCCCAGGCGCCGCGCAGCTCGGCGCCGCGCTTGCCGACCTTTTCGTCGAAGCGCTCGCGGACGCCATCGGGGACGAGGAACTGGGCGTCCTCGGGCCAGCCGTAGGCGCGCTTGGTGAGTTTGACCTCCTCCTCGCCGAGCGGTTCGCCGTGGGCGGACTCGGTGTCCTGCTTGTTCGGCGAGCCCCAGCCGATGTGGCTGTCGATGACGATCAGGGTCGGGCGGCCGACCTCGGCCTTGAACTCATCGAAGGCGCGGGCGAGCAGCCCGGCGTCGTTGGCATCGCCGACCCTGAGGACGTTCCAGCCGTAGCCCTCGAAGCGGCTCAGCACGTCGTCGCCGTAGGCGAGGTCGGTGGCGCCGTCGATCGTGATGTGGTTGTTGTCGTACATCCAGCAGAGGTTGTCGAGCTTGAGGTGGCCGGCCAGCGAGGCCGACTCGTGCGAGACGCCCTCCATCAGGCAGCCGTCGCCGGCCAGCGCGTAGACGTCGAAGTCGAAGAGGTCGGCGCCGAAGCGCTCGGTCTGCCACTTCGAGGCCAGCGCCATCCCCACCGAGGTGGCGATCCCCTGGCCGAGCGGCCCGGTCGTCGTCTCGATCCCCGAGGTCCAGCGGTACTCGGGATGGCCCGGGGTGCGCGAGTGCAGCTGGCGGAATTCTTCGATCTCGTGCAGGCTAACCGCCGGCTCGTCGAGCACTTTGTAGTCGGCGTCGACGCGGCGCACTCCGGCCAGGTGGAGCACCGAGTAGATCAGCATCGAGGCGTGGCCGGCCGAGAGCACGAAGCGATCGCGATTGGGCCAGACCGGATCGGCGGGGTCGTAGCGCAGGTGGTTCTGCCAGAGCTCGTAGGCGACCGGCGCCATCGACATCGGCGTCCCCGGGTGCCCCGACTTCGCCTTCTCCACCGCGTCGATGGAGAGCGTGCGAATCGTGTCGATGGCGAGCTGGTCGATGTCCTGGCCCATGCGCGGTGACCGATCCTAACCACTACTGCCCGGCAGGCCGATTCCCGTTGCCAAGAGCCAGTTGTCAGAGTGCCTATGGTTGAAGTTAGTCTCCGTGTTTTAGATAATTCCCTATGTTTGATATGCCGATATAAATAGTTTAATATCTATTCATGTCCAATAGTGCCCATCCACTCTCGCCCCAAACCGACGAGGCGACCCACCTGCTTGGCGCTCGCATCCAGCTGGCCCGGCGCGAGCGGCGGTGGACCTTGCAAGAGCTGGCCGAGCGCGCCGGCGTCACCGCGGTGACGATGCGCAAGGTCGAGCGCGGAGACCCGAGCGTGAGACTGGGAGTGGCATTCGAGGCCGCGACTTTGACCGGAGTACCGCTCTTCGACCCCGATCCATCGCGGCGGCAGTTGGAGGCCGAACGCGTCGACGATCGGCTCGCGGTCCTACCGCGGCTCGTCCGCAGGCCAACGGAAATAGACGATGACTTCTGAGCCAGAGCACGCCTTCGTCTGGATCTGGCTTCCCGGCACCGTGGATCCGGTCGTCGCCGGTCGTCTCGACGTCGAAGGCCAGGTTCTCGTCTTCACCTACGGGCGCAGCTACCTCGAGCGCGAGGGCCGGGTCCCGCTCTACCTGCCGGAGCTGCCCCTGGGTCGGGGCTCGATTCCGCCGCGCGTCGGCGAGATGGCCGGATGCATCGCCGATGCGGCCCCGGACGCCTGGGGTCAGCGAGTGATCCTCAACCGCCTCACCGGCACGACCGCCGCCGACACCACCGCCTTGACGCCGCTGACCTACCTGCTCGAATCCGGCTCGGATCGGACCGGTGCCATCGACTTCCAGGTCTCGGCCGAGGAATACGTTCCGCGCTCGCTGGATCAGGCGACCCTGGAGGAGCTGGCCGAATCGGCGGAACGGGTCGAGCTCGGTGTGCCGCTTTCGCCGGCGCTCGACCAGGCCCTGCTCCATGGCAGCTCGGTTGGCGGGGCGCGGCCGAAGGCGCTGCTGCGCGACGATGGCCGGCAACTGATCGCGAAGTTCAGCTCGACGACGGACACCCACCCGGTCGTCAAGGGCGAGTTCGTGGCGATGGAACTGGCGCGCCGTGTCGGCATCGAGACGGCGAAGGTCGAGCTGACGAAGGCGCTTGGCCGCGACGCGCTGCTGGTCGAGCGGTTCGACCGGCCCAAAGGAGAGCGACGCGCGATGGTCTCGGCGCTGACGATCCTCGGACTCGACGAGCTTGGCGCCAGGTACGCGAGCTACGCGAATCTCTCGAACCAGATCCGCGCCCGCTTCACCGATCCAACCTCAACCTTGCGCGAGCTCTTCGCCCGGATCACCTTCAACATCCTCAGCGGCAACAACGACGACCACGCCCGCAATCACTCCGCCTTCTGGGACGGCGCCGAGCTGACCCTCACCCCGGCTTATGACATCTGCCCGGCGCCGCGGGCCGGCGGTGAGACCGCCCAGGCGATGGCGATCGGCGCCGACGGCTACCGCTTCAGCCAGGTCGCCGGCTGCGTCGCCCGTGCCTCCCCCTACCTGCTGTCTGAGGCTGAGGCTCGCGAGATCGTCGACCACCAGATCGAGCTCATCGAGACCGAGTGGGCCGACGTCTGCGACCGCGCGGAGCTGACCGAGGTCGACCGCGACAGCTTCTGGCACCGCCAGTTCCTCAACCCTTACGCAACCGAGGGGTACTGACTCAGGGTTCGATGCGGGTTACCGCTCCTTCGCCGTTGTCGGCGATCCAGACTGCGGTATCGCCGACGGCGACGGCGCCGGGTTCGGAGCCGACCTCGATCGGTGCGCCGCTGCGCTCGCCGCTCTCGAGGTCGATCCGGGTGACGGCGTCCTCGGCGGCGCTGGCGACCCAGACGGTGCTGTTGCCGGCGTCGATCCCGCCCGGGCGGCCGCCGACTTCGATCGGGTCGCCGAGCACCGCGTGGATTGAGGGATCCACCTTGCTGACGGTGTTGCCGCGGCTGTTGGCGACCCAGACCAGGCCGTGGGCGACGGTGACGCCGGCGGGCCCGCGGCCGACCGGGATCGAGGGATCGATGCGGAGGCTGCTGAGGTCGATGCGGCGCACGTTCCCGCTCGAAGCGCTGCTGACCCAGAGGCCGCCGGCGCCGACCGCTAGCCGCAGCGGCGCCGCCTGCGGGGCCAGGCCGCGGCGCTCGACCCTGCCGCTCTTGGCGTCGATGGCGCTGATCCCGGCGCCGTTCTCGTCGGCGACCCAGACGTCGCCGCCGCCGAAGGCGATCGGGCCCGGGCTGCCGCCGACGTCGATCGTCTCCACGACCCCGCCCGACTTCGGGTCGACCTTCAGGACCTCGCCGCGCGGCGGGTCGGAAACCCAGACCGAGCCGGCGCCGACCGCCACCCCGGAGATGCCGGCGCCGAGTTGAAGCGGCTTGCCGACGGCTGCGCCGCTGTTGGGGTTGAGCTGGGTCAGGGTGCCGTCGGGTTCGCTGGTTACCCAGATCGCATCGTCGGCGGCGGCAATGCGGAGGGGCGCGGCGCCGACCGCGATCGACTGGGAGGCGTGGACCCCGCCACCGCTGTCGATAAGTGCCAGCACCAGGACGACCATCGCCGCGACCAGGGCCAGGCCGGCCGCGACCGATGCCAGGACCCTCCCCCGCGGTAGTCGCGGGCCGCTTCTCCGCCGTCCGTCCGCACCGGAATCGGGCCCGATCGGCGCGGTCGCTCGCTGACGGGGCCCTGAAGCCCCCGACTCCGACAGCACCTGGGTCGCCGCCAGGCCGGCCCCCTCGCGCTCCCGGGCGGCGGCGATCAGGGCGCTGGCGCTGGGGTAGCGCTCGGCCGGCTCCTTGGCGACGGCGCGCTCGATCACCGCGTCCAGCCCCGCCGGCATCTCCGGCTCGCTGTCGGCGTCCTTGCGGGCGTAGGGGACGATTCCGGTCAATGCCTCGTAGAGCACGCAGCCGAGCGAGTAGACGTCGGCGGCTGGCCCGATCGCGCCGCCGCGCCACTGCTCCGGCGACATGTATTCGGCGGTGCCAACCACCGAGGCGCCGCTCTGCTGGGCGCCGCTTTCGCCGAGCGCCTTGGCGAGGCCGAAGTCGGAGAGGAAGGCGCGGTCGCCTTCGAGCAGGATGTTGTGCGGCTTGACGTCGCGGTGGACGATGCCGGCGGCGTGGGCGGCGTCGAGCGCGTCGGCGACCTGGCCGAGCAGTGCGATCGCGCGGGCCGGCGGCAGCGGGCCCTGGCGGTCGATCGTCCGCCGCAGGTCGCCGCCGGCGACCAGCCGCATCGCCACGATCAGCTCGCCGTCGACCTCGCGCGAGTCGAAGATCGGCACCACGGCGGGATGGTCGAGGCTGGCGGCGAGCCGCGACTCGCGCAGGAAACGCTCGCGAAAGCCCTCGCGATCGGCGAGCTCGCGGGCGATCACCTTCAGCGCCACCGACCGTTCCAGCCCCAGGTGCGTGGCCCGGTAGACCACGCCCATGCCGCCCCGAGCGATCAGCGCGTCGAGGCGATATCCGGCAAGAGTGGAGCCGATGGCGAGTTCTGCCATCGGCTCCTTATACGGGCTGGGTCGGATTCCGGGGGTTTGGGCCTCTCCCCCGGAATCCGTCGTTGCCTCAGCGAACGGGCTGCCAGGAGATGACCGGCCCGATCGTGGTGCCGTCGCCTTCGGTCAGGTCGACCCCTTCGGCGAGGTCGCGCTGGCGACCGTTGGCGACGTCTATTGCGACCAGCTGCTCGCGTTCGTCGGCAGCGACGAAGGCGGCGACGCGGCTGCCGTCGGAGGAGAAGACCCCGTTGGTCTCCGAGCCGTCCGGCAGCTGGCAGAGCTTGCGCGCCTTGCTCGGGCCGATGCGCTTCACCCACAGCCCCTGGTCGCGGCGGAACAGCAGCGTGTGGCCGTTGCCGGTGACGTCTTCGACGTAGGCGGAGCCGACGCCGCGCACCTGCGGTTTCACCTTGGTCCCGTTGGCCGCCATCGTGTAGACGTCGGCGTAGGCGGCCGGCGTGTCGCTGCTGTCGCCGCGGCTAAAGAGGATGCCGCCGGCGAAGAAGCGCGGCTCGAACTCGTCGATGCCCCCGGTCCGGGTCAGCCGCGCCAGCTTGGCGCCGCTGGGGCGGACCGAGAAGATGTCGTCGTTGGCACCGCTGGTGCGAACGAAGGCGATCGACTTGCCGTCGGCCGAGAAATCGGCGTCGTGGTCGTCGGCGGCGCCGCTGGTCAGCACGTGCAGGCCGCCACCGTGAGAGCGGACCGTGTAGAGGTCGGCCGGGCCCCCCGCCGGGGTGCGGCGCTCGAAGACGACGAGCCGCCCGTCCGGCGAGACCACCGGCTTCGAGTCGAGTGCCGAGCCGCTGGTGAGTTGGCGCAGCCCCGAGCCGTCGGCGCGGACCGAGAAGAGGTGGCCGCCGCGAACGAAGGCGATCGAGGTGCCGTCCGGAGAGAAGGCCGGTTCGGTGTCGGTCGGATCTTCGGTGAGCTGGTTGAGGCGTCCATCGCGGACCGCGAAGAGACCGCCCTCGATGACGGTTTTCGTTTCGGTTTTCGGCGCTTCGCCCGCTTTCGGCGTTTCGCCTTCGACTTTTTTGGTTTCGGTGTGCTGGGTGATGCGGGAGAAGACGACCGCCCCGGACGACCGCGCCGCGCTGGCGCTTGCCGGTACGGCGAGGACGAGAACTGCGAGTAATGCGGTTACCGCGTGTCGAATGCCCATGATCGATCCCTTTCGGTGGAGTGAACGTTGCCCCACCGATGCTGCGCCACGCGGCCGCACCAGCCAACGCCACCCAAGCCCCCCACCGAGCCACCTCTGTCCCCCTCCGAGCCACGAACCACACGGGCCGATGGGCCTCAGGCGTCCACATATCGGACGCCTGAGGCCCATCGGCGGGCGGTCAGCGGTCGAGGCCGAGCTCGATGACGCGGGCGGCGATCTGCCGGGGGCGATCGCGGCCGGCGTCGCCGGCGACTCCGAGCTTGGCGGCGAGGGAGTCGAGGCGGCGCTGGGCGGTGCGCTCGCTGACCTGCAGCGACTCGGCGATCTCGGCGCGGGTGGCGGGCCGGCCGGCGAAGGCGCCCTCGCTGCGGTAGGGCGCGGTCAGCGCCGCCGCGGTCGCCCGCTCCTCCTCGTTCAGCGCCACCCCGGGAGCGCCGCTCGCCACAGTCGCCCCGACCGGCGTCGCCGGCCCGACCGAGACTTCGAGCCGGTGGGCGCCGACGATCAGCGTGTCGCCGTCGCGCAGGCGCCGTGGGCGGTCCAGCGGCTCGCCGTTGAGGGCGGTGCCGTTGCGGCTATCGAGATCGGTCGCCATCAGCACCTCGCCGCGCCGCTCGATCTCCAGGTGGTTCCAGGAGACCGCCTCGTCCTCGAGCTGGATCTCGGCCTCGGCGGAGCGCCCGACCACGGTCCGCTCGCCGCTCAACGCCACCGACCGCGGCGCCGCGGCACCACTCGAAACCCAGATCCGCGCGTCCATGCCAGCCGACTATAGGTCGATGGGCCGGAAATACGCCTATATGAAGGGAAATCAGCCCGTCAACCTCTCGGTTGCCCGTCAACCCCTCAGTTCATAGAGTGCGCCGGGTGACTGGGGTCGATATCGAGAAGCGGGTCGCGGCGGAAGCCGCGGCGGAGCTGGTCGAGGACGGGATGACGGTCGGCCTGGGGACGGGGTCGACGGTGGCGCACCTGCTGCCGGCAATCGCCCGCCGCGGTGTCAGCGGAATCCGCTGCGTCGCCACCTCGATAGCCACCGAGCGGCAGGCACGCGAGCTGGGGATCCCGGTCGAGGATTTCAACAGCCTGCAGCGACTCGACATCGCCATCGACGGCACCGACGAGGTCACTCCCGACGGCTGGCTGATCAAGGGCGGTGGCGCCGCCCACCTGCGCGAGAAGATCGTCGCCGCGGCGGCCGAGCGCTTCGTCGTCATCGCCGACTCCAGCAAGCCGGTCGACGCCCTGCGCGGCCCGGTGCCACTGGAGCTCTTCTCCTTCGGCATCGCCTCGACCCTGCACCGGCTCGGCGCTGAGGTCAAGCCGCGCGACGTCCCCCCCAGCCCCGACGGCGGCACGATCGCCGACTTCCGCGGCGCGATCGGCGACCCGGCCGAGCTGGCGGCCTGGCTCGAGGCCGACCCCGGCGTCGCCGCCCACGGCCTCTTCCCGCCGCAGATGGTCAGCGACCTCTTGATCGGGCGGGGCGACGAGGTGGAGAGGCGGAGCCTCCACGCCTGATGGACCTGGTCGAGCGCGAGCGCGAGCTGGATGCCCTCACCGCGCTGCTCGACGGCCTCGCCGAGGGCCGCGCCCGCACGGCGCTGATCGAGGGGCCGGCCGGGATCGGCAAGACGCGGCTGCTGAGCACGCTCAAAGTCGCCGCCGGCGAGCGCGGCGTCCGCGTCCTCAACGCCCGCGGCAGCGAGCTGGAGCGCGAGTTCCCCTTCGGCGTCGTCCGCCAGCTCTTCGAACCGGCGCTGCGCGAGGCGCCCAACCGGACCGAGCTGTTCGAGGGCGCCGCCGAGATCGCCGGCTCCGTCTTCGGCGCCCCCGGCGAGGAGTTGGGGGGCAGCGACGCCTCCTTCGCGGTCCTGCACGGGCTCTACTGGCTGACCCTCGACCTGGCCGGCGAGGAGCCGCTGCTGCTGGCCGTCGACGACATCCAGTGGTGCGACCGGCCCTCGCTACGGCTGCTCGCCTACCTGGTCCGCCGGCTCGAGGGACAGCCGCTGCTTATCGCCGCCACCCTGCGCTCTGCCGAGCCCGGCACCGACACGGCACTGCTGGCGGAGATCGCCGGCGACCCGCTGACCGACCGGATCCTGCCCGGCCCGCTCAGCCGCGCCGCGGTGCCGACCCTGATCGAGCGCCGCCTCGGCGGCACCCCCGAGCAGGCCTTCACCGCCGCCTGCCACGACGCGACCGGCGGCAACCCGCTGCTGCTCGACGAGCTGCTCAAGGGCCTCGCCGCCGAGGGGATCGAGCCGCGCGCCGAGCGCGCCGGCGTCGTCCGCGACCTCGGCCCGCGCGCCGTCTCGCGAGCGGTGCTGCTGCGATTGGCCCGGCTCAGCGACGCCGACGTCGCCGTCGCCCGCGCCCTCGCCGTGCTCGGCGAAGGGGCCGAGCTGACCGAGATCGCAGCCCTGGCGGGCCTCGGCGAAGCGGCCGTCGCGAGCGCGACCGGAGAGCTAGCCCGGGTCGAGATCCTCCGCCCCGAGCCGCCGCTCGGCTTCGTCCATCCCCTGGTCCGCGACGCCGTCTACAACGACCTGCCCCCCGGCCAGCGCGAGCTCGAGCACAACCGCGCCGCCCGGCTGCTGCGCGAGGGTGACGCCTCACCGGAGCGGATCGCCGCCCACCTGCTGCGGGTGCCGCCGCTGGGCGAGGACTGGGTGGCGGACCTGCTGGTCGACGCCGGTCGCACCGCCGCCGAGCAGGGCGGCGCCGAGAATGCGGTCGCTTACCTGAAGCGCGCCCTCGAGGAGCCGCTGCCGCCGGCGCGCCGCACGGCGGTCCTCTACGAGCTCGGCCAGCGCGAGATGGACGTCCGCGGCGACGAGGCCGTCGACCACCTGCGCGAGGCCTACGCGGGCCTCGCCGACCCCGAGGAGAGGGGCTGGGCCGGCTACGCCCTCGCCCGCACCCTGATGTTCACCCGCCGTGAGGTCGAGGCGGCCGAGCTGGCCAGGGAGGTGAGCGGCGAACTGCCGCCGGGCTTCGACGACCTGGCCCGAGCGCTGGAGGCGATCGAGCTGCAGACGGTCTTCTTCGGGCACCCCGCGGTGGCGGAGCTGGAGCGCACGGTGCCCTACCGCGACGGCGTCCCCGGCGACGGCCCCGGCAGCAAGATGCTGACCGCGGTGACCGCCTACACCTGGGCGAATGCGGGCGGCGACGCCGACCGCTGCGCCGCCCTCGCCCGCGAAGCGCTGGCCGACGAGACCCTGTTTTCGATCGACAACGGCCTCTTCTGGGTGACCGCAGTTGTGGTCTTGATCTACGCCGACCGCGGTGACACCGGCGACATCTGGGAGGAGGCGCGGGCCGTCGCCCACCGCCGCGGCTCGCTTTTCACGGTGCTGACGATCGACCTCTGGCGCGGCTTCGACCTGCTGCGCCGCGGCGATCTCGAGCAGGCCCAGGAATCGATCGAGGCCGGGCTCGAGGAGATGGTCCTCTGGTCCGGCTCGGAGGCGGGCATGGTGGTCGAGTGGCCAACCGCCTTTCTCGGCGAAATCCACACCGAGCGGGGCGATCTCGACGCCGCCGAACGGGTCCTCGACCGCGGCCACCCGGCCGACCGCACCGGCGACGGCCCCAACTTCTGGCGCAAGTCGAAGATCGAGCTGCTGCTGGCCCGCGGCCGCGCCGAGGAGGCGCTGCCGCTCTGCGACCTCTACGAGTCAAAGCTGGGGACGATGAACAACCCCGGTCCCGCCCCCTGGCGCAGCCTCAGGGCGGAGGTGCTCGACCGCCTCGGCCGCCGCGAGGAGGCACTCTCGCTCGCCGCCGAAGAGGTCGAGGCGGCGCGCGACTGGGGCGGGCACCAGGCGATCGGCCGCGCCCTGCGGGTGCTCGGCACGCTTCAGCACGAGGACGGGATCGAGCACCTGCGCGAGGCCGTCGCGGTCCTCGAGCGCTCGACCGCCCGCCTCGAGCAGGCCAAGGCACTGCTCGCCCTCGGCACCGCCCTGCGCCTCGCCCGCCAGCCCAGCGAGGCCCGCGAGCCGCTGCGCCGCGCCCTCGACGTCGGCAGCGCCTGCAGCGCCGATGCCCTGGTCGAGCGCGCCCGCGGCGAGCTGCGCGCCGCCGGCGTGCGCCCCCGCCGCGAGGCGCTCGGCGGCGTCGAATCGCTGACCCCGAGCGAGCGCCGCGTCGCCGGCATGGCCGCCGAGGAGCTGACCAACCGCGAGATCGCCCAGGCCCTCTTCGTCACCCCCAAGACGGTCGAGGTGCACCTCTCCAACGCCTACCGCAAGCTCGACATCCGCTCCCGTCGCGAGCTCGCCGGCGCCCTCACCTGAAGCGCCGCTAGAGCTGGGTGGCGATCAGCCCGAGCACGGCCGTGACGTAGGCGGCGAGCATCATCCGCTGCATCGAATCGAAACGAACTTCGAGACGCCCGAAGCGAGTGTCCATTTCGGTTTTCAGCTCGGTGCGCAGGTCGCGTATGTCCCTGTCGACGCGATCGAAGCCCCGGTCCATCCTCCGGGTCAGGTCATCGAGCCGCTCGTCCGTCCAAGCCTTCCTCATCGCGTCCATGATGCCACTGTAGACAACAGGTTGCGACGCGTGGGTGTCAGGAGTGTTCCAACTCTGTGAAATAGACGACCACCTGGTCCTCCACCTCCACCCTTACTAGGGGTATCCCCCGATGTCTTAGGGGGTCGGTTCCGGGTTCTCCTCGATGTGCGGCGGCCTCCCGGCGCGGATTCTGGGGCCATGGACCGCAAGAAGACGATCACGCTCGAGCTGCTGCTGGCCGGAGACGGCCTCAGCGGACGCGCCCTCGCCGGCGACGACGCCCGCGAGTTCAGCGGCCGGCTCGGCCTGATGCACACGATCGACGAGCTGCTCGCCGCGGCGAGCCCGAACGAGGAGGAACGCATGAACCCCACCGAGACCATCCAGACGTCAGACGAAGTCCGCGCCCTGCGCCGGCTAATCGGCGGCACCGTGATCGGCCCCGAGGACGCCGGCTGGGACGCCGCCCGCCAGGCCTTCAACCTCAACGTCGACCAACGTCCGGCGCTGATCGCCGAGCCGGGCAGCCGCGAGGAAGTCAGCGCGGTGGTCAGGTTCGCCCGCGACAGCGGCCTGCGGGTGGCCCCGCAGCGGACCGGCCACAACGCCGAACCGCTGGGCCCGCTGGAGCGCACGATCCTGCTCAAGACCACGCGGCTGGACCGCGTCCTGATTGACCCCCGCGGCCGCTGCGCCCGAGTCGGCGCCGGTGCCCGCTGGGAGGACGTCGTCCCAGCCGCCTCCGAGCACGGGCTCGCCGCCCTGCACGGCTCCACCCCCGACGTCAGCATCGCCGGCTACACGCTCGGCGGCGGGATGGGCTGGTACGCCCGCAAGCACGGGCTGGCGGCGAACAGCGTCACCGCGATCGAGCTGGTCACCGCCGACGGCGAGATCGTCTGCGCCAGTGCCAGCAACGAGCCGGAGCTGTTCTGGGCGCTGCGCGGTGGCGGTGGAAACTTCGGCGTCGTCACCGCGCTCGAGTTCGACCTCTACCCGGTCGAGGAGGTCTACGCCGGTGTCCTCTTCTTCCCCTTCGAGCGCGCCGCCGAGGTCCTGCACGCCTGGCACGAGTGGACCGCCGGCGTCCCCGACGAGGTCACCTCGGTCGGGCGGCTGCTGCAGTTGCCGCCGCTGGAGGAGATCCCGGAGCCGGTGCGCGGCAAATCCTTCGCCCTGATCGAGGCCGTCTTCCTCGGCGGCGAGGCCGAGGGCGCGGCGCTGCTGGAGCCGCTGCGGGCGTTGGGGCCGGCCATCGACGGCTTCGCGATGATGCCGCCGGCCGGGATCGCCGAGCTGCACATGGACCCGCGCGAGCCGATGCCCTACGCCTCCGAGCACAGCCTGCTCGGCGAGCTGCCGGCGACGGCGATCGACGACCTGGTCCTCGCCGCCGGACCGGGCTCGGGGTCGACCCTGGCCTCGGTCGAGCTGCGCCATACCGGCGGAGCACTGGCGCGAGCCGGCGAGCACCACGGTGCGATCGCGACCCTGCCCGGCAGCTTCGCGATGTTCGCGGTGGGGCTGGCGGCCGACCCGGCGACGACGGCGAAGACCGGGGCCGACCTCGGCCGCGTCGCCGCGGCGCTGCGCCAGCACGAGGCCGGCCACTACCTCAACTTCGTCGAGCGCCGGAGCGAGGCGGAGTCATTCTTCCCGGGCGCGGTCGGCGAGCGCCTGCTGGCGGCCAAGGACGCCTACGACCCCGAGCGCCTCTTCCAAGCCAACCACGAGATCGGTGCCGATCGTTGAGGTCGGCGCCGCGAGTTCGAGAGGAGAACCGATGAGAACGACACCTCCCGCATCCCGCCGCCGGCGATCCCCTGCGAGGAAAACGGCGGCGGCGTCGAGACCGTCACCCAGCCCGACTGCGGGGCTCGGATCGTGCAGCCGTTCGAAGTCCGGCTGCAGGAGAAGCACTAGAAAGCCCCTGCGGAAAATGAAAAGGTGGCCGGCATGAACCACCTGAGCGAACTGAGAATCGACGGCCGCGTCGCCGTGCCGGCCGACCCCGACTGGGACCAGGCGCGCGCCGCCTGGAACCTGACCGCCGATCAGAACCCCGTCGCGGTGGCTTTCGTCGAGGGGGCCGAGGACGTCGCCAGGACGGTCCGCTTCGCGGCGGAGAACGACCTCAGGGTCGCGGCTCAGGGCACCGGCCACGGCGCCGCCGCCCTCGGCCCGCTCGACGAGACGATCCTGGTCAAGACCGAGCGCATGCGCGGCATCGAGATCGATGCCGATGCCCGGACGGCGCGGGTCGAGGCCGGCGTGCTGGTGCTGGAGCTGAGCCAGGCGGCCCAGGCCCAGGGACTCAGCTCGCTGCCGGGCTCCTCCCCCGACGTCGGCGTCACCGGCTTTACGCTCGGCGGCGGGCTCAGCTGGCTGGGGCGGCGCTACGGCTTCGCCTGCAATCGCGTCCGCGCGATCGAGCTGGTCGGCGCCGACGGCGAGCCGCGGACCGTCGATGGCGAGAACGATCCCGACCTCTTCTGGGCCCTGCGCGGCGGCGGTGGCAACTACGCGGTGGTCACCGCGCTGCACCTGAACCTGGTCCCGATCTCCGACGTCTACGCCGGAGCCCTGCTCTACCCCGCCGCGCTGGGCGCCGAGGGCGTGCGGGTCTACCGCGACTGGGCGGCCAGTGTGAGCGACGACGTCACCTCGGTCGTCCGCTTCATCCGCCCACCCGACGCTCCAGACGTGCCGGAGCCGCTGCGCAATACGCCGCTGCTGACGATCGACGGCGCCTTCATCGGCAGCCAGGCCGATGGGGAAGCGGCTTTCGGTCCGCTCCTGGAAAGCCTCGGCGAGCCGATGATGAGCACGCTCGACCAGATCCCGGCTGAAGGCCTCTGTCGGATCCACATGGATCCCGAGCAGCCGGTGCCGGGGCTCGGCCACCACAGGACGATCCGCGAGCTCCCGGACGAGGCGGTCGATGCCTTCGCCGAGCTCGGCGACCCCGAGACATCGCCGCTGCTACTGACCGAGCTGCGCCAGCTGGGCGGAGCCCTGGGCCGGCCGGACCCCGACGGCGGCGCCCTCTCCCACCTTGAGGCCGCCTTCGTGATGCTCGGCATCGGCCTGCCGATGACGCCCGAGCTGGGCCAGGCGATCGAGGGTCAGCTCGACAGCTTCGACGCAGCGATGGCGCCCTGGGTCGCCGACGGCGGCTACTTCAACTTCGCCGAGCGGCCCTGCGACGCTGACGCGATCCTGCCCGCTGAGACCTGCGCCCGCCTGGCCGAGGTAAAGCGCCGCTGGGACCCCGACGGCACGATCGTCGCCAACCACGCCGTCTCGCTCGACGCCGCCGCCTGAGGCTTTCGCCAGTCCCTCCTTCTAGGACCGCGCGAGCAGGCCTTCGACCGCTTCGCCGTCGAGCGGGTCGACCCGCTCGATCCCATCGATCCCGTCGAAGGCCCGGTCGGCGGTAAGCACCACGTCGATGTCATGGCTGGCGCAGGTGCCGACGTGCAGGCGGTCGTTGGCGCCGAGACCGTCGCGGTCGATCGAGAGGGCGTGGACGAAGGCCGCCTCGGTCACGGGTAGCAAGGGCGAGAAGATCTCGAGGGCCGCCCGCGCCAAGCCTCCGAGTGCCTCCGGGTCGTGGCGCAGGGCGACGTGCCAGACCTCCTCCAGCACCGCCGGCGAAGTACGGCCCTGCGCCTCTCCAGAGGCGACGGCTTCGAGCGTCCTCAGGCAGCCACGGCGACCCGGGCCTTCGAAGGCGCTGTAGAGGATGACGTTGGCATCGACGAAAAAGGTCATGGCCGCCCTGGCTCCCCCAGACCCCGGTCGATCTCCGCGGAGTGCGCCTCGTCGATCAGCCGCCTCAGCTCGTCGGGCTCGAGATGCGGACCGGCCTTCATCGCTGCGATCGCACTGACTGCCTGCAGCCGCTGCTCGCGCGCGACTTCTCCCAGTTCGGCATCCACGGCATCGCGGATCACACTCGCGACCGAGGCATTGCGGCGCTGCGCCTCGGCCTCCAGGCGTCGACGCTGCTCCTTACTGATCAAAATTTGCAACCGCTCCGAATACATGTGTAGAGCATACACATGAGCATTCGATGGCGACGCTATCTGGGCAGTGGTCATCGATCGCGATTCTGAACCTCGCGGCCTCACGCGTGGCGCGCGCTCCGTGCCACCTTTGCGCCAATTTCGCCGCGGTCCGGCTACGACAGCGGCGGCACCGCGGCGCCGATCGCGTGGACGCCGCCGTCGACGTGGAGGATCTCGCCGCTCGTCGCTCGCGAGAGGTCGGAGAGCAGGAACAGGGCCGCGTCGGCGACCGGACCGGGGTCGTCCGTGTCCCAGCCCAGCGGCGCCCGCCCGGGCCAGGTGGCGGCGAGCTGGTCGAAGCCCGGCACCCCGGATGCGGCGGCGGTGCGGATCGGCCCGGCGGCGACCAGGTTGACCCGCACGCCGTGGCGGCCGAGGTCGCGGGCGAGGTAGCGGCTGACCGACTCCAGCGCCGCCTTGGCGACCCCCATCCAGTCATAGGCGGGCCAAGCGACGGTGGCGTCGAAGTCGAGGCCGACCAGGCTGCCGCCGGCGACGCCCTCCCCGGCGCTCGAAGCCAGCAACGGCTCGAGCGCCTCGGCCAGGGCCTTGAACGAGTAGGCGCTGGTCTCAAAGGCCGCCGCGGCGCTGGCGCGAGGGGCGCCGACGAAGTTGCCGCCGAGGGCGTCGGCGGGGGCGAAGGCGATCGCGTGGACGGCGCCGTCGACTCGCCCCCAGCGCCCCCGCAGCTCCTCGCGCAGCGCCAGCAGCCCGTCGTCGTCGTTGACGTCGAGCTCGAGCACCTCGGGCGGGTCCGGCAGCCGCGCCGCCGCCCGCTCGGTCATCCGCCGTACCCGGCCGAAGCTGGTCAGCAGGACCTCCGCTCCCTCCTCCTGAGCCCTGGCGGCAATTGCAAAGGCGATGCTGCGGCGGTTGACGACGCCGGTGACGAGGATCCGCTTGCCGGCGAGGATCAAAGGAAGACCTCCTGCACCTCGCTGACCTCCATCGCCGGCTCGGGCTGGCGGCGCCAGACGACGCGCGCCTTCGCCAGGGCAACCGCCTCGCCGCGCTGGTTGACGATCCGCCAGCCGAACTCGGCGAGGCCGGTGGCGCCATCGAGCTCGCGCTTGGCCTCGAGCTCCCCCTCGACCCGGATCGTGTCGCCGATCTTGACCGGCCGCTTGAAGACGACCCGTTCGAAGCCGCGCAGCGCCAGCACCCACTCGGGGTCAAAGGGAACCAGGCCGACGCTGTAGGAGAGGATCAGGGCCCCGTGGGCGATGCGCTCGCCGAACTCGCTGGCGGCGGCCCACTCGGCGTCGGTGTGGACCGGGTGGCTGTCGCCGCTGAGGGCGGCAAAGGCGACCACGTCGGCCTCGGTGATCGTGCGCGCGCGGGTGTGAAAGCGGGCGCCGACCTCGAGCCGGTCGAAATCCGCGGAGAACGTGGCCATCAGGCACCAACTCCTTGCCAGTCGCTGACAATTCCGAAGTGAGCGTGGAGCGAAAGGGCGATCTCGTGGGCGGCTCGCTCGTGCCCGAGCGTCGACGGATGCAGGCCGTCGGCACCGAAGTTCTCCCGCTCACTCAGCCCGGGGTGGCCGGCGACGTTCAGGCACGGCACCCGGTGCTGGGCGGCGATCATGCGGGTGGCGGCGTTGAGCTCGCCAAGGGCGCCGATCAGGCGCGCCTTCGTGCGCGGCCGCAGCTCGAGGAAGTGCCAGCTCTCCGGAGCCGTCGCGGTCAGGATCGCCGCTCTCGGGGCGCCGGCGCGCAGGCCGCCAAGAATCCGCGAGAAGCGCGTTTTATAGCCCTCGATATCGGGGCGGGAGGTGAGTAACACGTCGTTGGCGCCGCAGATGACTGTGATCAAGTCAGGCCGCAGCGCCAGCGCAGCCGGCAGTTGCTCCAGCACCGCGGCGCTGCTCGCCCCGTCGACCGCGAGGTTGCCATAGGTGAAATCCGGGTTGCCGGCTGCAAGCGAGGCGGCCAGGCGATCCGCCCAGCGCTCGCCCTCGCTCGAGCCCTGGCCGGCGGTGAAGCTGTCACCGAGGGCCGCATAGGTGGACACGATCACCGCTCCCCCAGGGATCGCAAGGCCCAGGCGAGGCGGTCGCGGGTCGCGGCCGGCTCGATCACCTCGTCGACGAAGCCGCTGGCGGCGGCGGCGCTGGCGGTTAGGTGCTCGCCGGCGTAGGCGTCGGCGAGCTCGTCGCGGCTGGGACCGTCGTCCTCGGCGAGCGCCCGGCGGTGGACGATCCCAACCGCCTGGCGGGCGGCCATGATCCCGATCTGCGCCCCCGGCCAGGAGAAGACCAGGTCGGCGCCGAGGTCTTTGGAGTTCATCGTGATCGCCGCGCCACCGAAGGCCTTGCGCAGCACAACGGTCAGCTTGGGGATGCTGGCCGCGGCGAAGGCGCGCAGCAGCGAGGCGCCGTGGCGGATCACCCCCAGCTCCTCCTGCCGCTGCCCGGGCATGAACCCGGGCGTGTCGACGAGGACCACCAGCGGCAGCCGAAAGCGGTCGCAGGAGGCGACGAAGAGCGCGCCCTTCTCCGCCGCGGCGGCGTCGATGACGCCACCCAGCGAGCGCGGCTGGTTGGCGATGATGCCGACCGGCCTGCCGTCGAGCCGGGCGAAGGCCGTGACCATGTTCGGGGCCCAGCGCGGCGAGAGCTCCAGCACCGAGCCGGCATCGAAGAGCGAGGCGGCGACGTCCCTGACGTCGTAGACCTTGCGCGGGTTGGCGGGGACCGCGGCGCCGGCGTCTTCGCCGGCGGATGGGACCGGGGGAGCCGGCGGCGAGGGCGAGCCGATCGCCGCCGGCAGCAGGCCGAGCAGCCGACGGGACGAGTCGATCGCCGCCGCCGAGTCCGCCGCGACGATCTGACAGACGCCGTTGCGGCCGTGCACCCGAGGGCCCCCGAGCGCCTCCATGCTGACCTCCTCGCCGAGCGCCTCGCGGACCACCTGCGGGCCGGTCAGGAACATCCTCGCCTGGTCGGTCATCACCACAAAGTCGGTTAGGGCCGGCGAGTAGGCGCCGCCGCCCGCGGAGACGCCGTCGAGGATCGAGATCTGCGGCACCTTCCGCGACAGCTCGACGCTGGCGCGGAAGATCCGCCCGTAACCGGCCAGAGCGGAATGCCCCTCCTGCAGGCGGGCGCCGCCGGAGCGCACGAAGCCGACCACCGGGGCGCCGGCGTCACCGGCCATCCGCATCAGGCGCACGATCGTGTCGGCGTGGACCTCGCCCAGCGAGCCGCCGAGAAAGGCTGGGTCCTGGGCGTAACAGAAGACCGGCCGGCCGCCGACCTCGCCGGCACCGGAGACGACCCCGTCGCCGGGGGTGGCGCGCTCGCCGAGCCGCCGCGAGCTGACGCCGCTGCGCAGCGAGCGGAAGCTGCCCGGGTCGCAGAGCAACTCCAGCTGAGCCAGCGGCAGCTCCGGCGAGGCCGTGGGGGCTGTCAGGGTCGCGGTTGGCATCAGACGGCCAGGCAGAGGACGGCGTTGTGGCCGCCGAAGCCGAAGGAGTCGGAGATCGCGACCAGGCGGCCATCCCCGTTGCGACTCTCGAGCGGCCGGGCGCTGTCGGGGACGTAGTCAAGGTCGAGCCCCTCTTCGGCCTCTTCCCAGCCGATCGTCGGCGGCGCCAGGCGGCGGCGCAGCGCTTCCACCGTGGCGATCGCCTCGACCGCGCCGGCGGCGCCGAGCAGGTGCCCGATCGCCGACTTGGTCGAGCTGACCGGGACGTCGCCGGCGCGCTCGCCGAGCGCCAGCTTCAGCGCCATCGTCTCGCTGCGGTCGTTGAGCAGGGTCGAGGTGCCGTGGGCGTTGACGTAGTCGACATCGACGGCGCTCAGGCCGGCATCGGCGATCGCCAGGCTGATAGCTCGCGCTGCCTCCAGCCCTTCAGGCTGCGGCGCGGTCAGGTGGAAGCCGTCGCAGGTCGCCCCGTAGCCGAGGACCTCGCCGAGGATCTCGGCGCCGCGGGCGGCGGCCGACTCAGCCTCCTCGAGGACCAACACGCCGGCCCCCTCGCCCATCACGAAGCCGTCGCGGCGGGCGTCGAAGGGGCGCGAGATACCGCTCGGCGAGGTCGCTTCCATCGCCGCGAAGGCGGCCGTGGCGACACCGGTGATCGCCGCCTCGGCGCCGCCGGCGACGACCATGTCGGCGTCGCCGGCGCGGATGATCCGCGAGGCGTCGCCGAGCGCGTGGGCGCCGGCGGCGCAGGCCGAGACGACCCCATAGGTATGGCCGTGGAGATCGTGGCGCATCGCCACCGCGGCGGCGGCCGCGTTGCCCATCATCAGCGGCACCGCCAGCGGCGAGACCGCCTTGGCGCCGCTTTCGATCAGCTTGCGCTGCTGCTCCTCCAGCGAGGGCAGGCCGCCGATGCCGGTGCCGATCACGCAGCCGACGCGGTGGCCCTCGTAGGGCAGCTCGTCGGCGGCGCCGGCCTGGGCGAGCGCCTCCTCGGCGGCGGCGATCGCCATCTGCGCAAAGCGGTCCAAGCGCCGTGCCTCTTTCTTGGAGAGGAAGTCGAGCGGGTCGAACTCGCGGCAGCGACCGGCGCCGTCCTCGATCCCGCACTCGCCGGCGCTCCAGCGCTCGATCAGGGGTTCGCTACCCACCCCGAGCGGGGTGACGGCGCCGACACCGGTGATGACGACCCGTCGCCTCATCCTGCCTTCGCCACGACCAGCTCGATCACCTCGCCGACGGTGCGGACGTCCTTGACGTCGTCGCCGCGCAGCTCGACGCCGAACTCGTCCTCGACGATCTGCGCCAGCTCGACCAGGTCGAGCGAATCGACGTCGATGCTCTCCAGGGTTGCCTCGCGCGAGAGCGCCGCACGATCCGTTCCCAGCTCGACCAGCCCGTCGAAGATCTTCTCCTCCACCGTGTCCGTGCTTACCTCGGTTGCCATTCGCCGCTCCTCTCGTTCGTCACGCGCTGAGGCCGCCGTCGACGGTCAGCGTCGTTCCAGTTACATATGAGGCCTGCTCGGAGGCCAGAAAGCCGATGCAGGCGGCGACCTCCTCGGGCCGCCCGACCCGCCGCGCCGGGATCGCCTCGGCCAGCTTGCCGTCGAGACCCTCGGTCAGGCTGGTCTCGATCAGCCCCGGGGCGACCGCGTTGACGGTGATGCCGCGCCGTGCCACCTCGACGGCGACGGTCTTGGTCAGGCCGATCGCGCCGGCCTTGGAGGCGGCGTAGTTGGCCTGGCCGGCGTTGGCCCGGGTTCCAACGATCGAGGCGACGTTGACGATGCGGCCGAAGCGGGCCCGCAACATCGGCGGCAGGGCCTGGCGGATCGTCCGGAAGGTGCCGCCGAGGTTGACCTCGATCACCCGCCCCCACTGCTCGTCGTCGAGCTGCGGCGAGAGCCCGTCCATCCTCAGGCCGGCGTTGTTGACCAGGATCAGGACCGGGCCGCGCTCGCCGGGCTCGAGCAGCTCACGGACGTCGGCGGCGCTGGCGACGTCGCCGCGATGGGCTTCCGCCGAGCCGCCGCCGGCCTCGATCCGGGCGACGACCTCGCGCGCGCCCCGCTCGTCCTCGCGGAAGTTGACCCGCACCGGCCAGCCGCGCCGGGCCAGCTCCAGCGCCGTGGCGGCGCCGATCCCCCGCGAGGCCCCGGTGACCAGGGCGCAGCCCTCAGGCGGCATCGGCTTCGCTCCCCCACTCGACCACCGTCGCGCCCCAGGTCAGCCCGGCGCCGAAGGCCGCCAGCAGGACGCGGGCGCCGTTGCGCAGCGTTCCCGCCTGCCGGGCCGCCGCGAGCGCCAGCGGGATCGTCGCCGCCGAGACGTTGCCGTAGCGGCCGATGCAGTCGACGATCAGCTCCGGCGTCAGGACCAGGCGGGCGCCGATCGCCTGCAGGATCCGGGCATTGGCCTGGTGGTAGACGAAGAGGTCGATCTCCGACAGCTCGAGGCGGGCGGCGGCCGCCGCCGCCAGCGAGACCTCGGTCATCCGGTCGACCGCGTGGCGGAAGGTCTCGTGGCCCTGCATCCGCAGCAGCCCCTCCTCGCGCCCGGCGCGAATCAGGTCGGCGTTGGCGCCGTCGGCGCCGAGCACGACCGGGCCGATCCGCCCCCGCGCGGCTCCGCGCACGACGACCGCCCCGGCGCCGTCACCGAACAGCGGCGCGGTGGAGCGGTCTTGGGGATCGACGATTCGGCTCATCAGGTCGGCGCCGATGACCAGAGCGGTGCCGGCGCGTCCCGACTCGACCTGGGCGCAGGCCAGCGAGAGGGCCGAGACGAAGCCGGTGCAGGCGGCGTTGACGTCGATCGCTGCGGCGGCGTCCGCGCCGAGCTCCGCCGCGACCCGCGGCGACGCGGCCGGGGTCAGCTCATCGTTGCTGATCGTCGCCACCAGGACCAGGTCGAGGTCGGCCGCCGCGACGCCGGCCCCGGCCAGGGCGCGCCGCCCGGCCTGCGCCGCGTAGCCGGCGAGGTGCTCGCCCGGGGCGGCGACCCGGCGCTCGCGGACCCCCATCCGCCGCACGATCCAGTCCTCCTCGATGCCGAGGCGGGCGGCAATCGGCGCGTTGGCGACGACGGTCTCCGGTAGAGCGACGCCGAGGCCGGCGATCTCGCTGCCGGTGCGGCGCTCAGCGGCGACCGGCGAGGGAGAGGGAAAGGCGAGGGGCTTGGTGGCCTCAGGCATGGACGGACTCCGGCGTCGCCAGCGAGTAGGCCTCGATGCCGTCGAGCTCGCTGCGGCGGACCAGCCCGGTGAGGACGTCCCCCGGTCCAACCTCGACGAACTCACGGGCGCCGGCGGCGTGCATCTCAGCTACGGTCTGGCGCCAGCGCACCGGCTCGGTCAGGGCCGCCGTGAGGCCGCCACGGGGATCGGCAAAGGGCGCGGCGGCGGTCGAGGAGAAGACGGGAACCCGCGGCTCGCGGAAGGCGACCGTGGCCAGCGCTTCGCGGAATTGCAGTGCCGCCAGCGCCATCGCCGGCGAGTGGAACGCGCCCGCGACCGGCAGGCGAATCGCCTTCAAGCCCGCGGCGCGCAGCTCAGCCCGGGCCTCGGAGAGCCCGGCCGCCGAACCGGAGAGGACGACCTGCCCGGGCGCGTTGTCGTTGGCGACGGTGAGTCCGAGACGGGCAGCCACCTCGCCGGCGACGGTGCCAGCGCCATCGCCGAGCACGGCCATCATCCCGCCGGGGCTCGCTGCCGCCGCCTCCTCCATCAGGCAACCGCGGGCAATCGCGAGGCGCAGCCCATCCTCCTCGCCGAGGGCGCCGCCGGCGACCAGCGCCGCCAGCTCACCCAGTGAGTGCCCGGCGATCATCGCGCCCCGGGGGCGCCCGGCGCCCTCCCAACAGGCCAAGCTGGCGCAGTAAATCGCCGGCTGCACGGAACCGGCGCCCGCGCCGAGCCCGTCAAAGGGATCCTCCCCCAGCTGCCGCCGCGCCAGGGCGAGCAGGTCCGGTCTTTGTGTGGCGACGACCGCCGCCATCCCCGGCGTCTGACTGCCCTGCCCAGGGAAAAGCACGGCGCTGCGCGGGGTTGGGGTCGGCGTCGCCACTGGAGGGATACTTCTCCGGCGGACGCCCGCGGTCACCGTTATCGCCGCCGATCCCCGACATTCGGGGGGACCGAAGGCGACGGACGGGGGGTCAGACCAGCAGTTTCAGGCGCTGTGCCTGGCGCGTTGCCTCGGCCCGGTTGCGGACCCCGAGCTTGCGGTAGATGGCGCTGGTGTGCTCCTTGATGGTGTGGGGAGAGAGGTGGAGCCGGCCGGCGATCTCTTTGTTGGTGGAGCCGTTGGCGATCAGCGAGAGGACCTCCTGCTCGCGCTCGCTGAGCGGCGAGTCGAGGGCGCCGTGGTCGGCGAAGACCTCGGTCCCCAACGAAACCATCCGCACCGCCTTGACGACGTCGACCGCCGACCAGTCCTTGGAGATGAAGCCCGAGGCACCGGCGGCGCGGGCGACCGACGGCGAGACGACGCCGGCGCCGGAAATCAGCAGCACCCGGGTGGCCGGGCTGACGGCGCGGATCTCCTCGCAGACCTCCGCCCCGGACTCACTGCCCAGCAGCATGTCGACGAGCGCCACGTCGGGTCGCAGGCGGCGGCAGAGGTCGACCGCCTCGGCGCCGCTGCGGGCGGCCAGGCAGCGCTCCACCCAGCGCTGGCGCTCGAGCAGCAGCCGAAAGCCCCACTGGACGACGTCGTGATCGTCGACGACCAGCAGTCGCAGCTGCCGCTCCTCGGCCATCAGGCCGCCACCGGCACGACCAGGCGGAGCCGCCAACGGCCGCCGGCGCAGGGGCCGAACTCGATCAGGCCCTCGTAGCGCAGGGCTTCCAGTCCGGCCAGGCGCAAGCCAAGGCCGCCGCCGCGGGTCGCCCGGCCCTCACCGGCGCCGTCGTTCTCGATCGCGAGGCTGAAGGTGTCGCCGTCGGAGGCGACGCTGACGTTGATCTGGCTCGGCTTGGAATGACGGTCGACGTTGCGCAGCGCCTCGGCCAGCACCGACTGAGCCAGCGGCTCGAGGTCGGCCGGAACCTCGACCCGGTCCTGCCAGACGAGGCGCAGCTCCGGCCGGCGCTCCAGCAGCCGGGTCAGGACCTCGCGCAGGCTGGCCTGCAGCGGTCCCGCCGCCGTGACCGGTCTGGTCAGAGCGCGGCGTAGGTCATGGACGACCGAGCGCAGCTCCTCTTGGCTGCGCTGGCGCTCCTCGAGGGTGAGGCCGCGCTCGGAGCCGAGCGCGAGGACGACGCCGAACAGCCGCTGGATCGCGTTCTCGTGCAGCTCGCGGGTCAGCTCGACCCGTTCGCTGAGCCGCCGCTCGCGCTCGCGCTGTTGGGTCGAGCGCTCGACGCTTGCGGTCAGCGCCGCCAGCCGTCCCAGGGTCAGCATCGTCTCCCGCTCGCCCTCGCTGAGCTCGAAGTCCTCACCGCCGCGGTCGGCGAAGATCACCCCGAGCCAGCGGCGGGCGGCGGAGATCGGGGTGCAGGTGATGGCCGCCGTGTCGGTCAGCTCGGCGTAGCGCGGCGGCACGTGCGCGGCGAGATCGCCGCGCGCCTCGACGACCCGATCCTCTTCCAGCGCCCGCCGGGCGATCGGCGTCTCGTCCAGGGTCCCCTCGATCCGCTGCACCAGCCCCGCATCGACGCCGTGGGAGCCCATCGGAATCACCGTCCGGTAGGTGCTGTCGTGCAGCAACAAGGCCGCTCGCCGCATCGTCGTCAGGCTGCAGACGGCGCGGCAAACGCGGTCATAGAAGACCCCCGATTCGGTCGCCTCGTCCAGTTCGGCGAGCAGGCCGACGAGTACCTCGACGGTTCCGGCACGCGGAGCTGATGCGGCGATGGCGATACGGGGGCTAACCACGGGCCCCATTCAGGTTACGACCGCCCCCTATTCGCCCCCGCCATTCGGGGGGTTGGTTGGGGACGCACCGTTGTGGCGTCCCGCACCGGTACGATTTCCGATAGTGGTACTATTTACCCACTATGGCATTCGTAGTTCCGACCAGGAAGGGCACGTTCGAGGTGCGCGAGTCCCGCAGCACGCCCGACGGGCCGCGCAGCCGCACCCTCGCCAGCTTCAAGGAGCTAACCGACGAGACGATTGAGAAGGCACAGGCGCGCGCCGCGAAACCGCCCAGCGCCGGCGAGCTACGCGAGGCAGCGCTGCGAGCGGGGGCGCCGGTGGCCGGCGAGCCGGTCGACGCAGCCGCCCGTGAGCTGCTGGGGCTGCTCGCAAACGGCAAGCAGCTCGATCCGATGCTGAGGCGACTGCTCCTCGACGCCCTGACCCGGGAGGACCGCAGCGACCGGCCGACCGATCCCACCGCCACCGTCTCCGACGCCGCCCGCTCCGCCAGCGAGTGGATCGACGCCAGCCCCCGCCAACGGGGCGAGACGCTGCGCGACCTGCTGCTGCTGGCCGACGCGCTCCCGGTTCACCTGCGCCCCACCGAGATCCGCTTCCCGCGACTGAAGTCGGCTTGACGGTGGCGGAGAAGCGGCCGCTCTTCCCGCAGCGCCCGGACTCGGCACCGTCGCTGCCCGAGAAGGTGATCGCGATTCACCAGCGGCTCGACGCAGCGCGCGTCCCCCACGCTGTCGGCGGCGCCCTGGCGCTCGCCTACTACGCCGAGCCGCGGGCGACGATCGACGTCGACGTCAACGTCTTCGTGCCGACCAAGCGCTGGCCCGACGTGCGCGACGCCCTGGCGCCACTGGGAATCGACGTCGGCGTCGACGAGGCCGCCCTCGCAAGGGACGGACAGGTCCGCCTCTGGTGGGACCGCAACCCCGTCGACCTCTTCTTCTCATACGACGAGTTCCACGACGAGATGCAGCGCGGCGCCCGCAGGGTGCCGTTCGGCGAGGAGACCCTGCCGATCCTCGCCCCCGAGCACCTCGCGGTCTGCAAGGCGATGTTCGACCGTACGAAGGACTGGCTCGACATCGAGCAGATCCTCGTCGCCACCCAACCGCTCGACCTGGCCGAAATCAGGAGCTGGTTGGAACGGATGGTCGGCGAGTCAGACCCGCGCGTCGCCAAGCTCGCGGAGATCGAGACCCGGCTCTCGCTGGGCGACGGCTAGTCGGCCCGCCCACGCCGACGCGCTAGGGCTCGATTACGTTGCTCGGGTCCGGCTTGTCCTCGGGCCCAGCCTGGCTGTAGTCGCCAAAGGGACCATCGCGCTCGGCAATAGCGGCGGAGACTCCCTCTGCGGAGGCGAGGTCGATGAAGCGCTTGGCGTCGGGGGTGTTGCGCATCAGACCGTCGAGGATCGGGCCAAGGGTCTGGGTCGAGGCCAGGCCCATGTTCTCGTAGGCGTGGTTGACGACGAGCTTCATCGCCGCCAGTTGCGAGGCTGGGATCGAGGCCAGCTCGCGAGCCGTCTTCGCGACCTCCTCCTCGAGCCGCGCGAAGGGCACCGCGCGGTTGATCAGCTCGACGTCCGCCGCCTCGGTGCCGGAGAGCGGCTTGCCGGTCAGTGCGTACTCCTTGGCCTTGGTCAGACCGAGCCGGTAGAGCCACATGCCCGAGAGGTAAGCGCCCCACATCCGCGAGTAGGGGGTGCCGCCTGACGGGCCTGGGCCTGTGCATATCGGCGTCCTCGGTCGCTCGCGTGCAAAGCACGCCACGCTCCCTGCGTCCTTGATCTGCATGGCCCAGGCCCGTCAGGGCTTGCAGACCCAAGGACGCCCCGTCCGCGGCTGGCGAGCGCCGGACCAAGCGGGGCAAGGACGCAGGGAAGCCGAATAGCAGCGCTCATGAGTATCCGGTTTGCTCAGGCTGCTGCGTCTGCGGTGATCTCGGCGTAGGTGCTCGGCGGGTGCGCCGCCCCGAGCCCGAGCAGCGTCTGGAAGGCGGCCATCGGGGTGCGGCGGCGATTGTGGCGGAAGACG
>DATBDU010000022.1:0-35941 GCA_036269775.1 Solirubrobacterales bacterium
GCCAAGCTGGTCGATGCGCGCGGGTGCAGCGCGTAGCGGAGCTACGCGCAAGACCGTGGGTGCCGACCCAGCGCAGAGCCAGGCGCGTCATCCGTGGGTGCGCTAATTGGAAGCGCCCATCTTCGCGGTCTTGTTGAGGTAGTCGCGGATGAAGTCGTCGAGGTCACCGTCGAGGACGCGCTGGGCATCACCAACCTCGTGGCCCGTCCTGTGGTCCTTGACCCGCTGGTCGGGATGCAGGAAGTAGCTGCGGATCTGCGAGCCCCAGGCGACGTCCTTGACTTCGCCGCGCTCCTTGGCCAGCCGCTCAGCCCGTTTGCGCTCCTCCAGCTCGATCAGCTTCGAGCGCAGGAACTGCATCGCCACCGCCTTGTTCTGGGTCTGCGAGCGCTCGTTCTGGCACTGCACAACGACGCCGGTGGGGATGTGGGTGATGCGCACGGCCGAGTCGGTCTTGTTGACGTGCTGGCCGCCGGCACCGGAGGCACGGTAGGTATCGATCCGCAGGTCAGCGTCGTCGATCTCGACTTCCACGCTTTCGTCGACCAGCGGGCCGACGTCGAGCTGGGCGAAGCTGGTGTGCCGTCGCGCCGAGGAGTCGAAAGGGGAGATCCGCACCAAGCGGTGGACACCGCGCTCGGCCGCGAAGAGGCCGTAGGCGTTCTCACCGCGGGCGATGAAGGTGGCCGACTTGAGACCGGCCTCCTCGCCCGGCGAGGCCTCCTTCATCTCGACCTCGAAGCCGCGCCTTTCGGACCAGCGCAGATACATGCGCAGGAGGATCTCCGCCCAATCCTGGGAGTCGGTGCCCCCCGCGCCGGCGTGGACCGTGACCACTGCGTCGCCGGCGTCGTACTCACCGCTGAACAGCCGCCCCTCCTCGAGCTCACCGAGGCGCCGCTCCACGGAGGCGAGCTGGGTCCCCAGCTCGGCCGCCATCTCCTCGTCCTCGGCCGCCATCTCGGCCAGGTCGGTGAGGTCGGCGACGTCGGACTCGAGCCCGCGAAAAGTCTTCAGCCGCGCCTGCGCCCGCGCATGCGCGGCTGAGGTGCGGGCCGCCGCCTCCTGGTCGTCCCAGAAACCCGGCAGCCCCATCTCAGCCTCCAGGCGCTCCGCCTCCTCCGCCAGCGCAGCGGGGTCAAAGGTAGTCCGAGAGCAGAAGCAGCTGCTCGCGGACGGCGGCCAGGCGCGGTGCGATCGATTCGGTGGACGCGGCGTCGGCCATGGACCGCAGGTTATCCGGCGGCGCGCGCCTCGTTCGGAAAGCCACCAGCACGAAGCGCCTTGGCGCGGTCCTCGTAAGGCCGCCAGCTGCGCACCCGGCGGTCACGCAACTCGAAGACCCACGCCATCTCGTCCTGGCCCGCCGCCGAGCCGTCCGCGTCCCAGCGCCAGCGCCGCACGATCAGCGCCACGGCCGAGCCGCCACCGCCCTCGACCCCTTCCTCGTAGAGCTGCTCCAGCTCGATCGTCTGCTGGACGCCACCGGGCTCCCGCGTCGCCCAGATGCGGGCCGCCTCCAGGCCCTTGCGCAGTCCGCGGCCCGAGTGCAGTTCCACCTCAGGGTCGAGAACCCCGACGAACGCATCCAAGTCCCGCTCGTTGAAGGCCCGGATGAACTCGCGGACGGGGTCTAGGCCCCGTGGCACTTCTTGTACTTCTTCCCGCTGCCACACCAGCAGGGGTCGTTGCGGCCGACTTTGTCGTGCTCGTCTTTGACCACGGTCTCGACCACGTCGCCGCCGACCGCCTGGGAGGCGGCGGTGTCGACGGCGGCGCCACCGCCGCCCGCGATCGCCACCTGTTCGAGCGCCGAGGGCTGCGCCTCGAGGGTGCCGCCCGAGTAATCCAGGGCAGTCGGCGGGTTGGCGCCGTTACCGGCCCCGTTGCCCTGCCGGGAGGGATCGATTTCGATTTCGGCGCGGAAGATCAGCTTGCTGAACTCGTCCCAGATCGAGTGCATCAGCTCCGAGAACATCGAGTAGCCCTCGTTTTTGTAGGCGACCAGCGGGTCGATCTGGGCGAAGCCGCGGAGGTGGATGCCTTCGCGCAGGTAGTCCATGTCGAAGAGGTGTTCGCGCCAGCGGTTGTCGATCACCTGCAGCAGGATCGAACGCTCGAGGTGGCGCATCAGCTCCTCGCCGAGCTGCTGCTCGCGCTCGTCGTAGGCGTTCATCGCGTCGTCGTCGAGGGCGTCCTTGAGCTTCTCGCGATCGACTTGCTCCGGCGCCAGGCTGGCGACGTCGACGCCGACCGGCCAGATCAGCCGCAGCTGGGTCTCCAGCTCGCCGAGATCCCAGTCCTCAAGAATGTCGCCGGCCGTGTACTCCTCGACCAGGCGCTCGATCACTCCCTCGGTCTCGTCCCGGGCGGTCTCGGAGATGTCGCGCCCTTCGAGGATCTCGCGGCGGTATTTGTAGACGACGCGGCGCTGCTCGTTCATCACGTCGTCGTACTCGAGCACCCGTTTGCGGATCAGGAAGTTCTGCTCCTCGACCTTCTTTTGGGCATTCTCGACGGTCTTGGTCAGCATCTTCGCCTCGAGCGGCATTTCGGCGCCGTCGTCATCGACCGGGCCGAGCCGATCGAGGATTTTGTAGATGCGGTCGCCGGCAAAGAGGCGGATCACGTCGTCTTCGGCGGAGAGATAGAAGCGTGACTCGCCAGGGTCGCCCTGGCGGCCGGAGCGGCCTCGCAGCTGGTTGTCGATCCGGCGCGACTCGTGGCGCTCGGTGCCGCAGATGAAGAGCCCACCCAGCTCGCGCACTTCCTCGGCCTCGGCCTTGCACTGCGGCGCCAGCTCGGCCGCCTTCGCCGCCAGCGCCTCCTGGTAGCCCTCGCTGTCGTGGGTTATCCCCTGCTTTTTCAGCTCGTGGAGGGCGAGGTGCTCGGGATCGCCGCCGAGCTTGATGTCGACACCGCGGCCGGCCATGTTGGTGGCGATCATCACCTCGCCCTTGCGGCCGGCCTGGGCGATCAGCTCGCCCTCTCGTTCGGCGTGCTCGGGCTTGGCATTCAGCACCGCGTGTTTGATCCCGTCGCGCTTGAGCGCCTCCGAGATCATCTCCGAGATTTCGACCGAGACGGTCCCGACCAGGATCGGCTGGCCTTTTTCGTGGCGGCCCACGATCTCGTCGAGGACGGCTTTCCACTTGCCGTCTTTGGTTTTGAAGATCTGGTCGTTGTGGTCGGCCCGCACCATCGGCTGGTTGGTCGGCACCTCGACCACCGGGACTTTGTAGATCTTCATGAACTCGGTCGCCTCGGTGAGGGCGGTTCCGGTCATCCCGGAGAGCTTGTCGTAGAGGCGGAAGTAATTTTGCAGCGTGATCGTCGCCAGGGTCTGGTTCTCCTCGCGGATCGCCACCCCCTCCTTCGCCTCGACCGCCTGGTGGAGACCCTCCGACCAGCGCCGCCCCTCGAGGATGCGGCCGGTGAACTCGTCGATGATCATCACCTCGCCGTCGATCACGGCGTAGTCCTTGTCCTTCTTGTAGAGCGACTCGGCCTTGAGCGCCTGGCTGAGGTGGTTGACGAGGCCGCCGTGTTCACCCAGATAGAGGTTGTCAACGCCGATGAACTGCTCGGTGTTCTTCACCCCCCGCTCGGTCGGGGCGACGGTCTTGTGTTTCTCGTCGTACTCGTAGTCGTAGTCGACCTCGGAGGTGTCCTTGTTCTCGCCGAGCGATTTCAGTTTCTCTTTGGCCTGCACGCCGACCAGCTGTTTCGCCAGACGAGCGAAGGTGTAATAGGTCTGGGCGGCCTGTTCGGGCTGACCGGAGATGATCAGCGGCGTCCGCGCCTCGTCGATGAGGATGTTGTCGACCTCGTCCACGATCGCGAAGTGATGGCCGCGCTGGACGCACTGCTCGAGCGAGGGCGACATGTTGTCCCGCAGGTAGTCGAAGCCGAACTCGGAGTTGGTCCCGTAGGTGACGTCCCCGGAGTACTTTCGCTGCCTCGTCGCGTGGTCATCGGCGTCCTGGACGGCGGAGACGCTGACCCCGAGCGCGTCGTAGATCGGCTTCATCCATTCCGCGTCGCGACGGGCCAGGTAGTCGTTGACGGTGACCAGATGGACGCTGCCGCCGGCCAGGGTGTTGAGGAAGACCGGCAGCGTTGCGGTCAGGGTCTTGCCCTCGCCGGTCCGCATCTCGGCGATGGCGCCGTCATGGAGCACCATGCCGCCGATTAGCTGCACGTCATAGTGGCGCTGGCCGGTGCTGCGCCGCGACGCCTCCCGGGTCAGTGCGAAGGCCTCCGGCAGCAGGTCGTCGAGCGACTCGCCGTTGCGGGCGCGCTCACGCAGCGAGTCGGCCTCCTCGCGGATCTCCGCGTCGGAGAGGGCTTCCATCTCCGGCTCGAAGCGATTGATCGCCTCGGCGCGCTTCTGGTAGGCCTTGAACTTGCGCCCCTCCCCGGCGCGCAAGGCCTTGGTGACAAGGTCCATTGCAGGCATCGGTCAAGGGTAGCGGTGTGGACTGGGCAACCGTCCGTTGCCTCTTGCTCAAAGCGGGTAGCGGGCGTACGATCGGAACGAAACCACCAAGGAGGCACTCATGCGGATAGAGATTCGGGGCCGGAACGTCGAGATGACGGATGACCTGCGTGAGATGGTGCGGAAACGATTTCAGCGCCTCGGCCGGCAGGTCTCGGCCCTGGCGACGCTCGAGGTCGTGCTCTCAGAGGAGCGCAATCCCTCGATCGCCGACAGCCAGGTCGCTGAGGCGACCTTCTACCTCAAGGGTGTGACCCTGCATGCGCGCGAGGCTTCGCCGGAGATGACCCACACCGTGCGCGACCTCGCCGAGGACGTACGGCGGCAGGTCAAGAAGCACCGCGACCTGCGGCGCAAGCGCAGCAAGACGCGGCATCTCGTCGACCAGATGCGCGGCCGCCCCGCCGAGCTCCACCCGTAAAAGAGCTAGGCCCTACAAACGTCGGGCGAAAGTCACGGCGACCACGCGGGCGGCTCCGGCCGCCCGCAGGGCCTGCGCGCAGGCAGTCATCGTTGCCCCGGTGGTGAGCACGTCGTCGACCAGCAGGACGCTGCGGGGAGCGGTTCCGGTGGTGTGGATCCGCGGCGGCTGGCCGATCCGCTCGGCGCGGCGGCGACCGACCTGCCGCCGCCCTCCCCGCCGCGCCAGGCAGGCCTCCAGCGGTGAGTCGAGGCGCTCGGCCAGGGCCGCCGCCAGCTCGCCGGCGGGATCGAAGCCACGCCGGCGCAGCCGCGAGGGGGCGGGCGGCACCGGCACGATCGCGCCGCTGAGCATGTGGGCCGGGGCCAGCCACTGGATCCGGTCCGCCATCAGGTCGGCGACCGGGAGCAGCCGCCGGAACTTCAGCGCCGCGACCAGGTTGCGAGCCACGCCCTCGTGAGGCGCCGAGGACCAGGCACGATCCAGGCCGGGCGGCCCCTTGCCGAGCAGCGGCTCCGCCGACGCCAGCCGCCGGCCGCAGCGAGTGCAGACGACCGCCTCGGAGCGGCAGGAACGCCCACAGGCGGCGCACAACGGCGGCACGACTGCGGCGGCGACGGCGTGGAGGATCTCCATCCAGCGATCCTCCGCGGCACGGGCGCACGCGTGGTGCGCGCAACGTCAAGTCTTCGTAGAGGGATTCGGTCATCCCTCGCCCACACGCAGCATCAGGACGGGCCGATGGCCCCCGGAACCTCAAGAGGGACGAGGCTTGATTCGGTAGTCGGCCTGAAGCTGCCGCGGGCCTAGACGACGGCCCGACGGGAGGATGCCGATACCCCTCACCGGGAATGTCGCGAAGCGGCGACATGCAATCTGATTCCTGTCCGCCATAGGCGGACAGCATCATCCGGAGCCGCACCCGAAGGGTGCGCGACAAATTCCGGGGAGGGGTATCGGCATCCTCCCCTTCACACGCCTCAGCTCAGGTCAGCCGCGGCGCCCGGCGATCGCGTCGATCAGGACCGACCCGGCGGGAACCTCGGCGCCGGGCAGGAGGATCACCTCGCGCAAGCGGCTGTTGGGCCCGACGCGGACCCCGTCGCCGATCACCGCGGGGCCGTCGATGCGCACGTCATCGCCGATCTCGCAGCCGCTGCCGAGCAGCACCGGGCCTCGCAGGGCGCCCTCGTCGGCGTCCGCCGAGCCGCTGCGAAAGCCCTCCACCAGCTCCCCCCCAGGCTCGACCGCGACAGCGCCGCTGAGGGCGTCGAGGGTTCCCTGGCGCAGCTCCTCGAGGTTGCCGACGTCATTCCAATAGGCGTCGATCTCGTGCGAGTAGAACGGCACATCGCCCTCCAGCAGGCGCGGGAAGACGTCCATCGCCCAGTCGGCGAAGCCCGCGGGATCGCCGGGGCCGGCCGCTTTACTGGTCCCGGGCGACGGAAAGAAGTCGAAGATCTCGGAGCGCAACATGTAGATGCCGCAGTTGGCCAGGTCGGAGAGCGCCTCGGCCGGGTCGGGCTTCTCCTGGAAGCCCTGAATGCGGCCGTCGGCGCCGGTGATCGCCACCCCGAACTGGCTGGTGTCGTCGACCCGCTTGGTCGCCAGGGTCGCGATCCCATCGTGGGATTCGTGGTATTCGCGCATCGCCGTCAGGTCGATGTCGGTGAGGGCGTCGCCGGAAATGACCAGGAAGGAGTCGCCGAGGAAGCCGGCGGCGTTGCGGACGCCGCCGGAGGTACCGAGCAGCTGCTGCTCGGGGCTGTAAGTGAGCTCGACCCCGAACTCGGTGCCGTCGCCGAGGTGGGATTCGATCAGGTCCGGGAACCAGTGCAGGTTGGCGATCGTCTCGGTGAAGCCGTGACGGGCGAGCAGGCGAACGATGTGCTCCATCACCGGCCGGTTCAGCACCGGCACCATCGGCTTTGGCATCTCGTACGTGATCGGCCGCAGGCGAGTGCCCAGACCAGCTGCAAGGACCATCGCCCTCATACCGGCCCCATCGCCTCCTTGAAGCGCTCGATCGCCTCGACCGGGAGCGGGTCCACCCCGCGCGCCCGGGCCAGCTCCAGGGAGACCAGGTCACCCAGCATCGTCGCCCAAAGCAGGCGGGCGAAGCGGGTCTCGCCGGCGGTCTCGACGCGAACCGTCGCGGCTCCGTCAGCGGCGATGGCCGCGGCGGTGAGCTCGAAGCGACGGCGCACCCGCGGGTGCTGATCGCTGTCCTCGAGGAAGACGGCGGCAAGATCGGCGCCGGGCGCGTTCCAGCCGCAGAGCTCGTTGTGATCAGCCTCGGGCAGCTCCGAGAAGAAGGCGGGGAGCTTGGCGTTCTCGTTGACCTGGCTCTTCCAGCGGCGCGCCAGCGGCGCCGTCAGGTCGGCTCCGTAGACGACCGGCAGGGCCCCCTCGAGCTGGGCCGCGATCTCGGCGGCACGGGCCTGGAGCGGCTCAGCCTCGCGCTCGAGGAAGGCCGCGGCGGCGTCGATCTCGGTGTGGACGCGGGGCGCAGCGCCGGCTAGGGCCGCCACCTCGGCGGCGGCAGTGAACATGTAGGCGACCGCGGCGCGGGGCTGGAAGATCCCCGGCAGGCCGACCACCGGCAGACCGGCCTCGCGGGCCCCCTCGACCAGGGCGCCGCCCGTGCTGACGACGATGCGGCGGGCGCCAAGCACCTCGGCGGCCTCAAAGCAGGCGAGCGTCTCCTCGGTATTGCCCGAGTAGCTGCAGCAGAGCACGGTCCACTCCGGCGTTGCCCAGCTGGGCAGCTCGTAGCCGCGGACGGTGATCAGCGGCCGGGTCAGGCGGTTGCCGAGGGCGGCGGCGGCGAGGTCGGCGCCGATCGCCGAGCCACCCATCCCGCAGACCATCACCCCCGCCGCGTCGGCGGGCTCCAGGCGCGCCGACTCAATCCGCCAGAGGGCGTCGCGAAGCTGGTCGGGTATGCCGAGGACGTCGTCGATCATGGTCAGCCGGTCATCTCTGGGTTGGGGACTCTCTCACCCCGGCCGACGATCGCGCCGGCGAGCTCGGCCCCCGCGTCAACGCTAACGCCCGGGGCGAGCACACAGCCGCTGAGCTTGGCGCCGTCGCCGATGGCGCAGCCATCGAGCAGTACCGAGTCCCGCACCTCCGCGCCGACCCCGACCCGGCAGCCGGCCGAGACGACGGCGCGCGGCCCCACCGTCGCGCCGGCGTCGATCTCGGCGCCGCTGCCGACCAGGAGACCGGGAGCGGTGGGTCGCACCCGCGTCGCGACCCGGCCCTCGAGGATGTCCCAGCTCGCCTGCAGGTAGCGCTCCGGCGTGCCGATGTCCATCCAGTAGCCGTCCAGACGCAAGGCGCCGAGGCCGGCGCCGACCAGGAGGGGGAAGATCTCGCGCTCGATCGAGACCTCGCGACCGGGCGGAATCAGGTCGAGGACGGAGCGCTCGAGGAAGTAGGCGCCGGCATTGATCTCGCCGGGCACCGCCTCACCGGTCTTCTCGACGAACTCCGTCACCTGGCCGTCGCCGTCGACGCTGACCAGGCCGTAGGCGGCGGCGTCCTCGACCGGGTGGAGGGCGATCGTCGCCCGTGCCTGGCGCTCGCGGTGCGCGTCCATCAAAGCGGTCAGGTCGAGGTCGGTGAGGACGTCGCCGTTGAGCGCCAGGAAGCGGTCGTCGAGGTCGTCGCCAAGGGCATCGGCGGCGAAGCGGATCGCTCCAGCCGTCCCGCGCCGCTCCGGCTCGGTCACGTAGGTGAGCCGCACCCCGGCGTGTTCGCCGTCGCCGAGCGCCTCGCGCAGTACGTCGGGCAGGAAGCCGCAGGCGAGCACCGCCTCGGTCACCCCATGGGCCGCCAGCCACTCGATCATGTAGGCGAGGAACGGCCGGTCGACCAGGGTCAGCGCCGGCTTCGGCACGTCGCTGGTCAGCGGCCGCAGCCGCGTCCCTTCGCCGCCGACGAGGACAATTGCCTGCACGCCCTAGCGCCCCCGGCCGGCGCATTGCGGCGTCCTCGGTCGCTCGCGTGCAGAGCACGCCACGCTCCCTGCGTCCTTGCACTGCTTGCCCGGGAGCGCTATGACGGCGCTCCGACTACCTGAGCCTTGCCAATGCCCTCGTACTCGAAGCCGGCCGCCCGCAGCGCCGCCGGATCGAGGAAGTTGCGGCCGTCGACGAGCAGGGGGCGGGCCATCCGCCGGGCCGCCTCAGCCCAATCCAATTCGGCGAACTCGCTCCACTCGGTGACCAGCACGGCGGCGTCGGCGCCCTCGAGGGCGTCCATCGCGGAGTCGGCCAGCGTGACCGAGTCCATGAGTTGGCCGGCGCGCTCGGCGGCCACCGGGTCGTAGGCGACAACCTCGGCGCCCTCGCCCTGCAGGCGCGCCGCCAGTACCAGGCTCGAGGCCTCGCGCATGTCGTCGGTATCCGGCTTGAAGGCGAGACCCAGCAACGCCACGCGCTTGCCGAGCAGCGAGCCGAGATGCACGGTCAGCTTGCCGACCACGCGACGCTTCTGCAGCTCGTTGACCTCGATCACCGCCGTCAGCAGCTGGAAGTGGTAGCCGGTGTTCCCGGCCAGCATCTTCAGGGCACTGACGTCCTTGGGGAAGCAGGAGCCGCCGTAGCCGATGCCGGGGCGCAGGAACGAGGGACCGATCCGCTCGTCGAGACCCATCCCGCGGGCGACCTCGCCGACGTCGGCGCCGACCTCCTCGCAAACATTGGCGATCTCATTGATGAAGGAGATCTTCGTCGCCAGGAAGGCGTTGGAGGCGAGCTTGATCATCTCGGCGCTGGCAACGTCGGTATGGAGGATCTCGCCGACCGGCTGATAAAGGCGGGCCACTGCCGCAGCCGCGTCCTCGTCGCCCGGGTCTGCGCCGATCACGACCCGGTCGGGATCCATAAAGTCGGCCACCGCCGAGCCCTCCTTGAGGAACTCGGGGCAGGAGACGTAGGAGAGACCAGGCAGGTCACGGCGGATCGACTGACCGGTCCCGGCCGGGACGGTGCTCTTCATGACCAGCACGTGCTCGCCACCCTCCGGCAGGTCCGCGACCACCGAGCGGACCCGGGAGAGATCAGCGTCGCCGGAATAGGTCGGCGGCGTATCGACGCAGACGAAGAGCAGGCGCGCGCCCTCGAGCAACTCGGGCATCGCGGTCGTGAAGGTGATCCGCTCGGCGTTGCGGCGCAGCATCTCGTCGAGGCCGGGCTCGTGAATCGTCGTCTCTCCGCGCGAGAGCGCCTCCACCTTCTCGGGCAGGATGTCGCGGGCGATCACCGGGTGCCCCAGCTCGGCGAAGCAGGCCGCGGTGACCAGGCCCACCCAGCCGACTCCGATGACCCCTACTGGCTCTCGCTGCTCGCTCATCCGATCTTCCTTTTCTGCTTCGGTTTGGCCTTCGGCACAATCACGTTTGCCGACCGTGCGATTCCGACCATTTGGTCATTGGTCAGGGTCTGCAACAGGTCGTTGGAGACCCAGTAGCTGTTGTTACCCCGGTGCCAGGCGATCATCTTGACCCGATCGCCGTCGACGTAGATCTCGTATTCGCGCCCGTGAATGGTCTTGGTCAGGCTTGGATTGTTGAGGATCGGCGGATCCTCCCAGCCCTGGATGCCCTGCACTCCGAAGTAATGGGTGCCGTCGTCGAGTTCGAGCACCCCGACCATCCGGTAGGCGGCGTGGCGCTCGTCGTCGCTGTCTTTGAAGTGGTAAACGCGGGGATCCTGGATGTGTTCATAGCTATTGCTTTCGACGTAGTAGGCGCCCGACGGCAGGCGGGTCGGGTAGAAGACGGGGAATCCGGCGCCGAGCTTGCGCGCCGCCGCCTTGGCCTCGGCTTCGCCCGCTTCCCGCGCCGGCACCAGCCCGTCGCTGCCGGGTGGCTTCAGCTTCGCGAGATGCGGCTTTTCTGGCTTGGCCTTCGCCTTCTTGCCCTTCTTGCCGCTGCCCTTCTTCTTCGCGCCGCCGCCGCTTTCTTCGCCGTCTTCGAGCGAGCCGCGGGGGCCGCCGCTGGCTTCGATCCCGAGAAAGAGGTTGACGGCGCCGTTGATCGCCTGCGGCGTCGCGTAGACGAAGCTCGGCCCGAGTTCGGCCGGAAAGTGGACCTCCTTGATCGCCGCGTTGCGGGAGGCGAGGAACAGTTTCATCACCTGCAGCATCGTTTCCTTGTCGTTGATGTCGGAGGTGGTGTATTTGGTGAAGATGTCGATCAGCCCGGTCTGGTCGAGGACCAGGTCCTTGATTGAGATCCGCTGGCGGGCGGCGCTGATGAAGTCCTGCTGGCGCGAGGAGCGGACCAAGTCGGTGTCGGTGTGCCGGTAGCGGACGTACTGCAGCGCCTTTTTCCCGCAAAGCAGCTGGTAGCCCGGCTCGACGTTGATTTCGGCGTACTGCTCAGAGGCCGAGAGCCCAGCGTTGGAGTGGAAGTAGCGGCGGTCGACGTCGACATAGACGCAGCCGATCGCGTCGACGGCGCGGACGAAGCCGAGGAAGTCGACGTTGACGACATGGTTGATCGGCAGTCCGGTCAGCTGCTTGACGGTCTGCAGGGTCAATTTTGGCCCCCCATAGGCGTACGCTTCGTTGAACTTGCCGGTGCCGTAGCCGGGGATTTCGGTCTTCAGGTCGCGCGGTATCGACATCACCGCGATCGCGTTGCGGTCGGGGTCGAGGCGCAGCAGCATCGTCGTGTCCGAGCGGCCCGAGTCTTCCTGGACGCCGGCCCGTTTGTCGGAACCGAGGATGAGGATGTTCTCTGGCTCGCCGCCGTCGACCGTCGAGAGGTAGCGCTTGAGCTTGCTGCTGTAGACGTTGTTGTGCGAGAGCGCGTGGGCGATGCTGTCGAGGTAGAGCAGGATGCTGGTCGCGGTCGCCGCGGCGGAGACGGCGACGATTAGGAACGAGGCCAGGGTGAAACGCAGCCAGTAGCGCTTTGGCTTCGGCGCCGGCTCGGGATCGCCCGATGGTGGCGGCTTCTTCGGGGCCATACCCGCCCCCGGCAGCTCAGTCATCGAGCCCGCCCGGGATCGCCCGCAGGAACGATTCGAGCGCCTGCCGGTAGGTCTCCAGCGAGGAGATGGAGACCCACTCCTCGGGCCCGTGATGGCCGGCGCCGATCGGGCCGAACTCGACCGCCGGCACCCCCACCCGCAGGAAGGAGACCGCGTCGGAAGCGCCGTCGCGACCGACGCTCATCGGCTCGCCGTGATGGTGTGCCGCCGCCGACTCGCGCAGCCCGCGCACGAAGGGCGACTCGCGGTCGACCGTGGCCGGCGGCCGGGTGAAGAGCGAGGTCGCCTCGATCCCCGGCAGGCCACGCACTTCCGCCAGCACGGCGGCGGGATCCTGATCGGGCAGGTAGCGGATGTCGACGTCGATCACGCATCGGTCGGGCACCTTGTTCAGCGCGTCGCCGCCCCAGATCCGGCCCAGGTTGATCGAGGGGCGGTCGAACAGCTCCGAGCTGTGCCTGGCAAACGGTAGCGACTCAATGCTGCGGAAAACGTCGATCGCGTTGAGCACGGCATTGTCGCCGAGCCAGGGCGTCGCCCCGTGCGCCGCCGTCCCCCCCACCTCCAGCCGCAGCGCCAACACGCCCTTGGCCTCAATCCCGATATGCAGGTCGGTCGGCTCGCCGGTGATCGCGAAGTCGCCGAGAAAGCCGCTGTCGACCAGGTGGTCTGAGCCGCGCTCGGCCTCCTCCTCGGACTCCTCGTCGCCGACGATCCCGAGCCGCACCCGGACCCCGTCCTGATCGCGCATCGCCGCCGCGACGACCAACATCGCCGCCAGCGCCCCCTTCATGTCATAGGCGCCACGGCCATAAAGCCGGTCCCCCTCGATCCTTGGGTCGAACTGCCCTGCCAAGCCCGGGACCACATCGAGGTGCCCGTGGAGGACGACAGTCGGCGCTCCCTCGGGCCCCACCTCCGCCTTGATCACCGGCAAACCGCGAACCTCGTCGCGCTCAGCCTCGATCCCACGCGCCTCCAGCCAGCCCATCACGAAGTCGGCGGCCTCAGAGATCGACTCGGCATCGGCCGTCTCGTACCCGATCAGCTGCTCGGCGAGAGCTACCAGCTCCTCGCTCATGACCGCGCTTGACTTTGGTCGCCCACAGGGCGACTAAGGACAAAAGCGCCCCCCGCGACGATCCTGCGTGAGGGGAGACGGGGTGCCCTCGTGGGAATGTCGCGAAGCGGCGATATGCAATCTGTCATTTGCCCGCCATAGGCGGGCAGCATCTCCTGGAGCGGCGCCCGAAGGGCGCGCGACTGAATTCCCACGAGGGCACCCCGTCTCCCCTCACGAGAAACCTCGGAAGGGGTTCCGCTATCCGCGCTCATCCCTGGGCAATAGCGAGAAACGCCTCGGCCCGATCACGGTCTTTCTGCGCCCGCGCGTAATCCGCGCTCCCCTCGTCATGCTCGGAGCAGCGCCGCTCGGCGTCGGAGAGCTGCTCTTTCAGCGTCCCCGCGTCGAGATCCTCCGGCGCGATCGCCTCCTCGACCAGCAGCCGAGCCCGGTTGCCGAACATCTGCAGCCAGCCATGCGCCTGGGCGTAGCGCTTGGTCTCGGAGTCGGAGACGTGCAGGCGCAGCTCGGCCGGCTGCAGGGCCGCCAGTAGCGGCGCATGGTTGGCGAGGATGCCGATCTCGCCGACCTCGGTGCGGGTCGAGACCTGCTGCACTTCGCCCTCGAAGACCTCCCCCTCCGGGGTGAGGACCTCGACGTCCAGCATGTGCTCGGCCGCCACGTCAGTCCCCTAGGCCGCCGCTGCGGCCTTGGCGTTCTCGGTGACCTGGTCGATCGAGCCCTGCATGTAGAAGGCGCCCTCGGAGAGCTCGTCGTGCTCGCCGTCGAGGATCTCGCGGAAGCCGCGCACCGTCTCGGTGACCGGCACGTACTCGCCGGTGCGGCCAGTGAACTGTTCGGCGACGAAGAACGGCTGCGAGAGGAAGCGCTCGATCTTGCGGGCCCGTGAGACCGTCTGGCGGTCCTCGTCGGAGAGCTCGTCGATGCCGAGGATGGCGATGATGTCCTGCAGCTCCTTGTAGCGCTGCAGGACCTCCTGGACCTCGGTCGCCGTCCGGTAGTGCTCCTCGCCGACCACGTCGGGCTTGAGGATCGTCGAGGTCGAGTCGAGCGGGTCGACCGCCGGGTAGATGCCTTTCTCGGAGATCGATCGCGAGAGCGCCGTGGTCGCGTTGAGATGGGCGAACACCGAGGCTGGGGCCGGGTCGGTGTAATCGTCGGCGGGAACGTAGACGGCCTGGATCGAGGTGACGGAGCCGCGCTCGGTCGAGGTGATCCGCTCCTGCAGGCCACCCATCTCCGTCTCCAGGGTTGGCTGGTAGCCGACTGCGGAGGGCATCCGGCCCAGCAGAGCGGACACCTCGGAGCCCGCCTGGACGAAGCGGAAAATGTTGTCGATGAAGAGCAGCACGTCCTGGCCGCCCTGCTCGCGGTAGTACTCGGCCATGGTCAGGCCCGACAGGGCGACGCGGAGGCGGGCTCCGGGCGGCTCGTTCATCTGACCGAAGACGAGCATCGTCTTGTCGATCACGCCCGACTCTTTCATCTCCAGCCAGAGGTCGTTGCCCTCCCGCGAGCGCTCGCCGACTCCGCAGAAGGCGGACAGCCCCTCGTGCTCCTCGGCGATGTTGCGGATCAGCTCCTGGATCAGCACGGTCTTGCCGACGCCGGCGCCGCCGAACAGCCCGACCTTGCCGCCTTTGGCGTAGGGAGCGAGCAGGTCGATGACCTTGATCCCGGTCTCGAGGATCTCCTGGGTCGGGGTCAGGTCGGACGCCTTCGGGGCCGGGCGGTGGATCGGCCAGCGCTCCTCGACCTCGATCTCGGGGCCGTTGTCGATCGGCTCGCCGAGCAGGTTGAAGATCCGGCCGAGGGTGGCGTCGCCGACCGGAACCGTGATCGGGCCGCCGGTGTCGACGACCTTGTCGCCGCGCTGCAGCCCGTCGGTGGCGTCCATCGCGACGGTCCGCACGCGATCGTCGCCGAGGTGCTGCTGGACCTCGCAGATCAGCTCGGTCGGTTCGTTGTCGCCGTCGCCGGCCATCTCGATTTTGACGGCCGCGTAGATCTCCGGCAGCTGCTCGGGAAAGACCGCGTCGACGACCACTCCCGTGACCTGCTCGACGCGTCCTACGTTGGTTCCGTTGTTGCTCTCAGCCATGGGTTCCTTTGCTCGAATACAAGTTTGTGCGGGTCTAGCCCAGCGCCTCGGCGCCGGCTACGACCTCGAGGATCTCCTGGGTGATTTCCGCCTGCCGGACCCGGTTCATCTCCAGGGTCAGGTCTTCCATCATCGTCTCCGCGTTCTCGGCGGCGTTGCGCATCGCCGTCATTCGGGCGCCGAGCTCGGAGGCGGCGGACTCGAGCAGCGCCCGGTAGACGGAGATCGTCACGTACTCAGGGATCAGCCGGGCCAGCAGCTCCTCGGGCTCGGGCTCGTATTCCCACTGCGATTTGCTCTGGGCCCGCTCCGCCTCGGTCGGCTCCTCCTCGGCGCCATCCTCCTCGGCGCCCTCGCCGATCACATCTGCCTGTTGCAGCGGCAGTAGGGTCTGGCGCCAGACGTGCTGGGTCAGCGGCGAGACGTAGCGGTTGTAGACCAGCTCGACCCGGTCGAGGTCCTCCTCGACGTAGCGCGCAGTCAGCTCCTCGCCGATCTCGCGGGCGTTGGCGAACGCCGGCCGGTCGGTGAAGCCGACGTAGGAGGTGCGGACGTCGAGCTTGCGGAAGGTCAGGGCGGAGACGCCCTTGCGGCCGACCACGGAGAACGAGGTCTCCGCGCCCTCGCCACGGACGCGGTCGCGGACCCGGACCCCTTCGCGGATGACGTTGGTGTTGAAGGCGCCGGCAAGGCCGCGGTCACCGGTGACCAGGACGACGCCGACCTTCTCGAGCTTGTCGTGCTCGTCGAGCACCGGCACCCGCGGCAGCCCACCGGCCTGCTCAGCCGCCAGACGGGTCAGCTTGCGCATTCCCTCCGCGTACGGCCGCAGGGCCGCGATCCGCTGCTCTGAGCGTCGCAGCCTGGCGGCGGCGACCATCTCCATAGCCCGCGTGATCTTGTTGATGTTCTTGATCGACGCGATCCGACTTCTGACTTCCTTCTGATTGGCCATGAGCTAGTCGAATCGACGGCTACGCCCGGAGGCCCCGATCAGGGGTGCCGAGAACGTAAACCTCGCCCGCAGGCGCCCCTGATCGGGGCCCCCGACGCGCATCCGTCAGACCGAGACCTCCTCAGCGTCGGCGGTGCGAGAAGGAGTTTCTCTCTCGTCGGCTGATTTGACACGGTCGGACTCGCCGGCCTCGACCGGGTCGCCGTTCTCGTCGAAGTCGGCGCCGAAGTCGTCGACGAAGTCCTTGATCGCCGTGCCCAGCTCCTCCTCGTCCTCGTCGGAGAGCTTGCCGCTGTCCTCGATCCGCTTCAGCAGGTCGGCCTTCTCAGAGTGCAGCCGGACCCGCAGGTCGGCGAGGAACTCGCCGACGCGCTCGGTTTTAACCCGGTCGAGGAAACCGCCGGTGCCGGCGTAGATCGAGGCGACCTGGTCGCCGACGCTGAGCGGTTCGCGCTCTTTCTGTTTGAGCAGCTCGACCAGGCGCTGACCGCGGGTCAGCGCTTTCTGGGTCTCGGCGTCGAGCTCGGAGCCGAACTGCGCGAAGGCCTCGAGGTCGCGGTACTGGGAGAGGTCGAGGCGCAGTTTTCCGGCGACTTTCTTCATCGCCTTGGACTGCGCGTTGCCGCCCACCCGGGAGACCGAGATGCCGACGTTGATCGCCGGCCGGACGCCGGAGAAGAAGAGGTCGGGCTCGAGGAAGATCTGCCCGTCGGTGATCGAGATCACGTTGGTCGGGATGTAGGCGGAGACGTCGGAGGCCTGGGTCTCGATGATCGGCAGCGCCGTCAGCGAGCCGCCGCCGAGCTCGTCGTTGAGCTTGACCGCCCGCTCGAGCAGCCGCGAGTGCAGGTAGAAGACGTCGCCTGGGTAGGCCTCGCGACCCGGCGGGCGCCGCAGCAGCAGCGACATCTGGCGGTAGGCGGAGGCGTGTTTGGTGAGGTCGTCGTAGACGACCAGCGCGGCTTTGCCGTTGTAGAGGAAGTGCTCGCCCATCGCCGTGCCGGCGTAGGGGGCGATGTACTTGATCGGGGCGGCCTCGTCGGCGGGGGCGGCGACGATGATCGTGTTCTCCATCGCGCCGTTCTCCTCGAGCACCTCTTTGAGCTGCACGACGGTCGACATCCGCTGGCCGATCGCGACGTAGATGCAGACCATGTCCTTGTCGCGGGCGTTGATGATCGTGTCGATCGCGATCGCCGTCTTGCCGGTCTGGCGGTCGCCGATGATCAGCTCTCGCTGGCCGCGGCCGATCGGGATCATGCCGTCGATCGACATCAGGCCGGTCTGGACCGGTTCGGTAACCGGCTGGCGCTCGACCACGCCGGGCGCTTTGAACTCGGCCGGGCGGGTCTCGGTGGTGGCGATGTCGCCGCGGTCGTCGAGCGGGCGGCCGAGCGGGTCGACCATGCGGCCGAGCAGCTCCTCGCCGACCGGGATCCGCAGCAGGTGGCCGGTGCGCTTGACGGTGTCGCCCTCGACGATCTTGTCCCACTCGCCGAACAGGACGACGCCGACGTTGTCGGACTCGAGGTTGAGGGCCAGCCCGGTGACACCGTGCGGCAGGTCCAACATCTCCAGCGCCATGCAGTTGTCGAGGCCGTGGACGCGGGCGATGCCGTCGGCCACGGAGAGGACGGTGCCAACCTCCGAGAGGTCGGCGGAGTCCGTCTCCAACCCCTCGATGCGCTCGCGCAGGATGCTTGCGATCTCGTCCGGCTTGATCTCCATCTGGTGCTCTCTGCCTCCTTACGCCGCTTGCGCGACGCTCTTTCGAAGTTTCTCCAGGCGACTGCGGATGCTCGCGTCGAGGACCATGTTTCCTACCTGCAGGACGACGCCGCCGAGGATCTCCTCGTCGACGCGACTGGCCAGGTCGACCTCCTGGCCGGTCTGGCGCTGAATCTCCTCGCCGATCTTGCCGACGACCGCCGGGTCGAGCTCGACCGCGCTGGTCACGGTCACGTCGATGCGGCGGTTCTCGTGCTTCCACAACTCCTCGAACTGACGGCGGATGCGGAAGATCTCCGTCATCCGCTGCTTTTCGATCAGCAGCGCCAGGAAGTTGACGAACTCGGGGTCGGCGCCGACGATCGCCCGCTTCGCCCCATCGATCTTCTCGGCCGAGGAGAAGTAAGGACTGAAGAAGAAGACCTGCAAGTCGCGGTTGCCGTCGAGGGCGTCGGCGAACTGGCCGAGCTGATCGCGCAGCGAGTCGAGCTTGCCCTTCTCCTTACCGACCTCGAAGAGGGCGTCGGCATAGGCGTGTGCGGCGTCCTGCATCGCTTAGTTCTCCGACCCCGAGAGCCTCGAGAAGTCGACCTCGCCGAGGGCCTCCTCGACGAGGCGGCGCTGATCCTCGGCGTTGAGGCTTTTGCGGGTGACCTTCTCGGTCGCCAGCACGGTCAGGTTCGCGACCTCTTGGCGAATCTGGTCCAGCGAGCGCCGGGTCTCGGCCTCGATGTCCCGCTTCGCCGCGTTGACCAGATCCTCGCGTTTCTCCTTGCCGGCGGCGGTCGCCTCGGCCTCGGCCGTCTCGGCCGATTTGCGGGCGCGGGCCATGATGTCGTCGGCCTGCTCCCGAGCCTCGGCGAGCCGGCCGCGGTACTCGGCCAGCAGCTCGTCGGATTCGCGACGCTGGCGCTCGGCCACCTCGATCGACTCGGCGATCGTTTTCGCCCGCCGGTCCAGGGCCTCCTGGATTTTCGGGAAGGCGACCTTGCTGAGGACCCACATCGTGAACAGGAAGAGGACGAGGGTCCAGATCATCAGACCCAGACCGGGCGAGACGAGGAAGCTGCCACCGCCTTCTTCGCCCGCCTTCTCCGCCGCCAGCGGGATCGCGCCTATGTAGCCGAGCAACGCCATGCGCCTAGAGGAAGAAGGCGATCAGGCCGAAGATGAACGTGTAGAAGGCCACGGCCTCGGTGAGCGCGAAACCGAGCCAGCGGATGCTCTGCAGCTCGTCTTTCATCTCCGGCTGGCGGGCAACCGACTCGATCTCCTTGCCGAAGATGAAGCCGATGCCGATGCCGGCACCGATTGAGCCCAGACCGGCACCGACGCCAAGGGCGACGGCCTTACCGGCGGCTTCCACGCCTTCGTCTGAGACGGCGGCGATGACAGGGGACAGATCCATGAAAAAGCGCTCCTTTTCTAGTGACTGGCGGAGGTAGCTCCGCCGAGATAAATGGCAGTCAGGGTCGAGAAGATAAATGCCTGCAGGGTTGCGATCAGCCCGACCTCGAGGATGAAGAAGAAGAAGGCGAGCGGGAAGGTGAGGGCGCCGAGCGCGGCAATGCCGAGCAGCACCGCCAGCCCACCGCCCATAAAGAGCAGCAGCAGATGGCCGGCGAGGATGTTGGCGAAAAGCCGGACAGAGAGCGAGATCAGCCGGGCGAAGTGGGAGATCGCCTCGATGATGAAGATGAAGCCCTTGGCGGCCGGGTTCATGTCCTCGAGGCCGGGCGGCAGCCAGCTGGCCAGGTACTTGATGAGGCCCTTGGCCCGGACGCCTTCGACGTGGTAGGAGACCCAGACAACCAGGGTCAGGACCAGCGGGATCGAGAGATTCGCGGTGGCGGCGTAGATCGCGAAGGAGGGAATTTCAGCGCCGAAGACGTTGACGGTGTGCTCAGTGTTGGTCGGCAGCGGCAGGAAGCCGATCATGTTCGAGAACCAGATCCAGAAGAAGAGCGCGGCCAGGAACGGGAACCAGCGGCTGGCCATTTTCGGCTCCAGGTTGCCGCCAGTGATCGTGTTCTTGGTCATGTCATAGGCGACCTCCATCGCGGTCTGCACCCGACCCGGCTTCTGGTGCATGCGGCGCGAGATCCAGACCATCGTGAAGATCGTCAGGGCGCTGGCGAGGACGAGGTAGAGGACCGCCTTGTTGATGCTGAGGTCGATCCCGGCGAGATGGATCGAGACCCACGGTTCGAGCTTGAACTCGTTCTGGGGCTGGAAGGCTTCGTTTTTGCCGGAGCTGCCGAAGATCAGCACCATCAAAATCGCAATGCCGAGGTAGACGCCGAGCCCGATGAAGACTTTGGCTTTGGTGCTGAGGCCGCTCTTCTGGGGGGCCGGGTCGCTCTGCTGCTCGACCGCGTCGGCGGGCGCGGTTACCGGGGTCGCCGCGTCGCTCATGCGACTCCCTGCCCCTCGGGCTCGCCGCCGAAGAGGTGGGCAAAGCCCTGCGCCGCGAAGGAGACCGTGAAGAGAACGAGGACCAGGACGGCGGCGCTGAGGCCGGCTTCGCGCTCCGCCAGGCCGACCAGGAGCACCGCGGTGGCCATCAGCCAGACGCGGCCGAGCGTGGTCGCGGCGATGATCCCCATCGCCTTCTGGCGACTGCCAGCGGAGAGCTCGGCCTGGGCGCGGCGACCAGCCAGCGTCTGGATGCCGCGCTGGGCGAGCCAGGCTGCGGCCGCCACGGCGTAGCCGAGCATGGGCAGCCCGCCCAGCAGAAAGACTGCGAGAGCGACGGCCAGCAGCAGTAGGTCGACGTACTTGGGAGGAGACATAAAAGACGCCCGGCTCGGGCGGAGCGGGCGGACTGGCGACTATACCCAAAAGAGCCCTGGAATGGCTTTGTGAAGCCACTTCGTGAGGGTTGCCACTACCCGGTCGGGGGCTCCAGCTCGATCGCCTCAAATTCTCCCGTCTCCGGATTAATCCGGCCGCGGCGCAGCTTGAGAATCTCCAAGACGAAGATCAGGTAAACGCTGGCGGCGAGGGCGAGCAGAATCAGAGCGCCCATGACCACGGTCCAGAGCAGGTTGAAATGGCCGTGGTTGTCGCTGTAGGGAACGAAGCGCAGCGCCAGGGCGAGCCCCGCCATGACCAGCGTCCAGGCATAGAGGTAAGCGACGGTGCGGCGCTGGGAGAAGCCGATATTGGCCATCCGGTGGTGGAAGTGCCAACTGTCGGCCTGGTAGATCGGCTGCCGGTATTTGAGCCGCTTGGCGACGACGAAGCCGGTGTCGAGGATCGGCACCGCCAGCACGATCAGCGGGAAGGCGAGGGCGATTACGGCGTTCGTCTTCAGCGCTCCCTGCACCGAGGCGGTGGCCAGCAGGTAGCCGAGCAGGTTGGAGCCGGTGTCCCCCATGAAGCTGGAGGCTGGCGGGAAGCCGTGGCGGAGAAAGCCGAGCGCGGCGCCGGCGGTCAGCGCGGCGAGGACGCCGGCGGCGTTGCGTTCGAGCGAGAGCGCGATCGCCGCCAGGGTGATCGCGGCGATCGTGCAGACCCCGGCGGCGAGCCCATCGACGCCGTCGAGGAAGTTGATCACGTTGACGACGGCGACGATCCCCAGCACGGTCAGCGGGTAAGCGAGCCAGCCCAGTTCGAAGCCGCCGACGAAGGGCAAGGTGAGGTTGTCGACCCGGACCCCGGCGGCGACCGGGATCGAGGCGGCGGCGATCTGGCCGACCAGCTTCGGAAAGGCGGCGAGGCCGCGCACGTCGTCGACGACCCCAACCGCCGCGATCGCCACGGCGCCGAGCAGGATCGAGCGGCTCTCACCGTCGCCGGGCAGCCAGATCCAACCGGCGGCCTCGACCGCGACCAGGATCGCCAGCCCCGAAAGGCGTGGCATCGGCTTGTCGTGCAGCCCGCGCGGCTTCGGCAGGTCGATCGCCCCCACTTTGAGGGCAAGCCGCTCAGCGTAGGGGACCAGCAGCCAGGCGATGGCCGCGGCCAGGAGGAAGGCGAAGACGGCGTCGGTCGTGGTCACGGCCATTGAGCTTTCTGCCCCTGACGGAAAGCGGGCCGGATCAGGCTACTTGAGCCCGTCGACAGCGCCGAGAGCTCCTTCGACGAGCACGGCGGCGTCGCGCGGGTGACGGACGCCGACCGGCGAATCGCGCTTGCGCAGCTCCAGCGCCGCTGGGTCGGCGAGGACCTGCAGGCGGCCGTCAGCGATCAGCGCCTCGTCGACCCCGCCCATGCGACCGCTGAAAGTCGAAAAGACGGGCGTGCCGAGCGCCACCGCCTCGCGGTTCATCGTCCCCCCGGCGCTGACCACGAGGTCGGCGTAGGCGATCAGACTCTGGGCATCGATCGCCCGCTCGGGGACGACTAGGTTGGCGGCGCCGCGGGTCCGCACTGCCGCCCCCTGCTCCTCGGTGCGGGGGATGACCACGGCCTGCGCCTCGGGGGCCGCGGCAAGCCGCTCGATCGTCGCTCCGTAGAGATCGTTGCGGGCGTGGTACTCGGAGGTCTCCGGTGGCGGCCGCACGACGACCAGCACCTTCTCGCGATCGAGGCCGAGCTCGCCCAGCACCGCCGGGTCGGCCTCGAAGTCGGCCAGGTAATACTCCTCCTTCAGGCCCGGATAGCGGACTAGCTTCTCCCCCTTGGCACCGAGCTTCGCCAGCCGCTCCAGCGGGATCGTCTCGGGAGCCAGCACCCGGCGGGCGAGCCGAAAGCTGATCTGACGCTGCAGCTGCGCGAACTCGTAGTCCTGCATCTGCACCGAGGGAATCCGATAGCTGGCCGCGACGACGGCGAGGTCGACCGAACCGTGCCCGATCGCCAACTGCGGCGCCCGCTTCCAGATCAGCTTTGCCAACCGCGCCGACCGCCCCCCCAGCGCCCGCACCTTGCCCAACTTGGAAGCTCCCCCGTGCTCCCCGACCACGGTGTAGCGCATCCCCAACCGCTCCAGAATCCCCACCGTCTGCCCATACTCCCGCGCGGTGATGAACACATCATGGCCCTGCGCTTCCAGGCGCTCGATCAACGGCCTCAAGACCAACGGGTGCGCGGCGGCGGTGCAATCGACCCAGATCCTCACGGCGCTGACCCTAGCCAACGGCGACGCGGGTGCGACAAAGCGGATCCTCAGACTGCGATTGGCGAAAGCTGCGGGTAAAGCGGATGACGATCCATCAGGGCCGCGGTGCGAGCCGCGAGTCCGTCCTTCTGAGAATCGAAATCGGAACCGAGGGCGGCGGCGATGACGGCGGCGATCTCGGTCATCTCCTCCTCGCCCATCCCCCGCGTGGTCAGCGCCGGGGTGCCGATCCGCAGCCCCGAAGGGTTCATCGGCGGCCGTGGGTCGAAGGGGATCGCGTTGCGGTTGACCGTGATCCCGACCTCCTCCAGCCGGTCCTCAGCGGTCTGGCCGTCGAGTCCGGTCGGGGTCAAGTCGACGAGAACCAGATGAACGTCGGTGCCGCCGGTGAGGACCGGGATGCCGTCGGCTTCGAGGCCGGCGGCGAAGGCCTGGGCGTTGGCGATCGTCTGCCGCTGGCGCTGGCGGAACTGCTCGCTGGCGGCGATCTTCATCGCCACCGCCTTGGCGGCGATCGTGTGCATCAACGGGCCGCCCTGCTGACCGGGGAAGACCGCTTTGTCGACGGCTTTGGCGTACTCCTCGCGGCAGAGGATCATGCCGCTGCGGGGGCCGCAGAGCGTCTTGTGGATCGTGCTGGTGACAACATCGGCATGGACGACAGGATTGGGGTGTTCGCCGGCCGCGACGAGACCGGCGAAGTGGGCCATGTCGACCATCAGCTTGGCCCCCACCGAGTCGGCGATCTCGCGGAAGGCGGCGAAGTCGAGTTGGCGCGGGTAGGCCGACCAGCCGGCGACGATCAGGGCCGGCTTGTGCTCCTTGGCGAGCTGGGACACCTCGTCCATGTCGACCCAGAAGTCCTCACGGCGGACGTGGTAGCCGACCGGGTTGTAGAGCTTGCCGGAGACATTGATTTTCATCCCGTGGCTGAGGTGGCCGCCGTGGTCGAGCGCCATCCCGAGGATCGTGTCACCCGGTTCGATCAGGGCCATGTAGGCGGCGTTGTTGGCCTGGGCGCCGGCGTGGGCCTGGACGTTGGCATGTTCGGCGCCGAACAGCTCCTTGGCGCGCGAGATCGCCAGTTCCTCGGCGACGTCAACCTCCTCGCAACCGCCGTAGTAGCGGCGGCCGGGATAGCCCTCGGCGTACTTGTTGGTCAGCACCGAGCCGACCGCGTCGAGCACCGCCTGGGGCACGAAGTTCTCCGAGGCGATCATCTCCAGCGTCCGTTGCTGGCGCCGCAGCTCGCCATCGAGGACGGCGGCGATCTCGGCGTCGACCTCGGCCAGCGGCGCGGTCTGGAAGTTCTCTGGCAGCTCGCTCATGGGCGAGCGACCATAGCAACGGCTCGGGATAGTCTGAGCCGGGTGAGAAGGGCCCTCTCCGTCATCGTCCTGGTGCTCGTCGCGGGGTCACTGGCCAGCGGCTCCGCGGTCGCGGCGCAGAACCCCTGCGCCGGCCCCGAGGCGGCCAGCCTGCTCTGCCCCAACCTGCGGATCGGCCCGCCCGCCGATCTCTACCTCCAGTACGGCTACGGCCGGCAGCTGCTGCGCGCGACCAGCGACGTCCGCAGCCGCGGCCGCGGGCCGATGGAGGTGCACGGTCGCCGTAACGGCTGGCGGACGATGCGGACGACGCAGCGGATCTACCGCGCCGGCGGCGGCCACGTAACGGTCAGGAGCGGCGCCACGCTGCGCTTCACCGACGTCGGCGAGTACTTCGGTGGCTCCTACTGGAAGGTGCACCAGCTGGCCCAGTTCGAGCTGCGCCGAGTCGGCCCCGATGGCAAGCTCGGCGACGTCGTCCGCGTCAGCCCCAAGCTCAACTACTGCCTGCGGGATCTCGAGCGGACCCGGCCCGGCCGCCGCTCGCCCGAGAACCGCCACTACCCGGGCTGCGACCAGAACCCCTACCGCAAGCGCGTCACCCTCGGCACCTCGGTCGGCTGGTCCGACGTCTATCCGGCCGACTACGACAGGCAGTGGATCGACGTCTCCGGCCTGCGCGGCTGCTTCGCCTTCGTGATGACCGTCGACCCCGAGCAGCTGCTCTTCGAGTCCAACGAGGACGACAACACCTCCCAGCGCCTGGTCCGCCTGCCCTTCGCAGGCGACGACCGCTGCTGAACCACCGCTTTAACCGAGGCCGACGGAGGCCAGGGCGCTCGCGAGATCGCCGGGGGAGAGCGCGCCTGGTCGCAGCACCCTCCAGGCGCCGTCCTCCTCAATCGTGGTGAAGTCGACCACGGTCGAGGGCAGACCGGGCAGGGTGCCCGCGTCGATTGCCAAGTCGGCGCCCTCGACGATCTCCGCCGGCACCTGGTCGAGGCTGGCAGGAGCGAATTTGCCGCTGACATTGGCCGAAGTCTGGAAGATGGGGCACATGGCGCCGGCCAGCGGGCCGGAGATGAGGCGGATGCCCAGACGCTCGAGATCGGCGCGGCAGGCCAGCGGGTAGCGGTGGCCCCGGTTGGCGACGATCAGCGTCACCGGGCCGGGCAGGAGGGCGCTGACCGCGGCGCCGGTGCGCGGGCCGAGTTCGGCGACCAGCTCCCGCATTGCCAGTGGCGAGAAGTACATGACGGCCGAGGGTTTGCCGTCATCGCGGCCCTTGAGCCGGTGGATGCGCCTGATCGCGTCCCCGTCGAGGGGATCGCAGGCAAGCCCGTAGAGCCCGTCGGAGGGGAAGACGGCGATGCCGCCGGCGGCGATGCAGCTCTCGAGGGCGGCGCGGGCGGTGGCGGCGGCCCCCGCCTCGACCCTGACGATCTCCGTGCCTCCGCTCATCGTTCGCCGATCACCACCCGCTCGATGCCAGCCAGGTCGCGGCGGATCTCAATGCGCGCGAAGCCCGCCTCCCGCAGCAGTGCCTCGACGGCATTCGCCTGCCCCTCCCCCACCTCGAGCGCGAGCGCGGTAGAGGTTTCAGTCGCATAGCGACCGAAACCTCTACCGCGCTCGCCGAGCAATGCCCGATAGGCATCGAGGCCGTCGGGACCGGCGAGCAGCGCCTCGCGCGGCTCCCACCGGGTGACCTCCGGTTGCAGCGAGGGCCAGTCGGTCTCGGCGACGTAGGGCAGGTTGGCGAGGACCAGATCGAACTCCTCCTCAGCCGGCACGGAGCCGGCAAAAAAGCGGACGCGATCGGCGAGGCCGAGGCGATCGGCGTTCGCGCCTGCCACCTCCAGCGCCCGCGGCGAGGTGTCGCTGGCGGTCACCTCGCACTCCGGCAGCTCGGCGGCGATGGCGAGGGCGATCGCGCCAGAGCCGGTGCCGACGTCGAGCAGCGTTGCCGGCGCCCGCTCGAGTGCGATCTCGACCAGCAGCTCCGTCTCCGGGCGCGGGATCAGCACCCGCCGGTCGACGGCGATGTCTAGGTGGCGAAAACCCTTGCGCCCGACGATGTAGGCGACCGGCTCGCGGCGCAGCCGCCGCCGCACCATTTCCCCGTACAGCCGCGCCGCCGGCGGCGGCAGCTCGGCATTCGGGTTCGCCAGCAGCTCCGCCCTCTCTCGGCCCGTCGCCTCGGCCAGCATCACTTCAGCGTCGAGGCGGGGGTCTTCGACGCCCATCGCCAGCAAGGCGTCGGTGGCCGAAGTCAAGGCTTCCCTAATCACCTCGGGAGGCACATCAGCCGACCGCCGCGGTCTCGAGGCGCTGCCGCTTCTCCTCGGCTGAGAGCGCGTCGGTGAACTCCGAGAGATCGCCGCCGAGCACGCCCTCGAGGTTGTGCGAGGTCAGCTTGATCCGGTGGTCGGTGACCCGACCCTGGGGAAAGTTGTAGGTACGCACCTTCTCGGAGCGCTGGCCACTGCCGACCTGAGCCTTGCGCTCGGAGGCGATCTTCGCCTGCTGTTCGGCCAGCTCGCGCTCGTACAGCCGCGCCCGCAGCACCCGCATCGCCCGGTCCTTGTTCTGAAGCTGGGACTTCTCGTCCTGCATCGAGACGACGATCCCGGTCGGTTTGTGGGTGATCCGCACCGCCGAGTCGGTCGTGTTGACCGATTGACCGCCCGGCCCGGAGGAGCGGTAGACGTCGATCTGGAGATCGTTCTGGTCGACCTCGATCTCGACCTCCTCGGCCTCTGGCAGCACCGCGATCGTCGCCGTCGAGGTGTGGATGCGACCCTGCGACTCCGTCTCCGGCACCCGCTGCACCCGGTGGGTACCGCCCTCGAACTTGAAGACCGAGTAGGCGCCGTCTCCCTTGACCGCGAAGGTGACGTCCTTGAGGCCGCCCATCTCCGAGACCGACTGGGAAAGGACCTCGGTCGAGAAGCCGCGTTCCTCGGCGTAGCGGGTCAGCATCTTGTAAAGGTCGCCGGCGAACAGGGCCGCCTCGTCGCCGCCAGTGCCGCCACGGATCTCAACGATCACGTTCTTGTCGTCGTTGGGGTCGCGCTCGACCATCGCCAGGCGGATCTCCTCTTCCAGCTCCTCCAGCCGTGCCGGCGCCTCGTCGACGACCTTGCGCATTTCTGCGTCCTCGCCCTCATCCAACAACTCCCGCGCCCCTTCGAGGTCGTCCTTCAGGGTCGCCCACTCGACCGCCAGCTCCTGCGCCGGCTGCAGTTCCCGGTACTCCCGCCCCACTTCGGCATACCGCTCCCGATCCGAGATCACCTCCGGATCTGACATCTGCCCCTCCAGCTCCGAGAATCGGGCCTTTAGCTGTTCAACCAGCTGCTCAATCACAGGGACAACCCTAGACGGCGAAAACCAAGCAGGTCGGGGGATGCAGGGAGGGAGACGAGGGGAGCGCACTCCAGTGCGTGACCCGAAATCGACCGACCGAAGACCCCGAGATGCGCCGGTTTGCAGCCGTCTAAGCGACGATCTCGATGTGCTGCTGTTTAGCGGCCTCCTCGGGGTTCTCCCGAGCCAGGACCGCATTCAGGGAGGCGATCGCCACCGCCAACTGTTCTTCGTCGGGCTCGCGCGTGGTCAGGTTCTGCAGCATCAGCCCCGGCCACATCACCACCCGCACCCAGCGTTTGCGCCGGTTCTTGCCCGCCCACTTGATCACCTCGTAGGAGAGGCCGGCGATCAGCGGGATGCCGAGGATCCGCGACGCCACCAGCCAGTACCAGGCCGGCAGCCCGATCGGGGCGAAGACGAAGATCGCCAGGACCATCACGATCAGCAGGAAGCTGGTTCCGCAGCGCGGATGCAGCCGCGAGTAGAGCTTGGCGCGCGAGGGAACCAGCTCGTCTTCGGCCTCGTAGCAGGAGATCGTCTTGTGCTCGGCGCCGTGGTACTCGAAGACGCGCCGCAGATCAGGCATTTTGCTGATCGCGAGGATGTAGCCGATGAAGATCCCCGTCCGCAGGATGCCCTCGATCAGCCAGAAGAGAAAGGGCGAGCCGAGCTGGTCCTTGATCAGGCTGGTCAGCCCGACCGGGACGACGAAGAAGAGACCGACCGAAAGCAGCAGTGAGAAGACAATCGTCAGACCCCAAACCCAGCCGCCGATCTCCTCTTTGTCGCCCTCCTCGTCCTCCTCCATCTGCGCGTTAGCGGAGATTGCCAGCGCCTTGAAGCCGATCTTCATCGACTCGCCGAGGGCGACGACGCCGCGGATGATCGGCAGCCGCCAGATCCGGTGACGCTGAGCCCAGGGAACGAGCGGCTCGGACTCGATTTCGATCTGGCCCTCGGGCGTGCGCACCGCCACAGCCCAGACCGAGACGCCGCGCATCATCACCCCCTCCAGCACCGCCTGACCGCCGACCGGCGCGTCGCGCTTGGCGACCAGGGCGCCGTCGGGCATGCGCAGCGGGTCCCCTCCGTTCGAAGAGGAGGAGGTTGGGGATGCCTGTGCCGAGCCCACCGGCGGGCTCACGGGTTACTTCCCGGCCCGGTGCTTAGCGGCGCGGCGCTGGAAGCGCTCGACGCGGCCACCGGTGTCGACCAGCTTCTGCTTGCCGGTGTAGAACGGGTGGCACTCGGAGCAGAGCTCGACATGCAGGTCGTCCTTGGTCGACCGCGTGTAGAACTGGTTGCCGCACGAGCAATGCACGTTGGCAAGCGTGTAATCGGGGTGAATTCCTGCCTTCATCGTTCTCTCAGTCTAGAGAACCGGTCAAGTCGTGCCGATACCCCTCTGTGGAGATAACGGGTCCTGCCGCCGCCGCACCCCTGAGACGCTCGCTACGCACCGCGATCGGGGTCGTGCTGTTCGGCGGCGCCGTCGTCGTAGCTCTCCACGACTGGCTCGGGTTCGGCGGCGCCGGCTTCTCCGACGCGGCCAATGGACCTCTGTACGACGCGGTGGTTTTCAGCGCCGGCCTGGCCTGCCTGCTGCATGCCTGGGAGGCCGGAGCGGAGCGGCGCGCCTGGCTGACCATCGCGGCGGCGATCCTCAGCTGGGCCGCCGCGGAGATCTACTGGACCGCGGCCATCCTCGACAACCCGGCGCCTCCCTACCCCTCACCGGCAGACATCGGCTATCTGGCCTTCTATCCCCTGGCGGCAAGCGGCGTTTACCAGCTGGTTCGGGCCCGCACCGAGGAGCTCGACTGGCGCCTCTGGATGGACGGCCTGATCGCGGCGCTAGGGACCGCCGCGCTGGGAGCCGCGCTGGTCTTCGAGTTCGTCGCCGACCACGCCAGCGGCAGCACGATCGAAGTCGCCACCACGCTCGCCTATCCGCTTGGCGACATCCTCTTGCTGGCGCTGGTCGTAGGGGTCGTCGCGCTGACCCGCTGGCGCCCGGGAAGGACCTGGGCGTTGCTCCTGTTCGGCCTGGCGGCGATGATCGTGGCCGACGTCGCCTACACCCTGCAGTCGACGGACGGCAGCCTCCCCGGCGGCGCCTGGATCGAACCGATCTATCTGATCGCCGCCGCCTGGATCGGCGCCGCGGCCTGGCAGAAGCGGGCCGACACGATCCAGCCCGCGGCCCGCTTCGACGGCTGGCGGGAGCTGATGGTCCCGGCCTTCTTCGCCGCCGTCATGATCGTCCTCTTCGCGATGCAGTACTTCAGCAGCGCCAGTGGCCTGACGACCGTGCTCTGGGCGGCGACGATGATCGCCGTAATCGTCCGGCTGGGCATGAGCGTGCGGGAGAACAAGCGGCTGCTGGAACAGGTGCGCACCGACCACCTGACCGGACTCGGCAACCAGGGGCGGATGCAGGTCGACCTGGCCGCCCGCTGCCTGCGCGCCGGGGAGGAGCCGCTGACCCTGCTGCTGCTCGATCTCAATGGCTTCAAGCGCTACAACGACAGCTTCGGGCACCCGGCTGGCGACTTGATGCTGAAGCGGCTGGGAGGCCAGCTGAAAGAGGCCGTGGGCGCGGATGGCTGGGCCTACCGAATCGGCGGCGACGAGTTCGCCGTGCTCACCGTCCGCGACGACGGTCGTCACGGCGAGGTCACCAGGCGCGCTACCGAGGCCCTGACCGCGAGCGGGCCGGGCTTCGAGCTCAACGCGGCCTGGGGCACGGTGACGGTCCCCGACGAAGCCGATGCTGCGGTGCCGGCGATGCAGCTGGCCGACGTGCGGATGTACGCGCAGAAGGAGTCCCGACGGCCCGCCCCCGACGACGGAATCGAGATCGAGGGCGGCGAGATCTCGGTGCGGCTACCCGCTGTCCGCGACAGCGAAGCTCTCCAGCATGGTCAGTAGGACGCTCGTCACCTCGCTCCGGCTGGCCGAGTCCTCGGAGCGGGCGACCAGCATCGCCGCCTCGTCGAGCGCCCCCAGCAGCAGGTGCGCCATCGGCTTGACCGGCAGGGCGCGGATCTCCCCCGCCTCGATCGCCGCCGACAGACTCGCCTCGATCAGGCCGAGGCCGTTGGCGGCGCCGATCTCCCGCCAGCGGTCCCAGCCAAGTACCGCGGGAGCATCATGCAGGGCGATCTGCCGCAGTTCGGGCTCGGCGCACTCGTCGAGGAAGGCCTCGATCCCCGCCACCATCGCCTCGAGAGGAGAGTGCAGGTCGGAGCCGAGGACGATCCGGGCGACGCGCTCGGTCGACTCCGCCTCCAGTTGCTCGTAGGCGGCATCCAGCAACCCGGACTTGCCGCCGAAGTGGTGGTAGAGGGCGCCGCGGGTGACGCCGGCCGCGCGGACGATCTCCTCCGTGCCCACCGCCTCGTAACCGCGCTCGGTGAAGAGTCGGCGGGCGGCGGCGATCAGTGCCCCCCGCGTCGCCTCTGCTCGCTCAGCCTGAGTACGACGCCCAAAACCGGCCCTCGCCGGTTTTGGTTTTTCTTCTGGATTGAGATTTACATGCATACTGCACGTATGTTATAAGGAGGGGTGAGCGATAGATAGAAACAACGCACCGAGGCTAGCCCTCCAGGAGGACCAGATGCCCGCCGAACCGAGTCAGCGCAAAGAGATCGACCTTCCCGCCGGCCGGGTCCGCTACCGCGAGGCCGGAACCGGCAAGCCGGTGGTATTCGTCCACGGCTACCTCGTCGACGGCCGCCTCTGGGACGGCGTCGTCGACCGGCTTTCCGAGCGCTACCGCTGCATCGCGCCGGACTGGCCGATCGGAGCCCAGCAGATCGCGATGAATCCCGATGCCGACCTCTCCCCTCCCGGTATCGCGGCGACGATCGCCGCCCTGCTCGAGGCGCTCGATCTCGATGACGTGACGATCGTCGGCAATGACTCCGGAGGCGCTATGTCGCAGGTCCTCGTCAGCCGCCACCCCGAGCGGATCGGGCGCCTCGTGCTGACGAACTGCGACACCCATGAGAACTTCCCGCCCGGCATGTTCAAGGCGATGGTCCCGCTCGCCAAGCTGCCTGGCGGGATGGCGGCGATGACGGTCCCATTCCGGATTCCCGCAATCGCGCGGGCCGCCTTCAAGCCGTTCGCGCGGACGCCCATCCCCGCTCAGCTGGTCTCCTCCTGGATGGAGCCGGGGATGCACGACCGCGGCGTCCGCCACGACCTCAAGAAGGTCACGATCGGCATGAACAAGCGCTACACCCTGGAGGCCGCCGCGAAGCTGCGCGGCTCGGAGCTGCCGATCCTGCTCACCTGGGCTCCCGGCGACAAGTTCTTCCCGATCTCCTACGCGGAACGACTGGCCTCTGAAGCCGGCAACGCCCGCATCGTCGAGATCCCCGACTCCAGCACCTTCGTGCCCTTGGATCAGCCACAGCGGCTCGCCGAGGAGATCGCCGGCTTCGTGGGCACTGCCTAAAGCGAACAGGCGTTCCCAGAAGTTCGCAAAGTGCAGCTTTTTCGTCCGACCGGGCAGGGAGTCTTCCTCGACCCCTATTAGGACGGAGAGCTAGTGGCAAAGCAGATCTTCGACCAGGCTCGGCCCAGAAGCACCATGGCGCAGCAACTCGACGAAGCCTTTGCGGGCTGCGACCAATGGACCCTCGCGCCTCCCTCTCAGCGGCGCAGCAGAATCGACCTCAGCCCCCGCGCCTCGAGTTCCTCGAGGATGATCGGCAGGGCGGCCGCGGTGCGAACCCAGGAGCCCGGCGCGCTGTAGTAGTCGGCGTCGTGGAGCAGCAGGATGTCCCCGGCCCTGGCGCCGGCGGTCGCGCGACGAGCGATCGAGGCGGGGGTGGCGCGGCGCGTCCAGTCCCGTCCCCATCGCGACCACAGCACCGGTCGCCAGCCGCGGCTTCGTACTGCCCGTAGCCCGACGGCGCTGAAGATTCCGTACGGCGGCCGGTAGTCGCCGATCGCCTGGCCGCTGGCATCCTCGATCGCCGCCTTCGCCCGGTCGGCGTCCTCGAGCAACTGACGCGCACCGAGCCGCAACTGGTTGCGGTGGCGATGGCAGTGCAGCTCGACCCGGTGGCCAGCGGCGACGATCTCGGCCACCAGGGACGGCCGCCGCACGACCTGCTCCCCGGCCAGGAAGAAGGTCGCCGGGGCGCCCGCGCCGCGCAGCGTCTCCAGGATCGCCGGGGTGCCCTGCGGATGCGGCCCGTCGTCGAAGGTGAGGGCGACACCGGCCTCCCCCTCCTGGCGCAGCTGGATCCCGAGCGAGTTGCCGATCGCCGGCACGACCGGCGCCAGTGCCGGGCCCGCGTAGGCGACGGCGGCCGCGGCGATGCCCGCCCCCGCCACCGCTCCGATCAAGGGGTGGAGTTTTCCTCGGCGCGGTGGGCGACGGGACGCACCGGCAGCGGCTGGGCCCCGGCGGCGACCGGGGCGTCGTTGTCCCTACCGATGTGGATCCGGCTGGTGACCGGCTTGGCGACGCTCCAGGGGCTCTCCCAGTGGACGACCGAGAGCATCAGCACGATCACCAGCGCGACGAAGGAGACGGCGACGGCGACACGCTCGGAACGCAGGCGCCAGACCGGCTGCGGCCGCACCCGCGGCCGCACTGAGAGCGCCCGCGAGGCGATCGAGGGCAGCGAGGCAAAGGAGGAATCCGGCGACTGGCGCTCACGGGTGACGTGGCGCAAGACCGACTCCAGCTCGTGCTCGGAGCGCGCGACCTCAGCCAGTCCAAAGCGCTCGAAGGCGGCGTTGTTAGCGCGCAGGTGGCCGGCCGAAAAGCCGTAAGAGACGACCGGGCAACCGCGGATGTGGGCCTCGAGCACGGTCAGGCCGGCGGTCGCGTGGATCATCGCGTCGGCCGCTGCCATCCAGTCGCTCATCTGCTCGGTGAAGCCGAGGATGCGGACCTGCTCGTTGCCGGCGAAGGTGCGCTCGAGCTTCTCGCGGGCTGCGTCGTTGCGGCCGGTGATGCAGACCGCCAGGGTGTCGTCGCCGGCGAGGGCCGAGCGGACCGCCCCCTCGAGGTCGCCGATTCCCCAGCCGCCGCCGGAGACGAGCACGACCCGGGCATGGGTCGGCACGTCGAGCGCCTCGCGGGCGTCGCGGCGGGTACGCGGCATCAGGAAGTCGCTAGAGATCGGCGGGCGCACCCACTCGACGGTGCCCGGGCCGATCAGCTTTTCGATCTCCTCGATCGACTCCGGATGGGTGACGTAATGCAGGTCGACCCCCGGGTGCGCCCAGTAGCGCAAGCCAGCCAGGTCGGTGATCGCCGACTGCACCGGAATCTCCAGGCGGCGGTTCTCCCTCAACATTCCCAGCACCGCGGTGACTCCCGGGTAGGTCGAGATGACGGCATCCGGATCGTGCTCGGCGATCAACTTCGTCAGGCCGCGACCGCCGACCAAATAGCCGATGTGGTGGAAGAGCCAGCGAGTCGGCGCGAACTTGGTGATCAGCCAGTACTGGATGTCGAACAGCCAGGGCATCCAGCGGAAGGTGACTTTGGAGCCGTTGCGAAGAACCGAGGCGCAGATCTTCCCCATCGCGTCAAGGCCGTTGGCGATCTCCACCTCGGCGTTGGGGACCTCCTCTTCGAGGTCGGCTTTGATGATCCGCGCCGGCAGATCGTGGCCCTCGCCGATGTCGGCGGTCAGCACCAGCACTCGCGGCGGGCGCTCCTCGGCCCGGGCGGCGCCGGAGAGCAGCGCCCCGGCGGCGTGTTCGTTGCCGTTCAACGAGGGCTGTTTGCCCGGGATCGGGTCGGGCGGGCGAGTCGTTCCGCGCACCCATTCGACGTACTTCTTGACCCCTTCGCGGAAGCTGGTCTCCGCTTTCCAACCGAGCTCCTCGAGGGCGCGCTCATTGGAGATCGCCTTGCCGGGGAAGTCGCCTGGGCGCGGCGGCGTGTGGACGATCTCGCAGTTGTCGGTGTTTTCCTGCACGCGCTCGGCAATTTCGAGGATCGTCACGACCTCCTCGCCGGAGAGGTTGTAGGTGCGACCGGCAGCCTCCGGCGCCAGCGCTGCGACGATGCCGTCGGCGAGGTCCTCGACGTAGATGAAACTGCGGGTCGTGCTGCCGTCGCCGGCGATCGTCAGCGACTTGCCTTCGAAGGCGAGGTCGGTGAACTTGGCGACGACGCCGGCGGCACGGGCGCGCGGACCGTAGGGGATGCCGAAGCGAAGGATGGTGCTGTCGAGGTCGTAGAGCTCGGAGTAGCCGGCGCAGTAAGTCTCGCCCGCGAGCTTGGTCGCGGTGTAGATGTGGCGGGGGGCCGGGATCGGCGTTTCCTCGCTGACGTCCTGCTCGACGCAGTCGCTGTAGACCCAGGTGGTCGAGCCGTAGACGACGCGGCCGACCTCGGCGCCGGCGGCCGCCTCGAGCACGTTGAGGGTGCCGCGGGTGTTGACCTCCTCGGCCAGCACCGGGTCGGCGAGGACGTGGGAGACGTCGGCGACCGCGGCGAGGTGGATGACTGCGTCGCAGTCGCGCATCGCCAGGTCGAGGTTGGCCGGGTCGGTGATGCTGCCGGTGAACGTCTCGACCTCGAGCGGCGAGTGGTACGGCGAGGCACTGAGGTCAAAGATGCGCGGCGTGATGCCGCGGTCGAGCAGGCGATCGACCACGTGGGAGCCGATGAAGCCCCCGCCGCCGGTTACCAGGACCCTCATGCTGCCTCCTCTTGACGTAGGGCCGCCGCGCGGCTCTCGGGGCGGTAATAGAGCGGCACGCACCAATGGTTCTCGGCCGCCCAATCGGTGTTCGGCAGGTCGTCGGAACGGCCCATGATGCGGTGACAGGGCTGCTCGTAGACGCGGCCGGTCGACTTCTCGATCGGCCCGAAGACGATGTACTTGTAGTAGCCCGAGGTCATCCCCTCGGGGAGCTCGAGCCGGGCCGGGTGGACCGGGTCGAGGTGCTCGCGGGCGTACTCGTTCTTCCAGGCGACGATCTCCTCCATCCGCTCGGCCTGAACCAGGCCGAGGGCGGCGGTGAACTCGCTCATCCGGAAGTTCAGCCCCTCGACCTCGTGCTCGAACTTGCCGTAGTTGCGGAACTTGCGGGCGAACTCGAGCAGCTCCTCGTCGGCGGAGACGAGGACGCCGCCCTCGCCGGTGGAGACGGTCTTCGTCGCGTATAGGGAATAGACGCCGGCGTCTCCGAAACCGCCCGGCCGGACGCCGTTCCACTCGGCCCCGTGGGCATGGGCGCAGTCCTCGAGAAGGAAGATCCCGTTTTCGCGACAGTGGGCCGCGATCTTCTCGGAGTCGAAGGCGATATGGCCGCCGATGTGGACGAGGATCGCCGCCCGCGGCCGGTGGCGCTCGGCCTTCGCCTCGAAGTCCTCGAAGGACATGCAGAGGTCCT